>DATMVE010000020.1:0-125717 GCA_035563515.1 Pyrinomonadaceae bacterium
GATGGGGCTCGACTACTACTCGGGTTCTTTGATCGAGACCCTGCCGCGGCTCTACGAAGAGTTCGCGGACGCCTTCCGGCAGGTCTACGGACAAGACCTCGCGGCCGACGAGTTGCCGAGTTTCCTACGCTTCGGCTCGTGGATCGGCGGCGACCGCGACGGCAACCCGCACGTCACGCCCGGCTGCACGCGCGAGGCGCTTGAGATGGCGCGCGCGGTCATCCTCGATCATTACCTCGCGACGGCAATCGAGCTGATGGACCGCCTCAGCCCTTCGGCGCGGCAGGTTGGAGTCTCGCCCGCCCTGCGCGCGACGGTCGAGCGCTACAACGAGCGCATGCCGGAGGTCGCGCCCGCGAACAGGACGCGCGCCGAAGACGAAATCTACAGGCGTCACCTGGACTACGTCCTCGCGCGCCTGCGCCTGACGCGCGACGAGCGCGCGCACCAGAACGCTTACGCCTCGGCCCATGAGTTCGCCTCCGACCTGAAGCTGATGCGCGAGAGCCTCGAAGCCAACGGCGGCCGTGCCGTCGCGCGCCGCCTGCTCGACCCGCTCCTCAGACAAGTCAACACCTTCGGCTTTCACCTCTACACGCTCGACATACGCCAGCACGCGCGCGTACACGAGCGCGCGGTGCGCGAACTGTCGGGCGGCGGCGGTCTCGCCGAAAACTCGGGCGCGGCCTTACCCGAATCCCCTTCCGACGAGACGCGCGGTTTGCTGGACACCTTGCGCGCGGTGGCTGAGTTGAAGCGCGGGTTCCCGCCCGAGGCGATTCGCAGTTACGTCATCAGCGGCGCGAGCCGCGCCGAAGACGTGCTCGCCGTCATCTGGCTCGCGCGCCTCTGCGGCGTGCGCGTCGAAGCCTCGCCCGAAGCGAACGATCCGGGGCTGATGCCCGTCCCGCTCTTCGAGTCCATAGAGGACTTGCGCAACTGCCCGCGTATTTGCCGGGAGTTGTGGACTTCACAGGCTTACGCGCCGCTGCTTGATTCGTGGGGCCGCCGGCAGGAAGTGATGCTTGGTTATTCGGACTCGAACAAGGACGGCGGGATGCTGACGAGCGCGTGGGAGATTTACAAGGCGCACCGCGCTCTCCACGAAGTCGCGTCCGAGTGCAACGTGCGGCTTCAACTCTTTCACGGGCGCGGCGGCACGGTCGGCCGCGGCGGCGGCCCCACGCACAGCGCGATTGTGGCACAGCCCGCGGGCGCGTTCACAGGCTCGCTCAAGATCACGGAGCAGGGCGAAGTCTTGAACTGGAAGTACTCCGATACGGTCCTGGCCGAGCGCAACCTTGAATTGATGGTCGCGGCCTCGCTCGAAGCGCTGGCACGGCCCGGCGCTGAGCGGCGCGACGAGAGCGCCTGGGAGGCCGCGCTCGAAGAGATGTCCGAGAGCGCCTTCCGCTTCTACCGCGAGCGCGTCGCGGACGACTCGGAAGTTCTGACCTACTTCGAGGAGGGGACGCCCGTCGAAGAGTTGGAGCACGCGCGCATAGGCTCACGGCCCGCGCGGCGCAGCCAGGCGCGCGGGCTCTCGGATTTGCGCGCCATCCCGTGGGTCTTCGGCTGGATGCAGAGCCGTCACGTCCTGCCCGGCTGGTTCGGCGTCGGGCACGCGCTCGAAACTTTCACGAACCGGGACGAGGGGCGAGTGCTGATGCTGCGCGACATGGCCGGTCGCTTCCCGTTCTTCTCGGATTTTATCGCGAACGTCGAGATCGGGATGGCGAAGGCGGACCTGACCATCGCGCACCACTACGCGGCGCTCGTCACGGACGCGCGCGTGCGCGAGCGCGTCTTCGGGATGATCGCGGAAGAGTTCGAGCGGACGCGCCGAATGATCCTCCGCGTGACGGGCAGGAAGGAACTCCTGGCGACGAACCCCGTGCTCGCGCGCTCGATCCGTCTGCGCAACCCTTACGTCGACCCCATGAGCCTGATTCAGGTCGCGCTCCTCAAGCGCAAGCGCGCGGGCGAAGAGAGCGAGGACTTGAACTACGCGCTCGCCGCCACCATCAACGGCATCGCCGCCGGCCTGCGCAACACGGGCTAGCTGAAAATCTCCGCCCTCACGCGGGATTTCGGCTACTACGTTTTCTACAAAATATTGTATATTGGCTCGCAACCGAGCCCGATATGTTGGCCGCCGCCGTCGTTTTGGCTCGGGCGACCTTTTCCCGCGCGGCCGTTTTGAGTGTGCCCCCCGCGTATGAGTTGAGTGATTTTGGCCCGGCGTGATTCGCGCCGAGGGCCTCCGTCGAGCCGCCCCATGCTCCGAAAAATCTACGCGACCGGAACGGTCGGCATCATTCTCCTGGCATGTGTGGGTTTCGCCGTCGGCTTCGCCGTCTCTTACCGCCTGGTGCAGCGGACGCCGGACGCGGCCGGGCCGGGCGCGCCCGCCCCCCTCGGCAGCGACAGGGAGACGGACGGGCTGAGCGGCCCTGTCAACAGGGTGCGGACCGAAGTCGCGAAGCTCTCGCTCAACTCCGGGAGCCTGGTCGAGGAGCCGCGCGCGCTGTTGGAGCTGACGAGCTACGACCTCAAGGGCAAGAGAATCGACAACTCCTATTACTTAGTTCCGAGGGACTCGCAGGCCGGGCGCGAGGAGTACGCGTACGACGACCGCGGCAACGTCAGGGAGACGACGCGGCGCGACGAAGGCGCAAGGATTCTGGGCAAGGAGGTTTACGCCTACGAGTACGACGCGCTCGGCAACTGGGTCAAGATGGTCGCCTCTACGGTCGTCTACGAGGGGGGCCGCGTGACGCAGCAGCCGACGGAGGTGACCTACCGGACCATCAATTACTACTTCGACCAGGCCATCGCCCAGATAGTCGGGTCGTCCCCGCCGGGCGCGGCCGGCGCTTCCGCTGGGGACGACCGCACACAGCTCCGCGGCGCGCTTGACGCCTGGGTCGCCGCCACGAACGCGCGCGACCTGGAGAAGGTGATGGCGTTCTACGGCCCGGAGGTGGAGGTCTTCTACCGCGCGCGCAACGTCGACAGGGAGTTCGTCCGCGACGACAAGGCGCGCTCGTTCGAGCGGGCGGAGGCGATGGAGGTGAGCGCGGCCGAGCCGGAGATCACCGTCGCCGATGACGGCCGCGCGGCCGAGATGGTCTTCCGCAAGAAGTACGCTGTCAAGGTGCGCGGGCGCGAGCGCCGCGGCGAAGTCCTACAGCTCCTGCGCTGGCGGCGCGCTGGATCGCGTTGGGAGATCGTGGGCGAGCGCGACCTGCGCGTGTTGCGTAAGAGTTGAGCGGAGTTTGTGAGCGGGGCGACGGCCCGCGCCGAAGTTTCGAGGGACTGAATGCAAGGGACGAACTTCATAGCCCTGACGGGACACCTGAACGACTACCCGCTGGCCGACCTGATCGGAATCCTGCGCCACCAGCGCAAGTCGGGCCGCCTGCTCATAGAGTATTCGCTGAGCCCTTGCTCGCTCTATTTCGTGGAGGGCGACCTGGTCGACGCCCAGCTCAACACCATCGGCGGCCTACAGGCCGTGCTGGTCGCGCTCTCCCAGCCCAACGCCTCCTTCAACTTCAACCCGCTGATACAGCCGCCGCGCCGCTCCATTAACGAGTCGTCACAGAAAGTAATTTTCGAGCTGCTGGGCTGCTGGGAAGAGAAGACGATAGATGTCGAAGCGGCCACGGGCAACGGCGGCGCGGCCGTTTCGGAAGCGCGGCCGGCTGCCATGCCCGCGACGGTCGTCGAGCCAGAGGCGCTGCCCGCGCCGAAGCAGGTTTTGGCCCTGCCGCCCTCGCCGCTTGAGACGGCGGCGCGGCGACGCAACCGCCGCGTACTCATCGCCAGCGCGGTCATCTCGCTCCTGGTCAGCCTGGCGACCGTCGCCCTGCTGACGCGCTGGATGATTAAAAGGGACCTCGCCGCGGTCTTGCCGGCCGCGGCCGGGGGCGGCGCGCGGGCCGTGGCCGCCGAGGGCGCTCGCGCGGCCGCAAACGCACAGACCATCAAGGTCGTCGTGCTCGTGGAGAGGGGGCGCGTGTCGCAGGCTTTCGTAGAGGAACACCGCCCCGGCATGGAAGCCTACGAGGCGACCGCACTCAGAATCGCACGCGGCCGCCGCTACTCGCCCGCGTCATCGGGCCGGGAGACGGTCGAGGTCAGCATCAGTTCGCCCGACTGAGACGCGGGCCGGTTTGCAAGAACGGGAGGTCAGAATCATGTTGCTCCTCGCCAGTAGGATTCTGGAACACGAGCTGAACCAGGAGGGCCGCCTGCGGCTGCTGGAGAAGCTACAGGAGAGAGGGTTCACGCCGCTCATCCGCTCGGCTCGCCGGAGCTGCTTCGAGCAGGCGCTCGACGACGCCCTACAGGTGGAAGAGATGGAGCGGCTCATCGCCGCCTCGGCCGACTCAGACGCGCAAGCCCCTTACGTCCGGGGCGACATCTTCTGCTTCAGCGATCACGTCTTCTTCCTGCTGTTCGGCGGCCGCGAACACGGGGCGGCCGCCGGGATGCGCGCCGGCATCGTCTACGAGGCGCGGACGGCCGAGCCGCTGCGGAAGCTCAACTCTTTTTGTCAGGCGGTAACTCTCTGCGTCGGGGAGGCCGACGCGGGCGGGGGCGGCGGCGAAGGCGAGGAGGGCGCGACCGCGCTCGCCCTGTGGCGGCAGGACTGGCCCGCGATTCAGGACGGTTTCGTCCGCTTCGTCGTCAAGCAGGACCCGGACATTCTCTCTGCGGTCGCCTGCCGCGAGAACTCAAGGGAACGTGTGCGCGCCGCCAAGCTGCTGGAGGACAGTGAGACGCGCGACTTCCTGCGCCGCGCCAAAGAGGCTTACGCCGAGGGCTACCCCGTGACGGCGTCGGCGGACGCGGCGGGGCTGCCCGGATTCGCGGCGGACAAACTTTCGGAGGCGGGGCTGCTGCGGCGCGAAGTCCTGGTGAGCTGCCGCAAGTCCGGCCACACGCTGTTCAGCCTGCCGTCGGCGGACGCGCTGGCGGTCGTGACCATCAGCCAGGCGAGGTGCAGCGAGTGCGGCACCTCGATAGCGGACGAGAAGGTGGAAGAAGTTTTGGCCCCGACGCAGTTCTCTCACATGCTGCTGGAGGACGGGGCGTGGCTGGTCAACCGGCTGCACTCCATCCTGCGCGAGCTGGGCATCGCGGAGAGCGAGATCGCTGTGGAGCCGCCCGCGGGCGACGGCGAGGCGCGCATGATGGCGCGCGTCTGCGACGAGTCGTTCCTGATAGTGATGAGGGACGGCGACCTGACGCCGGCCTTCGCGCGCCGCGCGATAAACACCAAGCTCGAAACAGACGCGCGCCACCTGCTGATCGTCGCCACGGGGAAGATTCACAACGAGGGGCGCACGAGCCTGCTCGGGTTCGCGAGCCGGACGGAGCGCGGCGGCAACGACTTCGAGTTGATCATAGCCGACGGGGCCGAGGCGGCCGCGGCCGAACTCCGCCGCGCCTTCGAGCGCGTCTCGCACAAGGCGCTCGCCGAGCAGCTCTGCGAGCTCGACGCGAGCATGGGGCTGAGCGTCTCGAACCTCATCGAGACCAGATTCCGCATGCTCGACAACGCCGAAGCCCACGCCACGCAGGCCCAACTGCGCGCCCCCGCGGCCCGCGAGCGTGAGTTGGAGGACGTGTCCCCGGTCGTGCCCGTCATCGACCTGAGCGTGCTCGAAAGTGCCGAACGCTGACCCGGCGGGCGCGACTCGTTCGTCACGGTCGTGAATGCAGAATTGGTCCTCCCGTCCATTGACGCGGCGGCCGCTTTTGGCCTATCGTCCCACCAGCCGACAAACGACATCCCGACACGAATCTTCGCCCCGTTGTCCCCGGCGTCCGCGCCGCATGCAGCCGCAGTTTGTTTTGAATCTATTTCCGAGGAGTCCTTCAGCCATGACCACAGCCGGGCGCTTCGCCACCCTTCTCGCTTTCAGTCTCTACGCACTCCTGGCGGTCGCGCGGGCGCAGACGCCGCAGCTCTCGACCGTCAACGTCACGCCGGACGAGGACAGGGTGCGCGTCTCGGCCGTGGGCGACGTGCTGGACATGCGCGTCGTCGTCAGCGACGACGCCGGCGACGTAGTCTTCGAGGGCGGGCCGCTGGCCGGCGATAAACTGGATTGGACGATGGCGGACGCGCAAGGGCGGAGGCTGCCGCCGGGCACGTACACGCTGACGGTCAGCTACCGCATTTCCAGCGGCAAGCTGCGCCGCAGGGTCGAGCAGGTGCTGGTGACTGAAGAAGTGACCGCCGAGCCGAAGCAGGAGAGTGCCGCCCCGACCTCAGCCGCGCCCGTCGAAGGGGTGGGCACCACGGGAAGGATCGCCAAGTTCACTACCACCAACACGGTCGGCAACTCCGTCATGTTCGAGAGTTCGGGCAAGGTCGGGATAGGGACGACGGCCCCGCAGCAGAGCCTGCACGCGGTGGGGCCGAATTCGCGCCTGCGGCTGCAATCGACGAACGGCCCCGCTCTAACCACGACCGAGTACGTGACTAACGGGAGGTTCTGGCAGTCTGGGGCCGGCGGCTCGACCGCACTGAACGGGGTGGCCAACAAGTTCTTCGTCCTCGACCAGACGGCGAATCAGTTCCGGCTCGTCATCGACGCGGCGGGCAACCTCGGCATAGGCACGACCGCGCCCGCGGCAAAACTCGCCGTCAACGGCGGCATCCAAATCTTAGGCGCCGGCAACGGCATCAGGTTCCCGGACGGCTCGATACAAACGAAAGCCACCTCGGGCACCATCAGCGGGACGGGCGTGGCGAACCGGCTGGCGAAGTTCACCGGCCCGAACTCCTTCGGCAACTCCTCGGTCGCGGATGTCTCCGGCAAGGTCGGCATCGGGACTGTCGCGCCGCTCTCGCAGCTCGACGTGCGCGGCGACCTGTTCGTCGGTCTGACCGCCGCCCCGGACTTCGGCCCGGGCCACAACTCGCTCTTCCTCTCCAACGACGGCGGCGACCCGCGCAACAGCTTCCGCCTCGACGCCTTCCAGAACACACTGTCCCTCGTCGCACGCTCCGGCGCCAACTCCACATCCGGCGCGGCCATCGCATTCCGAACCGCGCCGGCGGCGGGCGGCGAGCAAGACCGCATGATCATCATGCCGAACGGCAAGGTCGGCATCGGGACGAGTGACCCTGTGCCTAAGCTGGATGTGGTCGCGGGCGGCGGCACCTTTCACGCTTTGCGTGGCATAGCCGCCTCGGACGGCTTCGGCGTGACCGGCATCAGCAGTGTCGGCAGCGGCGTGCACGGTGATAGCAGCACCGGTCACGGCGTGAGCGGCAGCAGCGGCAGCCAAGACCTCAACACCGACCGCGCCGCAGTGTACGGCAGCAACATTAACGGCGGGTGGGCAGGCTACTTCCAAGGGCCGGTGAAGGTGACGGGCACCTTCAGCAACAACAGCGACCGCGGCGTGAAGGCCAACATTACATCAGTAGACCCGCGCACCGTCCTGCAGAAGCTCGCCACCGTCCCCGTTCAAGCGTGGAACTACAAGACGGAGGGCGCCAGCGTCCGCCACCTCGGGCCGATGGCGCAGGACTTCCGCGCCGCGTTCGGCTTAGGTGTGGACGAGAAGTCCATCAGCGCGGTGGACGCAGACGGCGTGGCGCTGGCCTCCATCCAGGCCCTCTACCAGTTGCTGCAAGAGAAGGACAGGCAGATCGAGCAACAGGGCAGGCAGCTCGCGGAGGTGCGCGCGCGCCTCGCCCGCGTCGAGCGCGCCGCGAGACAGCGCCGCGCCGCCGGGAGAGGCAGATAGCCCGCCCCGGCTCCCTACCCGCAGAGGACCGAGCCGCCGTTGACGTTGAGGATTTCGCCCGTGATGTGCCTGGCCCAGTCTGAGGCGAGGAAGACGATTGAGAGCGCCACGTCGTCGGCCGAGGCGACGCGCTTGAGCGGGATGGCGTCGGTGACCTGTCGCCTGTAAGAGTCGTCGCCGAAGACTCCCGTGTTCATCTCCGTGTCGACCCAGCCGGGCGCGACCGAGTTGACGCGGATGACGGGCGCGAGTTCGGCCGCGAGCGACTTGGTGAAACTTATCTGGCCGCCCTTCGAGGCGGCGTAGTTCGAGTAAAAGGCTTCGCCGCGCTGCCCGGCGGTCGAGCTGACGATGACGATTGAGCCGTAGCCTTGCCGCTTCATCGCGGGCACGGCCGCGCGGCAGACCGTCCAGGTCCCCTTCAGGTTCGCGGCGACGACGCGGTCCCACAACTCTTCCGTCATCTCCTCGACCGCCGCCCCCTCCCACACGCCGGCGTTCGCCACGACCAGGTCGACGCGCCCGAAGTGTTCGAGCGTCTGGGCCACGAGCGCCTCCGCCTCGCGCACGCTTCCGACGTCCGCGCGCAGGGCTATCGCCCTCACGCCCGCCGCGCGCGCCAGCCGCGCGACCTCTTCGGCCGCCTCTTCGTTGCGCGCGTAGTTGACGACCACGTCCGCGCCCGCCTCCGCCAGCCGGAGCGCGGTCGCGCGCCCTATGCCGCGCGACCCGCCCGTCACAATCGCCACACGCCCCCGCAGCAACTCCGCCGGCAGCGGCGTCCTGTCTCTGTAACTCTCGCTCACGTCCGTAACTCCTACTTCCTTTACTTAATTGGCACACCCGGCCTGCGCGCGCGCGGGCCTTCTGTCCATGTGCTCGTTGATGACGGGGACGAGCGCCTCGGCGTCGGCCAGGAAGCCGTCGTGGCCGTGCGCGGATTGCAGCTCTGCGTAGACGGCGTCCGCGCCCGCCGCACGCGCGCGCTCAGTCAGCGCCCGCACGTCCTCCGCCGGGAAAAGCCAGTCCGACGAGATGCCGACCAGCAGTAGATTCGCCGTCACGCGCCTGAGCGCCTCAGCTTCCGTCCCGTACCCGCGCGCGAGGTCGAAATTGTCCATCGCCTTCGAGATGACGAGGTAAGAGTTGGCGTCGAAGCGCGCCGTGAAAATCTGGCCCTGGTAGTCCAGGTAGCCCGCCACGTCGAAGCGCCCGCCCAGGTCGCTGTGCGGGTCTTCGCCGCTCCGGTCGGGCCTGCGCTCGAACCGCTCCGCGAAAAGCCCCGCAGACTTGTACGTGCACATCGCTATCGCGCGCGCCTGTGCCAATCCGGCGACGGGCTGCTCGCCCTCGCGGTACTCACCGCCGCGCCACGCGGGGTCGCTCATGATCGCGCGGCGTTGCAGGTGGTTGAGCGCGAGCCCCATCGCATTGAGCGGCGCGGCCCCGACCGCGACCGACCGCTCGACCCTTTCGGGGAAGTCCACCGCCCAGCGCAGCGCCTGCATCCCGCCGATTGAGCCGCCGATGACGGTGTGAAGCCGCGAGACGCCCAAGTGCTCTAAGAGCAGCGCCTGCGCGCGCACCATGTCCGCGATTGAGACCAGGGGAAACTCCGCGCCGTAAGCGCGGCCGGGCCTCCGCGGGTTCTCCGAGCGCGGGCCGGTCGAGCCGTAGCACGAGCCCAGAACGTTCGTCCCTATGACGCAGTAGCGCGTCGTGTCGAACGGGCGACCTTCGCCGAACAACTGGGGCCACCACTCCGCCACGCGCGCCGAGCCCGAGAGCGCGTGGCAGACCAGAACGGCATTGTCACGCGCCTCGTTCAGCTCGCCGTAGAGCGCGTAGCGCAGGGTCGCGGGGCGCAGAGAGCCTCCACCGTCGAGGACGAAGAGCTCTTCCTCGGCGAAAGTGAAATCGCCCTCACGTGTCGGCTCCGCGACCGCGCCCATCTTACGAGACTCCGCCCGCGCCGGCCGCCGCACCTTGCGGCTCGTTTGTCGAATCACCGCCCGGCCCCGGCAGCGAAGCCCCGCGCCCGGTCAGCGCCTGGTCTAAATCAGCGATGATGTCGCGCACGTCCTCTATGCCGACCGAGAGGCGGACCAGTTCGGGCGTGACGCCCGTGTCGCGCTGCTCTGCTTCCGACAACTGCGAGTGCGTGGTCGAGGCTGGGTGGATGACGAGGGATTTCGCGTCGCCTATGTTGGCGAGCAGGCTGAAGAGCTTGAGCGAGTTGATGAAGCTCTTGCCCGCCTCGTAGCCGCCGCGGATGCCGAACGTGATGAGCGCCCCGGCCCCGTCCGGCAAATATTTTTGTGCCAGCGCGTAGTACGGGCTCTCTTCGAGGCCGGGGTAGTTGACCCACTCGATCTCTTTGTGCCCCTTGAGAAAGCGCGCGACTTCGAGCGCGTTCTCCGAGTGGCGCTGCATTCTCAGGTGCAAAGTCTCCGCGCCCTGCAAGAGCAGGAAGGCGTTGAAGGGCGAGAGGCACGCGCCCGTGTCGCGCAGGCCCTGGACTCTAGCCTTGATGATGAAGGCGAGCGGGCCGAAGGCTTCCGTGTAGGAGACGCCGTGGTAAGACGGGTCCGGCTCCGAGAAGTCCGGGAAGCGGCCCGAAGCCTTCCAGTCAAAATTGCCCCCGTCCACGATGACGCCGCCGATGGAAGTGCCGTGGCCGCCGATGAACTTCGTGGCGGAGTTGACGGTGATGTCCGCGCCCCACTCGATGGGGCGGCAGAGCGCGGGCGAGGGCGTCGTGTTGTCGATGATGAGCGGCAGGCCGTTCGCGTGCGCGATCTGTGCCAGCCGCTCCACGTCGAGCACGTCCAGTTTCGGGTTGCCGACCGTCTCCGAGTAGACGGCCTTCGTCCGGTCGTTGATGGCCTCTTGCAGCCCGTCGTAGTCGGCGGCGTCGACGAAGCGGACGGTGATGCCGAGTTTCGGCAGCGTGTAGTGAAAGAGGTTGTAGGTGCCGCCGTAGAGTGAGGTGGTCGAGACGATCTCGTCGCCGGAACTGGCGATGGTCAGGATGGCGAGGGTTTCGGCGGCCTGGCCCGACGAGAGCGCGAGGGCGGCCGCGCCGCCTTCGAGCGCGGCGATGCGCTTCTCGAACACGTCGGTCGTCGGGTTCATGATGCGCGTGTAGATGTTGCCGAACTCCTGCAAGGCGAAGAGGCGCGCGGCGTGGTCCGCGTCGTCGAAGACGTAGGACGTGGTCTGGTAAATCGGCACGGCGCGCGCGTGGGTCGTCGGGTCGGAGTCCTGCCCGCCGTGGATGGCGAGCGTGCCGAAGTGTGGTTTGCCGTTATTCTGTTGGTCTGACATCGTCATCTCCTTAAATTTCAGCGCGCGCGGCCGACCAAAAGCGAAGCCCCCCGCGCTAAAGAAGTAGCGCGGGGGGCTTCTCGGCGGAGCGTGCGACGATTAACCAGCCCGGCTCTTTAGCAGTTTTTTACGTGGAGCAAGTCGCCTTAAATCGCCACGCTGCAAGCATGCGGTTTAGAATCCGCACCAACCAAAGGACAGCGCGAGTTTAAGTAACGCCATCGCCCCGAGTCAAAGCAATTCTTTTTATCAGAGCATAAATTTCATTTAAAGCCGGTGATGACTACTGCGTGCTGAGTAAAAGAAAGTGTCCCTACTCAGTCCTCATCACTCAGTACTCATCACTGTTTTCATCACCTGGTCGAAGAGCCGCGCGTTGGTCGAGATGGCGTCGCCGCCGCGGATGGTTCTCCGGCCGCGCCAGTCCGTGAAATGGCCGCCGGCCTCCTCGATGATGGGCAGAAGCGCGGCGCAGTCCCAGACGTTCATCACGGGGTCGAGCATCACGTCGGCGCGGCCCGTCGCGACGAGCACGTGGCCGTAGCAGTCGCCCCAAGTGCGGCGCGCGCCCGCGACGCGTTCGAGTTTCTCGCACGCCGCGCCCTTGCCGTAGCGCTCGCACAGGCCGAAGTCCGTCGAGAGCAGCAGCGCGCCGTCTAGCTGTGCCGTCTCGGAGACGCGCGCCCTCTGGTTGTTCCAGTGACAGCCGAGCCCGCGCGCGGCCGAGACGCGCTCGCCCATCGCGGGCAGGTTGACCACGCCGACGGCCATCTCGCCTTCGACTTCGAGGCCGAGCATGACGCCGTAGAGCGGGACGCCGTGGACGAAGCTGTAGGTGCCGTCAATCGGGTCGACGATCCACTGGCGGCCCGAGGTGCCTTCGCTCTCCCCGGCCTCTTCGCCGACCACCGCGTCGTCCGGGAATTTTTCCGCGAGGCGCGCGCGGATGTGCGCTTCGGCCTCGCGGTCTGCCGCCGTGACGAATGAGCCGTCCGTCTTCAACTCGGCCCCGTGCGCGCCGCGGAAATACTTGAGCGTGATCTCGCCCGCCTCGTGCGCCAGACCGACAGCGAACTCCAGCAGTTGTTCAAGCTCAGCTTTGTCCAGCCCCATCCGATGCTCCCCTCACTCTTCAGGCGTCTTCGCATACGCTACCACAAAGAGCGCGCCGAGGAGTAAGTCAACGGCGGCGAAGCTCAGCACGAGGACGGGGATTCTGTCTTGCAGGTGGAGCACGACGGCCGCGACGCCGAAGGTCACTTTCTCCAGGACGGACGGAATCATCATGGCCCGGTAGCGCACGGGGTCCCTGGCGATTATCAGGAAGACGAGTTGGAAGACCAGCGCCACGCCGACGAAGCCGTAGTAATACTCCGGGTGCGTGATGGCGGGCGGGAAGTCGCGCCCGTTCTTCGCCTCCAGAAAATACTGCGGCGCGAGAACGATCAGGCCGTAGATTCCGGCGATGAGAAAGACGCGCCTGGCGAATCTCATAGCGTCCCCCGAAGGCAGTCGGTGTTCGTCACAGCTTCAATTCTTTGCGGCCCCGGACCGGCGCGGGTCTTGTCACGGCTTGCGCCGCTTGAAGTAGAGCGCTTCGAGGCGGCCAGTCTTGACGGGCAAATCCGCCTGCCCCACCATCTCCCAGCCGTCGCTGCCTAAGCGCGCAATCGCCTTCACGACCGCCGCGCCCTGCTGCTCCGACGCCCGCTCTTCCACTTCGACGATGTCGACGCCGGTGTCCCTGAAGTAACTTATCCAGTACGTGCCGCCGCGGTTCGACGCCGTGTAGCCCGCTTTGCTGACGGTGCAATACTCCCAGCGCTCCGCGGGGGGCGCGCCCGCCTCGCTGCCCTCGTCAATCCTGCCCGCGGCGCGGTTGAGCGCGCCCGCGTAGAGAAAGCCGCCGAGCGCGAGGACCATCAACAGGGATGCGTATACAGTCTTTTTCATGGCGAGTCTCCTTTTCAAACTTACTTATCCTGCGCCGAGAGCGTTCGGCCAACACCCGCCTACTTACTAACGCGCAAATTCGCGCCGGAACGAATCAACCGCTCACTCTCCGGCCCTCATTTCTGCGCGTCCGCGAACGCCTTCTGAATGAACTCGGGCGGCGTCGGATGCTCGAACTTCTTATCCTTGCTGAACGCCCAGCGGCCCAGCCAGTCGGAAGTGGGAAGGTACTTCTCTGGAGCCTGGTAGACGGGGTCCGTCAGAGCCTGCTCCAGGGTGATGAAGCGATACCCCTTGTTCTTCATGACCTCGACCAGTGCGTCGAAGTTGTCCGCGTTAAGCTCGTTGGCGTGCAGCAGGAGGACGTGTTTGACGGGGCGCCCGAAGAGGGCGGTCGCGACCTTCTCGCAGAAGTCGAATTTCTGCGCGGCGAATTTCAGGTACTCTTCGGAGACGCGCTTCAACGTCTCACCGTCGCCGCGCGCCCGCGCGTCGTTGTAAGCCGTGAGAAACATCCAGTCCATAGTGTCTATCGTCACGGGCGCGACGCGGTAGCCCCTCTCGGCGATGAAGCTCTCGAACGAATTCTCAAGCTCGGGCGTCGGCCCCGTTTGCAGGAAGGGGTGGCGGAAGTATCTCACCTTCTGCCCCCTCTCTTTCATCAGGAGCCGCGTGAGCGCGTCGCCGCGTATGAAATCGTCCTCGTAGTCCGAGAGCGAAGCCGTCTTGAATCCCATGTGGGAGAAAGTGTGATTGCCCAACTCGACGCCCGCGTCCGCCCAAGCCTTCAGGATGCTGATGCGCGCGTCCGTCTCGCCCTGAACGTAGAGCAGAGATTCGTTGACGAAGCCCACGGCCGGAATCTGATGTTTTTTAAGCCCGTCGAGAAGCTTGTCGGTCATGGCCCGCAACCTCTCGATCCCGAACCGCGGGCCGTTCAGCGGCACGTCGTCTATCGTGACGGCGATCTCCTTTTGCCGCGCGGCAGCCTCGGGCTGGGCTTGCGCGCGAAGTTTAATTGAACAGACGCCCGACAGCCAGACAATAAGCGCGGCCAGACACAAAGCCTTTCGTCTCATGCTCACCTCTTGTTGACACGCCCGTCGCGGCGTGCCTAAATTCACACTCATCTCCGTCAAATTCCGATTCGGGACTTTACATTATGACACGCTCATTCGCCGTTCTTTTCACGCTGGCCGCGGCCGCTTACGCGTGCGGCGTCTCCCTGGGGCAGACGGCGGGTGGCGCAGACAAGCCCGCGGCGCGCAACGACGACCCCGTGTGGAGGGCCAAGCACGCCGAGCTGTTGGAGAAGGCCAGGAGGGGCAACATAGACCTCTATTTCGAGGGCGACTCCATCACGCGCAGGTGGGAGGCGACGCACCAGGAGAACTGGCGGCAGAACTTCGGCGGGTGGAGGGCCGCGAACTTCGGCGCGGGCGGCGACCGCACGCAGAACGTCCTCTACCGCGTCCTGAACGGGGAACTAGACGGCGTCAACCCGAAAGTCATCGTCCTACTTATTGGCACAAATAACGTCGGCCCGGACCCCGCCAAAGGCGGCGACGGCGCGCTCGTCAAGGACGTCTCCGACGGGATTAAGGAGTGCCTCAAGGCCCTCCGCAAGAAAGCCCCGGACGCCAAAATCCTGCTGGTGGGGATTACGCCGCGGAACACTGACGGCAGCCCCGCCGTGATGCCGACGATCAATAAAATAAACGCCCGCATCGCCCGCTTCGCGGACGGCCGGAAGGTCAGGTTCCTCGACATCAACGACCGATTGGCCGACAAGGACGGCAGGCTCTACGAAGGCATGACGGACGACGGCCTGCACCTCACCGACAAGGGCTACCAGGTCTGGGCCGACGCGATGAAGCCCATCCTCATAGAGTGGCTCGGCCCGCCCTCGCGGTAATAAAATTCAAACAGGGATGGAAAGCAACGCGGAAGGCGGAAGGCGGAATGATGAATGAAAGACGATTGCCTTTTCATTCATCATTCCTCACTCCGCACTCCGCACTCCGCATTCCGCATTGCTTTATTTCCCCTTCACATGCCTATGTTTTTGAGGTGATAGCGGTCTGTGTCGTAGTGGCGCTCCACGTCCACGGTGTTCAGTTTGCCGAGGACGGAGGAGATGTCCACGAGCGAGAGTTCGCAGGCCGGGGCGATGCCGCGCGCGGAGACCATCTTGCCGGAGTCGCCCGCGGCGAGCGCGTCCGCCGCGCGCGCGCCGAACATCATCCCCATGATGCGGTCAATCGGCGAGGGCGCGCCGCCGCGCTGCGGGTGGCCGAGCATGGCCGAGCGCGCGTCGTACGGCGTCTCGCTCATAATCCTGCGCGCCAGCACCTCGCCGATGCCGCCCAAACGCGCGTGGCCGAAGGCGTCGTGGCGGTCGTCAATCGTCACCATCTCGCCCTCCTCGGCGTAAGCCCCCTCGGCCACCACGATCACGGAGTAGCGCGGGCGCAAGGGGTCGCGCCCGATGCCGTTCGTGTCGCCGATGCGCTCCTTGAGGTGGTGGTAAACCTTCTCGTAGCGGAACGGGTGCTCGGGTATCAGGATCAGGTCGGCCTGCCCGGCGACGCCGGCCCAGAGCGCGAGGTGGCCCGCGTGGCGGCCCATCACCTCCACGACCTGAACCCAGCCGTGCGAGCCGGCTGGCGTGCGCGAGCGCTCTATGATCTCGGTCACGTTGCGGAGCGCCGTGTCGAACCCGAGCGTGTAGTCCGTCCCGGCCAAATCCTTGTCTATGGTTTTTGGCACACCGACGACGTTGACGCCCCTCTCCGAGAGGCGCGCCGCCACCCCCAGAGTGTCCTCGCCGCCGCAGGCCACGATGGCGTCCAGGTTGAGCCGCTCGATGTTTTCGAGCACCTCGCTTGAGCGGTCAATGCGCTCGCCCGTCTCCGTCAGCGAGCGGAAGGGGTTGGTGCGCGACGAGCCCAAATTCGTCCCGCCGTCGCGGTCCCAGCGCCGCACGCTCGCGCGGTCGAGCGGCAGCACTTCCGGCAGCGGGTTGAGCAGACTCCGCCAGCCGTCGTAGAGCCCGACCGCTTCGATCCCATGCTCGGAGGCGCGATAGACCAGACCCTTGATCGCCGGGTTGAGCCCCGGCGCGTCGCCGCCCCCCGTCAGAACACCTATCCGTTTCACTTCACAACTTCCCCCTCAATAAAATTTCGTAACGCCCCAAATGAAAAACTCCCGCGCCGAACCGAGGGGGCGCGGGGAGCGCAGACCTGCCTGATGATTAAGCTCCGCCGAATGGGGTCTTGGAAAAGTATACTTGCAATCCCCCGGAAAATCACACGCGCCCCCGGCCCCGATAAAATTTCTTGACAAGCGGGAGGATACATAATAGACAAGCAGTTCAAACCCCTACTCGTTATTGTTCTGCAAACAGTTTCGGCCACGAGCTACGCTTCGGAGACAAAAGAGCATGATTTCAAAAAACAGACTGGCGGCCTCGGTCCTCTGCCTGGTGGCGCTGTTCACGACTGCCGCGGTCGCGCAAAGAAGGGCCGCGGTCAAGCAGGAGCCCTACGGGACCGCGGACGGCAAACAGGTCAGCATCTACACGCTCACCAACCGCAAGGGCGCTGAAGCAAGAATCACCAACTACGGCGGCATCGTCGTTTCACTCCGCGTGCCCGACCGCAAGGGCCAGATGGACGACGTGGTCCTCGGCTTCGACACGCTCGACGAGTACGTCGCGGGCAACCCGCCCTACTTCGGCGCGATCATAGGCCGCTACGCCAACCGCATCGCGAAGGGCCGCTTCACTTTGAACGGCGCCGAGTACAAGCTCGCCACCAACAACGACCCGAACCACCTGCACGGCGGCGTCAAGGGCTTCGACAAAGTCGTCTGGGACGCGCGGCCCCTGAAGACCCGCGGCGGCGCGGCGCTTGAGCTAACCTACCTCAGCCGCGACGGCGAGGAGGGCTACCCCGGAAACCTGCGCGCGCGCGTCGTCTACACGCTGACGGACACGAACGACCTGCGCGTCGACTACACGGCCACGACCGACAAGGACACCGTGGTGACCATGACGCACCACGGCTACTTCAACCTCAAGGGCCAGGGCAACGGCGACATCCTCGACCACCAGTTGACGCTCAACGCCTCGCGCTTCACCCCGATTGACCCGACCTCGATTCCGACGGGCGAGTTGCGCGCGGTGCGCGGCACGCCCTTCGACTTCACCAAGCGGACCGCCATCGGCGCGCGCATAGACCAGGACGACGAGCAGATTAAGAACGGCAGCGGCTACGACCACAACTACGTGATCGACGGCCGCAACGGCGTGCTCCGGCGCGCGGCCGAGGCCTACGAGGCGACGACCGGGCGCGTGATGGAAGTCTGGACGACCGAGCCCGGCGTGCAGCTCTACACTGGCAACTTCCTGACGGGACTCAAGGGCAAGGACGGCAAGACCTACGCCCGCCGCACCGGCTTCTGCCTGGAGACGCAGCACTTCCCGGACTCGCCCAACCACCCCAACTTCCCCACGACCGTCCTGCGCCGCGGCGGCCGCCTGAGGTCAACCACCATCTACAAGTTTTCGGCGCGCTGATGTCAAAGAGCGATTAAACTGATGCGGAATGATGAGTGATGAATGGTGAATTAAAGACTTTTGGGTTTTCATTCATCGTTCATCGTTCCGCATTCATCATTTCTTATTGTGCCGGTTTCGGGCAAAGCTACGGCGGGGTGAAAGAGAAACTCATTTCACCCCGCCGTGATTTTTCCGTTGGCTGCCAACACAACTTCTCTCGCCGGGGCCGCTGCGACCTGGCGGCTTAACCCTGGCACTGCCCGCACGTGCATTCGTCGCTCATCGTCATCTCCTTACCCTCTGATCTAACTCCCCACGGCTTCGACCAGCTCAAGACTCAGCGCGCTCGGCGCGCGCGCCTCACCCGGCGCGAGCAGCGACAGCAAGTCCTGGTCGTAGATTCTCTTCTTGCGGTCGGCCAGGGTCGTGAATTCCCTGTAAGCCGCGTCGAGTTCGTCGGCCGTGAGCTGATAGCCTAGTTCCGCGTAGCGCTGCTTGAGCGCGTGGCGGCCCGAGTGCTTACCCAAAACGATGCGGTTCGCGGGCACGCCCACAGACTCGGGCGTCATGATCTCGTAGCAGAGCGGGTTCGAGAGCACGCCGTGCTGGTGTATGCCAGCCTCGTGCGCGAAGGCGTTGCGCCCGACGACGGCCTTGTTGGGCTGCACGTCGAAGCCGATGATGGCCGAGAGCAACTGGCTCGTCGGGTAAATCTCCCGCGTGCGTATGCCGCACGAGTACGGCAGGCGGTCCGCGCGCACCTGCATCGCCATCACGACCTCTTCGAGCGCGGCGTTGCCCGCGCGCTCGCCTATGCCGTTGACTGTGCACTCGACCTGCCGCGCGCCCGCGCCGATGGCCGCCAGGCTGTTGGCGACCGCGAGGCCGAGGTCGTTGTGACAGTGGACGCTGATGACGACATCCGTTCTCTCGCCGACGACCCGCTCGCGCACGGTCTTGACCAGCTCGAAGAACTCGCCGGGCGTCGTATAGCCGACCGTGTCCGGCACGTTAAGCACGCCCGCGCCCGCCTCGACCGCCGCGGCGAACACTTCGCACAAGTAGTCGACGTCGCTGCGCGTCGCGTCCTCCGCCGAGAACTCCACGTCGGCGGTCAGCGAGCGCGCCAGCCCGACCGCGTCGCTCGTCATGCGCAGGACTTCGCCGCGCGTCTTCTTGAGCTTGTGTTCGAGATGTATGTCGGAGGTGGCGACGAAGGTGTGCAGGCGCGGGCGGGCGGCCTCGCTCACCGCCTCCCACGCGCGCAGCACGTCCTGCTCCGTCGTGCGGCAGAGCGCGGCCACGGTGACCCCGCGGCACTCGGCAGCGACCGCGCGGACGGCCTCGAAGTCGCCGTCCGAAGCGATGGGGAACCCCGCCTCTATCACGTCAACGCCGAGAACTTCGAGCTGGCGCGCGAGCCGCAGCTTTTCACTCAGGTTCATGGAGCAGCCCGGCGATTGCTCCCCGTCGCGCAGCGTGGTGTCGAAAATTTTGATTCTGTCTTGTAGGGTCATAAAGGTGCCACCGAAGGACAAGGACGCACATCCTACAGACCTCTGCGCGCGAAAAGCAAAGTTATTATTTTTATCCGGCCATAAAAGATTGTAATTGCCGGGAGGCGGCCTTTAGTGAGCGGCTTCGGGGTCGTGCGTATTCGCGCGCAGGATTTTGAGGAAGGCCGCGGCCGCGTGCGAGAAGGCCGCGTTGCGGCGGTGCGCCGCCCAGAGCGTGCGCGTGTAGGTCAATCCGCGCACGGGGATCGAGGCGAGTGTGCCGCGCTCCAGTTCTTCCGTGACGCACATGCGCGGGACGAAGGCGATGCCGATCTGCTTCTGGACGAAGCGCTTGATGGTCTCGACGGTCGCCAGCTCCAGCGTGATGTTGAGCGGCGTGTGCTGCTTCGCGAAGGTCTCTATCACCTTCAGGCGCGACGCGGCCTTGACGTTGTGCGCGAGGAAGGATTCCTGGCCCAGTTCCCTGACCGCCACGGAGTCGCGCCCCGCCAGCGGGTGCTTCGGGCTGAGGATGAGGACGAGCTCGTCCTTCAGGATCGGGAAGTATTCCAGCTCGCTGTGCGAGGGCTCGAACGCCATCAGCGCGAAGTCCACGTTGCCGTCCAGGACTTCGCGCGGCAGGCGCTCCGAGACGTGGCGGAAGATTTCGACTTTAATCTTGGGGTGCTTCTTGCGGAAGCCGAGGATGAGGTCTGGCAGCAGGTAGAGCGAGGTGCTCTCGTTGGCACCGATGCGGACGCGGCCCCGTTCGAGGGCGCGGATTTCCGCCACGGCCTCGCGCGCCTGGTCGCGGAGCGCGATGATCCGCTGCGCGTAGTCGTAGACCACATGGCCCACTTCCGTCAGCGTCGGCGTCTTCTGCGAGCGGTCGAAGATGGGCGCGCCGACCTCCTCTTCGAGGCGCTTGACGGCGATGCTGACGGCGGGCTGCGTGCGGAAGACGCGCTCGGCGGCCTTCGAGAATCCGCCCTCCTCCACGACTTTTAAGAAGAATTCGAGCTGCGTGATTTCCATGACCGTCCGCGGCCAACTATACCATTAATCACCGGCCGTGGTGTGAAACTCTTATTTTTAACCGGCCGGAGTTAAGTGACGGGCAGGCTGATTTCGACGGCGAGGCCGCCGCCGGGCGAGTTGTCGGCGCGGATTGTCCCGCCGTGCAGGTGGACGGCGCGTGCGGCGATGGCTAACCCGAGTCCGGTCCCGCCCGTCTGGCGGTCGCGCGCGTGCTCGACCCTGTAGAACGGGCGGAAGATTTTCTCAATCGCGTCCGGGGGCACGCCCGCGCCCCGGTCGCGCACGCTGATTGTGGCGAAGCGTTTTGTGCCAACCTGCTCGCACCCGAGCGCGATTTCGACCTCGGTCCCCTCGGCCGTGTAATAGACGGCGTTGCGGACGACGTTCTCGACGGCGCTGCGCAGCATCTCGATTGCGCCCGTCGCCTGGCAGGGCTCGCAATCGGTCACGCGCACGGAGCGGTTGCGCCCGCGCGCCTCGAACTCCGCGTCGTCCGCGACGGCGCGGACGAGGTCCGCGAGGTCGAATGTCACGCTCCTCAGCCCGTCCGTCCCGCTCTCGACGCGCGAGAGCGCGAGCAGTTGGCCGACCATCTCGTTGATGCTCTCGGCCTCGCGCGCGATGCGGTCGAGGGCGGGCGCGGCGTCCTCCCCGGCTCGCCGCCGCGCCAGTTCGAGCGCGACGCCCAAGCGCGTCAAAGGCGAGCGCAGCTCGTGCGAGATGTCGCGTATCAGGAGCTGCTGCGCGCTGACGAGCGTCTCTACTCGCTCGGCCATCGCGTCGAAGTCGTGGCCCATCGCGGCCAGCTCGTCGCGCCGCCGGCCCAAGAGCGGCCCGACGCGCGCCGAAAGATCGCCCTCGGCCACCTGCTTCGTCACGGCGCGCAGCTTCAGCACAGGCGAGACGATGTAGCGCGCCAGCAGGTAGCAGAGCAGCCCCGCCGTCAGCATCACGGCCAGAAAGCGCGGGAGCAGGAAACGCGGATTGGCGAAGGGCGGCCCCGGCGGCGCGCCCAATTCGCCTACGAACACGTAGCGGCGTCCGCTCTGCGCGACCGCCGGGAAGGCGAACATGGGCTTGTCGACCGGCGCGTCGAAGGTGCGCCCGTTCGAGTTGATCGCCTGCCTCACCAAAGTCAACGCGCCCGGCTGCGCGCCCAGCCCTGAAAGCTCAGTCCCCTGCTCGTCGAAGAGTCGCCCGCGGGCTCCCGACAGGCTCGTGAAGCGTTCGAGGTAAGGGACGAGGCCCGCCGCCCCCTCGCGCTCGTAGGTGACGGCCGCCGTCTCCGCGATGAAGGAGGTGTACCTGTCCGTCAGGGAGCCGCGCGAGTACATCTCGCTCGGCCGCGTCAGCTCCGTCGTGATGAGGAACGCCGCGACGACCAGCCCCATCGCCAGCCAGAACCAGAGGAAGACTTTGAGAAACAGACTACGCATAAAAAGCAGTGATGGGTGCTGAGGACTGAGTGATGAGTGAAAACTGCTTTCTCTTACTCAGCACTCAGCACTCAGCACTCAGCACTCAGCACTCGCATAGATGTAGCCGACGCCGCGAACGGTCTTGATGCGCTCGGAGCCGGTCGGGCGCAGTTGGTGGCCCAGTTTTTTGCGCAGGTTGCTGACGTGCATGTCTATGCTGCGGTCGAAGGGGGAGAGGTTGCGGTGGAGAACGTCACGGACCAATTCCTCGCGCGTCACGACGCGGCCCGGCGCGGCCAGCAGCCTCTTCAGGAGGTCGTACTCGACGGCCGTCAAGTCCACCACCCGCCCCTCGCGCCTGACGGTGCGCGTGCGGTTGTCCATCTCCACGTCGCCGACCGCGAGCGTCTCGCGCTCCGCCTTTTCTTCCGCAGCGTCCGGCCGCGCGCGGCGCAGCACGGCGTTGATGCGCGCGACCAGCTCGCGCGGGTTGAAGGGCTTCGGCAGGTAGTCGTCAGCCCCCAGTTCCAGGCCGACGATGCGGTCCACGTCGAGCCCGCGCGCCGTCAGCATCACTACGGGCAGGCGCGAGCGCGCGCGCAGGCGGCGCAGGACTTCGAAGCCGTTGATGCCCGGAAGCATCACGTCCAGCACGGCCAGCTCGTGCTCGCCCGAGAGGGCGCGCTCCACGCCCGCTTCGCCGTCGTGCACGGCCTCCACCTCGTAGCCTTCCGGCCCCAGGTACTCCGCGACCAACTCGCAAAGGCCAACGTCGTCGTCAATCACCAGCACGCGCCGCATCGGACAGTCTCACTTTCGGCCCACTGCTATCTCCACCGCGCGCGGGCCACGCGCCCGAAGCATTCTATCTCAAATCAATGCTTCTTCTTTGTAAAGAAGTGTCAAGAGAGTGCGCGCCTTGCTTGACGAAATCTTTACGTTCCGCTGACCGACTCTTTACGTCCCGCCGGGCCAAAAATTCGTCATAGTACGGCGGCGATGAGAGAGGCGCTCGGGCCTCGCCGAGAGAGTCGGATTCAAACGAGTCTTTCATCAGCCGTTGACGAGCAAGCGGGGGGTTGAAACGGGGGCGCTCCCGAGGGCGGGGCGCTCCCGCACTTGAAGATTCTTAGAGGCTGAAGAGGAGAGAGAAGATGACACAGAGTTGGAAGAAGCTGAGCGCGGCGGTCGCCATCACGGGCGCGCTCCTTTTGATGTTGGCGGTGGTCGGATTGGCACAGCAGGATGGCGGCCCCGGTCGCGGGCCGGGTCGCGGCCCCGGCGGCAGGGGCTTCCACGGCGGCCCAGGGCGCGACGGATTGGGTCCGATTGCGCGCGGCCTCAACCTGACGGACGCGCAGAAGGCCGAGGTCAAGAAGATCACGGACGCGTTCGAGGCGAGCACGAAGTCTCTGCGCGACCAGTTGGAAGCGCAGCGCCCGGACGGGCCGCCCGAGTTCGTGAAGGACGGGGCCTTCGACGAGGCCGCGGTGCGCGCGGCGGCGCAGGCGCGGGCGAACCTTCACGTCGAGCTGGACGTGGCGCGGGCGCGCATGATGTCGCAAATCTTCGACGTGCTGACGGCCGAGCAGAAGGCGCAGCTCGAAGCCAAGCGCCAGGAGCACGAGCAGCGCCGCAAGGAGTTCGAGGCCAACCGCCCGGCCCCGCCCGAGCAGGAGAACTAAGAACGCGGGCGGTTCTTAGCGCCTTTGCGTGAGTGATTCGGTTTTCTCACGCAAAGGCGCGAACGGGTTGAGTAGCTCGGCCCCTTGATTTTTGAGATTGACAAAACTTTAGGCCCCGTTGACGAACTCTTTACGTCAACCGCGGCGGGTGCGGCGTCTTAAGGTGCGAACCATGTGGACGAAGCGCCGCGCGCTTCAAACGAAGCTCCCGGCGCGTTGAAATAGAGAGGAGAGAAAGATGAGAAATCGTTTTGCAATGACCGTCCTCGCTCTGGCGCTCGCGACCGCGGGCGTCGTTTACGCGGGCTCGCACGGCGTCGCGCCGTCGGGCGCAGCGCCCACCGCACACGCCAACGCCACCGACGACGGGCCGCTCGCGCACCCGTTCGCGCGCCGCGTCTTCGCGCGCGTCGCCTCGGAGCTGAAGCTGACGGACGCGCAGCAGACGGAGATTAAACAAATCGTCGGGTACGAGCTGGCGGGCGCGCGGCCGCTTTTCGAGAAGCTCAAAGAGAACCGGAAGCAGTTGCGCGAGGCGGACGCCGGCGGCCAGTTCGACGAGGCTCGTGTGCGCGCCATCGCCGCCGAGCAGGGGCAGACGCTCTCCGAGCTGATCGTCGCCAGGGAACGCGCGAAGGCGAAAATCTTAGGCATCCTGACGCCGGAGCAGCGCGAGAGGGCCAACGAGCTGCTCGAACAGTTCGAGTCGCGGCGCAACGGTCCACTGCCGTTCGCTGGTTAGTGGAATCGGGTAGGTCTCCCCAGAGGTGACAGGCGAAAGGCGGGGCCGCGAGGGCTTCGGCGCGCGCTCGGAGCTGCTTGTGAGGGGCGCAAGCGATCTTCGACGCGGGCCGAGGCCGCGGGCTCCCGCCTCTGTCATCCTCCCCTTTACCGTCAACACACTTCACACCGGGCCGGTTGAATTAAAGACATGAACGAAGCAATGGCGCTGGGCCAAGCTCATCTGACGTGGGCGCGCGACGACGAGCGCGCGGCGGCCGCCGCGGAGGCGTCCGATTTCGATTACCGCCTGGCGCAGCGCGTCGCGGCGGGCGACATGCTCGCCTTCGAGGAGTTCTACGAGCGTTACCACCGACGCGTCTACGCCCTCTGCCTGAGGATGACGGGCAACACGGCCGAGGCCGAAGACCTGACGCAGGAGGTCTTCATACACGTCTACCGCAAGATAGGCAGCTTCCGCGGCGACTCCAGCTTGATGACGTGGCTCCACCGCGTGACGGTCAACCGCACGCTGATGCACTTCCGCAAGAGCGCCGTCAGACGCGAGCGCACGACCGAGGACGGCGCGACGCCCGAGCCCGAAGTCAGGACCGCGGCACTTTCGGGCCACGCGCCCGCGGTCGACCGCCTCGTGCTCGAAAAAGCCGTCACGCAGCTCGCGCCCGGCTACCGCGCCGTCTTCATCCTGCACGACGTGGAAGGCTACGAGCACTCGGAGATCGCGCGCACGCTAGGCATCTCTACGGGGACGAGCAAGTCGCAACTGCACAAGGCGCGCCTGCGCCTGCGCCAGCTCATAGGGCAGGAAGCGGGCCAGGTCGCTTCAGAAGTTTCGTGAAGACTGCCACTCGCTCGCGAGCATCCCGTAGACGACGTGGTCGTCGAAGTGGTCCCGTCGCCAACGCACCTGCCTGAGCACGCCCTCCTGCTTGAAGCCCAGCCGTTCGGGGACGCGGCGGCTGCGCACGTTCTCGCTCATGCAGCGTATCTCGACGCGGTTGAGCCCGAGCGTTGTGAAGGCGTAATCCGTCATCGCGCGGCACGCGCGCGTGGCGAGCCCGTGCCCCTGAAAAGCCGCGCCGAGCCAGTAGCCCAGCTCCGTGTTCCTGTGCGCCCAGTCGACGTAGTTGTAGCGGACGCACCCGGCCAACTGACCGTCGAACCAGATGCCGGCCTCGACTCCTTTATTGGCGGCCGCCTTTCCGAGCGCGACGCTAATGTGCGTCTCGGCGTCCGCGAGCGAGTAACCGTCTCCGACCCAGAACATCCACTCGCCTATGTGCGTGCGGTTCCGGTCAACCAGCTCGAAAAACTCCCGGGCGTGGTCGAGGCTGAGCGAGCGAAGCTCCATGCGCTCGTCAATCTTGTACTCGAACATATATCGAATCATAGCCGCGCCCGAAACCCGCTTGCAATCCGTTTGCTTGACAAGAGCGCGGGGTCGTGGCTAAGGTTTGGTGTCTTTTTAATAGTTCTTTTGAAGCCGAAGTAGAGGCGCGACCTCCATCAGTAACCCGTCTTCTGAAACGAAGGAGAAAGGAACCGGGCGGGTGAAAGGGGCTGGTCGCCGAAGCGCGTGTGTGCCGATAATCCTTCGTGGGCCAGGCGCGCTGGTCGCCGCGGCTAAATCCGCGGGACTGTCACCGCACGGAGCGGCGGTGGAGAGCTACGACTCAAGAATCCTCAGAAGCGCGCGCGCCTTCAAAAGCGTCGCGCCTTTCATCAGCTTTGAGCAGGGGGCCGGTCGTATCTTTTCAGCGCGACCGGCCTTTAACTTTTTCTTCGGCCGGAAAGGTCAGTCGCCAAAGCATGAATCAGTCGCCCACAGTCTTGAAGTTCGGCGGCACGTCCGTGGAGGACGCGCGCGCCTTCGAGCGCGTCGCGAGCATCGTGCTCGCCGAGGCGGACGCGTCCCCGGTCGTCGTCGTCTCCGCGATGAGCCGCGTCACGGACGCCCTGCTCGCGAGTTTCAAACGGGCCGCCGAAGAGGGCTCGGCCGAAGAGGCTGCCCTCGCGCTCGAAGAACATTTCGAGCGCCACAGGGCGGTCGCCCGCGAACTCCTGAGCGCGGAGGACGCCGCGTCGTTCGAGGCGACGCTCGGCAGGGCGCGGTGCGAATTGGCCGCGCTGCTGCAAGCGGCCGCGGCGGAGGCGAGCGACCGGCCGGCGCTGCAAGACGAGGTGGTCTCGTACGGCGAGCGGCTGTCGGCCGACCTGCTGGCGGGTGCGCTGCGCGGGGCGGGCTCGCGGCCGGCGCGCTACGTGGACGCGCGGCGCTGCATCGTGACGGACGGGCAGTTCGGCCAGGCCGAGCCGGAGATGAAAGAGACGACGCGCGCGTCGCTCGCTTCGGTTGTGCCAATTCTGGAGGCCGGGGAGATTCCCGTCCTGGGCGGCTTCATCGCCTCCACGCCCGAGGGCATGACGACGACGCTCGGGCGCGGGGGCTCGGACTACACGGCGGCGATTGTCGGCGCTGCTCTCGCGGCGCGCGAGATTCAAATCTGGACCGACGTGTCGGGCGTGCTGACGGCCGACCCGCGCGTCGTCGCGGGCGCGCGCTCCATCCCGCGCCTCTCTTACGCGGAGGCGGCGGAGCTGGCCTACTTCGGCGCGAAGGTGCTGCACCCGAAGACGATCCTCCCGGCGGTCGTGCGCGGCATCCCCGTGCGCATCTGCAACTCGCGCGACCCCGCGTCCGAGAGCACCGTCATCAACTTCGACACGGACGCCACGCCGCACACGGTCAAGGCC
Organism: Pyrinomonadaceae bacterium; assembly: GCA_035563515.1. Lineage (GTDB taxonomy): Bacteria > Acidobacteriota > Blastocatellia > Pyrinomonadales > Pyrinomonadaceae > QHXM01. The sequence continues at coordinate 26,753 of DATMVE010000020.1, forward strand.
ATCGCGCACAAGAAGAACGTGACCATCGTCCACGTCACCTCCGCCCGGATGCTCGGCGCTTACGGCTTCCTGCGCGCGCTCTTCGAGGTCTTCGACCGCCACCGCACGGTCGTTGACCTCGTCACCACCTCCGAGGTCAGCGTCTCGCTCTCGCTGGACGGCACGCACGCGCTCGCCGCAATCGTCGCGGACCTGGAAAGAATCGGCGCGGTCAAGGTCGAGCACGGGCGCGCCGTGATCTGCGTGGTCGGCGAGGGGTTGCGCGACGCACGCGGGGTGGCGGCGAAGATTTTCACGGCCGTGCGCGACATCAACGTGATGCTCATCTCGCAGGGCGCGTCGAGCATCAACCTGACCTTCGTCGTGGACGAGCCGCACGCTGAACAGGCCGTGCGCCAGCTGCACGAAGCCTTCTTCGAGCAGAACACGCGCGAGCTTTACCAGACGGCCGCGGCCGACGACTGAGCGCCTCGCCGGACTTCACATGGACCTCTTCGCCTTCACGCGCCAGTTGATTGACATCCCTTCGGTGAGCGGGGACGAGATAATGGTCGCGCGCTTTCTCGCGGAGTATCTGGGGAGGGCCGGGTTCCGAACGGAGTTGCAGGAGGTCGAGGAGAACCGCGCGAACCTCATCGCCGCGGGAGAAGGGCCGCCGCGCGTCGTGCTCTCGACTCACCTGGACACAGTGCCGCCGCACGTCTCGTCCGGCGAAGACGGCGAGTACATCTACGGGCGCGGCGCGTGCGACGCCAAAGGCATCATCGCCGCGCAGGTCTCTGCCGCGGAACGGTTGCGCGCCGAAGGAATCAACGACGTGGGGCTGCTCTTCACGGTGGACGAAGAGCAGGCGAGCCTCGGGGCGCGCGCGGCCAACCGGCACGGGCTTGCGCGCTCGTGCCGATTTCTGATAAACGGCGAGCCTACGGACAACCTGCTCGCCACGGGGTCCAAGGGGTCTTTGCGCGCGCGCTTGAAGGCGACGGGCCGCGCCGCGCACTCGGCTTACCCGGAGCACGGCGAGTCCGCGATTGAAAAACTGCTCGACGTGCTCCGTGACGTTCGCGGCTACGACTGGCCGCGCGACGAGTTCTTCGGCGAGACGACAATCAACGTCGGCACGATTGCGGGCGGGACGCGTTCGAACGTCGTGCCCGAAGAGGCCGAGGCCGTCTTACACGTCCGGCTGACCACGCCGTCCGAAATCGTCAAAGACGCGCTCGAACGAATCGCGGCCGGGCGCGCGGAGGTCGAATACCTCTCTGTCTCGGAGCCCGTGCGCATGCTCGCGGTCGAAGACTTCGAGCAGTGCGTCGTGCGCTTCACGACGGACATCACTTACCTGGACGACTGGGGCCGGCCGCTGCTCATAGGCCCAGGCTCCATCCTCGACGCTCACACCGCGCACGAGCGCATCGCGAAGCGCGAGCTTGAAAGAGCGGTCGAGCTTTACGTGCGGCTGGTGCGGCGGCTGCGGGGGGCGGAAGGAGAAGGTTGATGAGAATCGCACTGTTCGGCCACGGCGCGATGGGACGGCTCGTGGAAGAGCGCGCGCGGGGCGAGGGGCAGGAGGTCGCGCTCGTCCTCACGTCGCGCGACGCGGGCCGGGAAGAGTTGGCGGATCAGTTGCGCGGCCTGGACGCCGCGATTGACTTCTCCGTGGCCGGCGCGGTCGCGGCGAACGCGCGCCTGTGCGTCCTCGCGAACGTCCCGCTCGTCATAGGGACGACGGGCTGGCGCGAGGAGGAAGAGGGGGTGCGGCGTCTGTTCGAGGAGCACGGGGGCGCGCTCGTCTACGGGGCCAATTTCTCAATCGGCGTGAACCTCTTTTACCGCGTCGTGGAGCGCGCCGCAGAGTTGTTCGCGCGGTTCGACGCCTACAGCCCCTTCATCGAAGAGGCGCACCACGCGCGCAAGCGCGACGCGCCCTCGGGCACGGCCCTGAAGCTGCGGGACAAGCTCGCCGCGAGCTACGAGGGCGACATTCCGGTCGCCAGCACGCGCGCCGGGCACATTCCCGGCACGCACCGCGTCGGCTTCGACTCCGCGGCCGACCAGGTGCTCCTGACGCACACGGCCCGCTCGCGCGAGGGCTTCGCCGCCGGCGCGCTCGCCGCCGCCCGCTGGATTCAGGGCCGCCGCGGCGTCTACGAATTCACCGAGATGATTGACGAAATGCTCCGAGCATCACTCAAAACCTAGCCCGTGCAAGCAGAAGAGGAGGCGAAGCGTTTATGACTATGAATGTTGATTGGCTGCGGGGGTGTGCGACGGCGCTCGTGACGCCTTTCAAGGCGGGGGGCGAGGTTGACCTCGAACGCTTCCGCGCGCTCGTCGGGCGGCAGCTCGACGGCGGCGTCCGGCTGCTCGTGCCCTGCGGCACGACGGGCGAGAGCGTGACCCTGAGCGCGGAGGAAGACCAGCTCGTCATAGAGGAGACGGTCCGCCTCGCGCGCGGCCGCGCGCACGTCATCGCGGGCGCGGGCAGCAACTCCACCGCGCACGCCATCGAGTACAGCCAGGCCGCGCGCTCCCTCGGCGCGGACGCCGTCCTCGTCGTCGCGCCCTACTACAACAAGCCCACGCAGAACGGGCTCTACGCGCACTTCCGCGCCGTCGCCGAGGCGGTCGAAGGCTTGCCCGTCGTCGTCTACAACGTGCCGGGCCGCACGTCTTCGAACATCTCCGCCGAGACGACTCTGAAACTGGCACAGGACTGCGAGAACGTCGTGGCGACGAAAGAGGCTTCGGGCAACCTGTCGCAGATCATGGCGATCTTGCGCGGGCGTCCCCCCGGCTTCCGCGTGCTCTCGGGCGACGACGCGATAACGCTCCCGATGCTCGCGCTCGGCGCGGACGGCCTCATCTCCGTGGCGTCGAACGAAGCGCCCGACTTGATGTCACAGATGGTTGACGCCGCGCTCGAAGGCCGCTGGGAGAAGGCGCGCGAGCTGCATTACCGGCTGCTGCCGCTGATGGAGGTCAACTTCATAGAGTCCAGTCCGGGGCCGGTCAAGGCCGCGCTCGCGCTGATGGGGCTCATCGAAGAGGAGCTTCGCCTGCCGCTCGTCCCCGTCGAAGAGAAGACGCGCGCGCGCGTCCGGGAAGTCATCACCGAGCTGGGGCTCTTGAAGGGGACGGCCAATGTCGCTCAGTGAAAGGATCGAGGCTCTGGCCGCCCAGGACAAGCGGGAGTACGCGGGCGAAGACTTCGCGCTCTTCGACGAGTTCAAGGCGGCGCTCAGCCGCGGCGAGGTGCGCGCCGCCGAGCGCGACGCGGAGGGCCGCTGGCACACTAACGCGTGGGTCAAGCGCGGCATCCTGCTCGGCTTCCGCATGGGCCGAATCGTGGACATGTCGCCCGCGGACCGCAGCCTCGTCTTCTACGACAAGGACACTTACCCCGTGCGCCCGACGCGCCTCGACGAGCGCGTGCGGATAGTGCCCGGCGGCTCAAGCATACGCGAGGGCGCGTATGTCGCGCCGGGCGTCGTCTGCATGCCGCCCATGTACGTGAACGTCGGCGCGTACGTGGACGAAGGCACGATGATCGACAGCCACGCGCTCGTCGGCTCGTGCGCGCAGGTAGGAAAGCGCGTGCACCTGTCGGCCGCGGCACAAATCGGCGGCGTGATTGAGCCGGTGGGCGCTGTGCCAGTTATCGTCGAAGACGACGTGCTGGTCGGCGGCAACTGCGGCGTCTACGAGGGCACCGTCGTGCGCGAGCGCGCGGTGCTTGCGCCGGGGACCATCCTGACGGGCGCGACGCCTGTTTATGACTTGGTGCGCGGGGAGGTTTACCGCAGGACCGAAGAGAGGCAGCTTGAGATTCCGTCCGGCGCGGTCGTGGTGCCGGGCTCGCGTGCGGTCGCGAGCGAGCGCGGGCGCGAGTGGAACCTGTCGCTGTACGCGCCCGTTATCGTCAAGTACAGGGACGAGCGGACGGACCGCGCGGTGCAGTTGGAGGATTTTTTGCGTTGAGCGAGTTTCGGCCGGCGCGCCGCCTGCGCGGCATCGAGAAGAGCATGATCCGCCAGGTCTTCGACCGCGCGCGCGCAGGGAGCATCAATTTGGGTTTGGGCGAGCCGGACCTGCCGACGCCCGAGGTCATACGGCGCGAGGCCGCGCGCGTCATACGCGAGGAGCAGAACGGCTACACCTCGCACGCGGGGCTGCCCCTTTTAAGAGAGAGGGTCGCGTCGGACTATTCGTATCTGGCGGGCCAACCGGAGCGCGTCATCATCACCGCGGGGTCGCAGGAGGCGCTCTACCTCGCGTTGATGACGATTGTGGACGAGGGCGACGAGGTCTTGCTGCCGGACCCAGGCTTCGTCGCCTACCCGACCATCGTCCGCATGGCGGGCGGTGTGCCAGTTTTTTACAGGCTGCCGGCGTCCGGCGGGTTCGCTTTCGACGCGGACGATTTCCGGCGCAAGCTCTCGCCGCGCACGAAGGCCGTCGTCGTCATCAGCCCGTCGAACCCGACGGGGCGCGTCTTCTCGGACGAAGACCTGGCGTCGATGGCAGGCGTGCTCGCGGCGACAGGCGCTCACGTCATCTCGGACGAGATATACGGCGAGCTTTACTACGCGGCGGCGAAGCCTTCCACGATCTCTGAAAGGTACGAGCGGACGATTGTCATCGGCGGGCTGTCGAAGGCCATGAGCATGACGGGCTGGCGGCTGGGGTGGCTCGCCGGGCCTGCGGAGGTCGTCAGGAGCGCGCTCGTCCTGCACGGGTACGTGACGACCTGCGCCTCGACCGTTTCGCAGAAGGCCGCGCTCGCCGCGTGGACGGAGGAAGCGGAGCGGGCGCGCGCCTTGCACCGTCAGACCTTCCGCGAGCGGCGCGACCATCTGCTGGCGCGCGTCGGCGAAGAATTGGGCCTGCGCGCGGTCGAGCCCGAAGGGGCCTTCTACATGATGGTTGACGTGAGCCGCCACGGGACTTCGATGGAGGTGACGGAAAGGCTGCTCGAACGCGGCGTCATCACGGTGCCCGGCGCGGCCTTCGGGCCGGAGGGCGAAGGATACCTGCGCGTCTCCTTCTGCGCCGACTTGGAAACGCTGTCGGAGGGCGTGCGTTGGATGAAAGAAGCTCTTTGATTGCGGAATGCGGATTTGATTGGAGGCAACATGAAATATCGTGTCGGGATTCTGGGCGCGACCGGGATGGTGGGGCAGCGGTTCGTGCAGTTGCTGGAGGGGCACCCGCAGTTCGAGGTGAGCGCGCTCGCGGCCTCTGGCAACTCGCAGGGGAAGACTTACGCGCAGGCGTGCACTTGGCGGCTGCCCGGCGAGATACCCGCGAAGGTGCGCGGCATGGTGGTCGAAGCCCCGCACCCGCCGCTCGACTGCGACATCGTCTTTTCGAGTTTGCCGGGCAACGTCGCGCGCGAGTCCGAAGGCGGGTTCGCCGAAGCAGGCTACGCAGTCATCAGCAACTCGTCCGCCTTCCGCATGGACGGGGACGTGCCGCTCCTCATCCCGGAAGTCAACCACGAGCACTTGCAGTTGATCGAACGCCAGCGCGTGCGCGAAGCGAGCGGCGGCTTCATCGTCACCAACCCGAACTGCTCAACCATCATGCTGGCGATGGCGCTCGCCCCTTTGCACGCGCGCTTCGGCGTGGAGGAGGTCGTCGCGACGACCTTGCAGGCGATTTCCGGCGCGGGCTATCCGGGCGTGGCCTCGCTCGACGTGGTGGACAACGTGCTGCCCTTCATAGAGAGCGAGGAGGAGAAGATCGAGACGGAGACCTTGAAGATTCTGGGGCGCGTCTCGGACGGCCGAATTGAGGACGCGCCTTTCCGCGTGAGCGCGCAGTGCCACCGCGTCAACGTCTCGGACGGCCACATGGCCGCGGTGCGCGTGAAGCTCGCGCGCCGGGCCGACGCGGAAGAAGTCGCGGAAGCCTTCTCCTCCTTCACGTCGCTGCCGCAGGAGCTGCGCCTGCACACCGCGCCCGAGCGCCCGCTCGTCGTGCGCGCCGAGCGCGACCGCCCGCAGCCGCGCCTGGACCGCGACGCCGCGGGCGGCATGGCGACGACCATCGGCCGCCTGATGAGAGACAACGTCATGGACTTCCGCTTCGTCGCGCTCAGCCACAACACCATCCGCGGCGCGGCCGGCGCTGCCATCCTCAACGCCGAACTCTTGATCGCCACGAAGCGGCTCACACCGAATCGAGGTGAAGCGAGTTGATTATGAAGCCTATAAAATTCCTGCCCGCCCGCACGCTTCTCTTCTCCCTTCTCTGCCTGCTCTTCGCCCGGACTGCGGCGGCGCAGGAGCAGTTCGACATCAGGGCCAATTACGGGAAGCACGAGTACCGCATCGTGATGCGCGACGGGGCTAAGCTCTTCACGGCCGTCTACGCGCCGCGCGACAAGTCTCGCCAGTACCCGATCATGATCAACCGCACGCCGTACGCGGTCAGCCCTTACGGCGAGGACAAGTACAGGAGCTACCTGGGGCCGTCGCTGGAGTTCACGCGCGCCGGCTACATCTTCGTCTACCAGGACGTGCGCGGGAAGTACATGTCCGAGGGCGAGTACGTCAACGTGCGCCCGCACAAAGCCCGCAAGAGCGGCCCCGCGGACGTGGACGAGAGCACCGACACTTACGACACGATTGACTGGCTCGTCAAAAATGTGCCAAACAACAACGGGCGCGTCGGCATGTGGGGCATCTCCTACCCTGGCTTCTACGCCGCGATGGGACTCCTCGACGCGCACCCCGCGCTCAAGGCGTCGTCGCCGCAAGCGCCGATTGCGGACTGGTTCATCGGCGACGACTTTCATCACAACGGCACTCTCTTCCTGCCCCACGGCTTCAACTTCCTCTCGGGCTTCGGCCTCGCGCGCCCGCAGCCCACGACCGAGGGGGCGCGGCCCACCTTCAAGCACGGCACGCCCGACGGCTACAAGTTCTTTCTGGAGATGGGTCCGCTCGCCAACGCCGACCGCAAGTACTACAAGGGCGGGGTCGCCTTCTGGAACGAGATGATGGCCCACCCGAACTACGACGAGTACTGGAAGGCGCGGAGCACCCTACAGCACTTTCACAACGTGCGGCCCGCGGTCCTGACCGTCGGCGGCTGGTTCGACGCCGAAGACCTCTACGGCGCGCTCAAGACCTACGAGTCAATCGAGAAGAAGAACCCTGGGATTCAGAACCGCCTGGTGATGGGGCCCTGGTGTCACGGCTGCTGGGCGCGGACGGACGGCGACCAGCTCGGCGACATCAAGTTCGGGACGAAGACGGGCGAGTTCTACCGCGAGAAGATAGAGCTTCCCTTCTTCGAGTGCGCGCTCAAGGACAGGTGCGGCGAACGGCTTCCCGAGGCTTACGTCTTCGAGACCGGCTCGAACCGCTGGCGCAAGTACGACGAGTGGCCGCCCAAGAAGGCACGCGAGACGAGTCTCTATCTTGAAGCGGGAGGGCGTCTCTCTTTCAACCCGCCGGCCGTCGCCGGGGCGGCGCGCGGCTATGATGAGTACGTGAGCGACCCCGCCCGGCCTGTGCCGCACATCAACGTCATCAACATAGGCATGACGGGCGATTACATGATTCAGGACCAGCGCTTCGCCTCGCGCCGGCCGGACGTGCTGGTCTACCAGACCGCGCCGCTCAAGAGCGACCTGACGATTGCCGGCCCCGTGACGGCAAGTCTCTTCGTCTCGACCTCGGGCACGGACTCGGACTTCGTCGTCAAGCTGATCGACGTTTTCCCGGACGACGCGCCGGACCCCGAGCCGAACAACACGAAGCTGGTTCACTTCGGCGGCTACCAGATGCTCGTGCGCGGCGAGCCGATGCGCGCTCGGTTCCGCAATTCCTTCGAGCGGCCCGAGGCGATGGTGCCGAACCAGCCGACGAAGCTGGAGTTCGTGATGCCGGACGCGAGCCACACTTTCCTGAAGGGCCACCGCATCATGGTGCAGATTCAGAGCACGTGGTTCCCGCTCGTCGACCGCAACCCGCAAAAGTTCGTGGACAACATCAACCGCGCGCGCGAGTCGGACTTCCAGAAGGCCACGCAGCGCGTCCACCACGGCCCGCGCCTGCGCTCGGCCGTGAGGCTGATGGTCTTGCCGTAGGCCGCGGCGCGCTCCGGTGTGGAGTTGCATAAAAGCAGTACGCGCGGGCGGGGCGAATCATACGCTCCCGCCCGCGCGTCCTCGTCTCGAAGTAAAGAAATCCGCGCCCGAACTCACCGCCCGAACTGGCACAGGCTTTGCCGGCCGTCAGAGAAAACTAATTGATTGCGGTTACCCCCACCCGACAGAGAGTAACCATGGATCAAAGGGTGCAGAAGACCATCTCCTTGATGAAGGAGAATCTTCACAGAGGTTGGCCGGCCGGCCGCCTGGCTAAGTTCGTCAACCTGTCGTCTTCGCGCCTGCACCAGCTCTTCAAAGAGGAAACGGGCCTGCCCCCTGCAAAGTACCTGCGCCTGCTCAGAATGGAGCGCGCCGTGGAGCTTTTGGAGACCTCGTACCTGAGCGTCAAAGAGGTGATGGCGAAGGTCGGCGTGACCGACGAAAGCCACTTCGTGCGCGACTTCAAAAAGACTTACGGCCTCACGCCCGCCAGGTACAGAGAGCGATTTCGGAGCGGCCCGAGAGTGGACGCGCGCGCGGGGCACGCGCGGCCTCCGCGTCCGCCTGCCGCCCCCTTCTCACTGGCCCACGCGGCCGTCTCCCCGCTCCTGCTGCGGCGCACCTCGCACCCGCGCCAACTCACGGAAGACAACTCCCCGCTGTTGCAGGCCAAAAGGAAGAGGGAGCTTTTGGCGCTGCTCTTTCAGCGCCACGCGGCGTTCGCGGAGCAGACGACGGCCATCACCGGCAGCATGGCCCGCAACCTCTCCGGCCTCCACCCAATCTCTTACCGGCCCCGTAAAAGCGTGGTCTCGCGACGCCCGCCGCCGTCGGCCGGGGGCCGGCAGTCGCGGCCGCCCGCGGGCCCCCGGTCACGTCGCCGCACGCAGCGACCCCGCGCGGGTCTTCCGAAAAACAAGGGCCAGTAGAATCGGCCAGTAAATTGTAAAAATCGCCATCTTGTCGTGCCCGCACGGTCACGCTACTCTCGGCCTCACCCGAAGCACTCATACCCCTTGACTAAAATTTGACACCGCCCGCAGTCCCTCTCGCCGATTCTCGCGGAGCGCCTTCGTACGGGCGCGGCCCGCGGGCGGACGACGCGGCGCGCGATTGCTGGCCCCCAGGAAAAACGGACGGCACACAGGCCCAGCCCCTTTTGAGTCGGGCGAGGCGCGCGTGCCTGCCTTCACGGACAGCCGAAAAGGAGACTTCAAGATGAAACCTCGACACACAACTCTCGCCCTGCTGCTGGGCGTCGTCATGCTCCTGCTCGTCCCGGCGAGCATTTCCGCCGCCACTCCACGAGGCGCGAGCGCCGCGCCCGCGCTCGCCTCCCAGACCGCGGGCGGCGTCAGTGTCCCCGTCGCGGGGACGACGAGCAAGGGCGGGAAATTCACGGGCACCTTCGCCATACAGCAATTCAGCGTGGTCAACAACCAGATCGTCGCCGTCGGCACGCTGACCGGCACCATCCAGAACGGGGCCGGCAACGTCATCGGCACCATTCTGAGGACTATCAGGATGCTAGTCACCATCGGGGGGGCGACGTGCGACATCCTGCACCTCGAACTCGGCCCGCTCGATTTGAATCTGCTCGGGCTGATAGTCCACCTGGACAGGATCGTGCTCGACATTGACGCGGACCCGACGGGCGGCCTGCTGGGCTCGCTGCTCTGCGCCGTCGCCAACCTGCTCAACGCCGGCGGGCCTCTGGCCGACATAGTCAATTTGTTGAACCAGATTCTCGTCTTGCTTTAGAGGGCCTCAGACTCTTCCGGGTGCGGGCGCGTGGAGGGATGCCCTTTGCGGCTCCCTCCACGCCCTTAGGGCGGCGGCGATTCCGGGTGATACAATGTGAATCGTAGGGGGCGGGTGAACAGCGTGGCGTCAGAATTAATTCAGCAGTACACGGAACGGATCGAGGCCGCGGACGGTCGGGTCTACACGGCGCAAGCCCACGGCGAGCGCCGCGCCGACGGGACGTGGGAGGGCTGGATCGAGTTCCACCCGGTGGGCGGCTCCGGCCCCGCCTTGCGCACGGGGCGCGAGACTTCTCAACCCGACAGGGAGGCCCTCGCCTACTGGGCCTCGGGGCTGGAGCCGCTCTACTTCGACGGCGCTTTCAGTCGCGCCCGCTAGTGACGCGAGCGCGACCGCCGGGCCGCTCAGGCGCGGGAGGACGATGGAGAAACGTAAACTGGCCGAGGTCGAAGAGTACATCTTCGACCTCTTCCGCAGTCAAAGAAACAACAGGCTCCTGGCGCGAACCATCTTCGAGAGCACGGGCGAGTACGCGAACGCCGACCTGGTTCGCGCCTTCGAGGACCTGGAGAAGAAGTGGCGGCTGCTCGTGCGCTACACGGACGAGGGCAACGACTGGATTCAGCTCACGCCGGAAGGAGCCGAACACGCAGGCATCACCGGCGGCGAAGAAATTGGGCCACCCAACATTCACCCTCGCCCGCCGAAAAGCAGTACGCAGTAGGCAGCGGGCAGTTAAAAGAAAGACAGGAAGGCAGCCGTGCTAATTACACTCGGCTGCCTTCCTGCTTTCTTGCCCGCTGCCCGCTGTCACCTCATCCAGCGGTGGTCAACCATGAGGCAGCGGTCCTGCACCACCTTGATGCCGGCCAGGGCGAGTTTCTGGGCGGCCTGGTCGTTGCGTATGCCTGACTGGAACCAGACGGCCTTCGGGTTTTTCGCCAGGATGTCTTCGAGGTGCGGCGCGATGTCTTCGGAGCGGCGGAAGACGTTGACGAGGTCCACGTCTCCGGGGATGTCCGCGAGCTTGCGGTAGACTTTTCGTCCGAGTATCTCCGTCACGTCCGGGTAGTAGACGGGGACGGGAATCACTTCGAAGCCCGCGGAGGCCAGGTAAGACGGGACGTAGAACGCGGGCTGGCCCGCCTGCCTCTCCGTCTTGATGCCCAGCACGGCGATGCGCTTCGTCGCCGCCAACAACTCTTTAATCTCCGCCTCGCTCTCCAACAGATTCTCTTTCCAGCCCATTCGATTTTGCCCCTCCGTGTAAACGTTAGGAACTCCGCCGGGACTTTTAATAATAGCTCAGCAATTTATCGCTGTGAACTCACCTGGTGAACGCGGGCGGATTTCGGATCGTGTATTAATGAAGACCTGTCTTCCGATCCGCAATCGAGATCGCCCCGGAAATGTTGACGCTTGGGTGCCCGCGTGATAGTTTCTGGGCTACTCGGCAGATGGTTCTTGGTCTTATACAGTCCGTTTATTCATCGCCACAAGTTTCAGCCTCAAGCAAGAAAAAGGGGTTCGCAAGCAGCCGTCTAGATTCCGCCCAGGACGCCCCCAGTGTCTCGCGCCGTCTCCGCAATTCGTGGGCTTCCAAAGGCAACAGACTCCGAGCGCCGCACACATATTCTGGAGGCAACGTGTCCACAGTGATGAGCGAATCCTTCAAGCCTCTGGCACGCACCCGTGGGCTGGTCGTCAACGAACTGCCCGAGGAGATAGTCGTCTATGACCGGGAAAGCCACAAAGCTCATTGCCTGAACCGCACGGCCGCGCTCGTCTGGAAGCGCTGCGACGGGCGCACGACGCCCGCGCGCATCGCAACCCTCGTCGCGCAGGATTTGAAGTCGCCCGTCGGCGAAGACCTCGTCTGGTACGCCCTGGAGCAGTTGGCGAAAGACCGTTTGCTGACTGAGCAGGTCGTGCCGCGCGTTGCGGGAGACGCCGCCGACGCCGCCGTCCCGGCCGCGCGGCTGTCGCGCCGCGAGTTGGTCAGGCGTCTGGGGCTCGCGGCCGTCGTCGCCCTGCCGCTGATTACGACCATCGTCGCCCCGACCCCGGTCGAGGCCGCCGCCTCCAACTGCGTCCAATGCGGCACAGTCCTCTGCTGTCCGCCGGCCACATGCCTTCCGGGCAACGTCTGCGCCTCCTAACGATGAAGAAGTCGCCCCCCAACAGAACGCGCGGGCACCTCGTCCGAGAGGCGCTGACGGGCGCGTGGCGCGAGGAGCCCGCGCGGGCCGCTCTGACGGCCGAAGAGTTGGCGGAGGTGACGCCGCTGCTTCTGGGCTCCGGGGCCGCGGGCCTGGCGTGGTGGCGGATTCGTCACACGCAACTGCGCTTCACGAACGAGGCCGAGGAGCTTGAGCGCGCTTACCAGCTCAACGTCATACGTGCCTCTTTGCAGGAGAGACAGCTCGAAGAAGTCTTCCGCCTGCTCACGTCGGCACGCGTAGACGCGCTGCTCATCAAGGGCTGGGCCGCCGGGCGCTCGTACCCCGCGAAAGGATTGCGGCCGAGCGGAGACCTCGACCTCGTCGTCCGGCCGGGGCAGATGGACGAGGCGCTGACGCTCTTCGGCGCTCCCGAGGCGAAACAATTTTTCGTTGACTTCGAGCACGAGGAGCTTGAAGCGTTGAGCGCAGGGGAGTGGGACGAGCTTTTCGCGCGCTCGCGCGAGGTCGCGGTCGGGGGCGGTCGCGTGCGGCTGATGTCTGAGGAAGACCACCTGCGTTTTCTCTCTGTGCACCTGCTGCGCCACGGCGCTTGGCGTCCCCTCTGGCTCGCGGACGTGGCCGCCGCGTTGGAGACGCGCGCGGAGAGTTTTGATTGGGAGCGCTGCCTGGGCAGCGACCCTTTGCGCGCGGGGTGGGTCGCGTGCGCGCTCGGGCTGGCCGAGCGACTGCTCGGCGCGCGTATAGACGACCCGGCAATCGCCGCGCGTGCGCGACGGCTTCCGAAGTGGATGGTCTCGTCAGTGCTGAAGCAGTGGGAGCGGCCGTGCGTCATGGACCGCCTGCCGCCTGAGTTGATGGCGGAGACGTTGAGGAAGCGCCCCATACGCATCTTCGGCGCGCTGCTCAAGCGCTGGCCCGACCCCTTGCAGGCGACCATACGCATGCGCGCCCCGGTCAACCGCCTGCCCCGCTTCCCATTTCAGATGGGCGAGTACGTCGTGAGGACCGCGAGCTACATGACGCGGCGGCCGAAGCTCAGGCGCGGGCAGTAGGACTTGGTCAGAATGACTTAACGGAAGCGTCCGGGGACGCGATTCCCCTTCCGGGGAGGACGATTCCCGGCCTCGGACATGCAAGTCCGGGCTTTGAACTTGCAACTCCAAGCCTCGGGATCGCAAAACCCAGGCTTGGACTTGCAACTCCGAAGGCCGGAGTTGCGATTCCGGCCTTCAAAGTTGCAAGTCTGAAGCCCGGAGTTGCAAGTGCAAGGCTTGCACTTGCAAGTTCAAAGCCCGGAGTTGCAAGTTCGAGGCTTGCACTTGCAACTCCGAAGCCCAAACTTGCAAGTTCAAAGCCTTAACTTGTAAGTACAAGGCTTGCACTTGCAAGTACGAAGGCCGAACTTGCAAGTGCAAAGGACAAAGTTGCAAGTGCGAAGGCCGGAATCGCAACTCCAGAGACAGGGAATTTCAATATTCAGGCCGAAATTTGAGGTTTTCGGGCGGAGCGGCGGCAAATCCGCGAGGAATGACGGCGGGAAACTCTGGCGGCAAAGGAAAGGACTAGAGGACGTATGAAATCCGCACAAAGGCACACTCACACACCGGCCTTGCTCAAGCCCTCGCGCCGCGACCGCCGACGCCACCGCCGCGCCCTCGCCCTCTTCCTCTTCACCGCCCTAGCCCTCGCTGCCTACCACTTCCTCTCTTCCCCGCCGCCATCCCGAGCGCAGGCGACTCCCTCAGCCGACCTCGTCATCAGCCAGATTTACGGCGGAAACGGGAATACGTATAGGAGTGATTTCGTTGAGATTTACAACCGAGGTACTGCCGCCGTCACTTTCTCCAACTGGTCGCTTCAATATAGGAATACGGGCGCGGCGTGGCAGGTGACAACAATATCGGGAACGATTGCTCCCGGCCAATATTATTTAGTCAGACTACAAACGTCCATGGCAGGCACTCCTCTTCCTGCGGAAAATGCTTCGGGAGGTACTGACTTATCGGCTATCAACGGCAAGCTCGCATTGGTAACTGATAATACTCAGATAGACGCTAGTGTAAACTGTCCTCAAACAGACCCAACTGTAACTACACGCATAAGAGATTTCGTGGGTTATGGGACGGGCGGCAGTCCTACCTGCTCGGAAACATCCCCCGCGCCCGCAGGCACAGCAACCACCGCGATTATTAGAAATTCAAGAGGCGAAGACGACACGAATAACAACTCTGCTGATTTTACTACGGGTGCGCCGACGCCGCGCGCTGCCTCATCATCCTTTGATAGTGCATCACAGGCTTGTGACTTTGACGGGACCGCTCTGGCGCGGAGTTTCTCTTGGTCGCACACGACAAGCAGCAACACTTCACGCATCCTGATTGTCAGCGTGTCAACCTACGTCAGCCTTTTGCCTATGGGCGGGCTGCCTCCGCCGAGAGTTTCCGGCGTCACGTACAACGGGGTGGCAATGACGCGCCTCGACAGCCTTATTTCCCCGGCGTTATCGCCGGACGGCAACAGCGCCGTCGAGATGTTTATCTTGAGAATGCCCGCCTCCGGTACAAACACCGTGCAAGTCACCTTGAACGCGGGTGTGAACTACGCAGTCGCAGGCTCTATATCTTTCAATGACGTTAACCAAGTCACGCCGACGCGGCCATTCACTAGAAGCTCCGGGAGCACTTCCCCCGCCTCAATCACAGTCGCCAGCGCCACGAACGAGATCGTCCTAGACACCATCGCCACGAGATTCGAGGCGGGGGTTCTGACGCCTGATGCCGGTCAAACTCAGCGGTGGAATGGTACGGCCTGCGACGGCCCGCCGCCGCCCACCGAGCCTAACCTGGTGCTCAACTCTGTGGGCGCGGGGAGCACTGAGCCGGGCGCGACGAACACGACGACGCTATGGACGCTCGGGACTGCTCAGGGGTGGGCGATGGGAGCGGTCTCAATCGTGCCGCTCGCGCCAACGCAGGTCGAGCTTGCTTCGTTCGACGCCGTGGCGGCTGATGCGTCCGGCGTGCAGTTGAAGTGGGAGACGGGGCGCGAGGTTGATAATCTGGGCTTCAACGTGTACCGCGAAGAGGACGGCGGGCGCGTGCGTCTGAACCCGACGCTCATCGCGGGGTCGGCGTTGATTGCGGGCCAGGGGACGCCGCTGACCGCGGGCAACTCCTACTCGTGGCCGGACGCGCAGGGCACGGCCGGTTCCGTCTACTGGCTCGAAGACGTTGACCTTGACGGGACGCGCACCTGGCACGGCCCCGTCGCGGCCGTCGCGGCCCATCCAGGGAGCGCCGCGCCCCGGCAGCAGGCCAAGCTGCTCAGCCAACTCTCCGAGACTAACGGCAACGCCGCCGCGCCGGTGACGGAGCGCCCGGCCCTCGCGCCCACGGCCGCCGCGACGAGCGCCGCCAGCGTAGCGCCGCTCACGTCATACCAGTTGGCCTCGCGCGCGGGCGTGAAGATCAGCGTGAACAGGGCGGGCTGGTATCGCGTCACGCAGCCTGAACTGGCGGCCGCGGGGCTGGCTGCTTCCGTTGACCCGGGCAAGCTGCAACTCTACGCCGAGGGCGTGGAGCAGGCCGTCAAGCTCGTCACGCCTTCGGGAGCCTGGGACGCGAACGCCTACCTTGAGTTCTACGGCACCGGCCTCGACATGCCTTCGACAGACAAGCGCACCTACTGGCTCATCGCGGGTTCGACGGCCGGCAAGCGCGTGGCCGCCGCCAGCAGCCCCGCGCCTTCTGCGACGCTCGCGCGCAGCTTCCCGCACACGGTCGAGGTGCGCGAGCGGCTGCTCTACTTCTCCGCGCTCCTCAACGGCGACGGCGAAAACTTCTTCGGCCGCGTGCTCTTCACGCAGCCCCTACAGTACGTCTTCAACGTGCACCACTACGACCGCAACACGGCCCCGCAGCCCGCGCTCGAAATCTCGCTCCAGGGCGTCAGCCTACAGGCGCACAGCGTCAAGGTGCTGGTCAACGGGACGATTGTCGGGACGATTAACTACGAAGGCATGGAGAACCCGACGGCGCGCCTCACGATTCCGGGCTGGGTCCTGCGCGAGGGCAACAACAACGTCAAGCTCGTCGCGCAGAACGGCGAGACGGACACGAGCCTCGTGGACACGGTGCGGCTGACCTACCAGCACTTCTACAAGGCGCACTCCAACCGCCTCTCCTTCACCGCGAAAGGCTCTCAGACCATTCGCGCCGAAGGCTTCACAGGCGCGAACGTGCGCGTCCTCGACGTGACGAATCCGGGCCAGCCCCAAGAGGTTCTGCCGCAGGTCGCCGCCGCGGGCTCGCTCTACAGCGCCACGTTCAAGGCCGGGGCGGGCGAGACGCGCGCCTTCGTCGCCTTCACGGGCGACCTCTCGGAGTCGCCCGCCGAGACGAAGGCCAACCAGCCCTCGAAGTGGAGCACGGCCTCGCACTGGGCCGACATGGTCGTCATCACTCACGGGGACTTCCGCGCGGCAATCGAGCCGCTGGCGCGGCTGCGCCGCTCGCAGGGCAGGCTCGTCCTCGTCGTCGACGTGGAAGACGTTTACGACGAGTTCAGCTACGGCGCGCACAGCCCCGCGGCCTTGCGCGATTTCCTGTCGCTGACCAGGGCGCGCTGGTCGCGCGCGCCGCGGTGGGTGCTCCTGGTCGGCGACGGCTCCTACGACCCGCGCAACTACCAGGGCCGCGGCCAGTTCGATTTCGTCCCGACGAAGATGGTAGACACGAGGCAGATGGAGACCGCGATGGACGACTGGTTCGCGGACTTCGACTCGGACGCCGTGCCGGAAATGGCCGTCGGCCGCCTGCCCGTCCAGACCGTCACGGAAGCCGAGCGCGTCGTCGCGAAGATCACAGGCTACTCGCCCGCCAACAACGCCGGGCGCGGCGTGCTGCTCGTCGCAGACCGCCTCGGCGCTGACGGCTACGACTTCGCCGCCGACAGCGACGCGCTCAAGACTTACGTCCCCGGCACAATCGGCGTCCAGTCCATCAACCGCACCACCGAGAGCGCCGACACGATTCGCTCGCAGATTATCGACGGCCTCAACCAGGGGCAGATTCTAGCCAACTGGGTCGGGCACGGCAGCTTCGAGCGTTGGACCGGCGACGGGGTCTTGAGAATCGCGGACGTGCCACAGCTTTCGAACAGCGGGAAGCCCGCGGTCTTCGTCACGATGACGTGCATGAACGGCTACTACCACAGCAACACGGGCGACAGTTTGGCCGAGGCGCTGATGAAGGTCGAGAACGGGGGCGCGGTCGCCGTCTGGGCCTCGTCCGGCGTCACGCTGCCGACGGGCCAATCGGAGGTCAACCGCAAGCTCTACGAGCACCTCTTCGCGGGCACGCCCACGACCTTAGGCGAGGCCGTCCGGCAGGCCAAGGCCGCCACCTCCGACATAGACGTGCGCCGCACCTGGATACTCTTCGGCGATCCCTTGATGCGCCTCCGATGAAGTTGAAAACCTGACGCCGCCTCGCGCCAGAGGCTTCCCCCTTCGCGGGGGTCCGGCGTGATTCCCTCCGAAGACGGGAAGTCACGCGAGGGCCGAAGTGTGCCCGGACGTTTGAAGAAATAAGGAAGTGAGCATTTTGAAAGTCAACAGGCAACAGATGACCGTAGGGGCAGGGCCCGTCCCTGCCCGCTCTATTTCGATAACACGCGGGCAGGGACGAGCCCTGCCCCTACGGTTCTTTTTCACGCTCCTCTTAATTTCGGTCGCGAGCACCCAGGCCGTTTGGGCGCAGACCGCCGCCGCGCCGGATAACCGTTACCGCATCGGGCCCGGGGACGTGCTGGACATACGCGTCTACAACCGGCCGCAGTTGTCGCGCGAGGCCGTGCGCGTCGACGGGCGCGGGATGATTCGCATGCCCTTGATCGAGGGCGAGATCAAGGCGGCCTGCCTCGCGGAGAGCGAACTCTCGGCTTTAATCAGCGAGCGCTACAGGAAGTTCTACCGCAACCTGCACGTGGACGTGTTCGTCAAGGAGTTTCAGTCGGAGCCCGTGGCAGTCATCGGCGCGGTCAACACGCCCGGCCGCTTCCAACTCCAAAGGCGCGTCCGCCTGCTCGAACTCCTCGCCTTCGCCAACGGCCCGGCCGAGCGCGCGGGCCGCGCTGTACACGTCGTCCACGCCGGCACAGTTTCCGTCTGCGAAGCCCCGGACGCGGCCGCCGCCAAAGTTGACGCGCCGGACGCCGTCAAGACCAGTTTCGTCTCGTACGACCTGAGCGAGACCTTGCGGGGCGAGGAGAGCGCGAACCCGTTCGTGCGGCCGGGCGACATCATCACGCTGCCGGAGGCCGAGCAGATTTACGTCGTCGGCAACGTCATCAGCCCGCGCGCCATCGCGCTCAAGGAGCCGCTGACGGTGACGCGCGCCATCGCGATGGCCGGCGGCGCGATGCGCGACACCAAGACCGACCGCGTCCGCGTCATACGCCAACTTCAGGGTACGACCACCAAGACCGAAATCTTCGTCAACCTCAAGGCCATCGAGAAACGCCAGGCCACGGACCTCGCGCTCCAGGCCAACGACATCGTGGACGTGCCCGTCTCCGAAGGCAAAAGCATCCTCCGCAGCCTCGTCGGCGCGGTCATCCCCTCCGTCGCGCAGATGCCCGTGCGTGTCATCCCGTGATTTACAGGTGAAATTATGAAGCAGAGTAATCAACTGGTCCCGAAACGCAAGGCCGAGACGGGCGAGCTGGACTCCCACGCCGAGCCCGTGTCGCCGTCGGCGCTCTCCTCGTATTACGGCGTGGAGAACGGGGCCGAGGACGAGTTCAAGCTGCGCGAGTACCTGCGCGCGGTGCGTAAGCGGCTGTGGATGGTCGTCGGCGTGTGCCTGCTCTCGACGATGCTGGCGGCCGTCTACATCGCGCGTAAGCCGGACGTGTTCGAGGCGCAGGCGCGCGTCCAGGTTGACCTCGAAAACAACCCCGCATTGGGAGCGTCCGCGAAAAATGGTCCCGTCATCCTCAACAACGCATCGAACGACCCCGTCTACTTCAACACGCAGCTCCAAATCCTCTCCGGCCCGGGACTGCTGCGCCGCGTCGTCAAGACCCTCGACCTCGAACACAACCAGGCTTTCCTACAGCCGCAGGCCGCGCAGAAGCGCTCGACCTGGCAGCGGCTCCTGAGCATGTTCGGCCTCGGCGGCCGCGAGAAGACGGAGGCGAGTGAGAGCGCCGGAGACGAGGTGCCGCTGACGACGACGATTGCGCCCGCCTCCTCGCACGACGACTTAGTCGAGGCCAAGAAACTGGCCCCGTTCGTCTCTTCGCTCCAGGGCGGCCTGAAAGTCGAGCCGGTCAAGGAGACGCGCACCACGGGCTTCTACAAGGACACGCGCCTGATCGACATACGCTTCACCCACCAGGACCCGCAGACGGCCGCGCGCATAGTCAACGCCATCGCGGACACCTTCGTCCTCTCGAACCTTGAGAAGAAGACCGAGTCGAACAGCTCGGCCGGCGACTTCCTGCAAAAGCGCGTCGCGGAACTTCAGGCGCAGATTCGCAGCGCCGAAGAGCGGCTCGCCGCCTACGCACGCAGCAACCAGATTCTCTCGCTCGACCCGACGCAGAACACCGTGGTCGAGCGCCTGACGGGCCTCAACCGTCAACTGCTCGAAGCGCAGAACGACTTGAAGCTTGCCGAGGCCGCCTACCACGCGGCGCTCGCCCCCGGCGCGGCCAACGCACTGGCCGAAGCGGACGCGCACAAGATCGGCGAGATAGAGACGAAGCTCACCTCGCTGCGCCAGTCGCGCGGGCAACTTCTGGTCGAAGCGACCGAGGAGGCCCCGGAGGTCAAGGAAGTCTCGCAGCAGATTGAGGTGCTTGAGGGTGAGTTGAAGGCGGCGCGCGAGGGCGCGGCCAAAACGGTGCTGACCAACCTTGAGACGAAGTACCGCCAGGCGGTCGCCCGCGAGCAGTCCCTGCGCAACGCCTTCAACCAGCAGAAGGGCGAGACCGTCACGCAGAACGAGGCGGCCATCAACTACCGCATCATCCAACAGGAGATCGAGACGAACAAGGTGCTCCTCGACGGCCTGCTCCAGCGCTCGAAGGAGAACGACGTGGTGCTCGCCGGGACGCCGAACAACATCTCTGTCCTGGACTACGCGCTCGTGCCGGAAGCGCCCGTCGGCCCCGCGCGGATGCGGACGGTGCTGCTGGCGCTGATGCTCTCGCTCGGCGCGGGGCTCGGCCTCGCAGTCTTCCTCGAATACCTTGACGACACGCTCCACACGAGTGAGGAGGTCGAGAGCCAGTTGCGTCTGCCCGCGCTCGCGGCCATCCCTTCGGCCGGGCTGATGAGGAAACACAAGAAGGCGCTCGCGTCCCCGAAGGCTTTGCAGTTGAGGAACGCCGACGAGAGCCCCGAGCTTTTAATCCACGCCGACGCCCGCTCGCCGCTCGCGGAGACTTACCGCCACCTCAGAACGAGCGTGCTGCTTTCGACCGCCGGGCGCGCGCCGAAGACACTGCTCGTCACGTCCAGCCTCCCCGGCGAGGGCAAGACGACGACCGCAGTCAACACGGCCATCAGCCTCGCGCAGACGGGCGCGCGCGTCCTCGTGATTGACGCGGACATGCGCCGGCCGCGCCTGCACGCCATCTTCGGCCTGAGGAACCGCTACGGCCTGAGCACGATTCTTTCGAGCGAGATGACCGACGACGACATCCTCGACGCCATAGAAGCGGACGAGGCGACGAACCTGCACGTCCTGCCTTCGGGCCCGGTCCCGCCGAACCCCGCGGAGCTGATAGGGTCCGAGCAGATGCGCCGCCTGCTGGCCGCGACCGCCGCGGCCTACACGCACGTCGTCATCGACTCGCCGCCCGTCAGCTCGTTCACCGACGGCGTGCTCGTCTCCACGCTCGTGGACGGCGTGCTCCTCGTCGTCCACGGCGGCAAGACCTCGCGCCAGGTCGCGCGCCGCTCGCGCCAACTCCTACAGGACGTCGGCGCGAAAATCCTCGGCGTCGTCCTCAACAACATCACCGCGCGCTCGGTCGATTACTACTACTACCAACGCTACCAGCAAGACCCCTACTACAACGCCGAGGCCGACACGGACCCGCTCGCGGGATGAGAAGCAGTGGGCAGCAGGCAGCAGGCAGTTAAGGACGAAAGCTTAACGCCGCCCGCCGCCGATTTCTTACTGCCCACTGCCCGCTGCCAACCGCCTACTGCTTTATGAAGCCCCTGACCCTGCTCCCCGAAGGCGCGCGAGGCGTGGCCCCGCGGTTGCCGCGCCTGCTGCGCTGGGGGAAGACGCTGAGCAAGTTCGTCGTCGTGCAGGTGGTCGTGCAGGCGGTGGGCGTGGCGAGCGGCATCCTGCTGGTGAGGACGCTGAGCCGCACGGAGTACGCGTTCTTCACGCTCGCCTTCGCGATGCAGAGCACCATGAGCATCCTGGCGGACTCGGGCGTGGGCATAGGGCTCGCGTCCATCGGCGGCCGCGTCTGGCAGGACCCGCGCCGCTTCGGCCAGCTCGTCGCCACGGCCCTCGGATTGCGGCGGCGGCTCGCTGCCATAGCGGTCCTGGCCGTCGCCCCGCTCCTGGTCTGGCTGCTCTGGACGAACGGGGCGTCCACGTCTTACGCCCTGCTGCTCACGCTCCTGGTCCTCGTCGGGCTGAGTTTCCAGTTGACGACCGTCGTACTGATGGTCGTGCCGCGCCTGCGCTCGCAGTTGGGTCGCGTCCAGGCGATTGACCTCGTGGGCGCGCTCGCGCGCCTGGCGCTCGTCGCCGCCGCCTACTTCATTTTCCTGAACGCGGCGGTGGCGACCGCGGCGACCGCGGCGTCAGTCCTCGCGCAGTACCTTTTGCTCAAGCGATGGACGCCGGACAGCATCGACGCGGCGGCGCAGCCGAGCGCGTTGGACCGCGCGGAGATGCGCTCCATCATCAAGAGCCAGGTGCCTAACTCCGTCTTCTACTGCTTGCAGGGCCAGGTCACCGTCTGGCTCGTCGCCCTCTTCGGCAGCACGCAATCCATCGCGGAGGTCGGCGCGCTCGGCCGCCTCGGCGTCGCCTTCGCCGTCGTCGGCGCGGTGATGACGAGCATCGTCCTCCCGGGCTTCGCCCGCTGCCAGTCCCCGGACGTTCTGCGCCGCCGCTACTTACAGATCATGGGTGCCAGCGTCTTCATCGCCCTCTCGGTCGTGGCGCTCGCGCGCCTCTTCCCGGACCAACTGCTCTGGGTGCTGGGCGCGAAGTACTCTCATCTGCGCGACGCGCTTCTGTTGACGATGACGCTGACGGCCTTCGGCGGCGTCATCACCATGATGTGGGCGCTCAACAGCACGAAGGCGTGGATCAGACACTCGTGGCTCAACATCCCCGCCGTGCTCGTCACGCAGGCATTGTTGCTCTCGTTCCTAAACATCTCGACGCTCGAAGGCGTGCTCTGGTTCGGCATCCTCTCGCTCGTCCCGACGCTGCTCTTAAACGCCATGCTGAGCTACAGGGGCCTGACCGGGTGCGGCCATCTGGCAGGGCATCCCGCGGAGGGCTTGTTGGATGAACCCTCCGCCACTACTGCGTCGGCGCTCGCGGAGCATAGACAATGAATGTTGCTTACCGCGCCGCGAGGGCGCAGGGGGCCGCGACGCGTTCCCTCTACCGCCGAATGATTCGCCGCATCGTCGGCCGCCCCGTGCGGCAGTCCCGGAAGATTCCCGTCGAGGTCTACTCTTTTTCGGGCGAGCGGTATTTGCCCGAGCAGGTGGCGTGCGTACGCTCCTTCGTGCGCCACGTCGGCGTCCCCGACAAGTTCACAATCGTCTCGGACGGGAGCTACACGGAGAGTTCTCGCGAGGTGCTGCGGAGGACGAGTGATTGCGTCACGGTCGTGGACTGGGACGCTTTCGCCGTCGATCTGCCGCCGTACGTCAGGGCGTTCGCCGACCGGCAGGCGATGGGGAAGAAGCTGGCCGTCCTGCTCTCCATGCCCGTCAATCGGGCCACCATCTACACGGACGCGGACATACTCTTTTTCCCCGCGGCCAGCGAGCTGGCTCGCCTGGCCGAATCCGACGGCGGACGCTTCTGGTACTTGCCGGACTGCATGGCCTCTCTGGACGATTCGATTCTTCGCGACGAAGCGGAAAGAGAGAGGCCGGTCAACGCGGGCTTCATGCTTTTGAAAGAGCGGCTCGACTGGGACGCTCCCTTGCGGCGTCTGGCGGAGTATCCGGGCTCGCCCTCCTGGGCGACCGAACAGACCCTCGTTCATCTAGCCATGCACCGGAACAACGCCCTGCCGCTCTCCCCGGACAAATTCGTCCTCAGCGTCAGCGACCAGTTTGTTTATAAAGACCATTACGCGAAACGAGACATAGCCCTCCGGCACTACGTCAACAACGTGCGGCACAAATTCTGGCAGACAATCCCGTTTCAAGGCGGCCGGAACTGATGCGCATACTCATCGTCACACACGCTCCGCTCTCGACCGAATTCGGCGCGAGCCAGCTCGCCATCAACCTCGGCGCGGGCCTCGGCGCGCACGGGCACGGCGTGACGCTCTGGTCGCCGCACCCGCTCCCCGACGGCGCGCGCTGGTGGCAGACGCTACGCGCGATGCGCGCGCGGCTCGATAAATTTCTCGCCGCCCAGGAATCGTTCGACGTGCTTGACTGCCCGGCCAACCTCATCACGCGGCGCGCGCGCCGCTCGGCCACGACGGTCGTCGCGCGCAGCGTACAGCCCGAACTCTCCTACTTGTGGGCGAGTCTGACAGAACGCAAGGACCGAGGCGTCATCAAGACCCTGGCGTACCTGCCGTTCGAGTCCGCGTACTTCCTCTATAACGCCGCGCTGCTGCTGCGCGGGTGGGGACGCGCCGGGCGCATCGCCTGCCTGGGCAGCCTTGAACGCCAGTGGATGAGCCGCCGGTTTCCCTGGTGGCGTGGCAAGCTCTCGCACTACTTCGTCGCGCCCTCTGAGGAGGACAGGCGTGCGCTGGCAGAAGTGCGCGAGGCCAGAGGCCGCACCGCGCCCGACCGCCTGCGCTTTCTCTGGGTCGGCCGCTGGACGGCCCACAAGGGGCCGCGCGTGCTGCTGGACTTCATCACGCGCTGGCACGCCGAGCGCCCGCAGGACACCCTCACCATCGCGGGCTGCGGCGCGGGCGCTGAAAAAGATTGTCCGGCCGAGTTGCTTCGCACAGGCACGATCAAAGTCATCCCCTCCTTCAAGCGCGCCGAGCTTTACGGCCTGCTCGCCGCGCACGACATCGGCCTCTTCACCAGCAAGTCCGAAGGCTGGGGCCTGTCGCTCAACGAGATGCTCGAATCCGGCATGCCTGTTTTCGCCACGCGTGCGGGCGGCGTCGCAGATTTGCAGTCCTTCTTCGAGACGTTACGCCCCTTCCCGCCGACCGCGGAGGCCGGGTTGATTACGGAAGGTCGCGAAGTCTCAGACATCTATCAACGGACATTCAATTGGCCGCAGGTCGCGAAGACTTACGTAGAATCACTTTCGGAAGTCGGATGGTTGTTCCAAGATGAAAAGTCGGCCGCTGGTTAGCGTCATAATTCCGACTTACAACTATGGCCGCTTCATCTGCGAGGCCGTTGACAGCGTCCTCAACTCGGATTTGCCGGCCGACGAAGTTGAGATTATCGTCGTTGACGACGGTTCGACAGACGACACGGCGTTGAAGGTTCGGCCGTACGGGGACCGCGTCAAGTATCTCTGGCAAAGGAATCTTGGGAAGGCCCATGCGATCAGCGTCGGCATCGCGCAAGCCAGAGGCCGTTACCTTTTCAACCTGGACGCAGATGACCTTTTTCTCCCTGAGAAATTGCGGGCGGTCGTCAACGCCTTTGACTCCGACCCGAACATTGTGCACGTCGCGCACCCCGCCTTCTACTGGAACGTGAGGACGGACGCGCGAATCGTTGAGCCGATACCCACGTCGCTTAGAGGGCGAAAGTTAGAGGGGAAAAAACTGCTGTCCCGTTTCTCCCGCGAGATGATTTTGTTCGGCGGTGGCTCGACCTTCGCTGGGCGCGCCGGCGTACTGAAGGGCATCCGCATTCCGGCGGAAGTCGACATGCTGATTGACGAATATTTAGTGATGGCGACTCTGAACCGCGGAGATTCGTTCTTCATAGACCGGCCGCTCTCCGTCTGGCGCATCCACGCCGGCAACTTTTCAGGCTTCGATACGGCGGGCGGCGAGAGCCGGCTGAGCGAGAAGACGGAAAGAGGTCTCAAGAACATGGAGGCGGTTCTGAGCAGCGTACAGGAAGAGGATTTTGACGAAGACATAAAGTGCCTTTACTCGCTCAAGACGAAAGTCTCGCGGCTTGCCGCGAAGGAGCGTGCGAGTCAGAAATCTGCGACCGATGTTGTTGAGCTGTGGCTGTTCTTCATCAAAATTTCGCGAGTCCTCGGCTCGGACCTATTCCGCGTGTTGAAGACTTACACCATTCTGAATCGAACTCTGCCAACGCCAATGCTGCGGCTGCTTCAACGGGCCAAGGGCACTCTGGCAGAGAAAGTTAAGCCGACGGCCTTGCTCTGAGTCGAAGGACGCCTTCAATGCTGTTAACACAGATCGTGCCCAGGTTGCCGCCGATGATTGACGGCGTTGGCGATTACGCGCTGGGGCTGGCGCGGGGCTTGCGCGACGGCTTTCAGGTCGAGACGCGTTTTGTCGTGACGGACGCGGCGTGGGACGGGGGCGACCGGGTGGAGGGCTTCGGCGTCAGCCGCCTGGGCGGGCGCAGTGTTGAAGAGTTGCTCGGTGCCCTGCCGCGGGGGGAGACGGCGTCTGCGCTCGTGCACTACGGCGGTTACGCTTACGCGAAGCGCGGCTGCCCCGCCTGGCTGGTCCGCGCGCTCGGCCACTGGCGCGAAGAGGCGGGCGGGCGGCGGCTGCTCACCTTCTTTCACGAGCTTTACGCGGCGGGGCCGCCCTGGACCAGTTCTTTCTGGCTCTCGCGGCGGCAGAGAAGTCTGGCGGCGCGGCTCGCGCGCGCGAGCGACGAGAGTTTGACGAGCCTGGGGCTTTACGCGAGCAGGCTGCGTTGGATGGGCGCGCGCGGGGCCGAGAGCCTGCCGGTCTTCTCCAGCGTCGGCGAGCCCGCGACGACAGCGCCGCTCGCCTCGCGCCGCCGCCGGCTGGTCGTCTTCGGCACGCGCGGGCGGCGCGCGGAGGTCTACCGCAGGTCGGCCGGGGAGTTGAATCGCGTCTGCCGCCGGCTGAAGATCGAAGAGGTCTGGGACATAGGGCGCGAGGCAGACTCGCCCGCCGCCCGCCTGCTCGACGTGCCCGTCATCTACTGCGGCGAGACCACCGCGCGCGAGGTCTCCGAGATTCTCCTGGACTCTGTCGCGGGCGTCATTGACTACCCGGCCGACATGCTCGGCAAGTCGACCATCTTCGCGGCCTACTGCGCGCACCGCGTCCTGCCGCTCGTCGCGAACCGCGGGCAGGGCGGCGAGGCAGACAACCTTCGCGCAGGCACGCACTACCGGCTCGTCGAAGACTCCGAAAGGTTGGGCCTCGACGCGGCGCAGCGGCTCGCGGACGCGGCCTTCGACTGGTATCAGACGCACACGCTCAGCGTCCACGCCGGGCGGCTGGCGAATCGCCTGCGGCGCTCGGGCCTCCCGGCCGAAGAGAATCTCGCTTATGCGTGAGGGAAAGCGCAGAGTCCTGCTCGTGTCGTCGCAGCCGATTCAGACGGCGGCGACCTTGCGCCTGATGGCCTCGCACGCGGAGGTGGGAACGCTGACCGCCTACTGTAGCCTGGCCGAAGCGCGGCTCTGGCGCGACGACGAGCACTTGAACAAGGATGCTTTCGACACGCCCGCGCTGGACGGCTACGACTGGACGCAACTGTCGAACTGGTCGCCGCGGCCGAGCCTCGGGAAGTTCTACGGCCTCGTCAATCCTGGCGTCGTGCGGCTGGCGCTCCGCTCGGACTGCGTGGTCGTCTTCGGCCACAACTACGTGAGCTTCTGGCTAGCCATCTGCGCCGCGAAGCTCGCGGGCAAGCCCCTGATTCTGACGACCGACGCCACGCGCCTCTCGTCGTCCGGCGGGTCCGGCTGGAAGACGCGTCTGAAGCGCCGCGTGCTTCCCTTCCTCTACAACCGCGTGGCGGACATGGTCCTCGTCCCCTCGACCGCCGGCCGCCGCTTCGTCTGCTCGCTCGGCGTCAGGGGCGAGCGCGTCGCGCTGACGCCTTACGTCGTCGACAACGAGGCAATCGCGCTTACGGCCGCGCGCTCCGACCGCACCCGCACGCGCGCGGAGTTGGGCGTACCGCCCGACGCGCCCGTGGCCGTCTTTTGTGCCAAGTTCATCGCGCGCAAGCGGCCGCACGACGCGCTCCGCGCCTTCGCGCAAGCGGGCGTGCCCGCGAGCCACCTCGTCATGGTCGGCGACGGGCCGCTGATGGAATCGCTCAAGGAGGAGGCCGCGCGGCTGAACATAGCGGACCGCGTGCGCTTCACCGGGCTCGTCAAGTATTCGCGCCTGCCGGAAGTTTACGCGGCCTCGGACCTGCTGGTCTTCACTTCGGAGGAAGAGCCTTACGGCCTGCCCGTCAACGAGGCGATGGTCTGCGGCCTGCCCGTCGTCGCCAGCGACCAGATAGGCGCGGCCCACGACCTCGTCTGTGAAGGCGAGACCGGCTTCACCTACCCTTGCGGCGACGTGGACAAACTCGCCGCCACCCTGCGCGAGCTTCTCCCCGACGGCGAGCGCCTGCGAAAAATGGGCGCGGCCGCCCGCGCGCGCATGACCACCTGGTCGCCGCGCGAGAACGCCGAGACGACCTTGAAGGCAGTCGAAAAAGTTATCGCCGCCAAGGGAGGGAGACTTCAGGCGCAAGAGGTTCGAGAGTGAGCATCACGACTGACAGCTTAATCAAAGCCCGTGAGGGCTCGGTCCAATCCCGAGACAATAGGCCCGCGCCAAAAACCGTCAGCGGTCTGCATGACGCTGCATTCCGGGGACTGGGGCGGCACGTCGCTGTGCCTTCGAAGATTTTAGATTTGGGGGCTGGGACAGGCGCGTGGGCGGCGCGGCTTATTGAGCACGGGCATCGCGTCACCTGCCTCGACAATGACGAGACTGCCTTCGCGCTCGACGGAGTGTCTTTCGTGCGAGCAAACCTGAACGAAGAATTCTCGAAGGCGTTAGATGAAGAATACGCTGTCGTCACGGCCATTGAGGTGATCGAACACCTTGAAAATCCGACTCACTTCCTGCGGCAGTGCAGAAGCCTTTTGAGTGAGGAAGGAGTCCTTCTCATCACGACGCCGAACGTCGAGTGCGTGGCCGGACGCTTGAGGTTTCTGCGAAGCGGTGACTTCAGGATGTTCGGGCGCGACGAGAGATTCAACGACCACACACACATCACGCCGATTCAAAGTTACATGTTCGAGAAGATGTCGAAGGCGGCCGGGCTACGCATCCTGTCCCACACGACCAGCAAAGCGGCGTCGGAAATTTCCGGCCGTCTCTCGCGCGCCCTCTGCTCGGTCGTCAGCCCTTTCGTTAAAGGAATCAAGGGCGGCGACAATCATATTTACACTCTGACCCGCACGCGGCCTGAAGCCGGTTGAGAAGGACAAGGGGCGAGCGAAGACAGAAGCACGCGCATGGCCTATCAAATTCCAAATCTGCTCACCAAAGTAGAGCGGCATCACGCTCCGGTGGAGAGAAGTGAGGCGCGCCGTTGGATGGAGTTCCGGCCGCCCCTCGTCGCGCTTCTGTCTTGCGTTATAGGCATCGGAGTCTTGTTTGCGGCGCTCGCCCAGCCCGAGTGGATAAAGGTTGCGACCCCGCCAGTGTTGCTGGCGGCTGTGGGTTTGCTGTTGCAGGCGTGGCGGCGGTGGGAGACGGGCTTGCAGGCGCTCTTGGTGGTGGTCGTCGTCGAGGGGGCGGTGAGGAAGTGGTTCCTGCCTGCGTACGCCGAGATGGTCTATTTCTACAAGGACGCGCTGATGGCCGCCGTGCTTGCGGGCTATCTCACGACGCGGCGCAAGGCCCCGCTCGTGGTCGGGCGTCAACTGAAGGTCTTCTTCGTGCTCCTCGCCGCGTTCGTGATTTACGCCGTCGCGGTCGTCCCCAACCCGAGCGCGCCGCACGTCCTCGTCAGCCTCTTCGGGCTGAAGGCTTACTGCCTCTACATGCCGCTCGTCTTCCTGGTGCCGCGGATGTTCACGACGAAGGAGAAGCTGGCGGGGTTCCTGCGCTGGTATCTGGTCATCGCGCTGATGGTCGCGGCGCTCGGCGTCTGGCAGTTCATGGACGGCAGCCAGGACTCGGCGCTCAACCGCTACGCCTGGAGCGACGAGGCCACGGGCGGCGCGACGCAGGACACGGCCCTCTTCGCAGACTCCG
The DNA here is from genome assembly GCA_035563515.1 of Pyrinomonadaceae bacterium. Classification (GTDB taxonomy): domain Bacteria; phylum Acidobacteriota; class Blastocatellia; order Pyrinomonadales; family Pyrinomonadaceae; genus QHXM01. Next base: position 56,207 of record DATMVE010000020.1, read on the forward strand.
AGGGGACTTACTACGTCCGCGTCACGAGCACGTTCTCCTTCGTGTCTGGGCTGACCGTTTACCTGCCGGTCGTCTTCGCGCTGCTGCTCGGCCTCACCTCGCTGCGCTCGCTGCGGACGCTGCCCGCCGCGGCCCGGCTGCTCTATTACCTGGCGATGGGCGGGGTGGCGGCGACGGCCTTCATGTCCGGCAGCCGCAGCGTCATCGTCAACCTCCTAGTGGTCGCGGTCGTCTTCTACGCCTTCACCTCTTTGAAGGACGCGATGCGACGCCTGCGCCAGTTCGCCGTCGGCGGCCTGCTGATCCTGCTGGCGCTCGTCGTCGTCGCGCCGCACGCGGTCGACGCGCTCTACCAGCGCGCCTTCGGCGGCGAGGAGCAGATCGAAGAGGGGCGCGCGCGCATCGCGGAGGTCTTCAGCTTCCCGTTCAGGGAGGCCGAGTACGCCGGGGCCTTCGGCTACGGCATCGGCGCGACGCAGAACAGCGTCCCCACGCTGATGAGCAGGCTGGGGCTCGCGCGCACGGGCGAGACCATCCCGGTCGCCGTCGAGAGCGAGTCCGCGCGCGTCATGCTGGAGCTGGGCGTGGTGGGCTTTCTGCTCTTCACGCTGCTGCGCCTGGGAGTTCTCGTGACCGCCTGGCGCGCGTGCGTCCTGGTGCGCGACCGCGAGACGAAGGCCCTCGCCGCGGCGTGCTTCGCCGCGCTGCTCTTCTCGCTCGTCGCGGGCGGCGCGGTCGTCAACCACACGCAGAACGTCTACCAGTGGTTCCTCGTCGGCACGGTCTTCGCCCTGCTCAATGGCGAAATATTGGGGAGAGACGTGAGTCGTAAATAGAAAAGCCGTTCTTCGATTCACGATTCACGATTCACGAGCCTTATGAAGATTCTGATCTACTCGCCGGCCTTTCACCCTGGCGTCGGGGGAATCGAAACCCTAGTCCAGACGCTCGCCCGCGAGTTCGCGCGCGAGGGGCACGAGGTGAAGGTCGTCTCCCTGACTCCGGCGGCCTCCGCGGACGACGAAGAGTTTCCCTTCGAGGTCGTCCGCGGGCCGGGCCGCCTGCGGCTCTTAAGACTCGTGCGGTGGTGCGAGGTCTACTTTCAGCCGAACGTCAGCCTGCGCGGTCTCTGGCCGCTCGCGTTCGCGCCTCGCCCGTGGGTCGTCTCGCACAACAACTGGTACGCGCGCCCAGGCGGCCGCTTGATTTGGCGGGACCGCCTGAAACACCTGCTCGCGCGCAAGGCCACGGGGATTTCCGTCAGTCGCGCCGTCGCCGCGCACGTCGCGGGCGCGCCCTCGGTCGTCATCCCCAACGCTTACCGCGAAGATGTCTTTCGCCTGAGACCGTCAGTCGAGCGGAACGTCGAGATGGTCTTCGTCGGCCGGCTCGTCTCGGACAAGGGCGCGGACCTGCTGCTCGACGCGCTGGCACAATTAAAGACGCGCGGGCTCGCGCCCCGCCTGACCATCGTCGGCGGCGGCCCCGAGCAAGAGGCGCTGCGCCGTCAGGCCGAAGAACTCGGCGTCGCCGACCGGGTGAGGTTCGCGGGCGTCAGGCGCGGCGAGGAATTGGCACAACTCCTGAACGCGCACCGCGTCATGGTCGTGCCCTCGCGCTGGGACGAGCCCTTCGGGATCGTCGCCCTCGAAGGCATCGCGTGCGGCTGCGCGGTGGTCGGCTCCGAAGGGGGCGGGCTCCCAGACGCCATAGGGCCGTGCGGCGTGACCTTCCCGAACAACGACGCGGCGGCGCTGGCCCGCGCCCTCGATGACTTGCTGACGAACGACGCCAAGCTCGCGTCGCTCCGCGCGGGCGCGGATGCTCACCTCGCGCGACACCGCCCGCGGGAAGTGGCGCGCGCCTATTTAAAAGTCTTCGAGCAGGCGTTGAGGGGCGGAAGTCGTAAGAGAGTCGAACGCCGAATGTCAGTGCCGCCCGCCGCAAGCGGGCGGCACTGACTTGAACGCAACGGGCACACGAAGTTGAAGATCACCATCTCGCACCCGCACGGCAACCCGAACAGCTTCCACGCCGCGCGCGCGTTCGCGGAGGCCCACTGGCTGCGCTCTTTCCAGCGCGGGTTCGCCGGCAACCGCGCGCTCGCCGCCGCGGCCCGCGGCCTGCCCGGCGACGCGCTCGACCGTCTAGGCAACCGCCGCCTGGAAGGCGTCCCCGCCGCGCGCCAGCGGCCGCACCTGCTCTGGGAGGCGGCCGCGCGCCTCGGCACGAGGCTCAGGCCCGCCGGGCCGACCGCGCGCGTCAACTGGTACGACCTGCTTTTCTGCGGCCACGACCTGCAAGTCTCGAAAGAGTTGGAAGGCGACCTGGACGCCGTCTACGCCTACGAGGACGGCGCGCGCCGGACATTCGCCGCCGCGAAGAGGGGCCGCGCCGCCGCCGTCTACGAGTTGCCGCTCGGCTACTACGCGGGGGTCGCGCACGAACTCGAACGCGCGCGCCGGGAGAGGCCCGGCCTCTCTTTTGGCCCACACGCCGAGCCGGACTGGAAGCGGCGGCGCAAGGACGCGGAGCTTGAGCTGGCGGACGTGGTCGTCGTCCCGTGCGCCTGGGCCGAGGCGAGCCTCTCGCACAGCAAGGCCGGCGCGCGCAAGGCGGTCGTCAAGATTCCCTACGGCACGCCCGCCGACGAGGTCGCCGTGAGGGGGCGGCCAGCGGACGCGCCTTTCACAATCCTCTTCGCCGGGCAGATAGGTCTGCGCAAGGGCGTGCCGCACCTCGTCGAAGCGTGGCGGCGGCTGAAGCTGAAGGACGCGCGCCTCTGGCTCGCAGGCTCCATCAATCTGGGGGAAGCGTACCTGGCCGAAGGCGCGTCGTCTTTCGAGTACCTGGGGAGGCTGCCGCGCGTGAAGCTGTTCGAGGTGATGCGCCGCGCGGACCTGCTCGTCTTCCCGTCGCTGGCCGAGGGCTTCGGCCTCGTCATCGGCGAGGCGATGGCGCTGGGGCTGCCCGTGCTGACGACCACGAACACGGGCGGCACGGAACTCATCACGGACGGGCGCGACGGGCTGCTCGTCCCCGCGCACGACGCGGACGCGCTCGCCGCCCGCGTGGAGTGGGCCGCGCGCAACCGCGACCGACTCTTCGAGATGGGCCTGCGCGCCAGGGAGCGCGCCGAGCAATGGACGTGGGGCCACTACCGCCGCGCACTCGTCGGAGAATTGTCAAAGCACTTGAACTGAGCGCGGATTCAAACAGGGATGGACAGGACAAGGAAAGCAATGCGGAATGAGGAATGATGAATTAAAGACAGTTGCTTTTTAATTCATCGCTCATCATTCATCATTCCGCATTTCTTCATCCTGTCCATCCCTGTCAATTCTTCCTAATAATTTGGGGCAAGATTTTTCAAACAAGCGCATTCTGCTCCTGCTGCCCGAAGCCTTCGGGCGGCCGGGCGGGATACAGATGTTCTGCCGCGCGCTCTCGATGGCGGCGGGGCGCTGGGCGAAGCGCGAGGGGGCGTCCGTGAGCGCGGTCGTGTTGAATGACGGCTCGGAACCAGACGCGCGCTACGTCAACGGCGGCTTCGATTGTTTCGCGCACGCGGGGCGCAGCAAGACTAAGTTCGTCGGCAATTACCTGCGGCTGCTGACGGGCGCTCGCTACGACCTCGTAGTCTCTGCGCACGTCTCGCTCGCGCCGCTCGCCCTGCTCGCGCGCGCGCGCGGCCGCCGCGTCAGGACCGCCGTCATAGCCTACGGCGTGGAGGTCTGGCGTCCGCTCTCCGCGGCGCAGCGCGCGGCGCTTCGCAGGGCCGACGCGGTCCTCTCCATCAGCGACTACACGTCCGAAGAGTTGTCTAAATGGGGCGGCGTGGAGGCCGGCAAGATCAGGCTCTTCCCCTGCACACTGGACCCCTTCTGGGAGGTGGAGGAGACTGCGTCGGCCGCCGGCGCGCCGCCCGCCGGATCGCACGCGCCTGTCATCCTGAGCGTCGTGCGCATGGAGAAGGAGGACCGCTACAAGGGCATCGATAGCGTGATAGAGAGTCTGCCGATGGTCGTCCGCGAGATGGGCGCGGTGGACTACCGCGTGGTCGGGCGAGGCGCGGACGTGCCGCGCCTGAAGGCGCTCGCCGACAGGCTGGGCGTGGCCCGTTACGTGACCTTCGCGGGCGGGCTCGGAGACCTTGAGTTGCGCGACGAGTACCGCCGCTGCTCTCTCTTCGTGATGCCGAGCGAGAAGGAGGGCTTCGGGATAGTCTTCCTCGAAGCGATGGCTTACGGCAAGGCGGTCGTCGGCGGCGCGCACGGCGGCACGCCTTCGGTCGTCGCGGACGGCTTGACGGGTTTGCTGGTCAAACGCTCGGACACAGCCGGGCTCGCCCTCGCGCTCGTAAGGCTGCTCGGCGACTCGTCTCTGCGCGAGCGCATGGGCCGCGCGGGCCGCGAGCGCCTGCTGGCCGAGTTCACCTTCGACAAGTTCGAGAGCAACCTGGACGAGTTTCTCAGGTCGTCACTTTCACAGAAGGCACATAAAGCAGATTTGGCACACTGAGAGTATGTGCGGGATAGCAGGCATCGTCGGGAGCCCCGAGGGACGCGACGCCGCGGCGCGCGCCGAGCGGATGAGCCGCGCGCTCGCGCACCGCGGGCCGGACGCGGACGGGGTCATGGTCTGGCGCGAGCGCGAGTCGGGCCGCGAGACCGTCTTCGCGCACCGCCGCCTCTCCATCATTGACCTCAGCGAACGGGGCCGCCAGCCCATGACGAGCCGCGACGGACGCTTCACCGTCGTGCTCAACGGGGAGATTTATAACTACAGGGAGCTTCGCCGCGTGCTTGAGGCCGAAGGCGTGCGGTTCGCGACCGGGACGGACACGGAGGTGCTGCTCGAACTGTACGCGAACAGTGGAGTGCGCGCGCTCGAACACTTGCGCGGGATGTTCGCCTTCGCCGTGCGTGACCACTCGACGGGCGGAGTCTTCGCGGCGCGCGACCGGCTGGGCATCAAGCCCTTCTATTACTTCGCAGGCGCGGGCGGCTTCCTCTTCGCCTCGGAGGTGCGCGCGCTGCTCGCCTCCGACCTCGTCCCGCGTCAGCTCGACCCCGTCTCGCTCAACTCTTACATGAGCTTCGGCGCGGTGCAGGAGCCGCGCACCATCATCGAGGGCGTGCGCTCGCTGCCGCCCGCGCACTACCTCACTGTGGGCTCCGACGGGCGTGTCAAAGAGGTTGGGTGTTACTGGCGTCTGCCGCGCGAGAAGTTTAAGGGGACGCGCGAGGAGGCCGTCGCGGAGACCCGACGCCGCCTTGAAGAGAGCACGCAAGCGCACCTCGTGTCGGACGTGCCGCTCGGCGTGTTCCTCTCGGGCGGCCTGGACTCGACCGCCATCGTCGCGCTGCTCGCGCGCCAGCGCACGCGCGCCAACACCTTCACCGTCGTCTTCGACGAGCACGAGTTCAGCGAGCGCGAGAGCGCGCGCCGCGTCGCCGACGCTCTCGGCACGACGCACACGGAGATCGTGCTCGCCGAACAGGACCTGCTGGCCCGGCTCCCGCGTGCGGTCGCCTCCCTCGACCAGCCGACCATCGACGGCATCAACACTTGGGTGGTGGCCGACGCCACGCGCGGCGCGGGGATAACGGTCGCGCTCTCCGGCCTCGGCGGGGACGAGCTGTTCGGCGGCTACCCGAGTTTCCGCCGCGCGGCAATCGTCAGCCGGCTCGGCGCGCCCTTCCGCCTGCTCGGCGCGGCGACGCGCCAGAGGCTCGCGGGCGTCGCCGCGACCTTGATGGGCGACTCGCTGCGCTCGCAGAAGATCGCCGCGACCATCAGCGCGGGCGGCGACCTCCTCTCAGCTTACGCCTCCTCGCGCGGGCTCTTCGCGCGCGCGTCGCGCGTCGCGCTGCTGGGCTTGCGGAACGGGAAGGCGCTCAGCGCCGGCCCGGACTACTACCTGCCGCCGGAGACGCTCTCGCTCGTCGCGCACGAGGGGAACGGCGACGCGGGGGACACGTTCAATCACGTCTCCCGCTACGAGATGAGCCTCTACATGGCGAACATGCTCCTGCGCGACACGGACGTGATGAGCATGGCGCACGCGCTGGAGGTGCGCGTGCCGCTCCTGGACCACAAACTGGTCGAGTGGGTCTACGCGCTGCCCGGAAGGTTGAAGTCCGGCAGTCAGCCGAAGCAGTTGCTGGTCGAGGCGGTCGGCAGCGACTTCCCGCGCTCCGTGCTCAACCAGCGGAAGATGGGCTTCACGCTCCCCTTCGAGCGCTGGCTGCACACCGCGCTCAAGCCCTTCGTGACCGACGCGCTCGGAGACGAGCGCGCGCTCGAAGCGGCCGGGCTGGACGCCGACGCGGTCTCGCAAATCTGGCACAACTTCGAACGCCGCTCGCGCTCGACCTCCTGGTCAAGGGTCTGGGGCCTGGCCGTCCTCGTCGAATGGTGCCGCAGACACGGGGTAAAGCAGTGCTGAGGACTGAGCACTGAGGAAAAGCAACTGGTCTTAACTCAGTCCTCAGCACTCAGTGCCTTTTTTATGAAAGTTTTGCACGTGATTCCGGCGGTGGCGGCGCGGTACGGCGGGCCGAGCCGGGCCGTGTTCGAGATGTGCGGGGCCGTGGCGGAGCGCGGGATGAAAGTCCTTGTCGCGACGACGGACGCGGACGGGCCGGGCCGTCTCGCGGTCGAAACTGGCACACCTTTCATGTACGAGGGGGTGGAGACCATCTTCTTCGCGCGGCGGTTGAGCGAGCGGTTCGGCTATTCGCGCGGCCTGGCGCGCTGGCTGAAACTGAACGCGGGCGGCTTCGACGTGGCACACATTCACGCGGTCTTCTCGCACCCGTGCGTGGCCGCGGCGCGCGCCTGCCGGCTCAGCCGCGTGCCCTACGTAGTCCGCCCGCTCGGCAGCCTCGACCCCTGGAGCATGAAGCAGAAGCCCTGGCGCAAGCGCCTGCTGTGGCACGCCGCCGCCGGGCGCATGCTCCGCGAGGCGGCGGCCGTTCACTACACGACCCTTGAGGAGCGGCGTCTAGCCGAGAGCACGCTCGGGCTCACGGGCGGCGTCGTCATCCCGCTCGGCGTCGAGGCGGGCGACGCGGCCGCGGGCGATTTTTGGCACAGGAACCCGGCGCTCGGAAACGGCCCTTACGTTCTGGCGCTCACCCGGCTGCACCCTAAGAAGAATTTGGAATCGCTCATCGCGGCCTTTCTTTCTTTGAGCGCGCGCGGGGATTTCGCGGGGTGGCGGCTGATCGTCGCGGGAGACGGCGAGGACGATTACGTCGCGCGGCTCAAGCGTTGCGCCGCCGGAAGCCCGCGAATCGTCTTCACGGGCTGGCTCGGCGGCGAGGATAAAGCTCTGGCCCTGCGCGGGGCGGAACTGTTGGCGCTGCCCTCGCGCCAGGAGAATTTCGGTCTGTGCGTGGCGGAGGCGCTCGCGCGCGGCGTGCCGGTGCTAGTCAGCCGCCAAGTTAACCTCGCTGCCGAAATCGAGGAGGCGCGGGCCGGCTGGGTGACGGGGATGGAACAGCACGAGCTTGAGCGCGCGCTCGCAGAGGCCATGAGCGACGCCAATGAGCGCGAGCGCCGCGGCCGCGCCGGGCGCGACTTCGCCGCGCGGCATCTCGCTTGGCCCAGAGTCGCGGCCCAACTCGTCGCGCTCTACCAATCCATTATCAACCGAGGCGCCGAGCCCGCTCCCGCTTCTCAAAACGGCAGCCACCTCGAAACTCAGGGCACGCATTAAGTCGTCCCTCCGCGCTGTATTCAGGAGAAGGTCTTGATACCCGTCACGCTCATCGTCACGACGCGCAACGAGGAGGCGAACATCGAGAAGTGCCTGCGGAGCGCGCAGGGTCTGATTGATGAGATTTTCGTCATCGACTCGGAGAGCGAGGACAGGACGGCCGAGCTGGCGCGGCGCTACGCGGAGGTGGTCAACCTGCCATACGAGCACGGGAAGATTATTCCGTGGATTTACCAGTGGGGCCTGGACAACCTGCCGATTAAAAATCCCTGGGTGCTCATCCTCGAAGCCGACCAGGCGCTCACGCCCGCGCTGAGGGTTGAGTTGGAGACGCTCTTCTCCGGCGGCGAGATTACGGAGCGCGGCTTCTACGTCCGGCGGCGGCAGGTCTTTCGCGGCAAGCCCCTGCGCTTCGGCGGCTATGGCTCGAAGTACATGCTGAAGCTCTTCTACCGCGAGGCGGGCGAGCTGGACGTGAAGGAGACGGACACGCGCATCTACGTGCGCGGGCCGCTCGGCAAATTGAAGTCGCCGATTATGGAGGAGAATCTGAAGGAGAACCTGATCCTCTTCTACCTTCAGAAACACCTGCGCTACGCGGAGGTCTTCGCGCGCGAGGAGCTTGAGCGGCGGCGCGCGCTGATAGAGTGGAAGACGGAGCCGCGCTTTTTTGGCACACCCGACCAGCGCGTCCTCTTCTTCAAGAAGCTCTACTTCCGGCTGCCGCTCTACGTCCGCCCGTTCCTCTACTTCTTCTACCGCTACTTCGTGCTGCTCGGCGTGCTCGACGGCAAGCAGGGCGGGATTTTCCATTTCCTTCAAGCCTTCTGGTTCCGCATGGTGATCGACATCCGCCTCGAAGAGATGCTGAAGGCCGAGCCCTCGGAAGAGGCGGCGCGCGGCCGCACAGAATTGCAGAAGCGGGCATGATCGTTCTAGGGATTAACGCCTACCACGGCGACGCGGCCGCGGCCGTCGTGCGCGACGGTCAGCTCATCGCCGCCGCCGAGGAGGAACGCTTCAACCGGCGCAAGCACTGCGCGGGGTTCCCCGCGGAGGCCGTGCGCTATTGTCTGGCGGAGGCGCGGGTCTCAATCGAAGACGTGGAGCACGTCGGCGTGTCGCGCGACCCTTCGGCCCACCTGCACAAGAAGATTCTTTACGCGGCGATGCGCGCGGCCAGGTCGAGAGGGCGGGGCTTTCTCGGCGCGGTGACGGACCGGCTGGCTAACACGGCGAAAGTCAGAAGTGTGAGAGACGATCTGGCCGGAGCGCTCGGTGTGCCAAAAAGTCGCGTGCGCGCGGAGTTCCATAACGTCGAGCACCACCGCGCGCACCTCGCCAGCTCCTTCTACGTCTCGCCCTTCGAGCGCGCGGCGCTGCTCTCGATTGACGGCTTCGGGGACTTCATCTCGACGATGTGGGCCGAAGGCCGTGGCAACGAGATTGCGGTTCTGGGCCAGGTCGAGTACCCGCACTCGGCCGGCATCCTCTACACGGCGACGACGCAGTTCCTGGGCTTCCCGCACTACGGCGACGAGGGCAAGGTGATGGGCCTCGCGCCTTACGGCCGCCCGCGCTTCGTCGAGCAGTTCCGCGACATCATCAGGACGGAAGAGGGCGGAAGGTTTCAGTTGAACCTGGACTACTTCCGCCACCACGCCGAGGGCGTCGAGATGACCTGGGACGAGGGCTCGCCGACAATCGGCCGCATCTTCTCCGGCGAGTACGAAAAAGTCTTCGGCCCGCGCCGCGAGGAAGGCGCTGCGTTGACCGAGCGCGACGAGGACATCGCGGCGAGTCTTCAGTTGCGACTGGAAGAGGTCGCCTTCCACGTCCTGAATCACCTGCACGAGCGCACGGGGCTGACGGACCTGGGGCTCTCGGGCGGCGTGGCCTACAACTCCGTGATGAACGGGAAGATTCTGCTCAACACGCCGTTCCGCCGCGTCTTCGTGCAGCCGGCGGCCGGCGACAGCGGCACGGCCGTCGGCGTCTGCTACGAGATTTACAACGGCGTGATGAAGCGCGAGCGCGGCTACGTGATGGAAGGCGCGTACACGGGGCCGGAGTTTTCGGACGAAATCATCCGTGCGGAATTGGACCGCGGCGGGCTGGAATATGAAAGTTATTCTGACGACGAGTTGACGGCGCGGGCGGCCGCGGACATCGCCGCGGGCCGCGTCGTCGGCTGGTTCCAGGGGCGGATGGAATTTGGCCCACGCGCTCTGGGTAATCGCTCCATCCTCGTCGACCCGCGCCGCCCCGAAATGAAGACGGTTCTCAACGAGCGCGTCAAGCGGCGCGAGCCGTTCCGCCCGTTCGCGCCCTCCGTCCTCGCGGAGCATACGGGCGAATACTTCGAGCAGACGCACCCCGCGCCCACCATGCTGATGGTCTACCAGGTCAGACCCGAGCGCCGCGCAGAGGTGCCGGCCGTCACGCACGTCGACGGCTCCGGCCGCTTGCAGACCGTGACGCGCGAGGCCAACGTGCGCTACCACCAGCTCATCACCGACTTTTACAAGCTGACGGGCGTCCCCCTGCTGCTGAACACCTCCTTCAACGAGAACGAGCCAGTCGTCTGCACGCCGCGCCACGCCATCGACTGCTTCCTGAAGACGCGCATGGACGCTCTCTACTTAGGCAACCACGCCGTCAGGCGTGACGTTTCGTAATTCTAAACCTTCGATGCGCGTCATCATCCTCAACCAGTTCTTCTACCCGGACCATTCGGCCACGAGTCAGTTCATGACCGACCTGGCCGAGAGCCTGGTGGAGCGCGGCGTGTCGGTCACGGCGCTCTCGGGCCGCGGCCGCTACAACGGTGGGGAGCGCCTGCCGCCGGGGGAGGTTTACAAGGGTGTGCGCGTCGAGCGCGCGTGGGCGACCAGCTTCGGCAAGGGGAATTTAATCGGGCGGCTCTCGGACTACCTGACCTTTTACCTGTGCGCGACGTGGAAGCTCCTGCGGCTGCCGCGCCACGACATCGTGATGGCCCTGACGACGCCGCCGTTCATAGCGCTCGTCGCCCTCTTCATCGGCCGCCTGCGCGGGATGCGCGTGGTCGCGCTCGTGCAGGACGTTTACCCGGACGTGGCCGTCTCCCTCGGCGCGCTCAATCGGCGCAACCCCGCGACGCGCCTGCTCGACCGGCTCGGCCGCCACGCGCTCCGTCAATCAGACCGCGTCGTCGTCGTCGGCGAGTGCATGCGCGAACGAATCGTCGCCAAAGTGGGAGAGCAGTCCGCGGCGCGCGTCCGCGTGATCCACAACTGGGCCGACGCGCGCGAGATCAGACCTCTCGACGGCGAGCGGAATCCTTTCGCCGAACAGCAGCTCGACGCCGCAGGCAAGTTCGTCCTGCTCTTCTCCGGCAACCTGGGCGTCGTCAACGAATTCAAGACCGTGCTCGACGCCGCATTTCTCTTGCGCGACCGACCGGACATTCTCTTCCTCTTCGTCGGGGAGGGAGTCAGGAAAGCCTCGGTCGAAAAGTTCGCGGAGCGGCACGGGCTCATTAACGTGCGCCTGCTGCCTTACCAGCCGCGCGAGCTGCTGCGCTACAGCCTGGCCTCCGCGGACGCGTCGCTGGTCACGCTGGCCGAAGGTCTCGCCGGGTTGAGCGTGCCGAGCAAGACTTACGCGAGCCTCGCCGCCGGCCTCCCCGTCCTCTTCGTCGGCGACGCGCGGAGTTCGGTCGCGCGCATCGTCGCGGAGAACGGGTGCGGCGAAGTCGTCCGGGCGGGCGACCACCTCGGACTGGCGCGCGTCCTGAGCGACTGGGCCAGTGACGGCGCGAAGGTCGCCGACATGGGCCGCGCCGCGCGCGCGACCTTCGAGCAGAACTTCGACAGGGAGCGCGCGGTCAGCGCCTACGTGGAGACTTTCGCGGAGTGCACGGGGGACTCAGCTTTACAGCAGAAGAGCACAGGGGTTTCGGATTGGAAGGAGACCTCAGTATGAGAACGTACATCGCCATCTTCATGACCTCGCTCTTCGCCTCGCTCGTTCTAACGCCAGTGCTCAGGCGTCTGAGCGCGCGGCTCGGGTGGCTGGACGAGCCGCGCGACACGCGGCGCGTGCACCGCCGGCCCATCCCACGCACCGGCGGCATAGCCATCCTCGCGTCCGCGCTCTTGAGCCTGCTCGCGCTCTCGCTCGTCGACAACCTCGTCACGCAGGCGCTGGCGAAGGAGCGCTGGCAACTCCTGATGGTCTTCGCGCCGGCGATCTTCGTCACGCTCGTCGGCCTCTACGACGACATCCGGGGCACGAACGCGCGCGTCAAGCTCCTGGGGCTCGTCGTCGCCGGCACATTTTTCTACGTCATGGGCGGGCGTATCGAAAACCTCTCGCTCCCGATTCTCGGCTCGATTCACCTGCCGGCGGCGGTCGGGTACGTCTTAACCATCTTGTGGATCGTCGGCGTGACGAACGCCTTCAACCTGATCGACGGCATCGACGGCTTGGCGGCGGGCGCTGCTCTCTTCGCGTCGCTCGTCATCCTCGTCGTCTCGCTGATGCTCGGCCACCCGCACGTGATAGCGGTCGCGCTCATCCTTTCGGGCTCGCTCATAGGTTTCCTGCGCTACAACTTCAACCCGGCCTCCATCTTCCTGGGCGACTCGGGCTCGCTCTTCCTCGGTTTCACGCTCGCGGCCATCTCGCTGCAAGGCGCGCAGAAGGCTTCGACCGCGGTCGCGATAGCGATCCCGTTGATGGCCTTCGGCCTGCCGGTCATCGACACGGGCTTTTCGATGGTCCGCCGGTTCCTGAGCGGCAAGCCTATCTTCGAGGGCGACAGCGAGCACATACACCACATGCTGCTCGCGCGCGGCTGGTCGCAGCGCCGCGCCGTCTTCGTCCTCTACGGCGTGTGCGCCGCCCTCGGCCTGACCTCCCTGCTCTTCGTCAACGAGACGAACCGGCTGACGGGGCTGATTCTTCTGGTCGTGGGCTCCGCCGTCGTGCTGGCCGTCGGCCGGCTGCGCTACCACGAAGTCGACGAGCTCAAGGCGAGCATGAAGCGCAACTTGGGCGAGCGCCGGCTGCGCGCGGCGAACCACCTGCGCATACGGCGCGCGAGCCGCCAGATGTCTAAGGCCGGCAGCCTCTCGGAGTTGTTCGACGCCGTGCGCGAGATGCTGGAGCTGGGCGAGTTCGTCCACGCGACCGTCGGGCTGGGCCGGAGCGGCGACACGGAAGGCAACGAGCGCGCGTTCGAGCGCGAGAAGAGCGACCGGCGGCTTCAGGCCATGGAGTTGCGCGACCGCATGATCTGCTGGTCCTGGCGGCGCGGGGAAGTCGAGCCGGCCGAAGTCATAGGTTCGGGCCGCTACTGGACGCTGCGCCTCCCGCTCTCCACAGAGCGCGCGAGCCTCGGCTACATCAACCTCTACCGCAGCTTCGAGAGCGGCGCGCTGCTGCTCGACATCAACTACCTCTGCCACCTCTTCCAGCGCGAGATGGCGCGCGCCGCCGAACGCGTGCTCTGCGAGCAGGAGCAGGAAGCGCACGCGGGAGCCCCCCTCGCCGTCACCGGAGACTGAACGAATTGCAGGACGCCATCTATCAATCGCCGCTTAAGCGGCGATTCCGGTCTGACGGAAACTGGTTCCCCGCAAAGAAGAGTTCAGCGCTTCCCTCCCAATCAGCACTCCGAAATAAATTTTCGGCCGCTTCATCTCGGCACAAAGCCGACTCGTCCCGCCTCACGTCCCTTTCGTCACATAGTTCTGGTTTGAGCCGGGCGGAAGTTGCCTAATCGCGGGTTGGCCTTACGCGGCAGCGGGCCAATTCGTAATGGCACAAAACCTCCCGCCCCCTGTTCGGCTTTCCCCTAAGCGCGACCGCGGACGTGTGCGCCTTCGTTGTCTTCACGCCCGGCGTCTGAGATGATGTGAAGAGTGATGGATGAGTTGGTGACGAAAAGGCGTTGGTGGCAGAGCCTCTGGGCGCGCGCCGGTCTGGTCTTCGGCGTGTGGACTGTCATCGGGCTGATCTTCACCCTCCAGTGGTACTTCGCCGCCTACCGTTCCGAGCAGCCCGTCCCGTGGGGCCGCGCGCTCTACGTTCAGATGAGCTGGGGCTACCTCTGGGCGCTCGCCACACCGCTCGTGCTCTGGCTCGTCCACCGCTTCCCCATCGAGAAACAACACTGGCGGCGCAGCGTGCTCGTCCATGTTTTCGCGAGCACGCTGCTCAGCTTCGCCACCGGCATCGCGGGCCACCTGCTGCTTTCCCTCAAATACGGGGCGGTGCTGGGGCGGCCTTATTCCTTCCAGAATTCCCTGCGCTTCGCCGTCAGCAACTACACGGAAGGCGTGGGGACTTATCTCTTAGTCGCTTTCCTGGCTTACGCTTACAGCTATTACCAGCGCTACCGCCAGGGCGAATTGCGCGCCACGCGGCTCGAAGCTCAACTCTCGCAAGCCCAGTTGCAGGCACTGAAGATGCAACTGCACCCGCACTTTCTCTTCAACACGCTCCACTCCATCTCGGCCCTCCTGCACAGGGACACGGACGGCGCGCGGAAGATGATTTCGCGCCTGGGAGACTTCCTGCGGCTCACGCTGGAGAACGCCGGCACGCAGGAGGTGACGCTCAAGCAGGAGATGGAATTCCTCCGCTGCTACCTTGAGATCGAGCGCATACGTTTCCAGGACCGCCTCACCACGCGCGTCCACGTCGACCCCGAAGCGCTCGACACACACGTCCCCAACCTCATCCTCCAGCCCATCGTCGAGAACGCCATCCGCCACGGCGTCGCCCCGCGGTCCACCCCCGGCGAGATAGAAATTCGCGCGAAACAAGAAGAAGGGTTCCTTCGTATCCGAATACGAGACAACGGACCAGGTCTCCCCATGAATCGAAGCACCGAAAGCCTGTTCAAGAAGGGGTTGGGTTTAGCGAACACGCAGACGCGCCTGGATCGTCTCTACGGCGCGCGTCACCGCTTTGAAATAGCCAACGACCCCGAGGGCGGTCTCGCCGTGACTCTGGAAATACCTGCGGCGAGAGAGAACGGAGCGGCCACGCACGATAACGACGGGCGGCGGTGAGTCGTCTTTAACTAATAAGCAAAGCGTAAAGATTTTTGCCACAACGGGCGCGCTCGCGGTGTTACTCCCATTGTAGGGAAACCTCTACCCACGGGCGCGGGCCGCGCGACAGGCAAGAAAACATTTCAGGGTTTCAAGAGGGGCTGAGCGTGACGACTACCGCGACGCAAATACGTGTGCTGCTCGTCGACGACGAGCCGCTGGCGCGCGGGATGATTCGCGAGATGTTGGAGGCGGACCGCGACGTGGAGATTGTCGGCGAGTGCGTCAACGGCGACGAGGCCGTTACGGCCGTCCGCGAGCACAAGCCCGACCTCATTTTCCTCGACATACAGATGCCCGAGGCGAGCGGCTTCGAGGTGCTCGAAAGCCTGAAGGACGAGCAGACGCCCCACGTCATCTTCGTCACCGCCTACGACCAGTACGCCGTGCGCGCCTTCGAAGTGCACGCGCTCGACTACCTTCTAAAACCTTTCGACCGCGAGCGCTTCGAGGCGTCCTGGCGTCGGGCCAAAGAGCACATCCTCAAAGAGAAGGGCGGCCGCCTGGACGAGCGCATCCTGACGCTGCTGGAAGAATTGAAGGCCGGCGCGAAATACCTTGAGCGGCTGGTCATCAAGTCCGGCGGGCGCGTCTTCTTCCTGGAGGCCGACGAGATAGACTGGATCGAGGCCGAGGGCAACTACGTCTCCGTGCACAGCGGGAAGAAGTCGCACCTGCTCAGGGAGACCATCAGCAACCTCGAAGCGCAATTGGACCCGAAGAAATTCCGGCGCGTGCACCGCTCGGCCATCGTCCAACTGGCTAAAATTAAAGAGCTTCAGCCCTGGTTCCACGGCGAGTACCGCATCCTGCTGCACAGCGGCGCGCAGCTCATGCTTTCGCGCAATTACCGCGAGAATTTGCAGGAAGCGCTGGGCAAAATCCTGTAAACGGGGGAAAGCTCCTCGTCCCTTTTCTGGGCCGATTTGTCACACGGACTGGCCCTTTGGTCACAAAAGGCGGACCCTTTGCGTGGCTTGAACGTATCATGTATCGTGCGCGCCTTTCAGCGTCTGATGTTCAGTAGCCGGGGCGCGCCGAAGGGGAGGATACAAGGTGAACGGATTAGCAGTCAGAGAACATTCGGACATACGCCTGGTCAACCGCGAGGGCGAGGAGAACTCCACATACGCCCCGGGTAAGATCAAGACACTCAAACAGCTCGCTTTGAGGCTCCTGCTTGAGGCGCAGACCTTGAACGAGGTGCCGACGCTCGACGTGCGCGACGGGATAGACTTCTACGAGGAGGTCAAGCGCTTCGAGGTCGATCTCATTCAGAGCGCGCTCTCGCACACGGACGGCAACCAGGTGCGCGCCGCGCGGCTCCTGAACATGAAGGTGACGACGCTCAACTCCAAGATCAAGCAGTACGGCATTAACATTAACGTCCTCGTCGGCGGCTTCGTCACCGACGAGGCCGCCGAGTCCGTTCACAATCAGGCCTGACACCGCCCGGCGGTCGTCAACACGAAGAGGGGCGAGACGCGGCAAACCGTCTCGCCCCTCTTCCTTACTCCCGCGACCTTTCACTCACGCGTCGCACATACGAAATCTCGTATGCCCCCTCCGCGCGCGCGTCGCACGCGCCCTCCCCATATCCAAATCTTTAAACTTTAAGCCCCCTCAATATCCAAATGTTTCAAGATTCGCGGGCCGGTGCGCGCCGGCTCTCGCCACCAATCTCGAAAGTTGAGAAGGCTTTCCGCGCGCGACGGTCAGGCGGCACGGTCGTTGCCCTGTCTTCACGGTAGCGGCTTGAAGCTTGCTCCCCCCGCTTACGAATTTTCGTAAGTCCTGTGTCGAAGATGTTACTTCCGACCGGGGGCGACCGACGAGCCTATCTGTATTGGCTGAGAAAGGAACTCTTAGATATGAGAAACACTATGCGAGTCATGACCTCGCTGCTGTTTGTCCTGTGCCTCGCGCTGTTTGCGACGAGCGCGATGGCGCAGTCGGCGACGACGGGCACGATTGAGGGCACGGTGACCGACGTTAACGAAGCGGTCGTGCCCGGCGTGACGGTGACCGTCACGAGCCCGAACCTCATCCGCGCGCAGTCGGCGACGACGGATGACGAGGGGCACTTCCGTATTCTTAACCTCCCGCCGGGGAAATACTCAGTAGCCATCGAGGCGTCGAAGGGCTTCGCGCGCTTCGAGCAGGCGGACGTGGAGGTCAACCTCTCGAAGACTTCTTCGATTGACGTGCGGCTGCAGCCCGAGGGCACGGCGGCCTCCGTCGACATCACGGCCACGTCGGGCGCGACCGTGGACACGTCGAGCAACACTACGGGGTCGAACGTCTCGACCGATCAGTTCTCGAACTTCCCGACGCAGCGCACCGTGCAGTCGCTCTACAGCATCGCGCCGACGGCGTCGCGCTCGGGCTTGCGCGATGCCGCCGGGCGCGACCGCGACCCCTCGGTCGGCGGCTCCTCGGGCCCCGAGAACAACTACATCCTCGACGGCGTGACCACCACCGACCCCGCCTACGGCGGCTCGGGCGCCAACCTGCCCTTCGAGTTCGTGCAGGAAGTGGAAGTCAAGACGGGCGCCTTCGGTGCCGAGTACGGCAAGGCGACCGGCGGCATCTTCAACGTCATCACCAAGAGCGGTGGTAACGAGTTCAGCGGCGATATCTTCGGCTACTTCACCACGAAGGGGATGGTAGCGGAGGTCAAGCACCTCTCGAACTCTACCGCTTCCAACAACGGCTTCTCGGAACTGGACGCCGGCTTCGACATCGGCGGCCCGATCATGAGAGACAAGCTCTGGTTCTTCGGCGCGTTCAACCCGCAGCGGCGCACCAATTTCTTCCTCGGACAGTCCACGCGCGTGCCTTTTGAGAACAAGGTCACGACGCCGTTCTACGCCGGCAAGCTGACGTGGGCGATCAACCAGTCCAACACCCTGACGTTCTCGACTTTCGGCGATTTCACGAAGATCGAAGGCTTCCAAATCAATCAAAACGGTTCGCTGGGTGGCTCTTCCAACGGCTTCGGCGCTGACCCCAACAGCTTTTTGGGCACGACCGAGTCTGGCGGTCATAACTACATCGCGCGCCTGAACTCGACCATTACACCGACCTGGATCGGCGAGTTTACGTTCGGCATGCACTTCCAGCGTTTCAACAGAACCCCCCCCGGCGACTTCATCAACCAGCCGGCGCAGTTCGACAACTTCTCGATTCTGACCTCGGCGGGCACCGTCGCCCCGCTCGTACAGACTGGTCTCGGCAACATCGGGGGCACGGGCCAGATTGACTACATCTACGGCGGCTCGAATGCGTCCCTGCAGCGCACTTACTTCAGCGGTGGCTACGCTCCGATCTTCGCGGGCCGAGAGAACCGCGACAGGGTGGAAGGAGCGGCCAGATTCCAGCAAATCTACGGGCGCCACACCTTCAAGTACGGTTTCGAGTACGTGCGCAACATGTACGACATCAACAACATTTCGACTGGCCCGACCGTGACGTTCGGCAACCCGGAAAACACCCCGGTCGGCGCTGGCTCGACCCTGACGGTCAACGGCTTCCGCGTTGACCGCCGCTTCCTGATCTGCACGGTCAGGGGTACTACGATTGTCTGCCCGAGCGCCGCCGGCACAACCCGTGCGGCCGTGCTCGTCGGTCAGAACGTGGCCGGCGTCGGCACCATCACTGCCGCTACCACGGATACTGTGACGCTCGCCGAGTTCACGACCAACCCGTTCCTCATTCGTAACCAGACTCGTATCCGCGACTTCAGGATCATCGCCGATACGAAGACCGACACCGAGAGCTTCTACATCCAGGATGACTACAAGCTCGCGAAGAACGTCCAGTTCAACTTCGGACTGCGCTGGGACTACCAGCAGGCTTACGGCAAGGAGGGGGAAGGCGAGCCCCTGAAGTTTAACAACTTCAAGGACAACCTGCAGCCCCGCGTCGGCCTGACCTGGGACTTCACGGGCCAGGGCCGCGGCAAGATGTTCATCAACTACGCCCGCTACGTTGAGACGCCGATTCCGCTCGACGTCAACGTGCGCGCGCTCTCCGACACGGCTCAAACGGACATTAATATCCGTATTGACCGATATGACTTCACCGGGGCTAACGTTGCGCCCGCGCCGACCGGTCTGACCGGCGGCGTGTCGTCCTCGAATCTCGGACATGCGCACACGCCGCCTGACCCGGACCTCAAGCCGCAGACGCTCAACGAGGTGACTGCCGGCTTCGAGTACGAGGTCGCCAGAGACTTTTCCATCGGCGCCCGGGGCATCTACCGCGCGCAGGGCTCGGTCATCGAGGACGGCTCGTTCGACGACGGCGACACGTACTTCCTGTTCAACCCCGGCGAGAGTTTGACCGACAGGTTGGCCGAGTCTGTCATCGGCCAGCGTTTCGGCCGCGCCCGCCGCTACTACCGCGCGCTGGAGTTCACGGCCACGAAGCGCTTCACGAACAACTACCAGTTCATCGCTTCCTACGTCTACTCCTCGCTCATCGGCAACTACGAAGGGCTGTTCAGAAACGACAACGGCCAGTCTGACCCGAACATCACCAGCCTCTTCGACCTCGTCAGCCTGCTGAACAACGCCTACGGGCGTCTGCCGAACGACAAGCCGCATCAGTTCAAGTTTGACGGTAGCTATCGCACACCGTGGAGACTTCTGGTCAGCGGCTCGTTCCGCGCTCAGTCGGGCCGTCCGTTCGACGCCTTGATCGGGCACCCGATCTACGGCCCGAACGAAGGCTTCGGGGTGCCGCGCGGTTCGGCGATTATCCCCGCGGACGCCCCCGGTGGTATCAAGCAAGGCGACAACCGTTCGCCGTTCACCTACAATCTCGACCTGGGCGCGTACTACCCGATTCAGCTCGGCGAGAATCGTCAGTTGCGCTTCACAGTTGACTGGTTCAACGTCTTCAATGCGCAGCGGTCGATCATTCAGGACACCACGTTCACGCTTCCTTCGGGAGCTTCGGGCGTGCCGGATATCCCGAACCCGTTCTATGGGACTGGCACGATCTTCCAGTACCCCTCTTCGCTGAGGCTGGGAGCCAAGTTCCAGTTCTAGGACTTACACTTAAGCTCTCCCGCGCGTCGTGAGCCAGCAGCAGACGGCGCGCGGGGGAGCCTTTGCGGGAGGAGCGCGCACATGACGCTCCTCCCGTTTTTCTTTTTTGAGTTACAGACATCCCGGAGGGATGACGGACATTAGCCGGTGGTGAAACCACCGGGAAGGTGAGCCGTTAACGTCTCAGCCCCGGCGGGGCCGCGGAGTGGTCCTCTCCGGCGTCCCTGCCGGGACGCAATCTCTTTTCTCGCTTGTCCCGGTGGCCGCGCGAACTACGTTCGCTTGCCACCGGCTAATTTCCCGCGGCCCCTCGCGGGGCCATACAAAGCATTCTGGATTTTCACTCAAGCAAACAACCTGTGGCGGCGATGCCAGAAGTCGCTCTCGGGCCAGCGGCGCTCCTCGGCGTAGTAGCGCGCGTGCGCCCGCGCGTAAGCGGCGAACTCCCTGCGGGCGAGTTTCTCGTAGCGCGCGAGACCGCTCGCGTCGGATTTGAGGAGACAGTCCGCGACGGCGTAAGAGGCGAAGATGCCGTTGCGGAGCGATTTGACGATGCCCTGCGAGGAGAGCGGGTCGTAGGTGGAGGCGGCGTCGCCGGCGGCGAGCCAGTCCGCCGCGCAGACGGGTTCGAGGCGGCTTGAGTTTGCGGCGCGCGTGAGCGCGGGCCCTTGCGTGACGCCGCGGCCGACGCTCCTTTGTATCCAGCTCGTCTCGGAGAGGAGGCCGAGCCAGCGCTTCTCGTCGCCGAGCCCCAGGCGGCGCGCGATGTCCGCGTCGGTCAGGCACATCACGACGCGGCGTTCCCCGGCCAGCGCCGTGTACCACCACCCTTCAGCGAAGGCTTCGATTAAAGTCCCCGGCTCTGGCTCACGGTCGAGCGTGAAGAAGCGCGCGTGAGCCACGAGGCTGTCGAACGCCAGACGCCGCGCCCCCGCCCCGCGCGCGAAAGCGGCCGAGCGCCCCGACGCGTCGACCACGAAGCGCGCGCCGAGTTCTTCCCCACCCAACAACCGCAGCCGCCACCCGTCTTCCGACCGCGAGGCCGCGCACACGCGCTCCCGCGTGCGGACCTCTACGCCGCGCGCACGCGCCTCGCGCGCGAGGAAGGCGTCGAAGCGCGCGCGGTCCAGGTGCCACCCGGCCCCGTGCGTCGTGTAGATGAAGTGATTCTCGCGCGGGAGCGGGTGCCCCCAAGAGGCCGCGGCGCTCGGCGCGGGCCGGTGACGTTCGTCCTCGAAAGCCTGTAAGACGCCGAGCTGCTCCAGCAGGCCGCGGGCGAGCGCGGGCAGCGCCTCGCCGACGCGCGGGCGGTCGTAGGCCGTGGATTCAATCAGGGCCACGGAGAGCGCCGGCGCGTGCGTCCTGAGCGAGAGCGCGGCCGCCGTGCCAGCCGGCCCGCCGCCCGTGATGACAACCTCTATGGCTCGCAGCTTCGCGCTCCCCTTTTCAGTCCTGGCGCACGGCGTAGAACGAGGCGACGACGCCCGCCGGCGCGGTCCCGCCGTCGCTGCCGGACGAGTGCGGGACGGTGCGCGTGACCGAGCCGACGATGGCCGGGCGCTGGAGCGTCGAGTCGCTGTTGGGCCAGACGGGGACGAGCCAGCCTATGTAATCGTAGACCCACTCCTCGCCCGAGACGAGCCCCCTGCCCTGGAAGCGCACCTGCATGGGCGAGCCGTAGCCGCGCGACCCGTGCAGCGTGAGCGACCAGCCCGGCCCGCCGATGGTCCCCTTGAGCAACTCGGGCGCGGACTCCTCTATGACGAGATCGCCCCGGCCGAACTCAAGCTTGGCGAAGTCCTGGTTGATGTCCGGGTCGTTCAGGAGACTGCGGTACGTCCACGTCCCGACGAAAGGGTTGTCGCTCATCGCTTCACTCCTCGGTGCGCTCCACGCTGATGTATTTCCTATCGGGCGAGGGCGAGTCGAGCGCACTCTCGCTCATGTAAGGGTTCCTGACGACGAAGCTGAGCTTGCGCCACTCGGTCACCATCTTGAGGTCGCCCGCGTTGGTCTGCGGCACGCCGCGCGACCAGTTCAGGTACTTGAGCACGGGCTTCCCGCCGCTCATCCCGACGACCTCGAAGGTCTGCAAGGGGCGGTGCGCGGGCCACCAGAGCGTCTCCCAGACCTGCTCTTCGAGCTTCATCCACGGGTCGTGCTGCTTGTCCGGGTCGATGTTGTTCCACTGCTCGTAGGTGACGTTGATGTCCTGCGTCGAGCACTCGTTGAAGTCCGACTGCCACGGGAGCGCCATCTGCTTCGTCAGATCGCCGGGCTGCAAGCCCGTCTCGTAGTCGCTGTCCTGGCTGAGCGCGTCTTCGACCGAGGAGACGTAGTCGTCGGGCGAGACCGCGCCCGCGTTCGCCTGCGCGGCCGTCTGGCGGAAGTTGTAGGAGGCCGGGTCGGCCTTCAGCCGGAAGGGCTCCTTGTAGACGGAGGGGTTGCGTATGATCCAGCCGACTTCGCCGCCGGGGCAGAACGCGCCGCCGAGCAGGTTCATCAGCACGCCCTGGTCCAGTTCGCGCCCGGTCTTGTTCTCCCAGTTCTCGTAGGGGTCGAAGGTCGGCGGGTCTTTGAGCCAGCCCTCGCGCTGCTCGTTGTAGAACTTGCCCTCGGCCCACTGCCTGAGGATGTAGTGCTGGTAGTCCGTGAGCCGCAGGAATTTCGACGGGACGTGATTGGTGAGCGGGTTGTCGCCGGCGAGCAGGGGCATCAGCGGCAGGTTGAACGTGCGGCTGTTCGGCCGCCCCCCCATGCGGAAGGCGTTCTCCTCGCCCGGCTGGCGGAGCAACTCGTAAAGGTACATACGATAGATGCGGTAGAAGTCGTAGGTGAACTCCTCCCTCGCGCTCTTGAAGCTGTCTTCGAGGAGCTTGCCCGTGCGGAACTCTTTGACGTAGCGCTCGAAGGAGTCTTCGATGGGGCGCGGCGTGTCCTGTTCGGTCGCGGCCTCCGCGGGGAGGCGGCGGTCGAGTGCGCGCGCGGCGAGGTGTTCTTTGACTCCCGGCTCCTGTGCCACTTCTTCCAGGATCGACGCCTCTATCTGGTCGATGCGGTCATGGAGCGCGGACTTCGCCTCCATGTATCTCTTCTTGAAGTCGTCCGTCTCGGGCGCTTCCTGCGCGCGCTCGTAGAGGTCTTCCCAGTTTTTCAAATAGAGGTCCGCGTCGCGCTCCTGCGCGCCTTCGGGGTAAACGGCCTCCGCGAACTGGTTGATGGCGTCCCTGAGCGCGCGGCGTATGTCCTGCTTGTGCACGGCGCGGACGAAGCCGCGCTCCAGCCCGTCGTCCGCTTTCGTCCTGAGCCACTCGTCGAGGAGCGCGAGCGTCGGCTCAAGCGCGTCTATGAAGAGCGCGCCGGACTGGTTGGCGCGCGCCGCTTCGAGCCTGGCTTTCGCCCAGGCGGTCTCGTTGACGAAGGGCGGCACGGACAACTTGTTCGGGTCGAAGTTGCCGCGCTCGGTCTGGTTGTGCGGGTAGTTCGACTGTTCGAGGACGTTGGTCAGGTGCGTCATCTCGTCGGCGCGGAAGAGAATGGGCCAAATGTCGCGGTAGAACCAGGGCTTGTAATCGGGGTTCCATTCGAGGCGGCCGGTCTTCCAGTGCTGGAGCGCCGCCGTGTCGGTCGGGTCGATGCGCTGCGGGTCGTCGAACGTCCCCGTCTGGCCGTAGATGTCCGTGCGGTAGGCGAACTCGCGCACCGAGAGGTCGTACACGACATCGTCCAACGTGACGATGTCCAAAATCTCCGGGACGTAGGCAGGGTAGCCGACGATGACCCACGCGGGGTACTCGACGTCTATGAACCTCAGGCGGCCGACCTCGGAGGAGAACATCACGAGGCGGGCCATCACGACGCCGTCGGAGGTGTCGTCGAACCAGCCGTCGTTGTTGGCGTAGTCTTCGATGCGGGGCTGGCCGAGGCCGCTGAAGGCTGTGCCGGAATTCCCGTGGCCGCCGAGGACGAGCAGCCGCCCCGCGGCGTCCGTCTTAATCTCGCCCAGCGTCTCGATGGAGTTCGGCACGAGCGGGGGCGGGAACGTCGGCGCGTAGATGTCCGTGCTCTCGCGGCTGAACGAGGCGCTGCGCCGCGTGGTCCCGTTGACGACGCGCGGTCCCGGATCGATGATGAGTTGCTGGCGCGCCTCCGCGTCGGTGATGTCGGCGTTGCGCCGCTTGTGGTTCTTGCCGTAGCCGCGCTCGCCGGCCAGCGCGTCGAACTCGTACCAGACCGCCTTCTTGTTCGCGAGGTACACCTGCCACTGTATGTCCACGAGCACGCCGTGGTTGCCGCCGCCCTTGATGGGGTCGCCGATTTTCAGCGGGCGGCCCGCCGGGCTCCGGTCGTCGTAGACGTAGAGGTGGAAGCGCGCGGCCTGCCGCTTGATGCGGCCCTGCGCGTCCTTGAACTTCTTGACGGCGAGTTCCGTCGTCCCGTCGGGCGAGAGCCGCGGGTTGCCCTGCGCGTCGCAGTCTATGGGCAGCGCCGCCGGCTTCTCCGGCGAGATGCAGAACTCTTCGGGGCTGTCGCCGAGGCGCGCGATGCCTATGGCCGGGTGTATGCGGTACGCGGGGGCCGCCTCATTATTCGTGCTCATAAAAAGCGTTCCTCTTCAGTCAAGGAAGTTCAGTGACACGCCTTCGAGGCGCAGCAGCTCAGGGTCTTCCTCGTAGTCCACGCCGATGACGACGAGCGTGATTTGAAGACTCTGCGCGCCGCCTTCGAAGAGCCTGCGCGCGCAGCGCGTGACGTTGACGCGGTGGTTGCGCGGCGTGTTGTGGTCGCGCGGCCGCAGGTCGTAGTCGCGGCGTCGCGGCGGCGGCACGTCGCAGTGGCCCGGGCCGCCGTAGCACGCGCCGTGGCCGAAGATGGCGAGGTAGCCCGCGTAGTGCTCGTCCTCAATCGGCGACGAGGCGTCCGCGCCCGGCAGGTTGAGGAAGACGCGTATGAAGCACGAGCGCGGGAGTTGCGGCACGCGGTGCAGGCGGACTTCGACCTCGCCCGAGGAGGCGCGCACGAGCTCGGGCACATCGATCTTCGTCGAGACGAAGCGGCCGACGGGGACTTCGGCCCCGACGGGGATGATGCAACTGCTTTTGACGTACTCGTAGCCGAAGCGATACATGTCGAGCGTGTCGCGCGAGGTGTAGCTCCAGGGCGTGAGCACTGCGTCCAGGTCCGCGGGGTTGGAGTCGGGGTGCTGCTGCTGCCACTCCCACCAGAGGCGGTCCACGTTGGCGTGCACGGGCCAGAAGATGGGGTCGTAGGAGGCGGTCAGGTTGCTGAACATGTCGCCGAACTCGGGCTGCGTGTAGAGGTCTTCGCGCTTGTGGAACTTGCGCCCGGCGACCTGCACGGCGCGGTTGCGGTCCCTGGGCTGCGGGGCCTGCTTCTCCTTCAGCACGGGCGCGTTCGGGTCGAACAGGGGGTTCATGCCGCCCGTCCAGATGTGCAGCGTGTTGTGCGGGTTCTGGTCCATGAAGCCGAAGGCGTCGTTGTACAGGCTCCCGCCGCCGAAGTCGCGGAAGGTGCGCAGGCACATGATCTGCCTGATGTCTTCCTCCGACGGGTAATGGTAGTGAATCACTTTGTTGATGGTCGAAGTCTCGCCCGCGCCGTCCTTGTACTCGCCGGGGTAGCGCAGCGGATACCAGAGCGAGTTGGCGTCGAGCAGCGCGTCTATGAAGCGTTTGCGGTGGTCGCCCTGCGTGTACTGCTTATCGACCCCGGCGTCCACTACTGCCGTGAAGAACTGCGTCAGCGTCGGGAACGCGGGGTCGAGTTTTCCAGGCTGGCGCACGAGGTCTTTCAGCTTGGCCGTGGGGATGCCGTGCTTGTCGAGGAAGCGGAGAGAGTCTTCGGTCAGGTACGCCTGGAACGCCTTCGGGAGTCGCCAGCCCTTGTCCGGCTGCGCGGGCCTGTACTGCGGCATGACCCAGTCCCAGTAGGGCATCGTCACGTCCGGGAAATGGTCCTGTAGCCCCTGCTCGAACTCGTAGAGGTAGATTCTGTGCCAGGTCAGAAAACGCTCCCAGCCGTGCTGGCAGTGGTTCTGGTGAATCAGCGCGAGGTTGTTGTAGTTGCGGCTGTCCTCGGGCCACTTGTTCAATTCGTAAAGCTCGCGGAAGGCCGCGCGCACCCGCTCGACCTGCGACTCCTCCATGCAGTCCACGTTCATGCGCTGCTTGAGTTCGCCCCGCCGGAACTTGAACTCGCCGGCCGCCGCCGGGCGAAACTCGTGGCGCGTGCGCCGCAGCTCCACGAGCGGGGCGACGGCGCTCTCCGTGCGCTCGGTCTTGATGGCGTCCACGTCGAAGCTGTAGGCGGTCCCCTCCTCCTCGTCGCCGGCCGGGCACCCGTCGTCAATCCACTCGCCGACGAACTGAATCTGCTCGGGCGCGACCCGTTTGCCGCCCCAAGGGAGCGGCGGGAACTGTGAGCCGTCGAACGGGGGCTCGCCGCGCAGGCCCTGGACTAACCCTGAGCGGGCGGCCCGCCCGCCTGACTCGGCCGCGCCCGCGCCGTGGTGCGCGCAGCACGACGAGGACGCGGCCTCATCGGCCGCGCCCGAATCGGGCGCGACCAGCCGCACGCCGTGGAGCCTCGCGTCGAGCAGCTTCTCGCGCGAGAACTCCCAGAGGGGCAGTCCGCCGTAAGCGGCCTCGCGGCCTTCGGCCGCCTCGCGCAGGATACGCCTGACCTGCTCGAAGCGCGTCCCGTCGGCCGCGCTGTCCTTCGTGGTCATGTCACCTCACCTCCGGCTGTCGAGGGATTGAGCCTTGAGCGTCACTCCGCTGGCTGGTTCGTTTAGTCCGCTCTGACTGGTACTTCTTCTCTGGGCGAGACCCCTACGCGGGCGGCATCGGACTGCCTCCAATCCGCGCAGGGCTTGGTGAGACTAAGGCTTCGAAAATCGAGAGAGAAAATATAACCACGGGGGGGCGCTGTCAACAGAAAAGATTCTGTCAGAAGTGGGCCAGTTTTTCCTCAAACGTACTGCCCCGCCGCGTAGCCCGAGGCCCACGCCCACTGAAAGTTGAAGCCGCCGAGCTGGCCCGTCACGTCCACCGCCTCGCCTATGAAATAGAGCCCCGGCGCGCGCGCGGCCTCCATCGTCCGCGAGGAAAGCTCCGCGGTCGAGACGCCGCCCGCCGTCACCTCGGCCTTCCTGAAGCCTTCGGTCCCCGAAGGCGTGATGAGCATCTCGTGGAGTTTGCGCGCGATGTCCTGAAGCTCCCGGCCGTCGTACTGCTTGAGCCGCTTGGAAGGCGCGTAGAGCTCGCACCACGCCTGGGCGAAGCGCCTCGGCAGTCGGCGCGCGAGGAGGTTGACCAGCTCGGACTCCGCCTCGCGCTCGCGCGTCAGCATGGCGAGGGCGTCCTCGTCGGGCAGGAGGTTGATCGAGACGGCGTCGCCGGGCCGCCAGTAGGACGAGATTTGCAGGACGGCCGGGCCGCTCAAGCCGCGGTGTGTGATCAGAACGTTTTCGCGGAACTCTTTCCCGCGGCAACCGACGAGCGCGTCGAGCGAGACGCCGCTCAACGCCGCCAGCCGGCTGAGCACCTGCGGGGCCAGCGTGAATGGCACGAGCGCCGGCCTGGGCTCCTCTATCCGCAGGCCGAACTGGCGCGCGAGCCTGTAGCCGAAGTCCGTCGCCCCGAGCGTGGGGATTGAGAGCCCGCCCGTGGCGACGACGAGCGCCGACGCGGTGAAACTTCCCTGGCTCGTTTCGAGCATGAACGAACCATTCCTGCGCACCTCGCGCACCTCGCACCGGCAGCGGACTTCCACGCCCGCCTCGCGGCACTCGTCCAGCAGCAGGTCTATGATCTGGCGCGAGCTGCCGTCGCAGAAGAGCTGCCCGAGCTTCTTCTCGTGGTAACTGATGCCGTGCTTTTCGACGAGCGCGACGAAGTCCGCGGGCGTGTACCGCGCCAGCGCAGACTTCGCGAAGTGCGGGTTGGCCGAGATGAAGTTCTCCGCGGTCGTGTGAACGTTCGTGAAGTTGCAGCGCCCGCCGCCCGAGATACCGATCTTCTTCCCGACCCTTTCGGCGTGCTCCAACACCAGGACCCTGCGCCCGCGCCTCCCCGCATGAAACGCACAAAAGAGTCCCGCCGCTCCCCCGCCGATGACGATGACATCCCATTCGCGCACGAAACTGGCCCTGGTGAGACTTACCGTGTGACTTTACACCTCAGTTTGCCGCGATTTCCCAGGCGTTGCAAGGCTTGGCCCGGCTGTTATGAGCAGCCACAATAAGTCGGCGTGCCTTCAACTCGGAGCCGCGAAATGTTTTGCCGGTAATTCCATACAGGAGTAAGAGAGCGGACGGGGCGGCACGCGAGCCGTGATTCATAACGGGTAGCTAATTAGCATGAGGGAAGTACGGTGAGACGGTGTGACCGTCCCTTTCTGCCAGGGAGAAGTTTAAACCTTGACTTCACGAAACGGTCTTGGCGCGTGCTCTCCGCGATACAGCTTTGCGGTGGCCGCCCGTTAACACAAAGAGGAGAAATTAAAATGTCTCAAGAGTTGAATCTTAGCCGAGAGGAGACGGATGCCCTCGAACGTCTCGACGCCGAACTCAAAGGGGGCGAGGTCAAAGCAAAGGCTGATGCCGGCGATTTGTGCGAGAGATACCGGGCGCTACGCCCGACGCTGGAAATCCTCGTCAGACTGGTCAGGAGGATCCCGAGGGTCGGCGAACGCATCGCCGCCGCCATCGAATTCCTGATGGGCATCGCGGACACGGCCTGCCCGGTTTAAGGCCCCGATTTTCTTCAGGGGGCACGGTCCACGAAGGCGTGTCCGTGCCCCTATTACAAGCGAGCCGGGTAATGGGTGTTATTAGTGGTTGTCCAGCTTAACGCGTGATACCATCTCGCCGCCTGCCTGGCTTGAGAGCTAAGGCGCGAAACCATTGCTGTCACGAGAGTCGAGGATTGGCTTTATGGAAACCATACGCATCCTGTTTTATACGGACAAATCGGACATCAGCCTCAACCCATCCGACGCATGGTCTGTGGCCGACGTGAAAAAATTTATCGAGTTCAAAATCGGGAAACTGGTGCAGGTGCGAGTTGAGCTACTGAACCGCCACATAGACCAAGCCACCGGGCAGTTGGTTTACGGAGCCAACCTGCTCACGCGCAAGCTGCTGAATGATTATGACGAAATCTGGGTGTTCGGCTACACGCAGACGAATCTCCCTCACCGGGGGCCTCAATTCTGTAGCATTGAGCTCTACGACGAAGAGGTGAAATATTTGAAGGACTGGATGGACTGTGGCGGCGGCTTAATGTTCACCGGAGACCACTCCAACACGAATCCCTTCGTCGCCGGCGGCGATCACAGTAGATTTCTCAATCTTGGTCGAGCATTAGGGTACAAGATACCTCGCGCCAGGCAGTTGCGTGTGTGGGAAGGACCGCCGACTGCCCAAATAGTATTGAGCGACCCTCCTGAGAAGAAGGACAACCATAACACTCAAGAAGGAGACGGGGTTCAGAACCTTGATAACCTTGCTTTGCAGAGCGACGGGATAACCCAAACCCTTCGCTTCGAAGACCCGAA
Organism: Pyrinomonadaceae bacterium; assembly: GCA_035563515.1. Lineage (GTDB taxonomy): Bacteria > Acidobacteriota > Blastocatellia > Pyrinomonadales > Pyrinomonadaceae > QHXM01. The sequence goes on from DATMVE010000020.1 coordinate 85,672, forward strand.
AGCGCCGCACGAATTGTTCCGTTGGTATAAGAATGAAGATGACACTATTGCTCCCATCTCTAAATTCCCGGATCACATGCACGAAGGTGAATTGCTTATCCCGAAGTTACCGCTCGATGCGGAATGGCCGGAAAATTCCCGGCAGCCGCAAGTGGCCGCACTGGGGAGGGATAAGCGGTTTGTCGAAAAAGAGCGACTCTACCCGCTCGTCGTCGCCTACGACGGTGACAATATTCCGGTCGGGCGGATAGTTGCCGACTCTTCCTTTCATCACTATGTCAAACCCAACTTGAGTGGTATCCGTGATAGAGACCCGCACGGATACCCGGTGCGAGGGTCGGATTTGGATCAGGTCGCGCAATTCTACGGAAACATGGCGTACTGGCTGGCGCCAAAGGTAATCAGAGATAAGGTCAAAAGCAATTTATTGTTCGAACTCGCCAAACATCCCGATGTCTTCGAGGTGCAAGGGAGCAATGCGGAAGTAGTGGGCAACGCGGCACGGTCCGTTGCGGAATTGGAAATCGGGAGGGCAAACCTTGATAAGCTGTTCAGTGATGACAATGCACGAGGGTTTGATGCGCTGATGTCCCTCTCTTTAACAGGGAAGGGCGCTGGCCTTGAGTATTCTCTGGAGGACTGTGAATCGGCTCTCGGGATTTTCATCAAGGTCTATCACGAAGCTTTCAGGCAGCAGGTGGTAATAGACCCCGGCATGCTCCGGGAAAATCCTATCCCTGTGAACTTAGCCGAAGAGAAATTCGTTCAAGCTTTCACTGCTAACAGTGCTCTGTTAGAAAAACTGGCCGGACACTCACAGGAGCGGCTAGAGTCCTTTTTAAGTGACCTCGGCTTCTCGAACCCGGCACCATCCAGCACAAGCAAAGATAAATTCAACCAAACGGAGGAAGACGATAATGGCACACAGATGTAGCGGGACATGGTTTTCCTGGATCAACCCCAGCACCACTACTAGTCATCCGCCGGAGCCGCATAACGACGGCGAGATAGTTGCTAACCCTGTGGGCGGTACGGGTGACTTTGACGGCACCCATAAGGGCAAAAAAATTAAAGGCAAGTGTAAGGAGTCCTCCCCTAACATAAAGTTCGACAGGGTCGAGGGCGATTGCGTACACACCTACTGGGGCGACATTTCCAGAGATGTCGTCGAGGGGAATGAAATTGACGTAGTCCGAGGGGGCAAGCATGAGGTGAAGTGCAAGGAAACAGACGGAAAGACTAAAGGCCGAAAGGCAGCTCCGCCAGTTGTGCCTGATGACTGGGTTGCTGAAAAACAGACTTAATCATCTGCGATGGCGGGCTCAAAAGCTAAAGGCTGAGCATTGCGTTTCCGCCTGCTCTGTTTGTCGGACGGATGCCCCGCTTGCGGTTTGAGACCATGCTCAGCTGGTGCGGATGCGCCCTGCGCTAAAGACTCCGGCAAGACCTATCCGGCTCTGTGCGCACAGTGGCGAAAAGTATGCCCTCAAGGCGCCGGACGGCGAATGCATCTGTTATTCGCCGTCCGGCGCCTCGTTATTGACCTGGTTAATCCTTTCAACATAAAATCTGCCCCAAGAAAATAGAGGCCCCGTGCAGCGGTGCGACTTGTCCTTAAAGTAAAAACTGCTGAATGCATCCCAACCTTCAGTTCGCACACTGACCTGAAGTTTACTGGCCTAAAAGTATTGACTCACCAGACCCGAACAGGTGAAGAAACCCGTCTTTTGAGCCACGCGCTTTAAGGGGATGCAAATGCATTAATCTCACGGCCGGTACGTAAACTGGCAGGACTTAATAAAACATGCTGCGAATGTGCAGTACAGAACCCGGTCTTAGAGTCGCGTACACCTCTCGGCTCAAAAGGCTTGGCGTTAAAAACGCGCGCGCGCGAAACCTCAGGCGAACTCCCTCCGGCTCGACTATGCCGACCAATATTTTTCCTTTGCTCCTTTTAATTATCATCCGCCTCTTGAGTCCAGGCGCCGAAGCCCGCGCTTTAAGCTATGCGTCCAGCGTATCAGGTGACCGTCGGCCACCGCTCGCCTTGCGACTCAACGTCTCTCAGGACGCCGTGACCGCGCTCCGACCCGGGGAACAGATCAGCAAAGAAATCAAAGGGGGAGAGACGCACGCTTTCAGCGTTGCGCTCGCCTCGGGGCAGTACGCGCAGGTTCTTGTCATGTGGCAGGGCATAGACCTCGCCGTCGCCATCATCAAGCCGGACGGGGAACGTTTGAGGGAAGTTGAGGCGCAGGTCAATGCGCCGGGGACGACCTCCGTCTCAATCATCGCTGGCGCGCCCGGCAGCTACAGGTTTGAAGTGCGCCCCTCCGAGGCGCTGAAGATTGTTGGAACCTACGAGATAAAGCTTGAGTCCGTGCGCCTGCCGACGCCAGCCGACGAATCTCGTTTCGCCGCCGAGAGGGCGCTGGCAGAGGCACAGCGCGAGAAATCGAAGGAGACGGCGGAAGGAAAGTTCAAGGAGGCTTTGCAGCTCTGGCGGGACGCGGCGGACGCCTCGGGCGAGGCGCGCTCGCTACACGGCCTGGCGAACCTGTACAGGCTTGCGGGCAACCTGAATAAAGCCGTCGAGCACTATGAATTGGCCCTTGTGCTTTACCGTAAATTGAATAGCCAAGCGGGCGAAGCCTACACGCTGCTGGGGATTGGAGATGCCTACCGGAGGCTCGCCTCGCCGCAGAAAGCCATGGAGTATTACCAGCAAGCCGTGCTTATATTCCGGGAGATTAAAAGCCGTAAGGGAGAAGCGAGCGCGCTCTACAGCACAGGTTTCGCTCTCGCCCGGATGGGCAATCTGCGTGACGCGCTCAAGGTTTATCAGGAGGCGCTGCCAATTATGCGCGCTGAAAATGACCGTCTGGGCGAAGGGCAGACGCTCAATGCCATGGGCGGCGCGCATGGCGCTTTAAGCGCCTACGACGATGCGCTTAATTTATACCATCAGGCCAAACTGATCTGGCAGGAACTGGGCGACCAATCACGCCTCGCCGTGACTCTAAACAATATCGGGGTAATTCAAGATGACCAGGGCGACTGGCAAAGCGCCAGGGATAGTTATACTCAATTGTTAGCCATCTCCACATCGCTCCTTAATCAGGACTTGAAGACTTGCACGACAGAGACTTCGGAACAGACAAAAAGGTTATGCGGATTCGCCGCCTCTGCGCTCGACAACATCGGCGAGTATTACAACACACTCGGAGACCCGCAGACAGCGCTGGCGAAATTTGCAGAGTCGCTGCCGATCCGCGACGCACTCAAAGAGCCCGGAAGCCGGGGCACGACGCGCATGCGCATCTGCTATTCGAATTATCTGCTAGGCAAGCCGCGAGAGGCTCTGGAACACTGCGAGCAAGCCAGGCAATTTCTCGGAGAGGCTAAAGCTAATCTCTGGCTCGCTAACACGTTCATGTTTATGGGCATGTCGCACACTGCTTTGAACGAGCGTGAGAAGGCGCTGGGTTATTACAGCCAGGCGTTGCAGGTGCACGAGGCTATAGGTAATCCCCGGGGGCTGGCCCTCACGCGCGACAAGATGGGAGAGGTCTATGCGCTCGGGGGCGACGCGAAGAGTGCGTTCGAGAATTACAACCTGGCGCTGCAACTATGGAAACAGATCAAAGACCCGGACGGAGAGACGATCACTCTTTATCACATCGCGCGCGATGAAAGAGCTCGTGGCAACTTAGCCGAAGCACACAAACTTGTCGAGGAGGCGCTCTCGATTGTCGAGTCATTGCGGGCGAATGTTTCCGGCCATCGGCTGCGTGCTCTGTATTTCGCCACGAAGTTGAACTATTACGAGTTGGATATTGATCTGAAGATGCAGTTAGCCGCAGAGAGCCGCGACGCACGACTGGCGGATGCGGCATTTGCGGTCAACGAGAGCGCGCGTGCGCGCAGCCTGATCGAGATACTTTCAGAGGCGCGGATAGGCGCCGGCGAGCAGTCAGACCCGAAGCTCTCGGAATTGATTAGAAGCAAACAGGCGTTGCAGCGAAAACTGGATGTCAAGGCGTTGAATCAAACGAGGCTGCTGAGCGGCAAGCACACGAAGGAGGAAGCGGCTGCGCTTGCCAAAGAGATAGACGGTCTGGTTACGGAGTATAGCGAACTGGAGGAGCGCATCCGTGAGCAAAGCCCGCGATACGCCAAGCTCGTAGACCCGCGGCCGCTCAGCCTGAAAGAAATCCAGCAGTTGCTGGATGACCAGACGCTCTTGCTTGAATATGCGCTGGGCGATGAGCGCAGCTATCTGTGGGCTGTGACGCGCACTGGGATTAAAAGCTACACGCTGCCTCCCCGTTCGGAGATTGAGAAGAAGGCCGCCCGCGTCAAGCAACTGCTGACTTCACGCCAGCCTGTGCCCGGAGAGACAAATGAGCAGCGGCGCGAGCGCCTGCTGCGTGCGGAGGAGTCCGATGCACATTACTGGGATGCCGCCGCCGACCTCAGCCGGATAATCCTTGCGCCCGTCGCCGCGCAACTCGGAGCTAAGCGCCTGCTGATTGTGCCGGACGGCGAGTTACAGTACCTGCCCTTTAGCGCTCTGCCGGATCCAGCGCCCGCAGTCGCCGACGCGGCACACCCTCGCAAGGGCGAGTCAGACTTGCGCGGCGATGCAGCCTCTAAGGAGAAGGGATTCTCCCCACTCATCCTGAGACACAACATTGTGAGCCTCCCCTCGGCCTCGACACTCTCCGTGTTGCAGCGGAAAGCGGAGGGCCGCCCCCCGGCACGGAAAGCCCTTGCCGTGGTGGCCGACCCGGTTTTTGAGATAGAAGACTCGCGGCTCACAGCGGCACGCAAAAGTCTGCCGGGCAGTACCGCCAGGGGGGATGGCGCAGGCACAGGTTCAAGTCCGACTGGTTCTATCATGCGTGATCAGTCGCTGCCCTTCAGCCGTCTACTCTTATCTTTGAGGGAAGGCAATAACATCATATCTCAGGCGCCGCCCGGGCAGGGATTGCTGGCTACGAGTTTCGACGCCAACCGTGCGCTGGTGAAAGAGGCGGGACTAAGCGAATATCGCATCTTGCATTTCGCCACACACGGGCTTTTGGACGACCAACATCCGGAACTATCCGGCATCGTCCTCTCGCTCTTCGACAGGAGCGGGCAGCCGCAAAACGGGTTCCTCCGACTCTACGACATATACGACCTCAAGCTTTCGGCCGATCTGGTAGTCTTGAGCGCCTGCAACACGGGGCTGGGCAAAAGAATCAACGGCGAGGGTTTAATAGGACTGACGCGCGGCTTCATGTATGCCGGAGTGCCGCGCGTGGTGGCGAGCATGTGGCAGATCGATGACGACGCCACCGCCGAATTGATGAGCCACTTCTATCAAGGCATGCTGAAGAAGCACATGACTCCGGCAGAGGCACTGAGGGACGCGCAGATCGCAATGTGGCGGCGGCAGTCTTATCGCCGTGCCCCTTATTACTGGGCGGCCTTCGTCCTTCAGGGGAAGTGGTAGAGGCCACCCGTCCGCTGTTCGGCATCCTGGTTTTCAGAGACAAGAGGCGCAACTTTCAACGGAGCGTCGAAGCGTTGGATACTTCATCCCGGCCAAAAAAAGAGTGGTCACTAACGCAGGAGGCTTTCGACCAACTGCTGGCCTGGCTCAACCCGGATCGCGAACAAGCTGGCAGCCGTTACGAACAGATTCGCCTGCGGCTCATCAAAATCTTCTCTTGCCGGGGTTGCGGCGAGCCGGAGGAGTTGGCCGACGAGACGATCAACCGCGTCATCAGAAAATTGCCGGAGATAAAGGAAAGGTATGAGGGCGACCCCGCGCTCTATTTCTACGGTGTGGCGCAGAAGGTTCACCTTGAGTACACGAAGAGAAAGCCCGTCCCGACAGATCTGCCTCCTCAGCCGGAGCCGCGCGTGGACGCCGAGAAGGAGTACGAGTGCCTTGAGCGGTGCATGCAGAAGTTAACCCCACAGAATCGCGAATTCGTCATCCAGTACTATCAGGAGGAGAAGCGGGCGAAGATAGATAACCGGCGGGAGTTGGCCGAGCGCCTCGGAATCGCGCTCAACGCCATGAGAATCCGCGCGCACCGCATCAGAGCCATGCTGCACGAATGCGTGCGCCAGTGCCTCGGGGAGGCCGCGGGCTGAAACGGTTCGGTTATTTACTCATAATCATTATGAGAGTCTTTAACCCGGCGGCGGACGCTCAACGAAATGAAAGCTGACGACGAACTTGAAAGGTTAGCCAGACCCTACCTGCTCGGATTGCTGGCGGCAGGAGAGCAGAACCGTTTCGAGGAGGGGCTACTTACGAACGACGCGTTGTTCGAGGAGTTGTTGATCGCTGAGGACGAGTTGATTGACGATTACCTGCTTCGCAACCTTTCCGGCAGCGAGCATGACAGATTCGAGCAGCACTTTTTGTCGACGCCCGAGCGGCGGCAGAAACTCAGTTTCGCCGTCGGCCTGAACAAGTATGTCACGGCCGGAGGGGAGAACCCGCGCCCCTCGCCTGCGGTAATTCCGCCCCCGCAACGAGTCTCCTTTTGGCAACGTCTGCGGAACTTTATCACCAGCCTGCGACCGCTGACCGCCATTTCGGTGGCCGCGACGTTGCTGCTGACGTTCATCAGCGTGGCACTGCTGCTCCGTGTCCGTCGCCTCCAGAACGAGCTAAACCAGCTAAACGCGAGGCAGGCTTCGCTTCCCCAGGTGCCCGATTCCCCGACAGCCGAGGAAGCGAAGCGGCAGCTCGCCGAACAGACTGCGCGTGCCGAGCAACTGAGCGCCGAGCTGCAACTCGCAAGGGAGCAAAAAGAGCGGGCCGAGCGTGAACTCGCTCAACTGAAAGAAAAGGACAGGCCGCCCGAAATCACAGGCCCCACCCCCCAACCGCCGACTCGCGTCTTCACCGCGTCGGTACTGACAATGGGCGGCGTTAGAAGTGGAGGCGCGGGAGGAATGCAGACGGTCGCGATTCCGCAGGACGCAGGCAGCGTCGTGCTGCCTCTTGAATTATTGACGAACAAGTACCGCAGCTATCGAGCAACGTTGATGACGGACGCGGGGCAGCCCGTGCAAACATCGAGCGGGCTTAAGCCGAGCAAGGTGGGCGGCGTCGGGGTCGTGCTTTTTCGAGTGGCCGCTGCGCGCCTCCGTTCCCGCAGCGAATACCAGTTGCAGTTAAGCGGCGTCACTTCTGACCGCAGGGCTGAAGAAATCGGCCTTTACTACTTTCGTATTCAATCCCAGTAAGTCTTCGCGCGGCTTCCTCAGAGCCGCGTTACCGCCAGTTAGAAGAGGTCCCCCGGGAAAGGCGCTCTTCTCTGCCGACGCATACTTTCAAGGGTCGCAAAAAGTTTAGAGCCTCCGACGAAATGTTTACCCACACTTTTACATAAGTGTTTAGAGAGTACGCGAAAAGCATCCACGAGATGTTCCAAACGGCTACTCTGAGAATCAATCATCCCAAAGTGGCTTGCCCATGCCCAGGAGGAACAAGAATGTCCCGCACCCACTTATCAAAGCTCGCTGTCTTGAAGCTGATCGTAATCTTTTTAATGATTCCGGCCCTGGGAGACAACGGCGTCCGTGCACAGGACGGAGCGCCCTCGCCGACCCCGACGCCGAAGAGCGCGGAGGTGCTCAGGCTAGAGGAGGAGAAAACGCAGGCTGAACTGCGCCAGGCCATTGCCGAGGCTAACAAGGCCGAGCTTGAGGCTAATTTTCCCAAGCCCACCAGCAGCCCCCTTTCCGGCACTACGACGATAAACGACAACGCCCTGATAGAGGGCCAGATGGTCGCCTACGTGGCGATGGCGCGAGCGGCCAATAAGCTCGTAAATGCCATCAATCGATACCCTGACCTGAAGGTCGCCAAGCTGGCCGTCTTCAACGAAGAGGACATACGGCTCCTACTCAGCTACAAGGTCGCAAATAGCCAAGTTGACATCCTCCGTACCGGTTACTGCAAATTGCTTTCCGAGTCGGTGACCAAACCGGAACACTGCCCCCGGCAGTCGTCAGGCGACGCGCCTCCGGCGCCGTTCAATAACCCGCTCTCGATAGCTCAAAGCCTGGTCGGCTCGTTCGTTGATCTGACTTCCTTTTTTAGGACCAACGTGGAAATCAAGGGGCAGGTCTTCGACATTGACGAGGCCCCGCTCGTGGCCGAAGTCTTCCGCGCGGCCAGAAGGCGAGACGGCCATGGATTCATGGCAAGCGCCGAACTCTACTACCCGAAGATGTTCGCCCCTGACCTTAACATGGATAAGAAGTACGGAATCCTCGGTCTTCTGGATGCCCTTCAGAATCTTAGGAACACAGCCGGGAAGCTGTTAGCGGACATCGAGAAAAACGCCGAAGACATCGGCAAGGCGGAAACCAAAGTCAAGAACCTGGAGCTTTCTATTGAGCAACTCGAAGGTCAAATCAATGAGAAGAAAACCAAAATCGCCAACATACTCAAAGCTTACTGCCCGAGGCATCCGGCTGAGGGCCGCGACGACCCCTATGGGTTGAGCGCGCGGCTGAGGCGCTATTGCCCGGGACTGGACGGCGAGCAACGGGAGCGCGTCTTTGAGTTAGCGGGCGAGATAAAAGACTTAGGCGAACAACTCACTAAGGCCAAAGACAATTTGGCGAAGGCGAAGGCGAGTCTTGAGAAGCTTGAAACTGCCCGCGCGCAATTATGGCAGGGTTTACAGGCACAGCCCTGCGGTGCTGCCAACGCGAATGATCCCGAATTGAATGCCCTCGCTATCGCTGACACCGTTGCACAGTTGAAGGCGCGCAACGAGCAGGTCGATAAACTCATCGCCACACTCGTACAGGCATCGGCTGGCGGAGGCCCTAACGCCCTCACCTCCTACATCAAGGCGGAGAACCTGAACGAAGTTCTGAAGGAGGACACCGAAAGGAAGAGTTACTGGCTTCAGCTCAAGGTCGTGAAGGCTGGCGGCAACAATCGCATCAAAACCAACCTCATCTGGGACATCTTCACCGGCGGCAACCGCGTTTCGCACAGCGGCGGAGTGATTGTCGAATACATTCTCTACGACACGACGGGCAAGTCCGTGGCCTCCGACACCATTACTGAGTACACAAACTACATCAAGGCCAATAAGGTGAGGAAGCTGCCCACACCGAGCGTAGATGATTGTAAGCCTGTCATGGACAAACAAAGTAAAGTGATTGGTTGCGCAGACCCACAGTAAAGATGAGAGTAACGCTACAGGTCACGCCGGAGGCGGCGCAGAAGTTGCACCGCGGCGAGCACGACGCACCCGAGACGAGGGAGCTTGCCGAAGCCGCGAGTGGCTTGGGCGTGTCGCTGGAGCCGATGCATCCGGGCGTCGAGGACGCGGAACTGGCTCAGTATTTCACCGTCCAAGTACCCGATACGACGACGGCTGAAGAAGTCATCAACCGCCTTCGGAGTTGTGAAGCCGTTGAGGCGGCCTATCTCAAACCACCCGAGGCGATGCCTTGAAAGCAAAGGCGAAAGGAAGGAGAGCTCTTATGTCAAAGAAGGCTGACAGCAGGCGGCGCACGAGAAGTGAGGATGCGGGCGTGACCGAGCCGACCGACTCTGCAAGTTTTGGGCGAGCGGTCGGAGAGCGTGAGTTAGTTGTCATCGCCTACCCGGACGCGGGGCTGAGGGCGGCGGACGGGGAGATCACCTCTGTTACCGGAGCCGATGTTTCTCCGCTGGCAGAACTGATGCTCTCCGAAGGCGTCACTTTGGAACCGCTGTTCGGTCTCGGTGAGGATCGCTTAATACTCAGAGCCGCGGCCGCAGCAGAGACGTCAGGAGTTGACCTGCCGGACTTGTCGGTCTACTACCGCGTCGAAGCTCCCGACGCGCGTCTGGAAGAGATCGCCGAGCGGCTGCGCGGTCATGAGGCGGTGGAAACTGCTTTCATCAAGCCCCCGGCCGAGCCGCCTCAGTTTCTGAATGACATGGCCCCGTCTGTTGAGCCGGCACCGCCGGCCACGTCTGATTTCACAACCCGGCAGGGATACCTGAACGCTGCGCCGGGCGGCATAGACGCTCGTTTCGCATGGACGCGCGGCGGCGGCTCCGGGATGGGCAGCAGGATCATAGACATCGAAGGAGCCTGGCGCTTCTCGCACGAAGACCTGATGCAGAATCAAGGAGGGGTGGTCGGCGGGGAGCAGAACCCAAATCTTATCTGGAGGAACCATGGGACGGCCGTCGTCGGCGAGTTCAGCGGCGACCGCAACGGCTTAGGCGTCACCGGCATCTGCCCGGACGCGAACGTGCGCGCCATCTCGGTCTTCGGCGATGCAACGGGCTGGGGCTCTGCGGCCGCCATCCGACTGGCCGCCGACATGCTTAGTCCGGGCGACATCATCCTCATTGAGTTGCACCGCGCAGGCCCGCGACTGAATTTTCAGCCGCGGACGGATCAGCGCGGCTACATCGCCATTGAGTGGTGGCCCGATGATATGGCGGCGATTCGCTACGCGGTGGGCCGCGGCGTAATTGTGGTCGAGGCCGGAGGCAACGGAGCGGAGAACCTTGACGATGCCATCTACGACGTTAACCCGCCCGCGCCTCACGGCCCTTTCCCTGCCGCATGGCGCAACCCATTCAGGCGTAACCTCATAGACACAGGGGCGATCGTCGTTGGGGCGGGCGCGCCGCCGCCCGGAACGCACGGGCGCAATCACGGCCCCGACCGCTCGCGTTTAGATTTCTCGAACCACGGCTCGATGTTCGACGTGCAGGCCTGGGGGCGTGAAGTGACTACCTGCGGCTACGGCGACTTGCAAGGGGGTGGTAATGAAGACCTCTGGTACACAGACCAATTCAGCGGGACTTCGAGCGCCTCGCCCATTGTGGTCGGCAGCCTCGGCTGTGTGCAGGGTATCCTGCGCGCCGCCGCCAGGCCCCTCTTAACTCCCGCCAGGGCCAGGGCTTTATTCCGCTCCACGGGGTCGCCACAGCAGGACGGCCCAGCAGGCCCCCGCACACAGCGTATCGGCAGCAGGCCAGACATCCGCCAGATGATTAACAGTCTGATGCCGGCCCCTCCGGCAGTCACTGAGGATAAGGTCGAGTCCCTTGAGGTCAAGCCAGAGGGCAACGGAGGAGAGGTCATCATTAATATCTCAGGCCAAGTCACCGTCAACGTAGGTGTCGGCGGCTGAGTGGCTAGTGGCTACGGTTAGCGATGATCTGTTGAAACAGATCTACATGAACCTGTTGCACATTCACTTCAGTATCTCTTTCATGATGCGACAGCAGCAGTTCGCCGTAGGAGGGAATAGCCTCTTCAAACAGGCCCTTCGGGAAGTAAAATCCGAGATGGGTATCGAAAATTAATCCACACCCTTACGCTGTCGCCATCCACCCTCTGATCCCTGGAAGCATAAGCTTGCCGGAGCGGCAAGCTTATGCTTCCAGTCGCAAACAGGAATGATTGTAGGTTCGGGCATAAAGTGAGAATTTCTTTAACGAAGAATCAATAACTTACGGGTAAAATTCGCTCATAAATTGAAAAGGAGTTTGCGCATATAGTGAGAATTTCCATAACTTTTCGCGCATATGATAAGATTTTCCTACTACCATCGAGTGCCTTGATTTAGACTGCATACATACCACGTGAGCAAGAATTATAGCCGACCCCCGATACCGGGTTTCCTCGCTCAGCAGAAGCTGGTGCATTACAGGCTAACGGGCGTCAGGCTAACTGATGAGTGAAGCAACTGCGACGATTTGCCTTATTTGGAAGGATTCGTGGTGAAGTTATAAAGATTGAAAAATCAGGGCGTCGATTTTTTCTGTTAAATCAGGACGTGTGAGAAAGGTCAGATCCGGAGAATCGATATCGTCCATAAATATATTAATTTTAAGGATGGTGGTTTCGCCTCGGTAAATGATATTAAATTGAAAAGTCCTCTCGTCTCCGTCCCTCATCTTGCCGGCAGCCATCTGAACTATAGAGATATCTCTATCAGAAAAACCTGAGTCTATTAGCGACTTAATCTTTTCAAAGAATGGGGCTAATTCCTGTAAGTTAAAGTTTGTAGATGTTTCGCAAAGTCTCATTGTAGTAATGGCTCACCCTTTATTCTTATCTCTGATCAACGTATCAGTTAAAAAATGAAACTGTGGCGCATTATAGGTATGGCTCTCACCCAGATTCTCGTTAAAGAAAGCATTATTATTCAAGTGAGTTTTGACAGAACTTCGAATATCGCTGAGGGTTTCGAAATTCGTCTCCAAATCGAGCAAGTTGTCGCTGAGCTGTAAATAAATTGCATCGGGGGAGAGCCGCTTAGCGATTTGTACAGGCGAAAATAATAATTTTTCACCGCCGAAGAAATCCATATACGGTCTTCCAAAAACCATTCCCCAATAAACATCCGGTATATATTTTACCAAGTCGTGAGTCGTCACACTTAGATTGGCATGATTCTTATTTAAAATACTTATCGTACCAGTTCCATCGTCTGGATTAACTTCTCTATCTGTTAATAAATGCAAGAACGCAAAATCCGCACTGAACTTTACCGACACTTCCTGAAGGAAATTTACAAGCCCTCTCTGAAATGTTGGATTGAAATCAAAAGCAATATGAATCCAGCCGTGCGTTGGCCTCGCCCCGCCGCCCATCCAGACGCCACCCTCCATCTTGGGACGATTTCGCTTTAAAAGAAACGGCCAGGCCCATAGTTCTAGGGCGGACTCTAAATTGTTGTGGTCCAAGTCCGCTCTCAGTGGTTCATAGTTCCCATATTTTAATGGGAAATATTCAGGGATTAGTTCTAACCAGCTTTGCAAAAGCTCACGACCTTCTTCTTTATAAATTAAAGGTCGTGTCGTTAATATGTTGATGAATAACGTACTCTTCATTTATAGGTCAATCCCGCTACACCAAAGAGATAATGCCGGCTAGAGCGTTAGCTAAACACAGCCCTTTCCTATTCTAAGGTTTACTGATCTCAGAATTCCAGCTTAAGCTAAAGGCGGCCTTCGATAGCGAACTATAGATCCACCGGCCGCTCTAATTGCATCAACTAGTGGCCGGGATAAGTGCGTCGTTCGGTCCGAAATGATTAATCTATACCCTAATCCCCTCTGCCTCGCAATTTGAAGTTGCGCTCTGATTTGCTTAGTGAGGGATAGGGTTCTTACATCCTTTATTTCAATGACTTCTCTACTGGTTATTGCATCAGGAATAGTGGTTCCTATACCTGGAGCGGTTATAGCCTCGGTATTTTTTTCAAGGCCAGACATTTCGAGAACCTCCGCCTCAAATGCCCGGCCACGTGGACCGTGATCTCTTATATCAAGGTCTCTCCCTGCGTCATCTATGCTAAAGTCGTTATCATCATCACCGTCTACAGTAGTGTCTATAATACCGTGATCATTTCCACTGCCCGTAATAAGTATCCCTGCGGCCCCGGCAGCGAGAATACCAGTTACTATTTTTCCTGTGCCCGCTGCGGTGCCCCCAAGTCCCATTCCGCCGGCAGCCAAAGCGCATATTAGGCATGTAGTGTCACTTCCGGCATATACAGTTGTTGAAACGTCATAACCGGGTTTCCCGCCTAGTCTGGTCACTTCCCTCTTAGAGTTTAGGTCGAATCCCTGTTCTCGAATAGCCCTCTTGAGCTCTTCTTGCTCCTGATCCTCTTTTGCGCCCGTGAGTTGGACAGTCAGACCTAGTGGGTCAGTGTATCTGAGAGGGTTATTTAATACGTAGGAGTATCGGTTCCAACTCTGCGGATTACTTAAACGCGCGCTTGCTAGCAATGGATCAACACTCGTGAAACGGCCTTGTATACCTGCATAGTAGCGCGCCTGTGCGTAATCTAGTCCTGTTTCAATGTCTCGTTCGTACTGAGTGAATTGCTGCCTGACACCTCCACTACTCTGACTGCTCGGATACCCTTGCGCTGGGGTCCTGTTGCCCGTCCCAGCGAATAACTCCTCGCCGAATGGCAAGTAATCGTGCCTCGTGATGCCTGCCAGCGAGCCCGTCTTGTCGGCAACTATTCTTGGCGTGCCCAGATGGTCCGGCACTAACCACCTCACGTCCGCCGCGACCGAGGCGGCCTGCCACGCCTCGACCTCCACGATGCGGGCTCTGCCGCCCACACCGCCTGTGACAGAGACCCTGATTTTACTGGTCGAGACGGCCGCAAACGTGAACTTTTTCCACACCTTGTTGTTGCCGGTCACACTCCCGCCCGTGACGGTGACCCACGCCGTCCCATTCCAGTACTGCACCTCGAAGTCGGTGAGCCCGTACTGCGTGAAGGTCATCGCCTCGGTCGGCTCAAGTGTGGCTAACCCGTCCTGGAGGCCGACCACGTCTATCTCGTCAATCGTCTTCATGCCGGAGAACGCTACTTCCAGCCACTCCGGGAAGGGCGTGGCCGCGGCGTCGGCCCACCCGCCGCTGGTGCCCCAGTTGATGCCGCGGCGGTCGCCGTTGATGGCCCCGCCCGGAGCAGTCCCCGTGCTGTGCTGCGACGACGCAGTGGCGACGCCACCTTCGGAAGCCAGCGCCACGTTTTTCCTGCCTTCGGCCTCGGCCGTCACCAACAACTGCCCGTTCCTGTAGCCGTACTCCTTCAGCGACGAGGCGGGCGCGCTACTGGCCGCGTATTCGGCCAGCAACTCCCCGTCCATCCCGTAGACCTGCCAGGTCTCCTCGCCGTAGCTCTTCCTGCGGACGCGGCTGCCGTTCGCGTCATACGTGTAGACACTCTGCTGGTTGGCCGTGTTGGTGGCCGTCACCATCCGGTTCTCGAAATCGTAGGTGCGCGAGCCCGTCCCGCTGTACGTGTCGTTGTAGAGGTTGCCCATCGGGTCGTACTGCATCACCTTGTTCAGCCCGGCCGGCACACCCAACTGGTTCTTGTTACCGACGTTGACGGTGAACTGCTGCTCGTTGATGCCCGCGCCCCACGAGGCCGGGTCAATCGAACGGTTGCCGAACTGGTCGTAATTAAAGACCTGCTTGCCCGTCGGAGCCGCCGTGTTGCCGTCCGGGTATTCTGTCACCGACTTGATACGGTTCAACTGGTCGTAGTCGTAGTTCTGCTGCATGAAGCTGCTCGACGTGATGTCCGTCGTGGCGTCGCCCTCGGGCACCCAGTGCTGCTGCAAATGCAGATTCCCGTTGTTGTCCGTGCCGCTCAGGACGGTATTGTCGGGGCTGGTGAGGTTGGGGCCGTTGGTCGGCACACTGTAGTAGTTGGTGATCGCCCCACGGTTCCAGTTGTTGGCGTCGTTAACCGTGCTGAGCCGCACGTCGTAGAGCTGCCCCCGGACGTTGCGCCGCTCCTTGTGGTAGAGGGGCGTCGCAGTGCCGAACCGCTCGCGCGTCAGCCCGCCCCACTGGTCGTAGGTGATGGACGTGGCATAGTTCCTTGCCACGCCGTCGCCGAGGTTGCCCGTGAAGCTGAGGGCGCGACCGGCCAAGTCGTAGGCGTAGTTGACGGTGCGGCCCGACGGGTAGGTCTGCGAGGTCATGGCCCCGGCTAGGTTATATGTTCTCTGTGTGACGTAAGGCGTGCCCCACGAGCCGTTGGCGTAGAAGTACTGGCTCTGCGAAAGGGGCCTCCCCATCGCGTCGTAGCCATCAACGGTGGTCTGCGAGTGCGCCCCGGCGTTCGTCCCCGTGTCAATGTAGTAGTAAGAAGAAGCCAGCCTCCCGACGCCGTTCGTCGCTGTGTCGTAGGTGCGCACGACGCGCGCCTGCGTGACTGTCCCGCTCTTGTAGGTGACGGAGGTGTTGCGGTTCAGGTCGTCGTAGCCGTACTCCGTCGTTAGGTTGCGCGCGTCGGTGCGGGTCAGAGGATTGCCGTTATCGTCGTAGGCGTAGGCGATTGACCACTGCGCATTGCCGGTGACAGGATCGGTGAGGGCGAGGCTCGCGTTAGAGTCCTGCTCCGGGCTCTTGGCACGGATTAGGCGCGAGAGCGAGTCGTACATGAAGTAGCGTGCCTGGGATCCCTGCGTGACTTTACGCAGGTTACCCAGTAGGTCGTACGTGTAGGTGGTGGCGTAGCCAAGGCCTCCCGTGCCGGGGTCTTCGACGACTTGTATAAGCCTACCGAAGGCGTCCCTCGTGCCCTGCCGGTCCCTGCCAGTCTGGTCCGTGACCGTCGACGTACTGCCGGTGTAGTTAATGGTGACTACGGCATTATCCGCGGTGCTAACGCTGGTCACCCTTCCCAGAGGGTCGTAAGCGGTCGTCGTCCACACGGGCGTCCCGGACCTGAAGGGGTTCGAGACCTGCCTCACCCTGCCTAGAGCATCATACGTCTTCCTCACGGCGATGAATGTCGTAGCAGTTTCGAAGCTGCGCATCTCCGTGGTCCGCCCTAGCCCGTCATAAAGAATCTGGCTCTTAAGTGGAGTCTGGTCATTATGCGCGTCGAATTCGCTGGTCGTCGTGATGAAGCGCGAAGCGTCGTTGTAGGTGAAGATAGTCTGGTTCTGTAAGTCGTCGTCGCTCGCCGCGCGGATGACCTTGGTCGGCCTGTCGAGATGGTCTTCGTAGTAGGCACTAGATGTCACGCCGTTGGCGTCCTCGGCGTCAACCATCAACCCCGTGTAGTAGTCGCGCTGGATGAAGGCCGTGTGCCCCATGTCATTCGTCACCAGGCTGGGGAAGGCGTAGCTCTGAAACGTCCCCGACTGCGTCACCAGTGGCTGCGGGATGAAGTTTATGTGGGCCTCGGCGTCCGGCCCGCCGAAGCTGTCGGTGAAAGTGAAGACGGTGACGTTGCCGAGGCTGTCAATGGCCTTGACCACGTTGCCCGCCACGTCGTACTGCCGGTAGGTGGAGACCGAGCCTGAGACATTCCCGCCGTTGAACAGGTAGCGCGTCGCGGCCGTCACGTTGCCGCGCGTCTTCTTCGCCGTCGTGTAGGCGGAGTCCAGGCCGCTGATGAGTGAGCGCGCCACCAGGCCCGCGTGGTTGGCCGTCGCCGTGTAGTTGTCGTACTCGTAGGTAGTCCGCGCCTGCTCCGCCCCGGCCGCGTCGTAGATGGAAGTCCGCTTCGGCAGGGAGCGCATGTGAATCGCCATGTCGGTGGCGTAGTTGTAGGACGCCGAGCCGATCAGGTTCGCCGTCAGGTAGTCCGTGCGGGCGCGCCGCACGAGTGCGCCCGGCGCGCCCGTCCCGTAGTCATACTCGTAAACGTCGGTCTGGTTGTTGTACTGGTCGAAGCCCACCTCCAGGGTCTGCGGGTTGATGGCGCTCTGTTTGCTCACTTGGTTAGTGTCAACCAGGGTCGTGACGGTCTCAGTAGTGCGCGTGTCGTTCGGCGGCTCAGCGTCCGCCGTCCCCGCCCACCAGCTCACAGCCGCACGCTGGGCGAAGGTGTGCTCCACGCGCTTCAGCACCGTGGTGCCGTTCGCCGCGAAGTATTCGGTCTTGTACTCCCTTCCCTCCCTCCAAGGGGAATAACTGACGGCGTCCCTATTAAAAGATTCTGTCGGGCTGCCGTAAAAGTAGTGCCTAACCTTACCTACGGCCGCACTCCCGAACTGAACGTCGACGTATCCGAGGTTGTTAAAGTTGAGGCCGCCGGCGGCGCTTTCGGGCCGGCTGATCGTCATCGTCTGCGTCAACGTGGACCCGTTAGCGTACTCACGCCTGGCCGTCACACGCCTGTAGACGCCCAAGCCTGTATAGCCGCTGGCATACCCGCCCGTAGCGCCCGCGGCCCAGTCGTACTCTATGGCCCCGCCCGTCGGCAGCACGACCCGCGCCAGCTCGCCGTAGCTGTTGTAATAAAAGCTGTACTTCCTCATCGTCGTCGGGTCGCCGGGGTCGTTCGGGAGCCAGACGGCGGAGGCCACAGTCGGGTTGAAATTAGTGCTCTCCGAGCCGTTAAGTTCAGGGAATAATTGCGCGGGTGTCTGGGGAGAAAAGCCTGTGCGCAGGGCATTCTCCAGAGTGGTATGAGAGACGCGGATCTTTCTTTCCGCCCCGCCGTAGCCTTTGAAGGTGATGTGATCGCAGACCCCGTAATCACCCCCCTCTTGAACGTCGTAAGCGAATGTGACCTCGCGGTTGAGCGAGTCCGCGATTTTAGTCACGCGGCCCCCGCCTCCTGCGCCGTAAGTGAAGGTCAGTTTATTGCCGTTGCGGTCGCGCATCCAGGTGACCTTGCCGTCGTCTATGCGGTAGCGCATCCCGTCGCGCAACATGAGGTAGCCGGAGGGGTAGAACAAGTCCGCCTCGCCCTGGGGGTTAGTACTGTCGTAGATGGTCTCGTCGGAAATGAAGGTTGCGGAAGTGCCGTCGGCGGTGACGAAGACCGTGCCGCGTGACTGATAGTTACCGGCGGGGCAGTTGGGAGTATCGGCGGGCTTGCCACCCGTTGCTTGGTCCCGCAGCTCGATCTCAGTCCCGTCAGGCGTCGTGAACGTGATGCGTGCAAGAGTTTTACCATAATAGACATAACCATCGCCCTGAGGGCAGATAGTAACCAGCCCGCCGAAACGTCCTATCAGGAGGCCCGGGCCATATCCGTTTTGGGGAGTCCACCAACCGGCTTCGGGGTAATAGATATTGTTACCAGCATCAACATAAGATTTTACGATCCATTTCTGGTTGATCGCTAGGTTCGCTGACGTTTGTGCCCCGCCCCTTCCTGCTACGCCGAGCAACGGCAAGTTGAAGTTGAGATTGCCGTTGTAAAGATTGATGGTGTCGAAGCCGCCCAGCGGATAGG
Organism: Pyrinomonadaceae bacterium; assembly: GCA_035563515.1. Lineage (GTDB taxonomy): Bacteria > Acidobacteriota > Blastocatellia > Pyrinomonadales > Pyrinomonadaceae > QHXM01. Next base: position 104,407 of record DATMVE010000020.1, read on the forward strand.
AGCCGGCGGGAGAGCCTGGAGCCAGCCCAATCGGCGTCTGCCCCCGTAGCCCGCCTTGGGCATGAGCATTTCCGGCAAGTGAGATGAATAGTAGAGCGGCAGCCAGAAGGCATGCGAGATAATTAACCTTGGGGGACAGGGCGGAGGTTCTCATAATGTTATTAGGTGGTTATGGGGAACTGCTATTTTGAGATATCAATGACCAAAACTGCGCCTTTTACTGGGATGTGATGGTGATGCGGCAGGCCCAGTCAGGATGATTAGCCTCTTTGAGCACATATTGACCTGGCGGAAGGTCAACCACGTCTCGCCAGTCAGGCTTATTCTTATGCCTTCGCACTTCGCGCACCCGGTTTCCGTCCTCACGCTCAAGCCGCAACTCTATTTCCTCCAACCAGCTCCGGTTGTTTACGACCAGAATGAAACGGCCCGCGGGTCGCGTGATCTCTGTCGGCTCGAAGCCGCGGGGCCGCATAGTGATGACCTCGGTCTCTATTCGTTCCTGATTCGAACTACTTTGCGCTGGGGCGGGAGGGGCGATGGCTTCAGCCTTAGCTGCCAGAGCCGCTTGATCGGCTTTGGTGACAGGCGCAAGCCAAGCCCAGGCACTCGCGGTCAAACCGGTGATAAGTAAGGCGGCGACGAGCAAACGGAAACTTAGTAAGCGAGTGCGGGCGATGAAAGCGCGGTAGATAGTCTTTTCTGACATGGAGAATCCTCAGCAGGCAACTTCACTTCTTGCGTGAATGCACAGACTCCAGCGGCTAAATGTAAGAGCTTGCTTTCAGGTATAAAGCAGGGCGCAAGACGAGCGGACTGCATTAAATCTTCTTTCGAATTTACTAGGTGAACTTGAGAGCGACGGCAGGTGAGACCCAACGCCAAGCCTCAGGGAAAACGAAACGCGGACATTAAGGCACGGGCACCAATTTGTCAAGCGGGGGCCAAAAGATTTGTCGAAACTATTTTGTAAAGTAAGTCGATGTCAGTCCAATAACTCTGGCGCGTTCAAAAAATAAATACAGAGAGGCCGCTTCCCAACAGAGCGCAGCATAAATTGTCTGGACCGCAATAAAACTAGCTTTCCGGGCTAAAGGCTGGTCATGAGGTAGAAACAAATCAGACTGGTTTCCACAGGTCGCGATTCAAATGAGTATTTTAACATCAGCCTAGGCTTTGCTACATCAACTCAAATCTGCCAGGATAAACCTCTTCTTCTCTTTGCCTTACACAATGGTCTTAAGCTCGACAGTGTCGATTGGTTGGTTAATCTGTTCACTGTATGTTTTTAATAATGAATCCGCTTGTAAACGTATTCTGTAACTTGCTTTTTAGACAACTGAATAGCAGCAAGTCCCTGCTTTGAGCTTATTCCACAAGGGTAGATCTCATCATCAATAATATCTCTTATAAATTGTCCCATTGAAATTTGCGCTCGACCAAGCTTTCTAAAAGCCATCAAGAAACTTATCGTGCCATCTGTTCCTACAGATGTAACTGGTGTCACCTTTTTCTTGATCTGCTCCAGTAAACCTTTTACCTCTTTTTCACTGAATCTCCAATCACTGCACCCATCTACTGACCGGCCGCGAAGTGGGTTCAGCAGCTTGCAATTAATTAATTCCAGCGCACGTTCATGAGTGACGCCTAATATTCCCTGTACCTGCTTTAAATACAATGATTGCTCTAGCTCGCGTTTGAAATTCAGGAGGCTCGCCCTCTCAATCAGAATCAACCTCGTATTTCCTTGTCTGCGCACAACAGCTTTGAGGCGTCCTGCCGCAATCAGATTATCAATACTCTTGACACCGACTTTCAGGAGTTTCTTTGCCTCTCTTCTTGACGCATATTTACCGTTACATCGGGCAGCATCGTCGAATCGTCTTAGATGATTTGTATAGCCTCCATCCCAGCGAGTGATTAGATATTCCTCAAAAGCTATTCGCAAGAAACTTAATTGAGGTGATGTGAGTTGCTTGTAGAGGCTGGATTTATATTGGGCGAAATCTCTCTGTAACCCATGCGCTGATTGTGATTCTCTTATTTGCGTCCGCCGCCAGTCCAGAAAATCGAAGTAATTATCCGGCCATTTGTCAAAGACAGCCCACGCTTTACAAAGAAGGATATGAATTTCAGCATTCCTCATCGAAGGTGCCAAATGCTTACCCTTCGTGTCCATGAGTCCGGCATGCTGGCTCGCTATGAAGAATAAAGCCGATAAGAAGCTCTTCAGATCAGTGTTGGATATAGGGTTGTTTTTTGTTTCAGGATCTATCGTGCTTTTTGAGAGCGGCAGGTTGCAGTATAGATGTAGTTGCCGTGAGACTCTGAGTTCCGAGTCGGCGACGGCCTGCGCCTCACAGCCACGCCAATCAAAGTCACAATGTTGACAAAGGCTTACGCTATGTCGAGCCCATGAAATACGTCTCTTGCAGCATGGGCATTCATCAATAAGCTGACAACGGTGAATCGGGCAGGCTGTGACTGGCGCCAACTCCCAGATCTTCCGTGCGTAACCCGCTTCTCCCAAACAAGCCGGGCATACCTTCGGGTATCGTAATCGGATCATGTATTGCGATACAGGCGAACCGAACACAGAATATTCACCCATTTTCCTGCGTGGTTTATTAACAGGAAGATATTGGAGAGATGACAATGCAGGCTTGTCCGTCCCGCTGAGCCTTGCAAGAGGCGAGAGATCCAGGGATTCATCGAAAGCAAAGGATAATTTGGATTGTACGTAGTTGCGTATTCCGGTTATCTGTAGCATCCAGGAAAGCGTTTGATAGCCATTCATTTCAGTCAGTCGTAATAAATAGCCGATAAAGCTTTCATCAGACTTGGGACTTCCTGTTCTTAGCAGCCTCATACTTTCACTTAAACATTTCTCCAGCCAAAGAACCTTAGAACCTTTTACTTTACCTTTGCCAGGCTGGTGCCTGCTGCGGGCAGAGGGTCTGGACGCCTTCCCCTAATTCGTTCAATCAACCACTTCTTCTTGCGCTCAAGATCCTCCTCAGTTGCCTGGCCGTGCTTAGGGCCGCTGAGCGCAATCCACTCCCTGTGCACCTCACGCGGCTCGACGCCGAGCTTGCGGGCCAGTTGATTAGCGAGGCGCTGCACACTTTTACGCAAGAGTAGCTTTCGCTCCGCTTTAATTGATTCCAGAGGTCGCGGGGCGAGGTTCTGTGGTGGCTGGTAATGACGGGTTGGACGGGTTCCGCCCTCCTCAGAGGCACCTCGCTTGAGCAGTGCTGCCACTTGGGCGCGAGGAATGTTCAGGCCCATCTCCCGGCTAATAGCTTCGGCACGCGCAAGGTCGGCCGCGTCAAAGGCAGAACCGTCGAAGATGGTGCTGTGAGGCTTCAAGTCGGAGTCGAGCGGGGCGAATATGGAAGGCTCATCACGCCCGCCACCGCCGCCGGCTTTCTGACTGGTAGGTGAATCTAATCTCTCGACGTTATGCGTGAGGTAATGGTCGCGCTCTTCCTTAATCTGGAGCGCGTACCTTATGAGGATCGGGTCAGCCGGGATATACAGAGACGCGCTCTGCTCCTCCAGGCCCTCGACCATTCTCACGAAACGGCCCACGGCTTGGCGGAAGAACAATTCACTCTGAACGTTGGTCGCGTAGACGCCGACGCGCAGTCTAGGAATATCTACCCCTTCCGAAATCATCTTCACGGCGACTATCCAGCGCGCACTGTTCCTGGCGAAACGCTTGATCCTGTCGGAGGCGTCCGGTGACTCCGAGATGGCGATAAAAGGTTTTATGCCTGTAATTTCATGAAGTAGCGTGCCGGTCCGCTTCGCGTGTTCCTGGTCCATTGCTATGACGAGTCCCGCCGCGTCTTTATGGCCTTCGGCGCGCATTTCGTTGAGCTTGTTATCCGCCTCGTGCAGGACGCCGCGTATCCACTCGCCCTGAGTCCAAAGGGCAGCTCTAAGTCTCTCCGAGGCTTTTATACGGGCGATAGGATCGAGCAGTGAGTAATCTTCCGTTTCACCGTCAAAGCTCAGCCAGCGAATGCGTCCTTCATACGACGGGAAATAGATGGGGCGGCACACCCCGTCGGCGAGGGCGTCCTTGTAGCCGTACTCAAAGTCCGAATAGCTTCTGCTGTTCCTGTAAGTAACGAAGGGGATTTGATTGTTGTCACTCCTGAATGGCGTGCCCGAAATAGAGAGTCGGAAAGCGGCTGGCTCGAACGCTTCGCGCAGTTTGGTCCCCCACGCAAGGTCATCGCCCGCGTGGTGTATCTCGTCAAAAATGACGAGCGTTCGCCGCGCGCAGTTCATGCGGTACAGGTCGGGGGCGAATGATACCTGCTGATAGCTAACAACCACGCCGAAATAGTCGGGAGCTTCTATGCCATCCGCATTTGACCAAAGAGGGTCAAGATCTATGCCTATTCTGGACGCGGCGGAGGCCCATTGCTTACGCAGGTGATCGGTAGGGCAAACGACCACAACTCGCTCCACATGATTTTCTCTTAACATCTTGTGCGCTACTCTCAGCGCGAGCAGGGTCTTGCCTGAGCCGGGTGTGGCGACTGCCAGAAAATCGTTTTTCTTAACATTATCGAGTCGTAATAATGCCCGCCGCTGCCATCGCCGGAGGGGGAGTTGTTCGGGCCAAGCCCGCAGAGTTTTCATGACTGTTCATTAGCTCCTTTTTGCTGGTCGCATTTAGGGCAGAGGGCTTGGCCGTTCAGCGTGTCCGTAGGACCGCCTTTGCTGTAAGGCTGCTTATGATCGGCATGCCAGCCTGGTTCTAGCCTCCTGCCACACATGGCGCATGTACCTTGGGCATGGATAAATAAGCTGATTCGCTGACGTATTGAGAAACGTCTCTTCATCTTTACTATCATAAGAGTGATATTACTCTTATGATAGTAGCGAGTCAAGATGAATTTCTTTTGTGTTTTCGCCTTTGTGCTTAAATAGTCTGGTATTACAATCCGCACACTATGGCGAAGGTTAAATTGCTGGTTAAGGAAGTTGCTGAGAAGAAAGGGGTGAATAATCCCTTTATGCTAGCTAAGGAAACGGGACTTAACTACGCCGCATGCCACAAGCTATGGAAGGGTGAGCAGCAAATGATAGGATTGAAGACTATTGCGCGTTTGTGTGAAGTCTTCGAAGTAAAGCCGGGCCAACTTTTCGAATATCAACCGGACAAACCTTGACGAGCATCTATGGGTTGATCCTTCTTACGAAATTTCTTTATCCTCTCTTCCGGTACGTAAAATCGTGTTCCTCTAATCACAATAATATTTAGGCACTGACCGCAGGCTATTCTCTCTCCAGTCTTTTGCTTCGCTTCTCTAATAAAGCCACAATAAGGACACTCCCCTTTTATGAATGTGGGACGCATATCGCTTCCTAATGTGCCTAAACCCGCGCCAGTACCGATAGCTAAATAGACCGCTAAGATTATTAATGGAATACCAATGAATAATCCGAACGGGAAGACAGCTACGCTAAACACCGTCCCAAGTCCTCCGACCAGCAGGGCAACAAGGATGAAGGAGCCGCCAGTAACAGCCCCCGCTGCGACTGCGCCAGCATCTATCTTCGTGGCGGGCAGGGCCTCCGTGAACTCGTGGAGATAAGTCCCTTCTTCGTATTCCCCAGGCATAAAGCATTAACCTTATTTCTATTGAGGTTTGGACAAGCCTCACGCATAATCAGCGGCGAAAATGTGTAAGGCAGGCGCGCATCTGGAGTGATGAGACGCCCGCACGGTTCTTTTCGAGAACTACAGCGGGCTTCCACAATGACCAAGACGATTCTCTTCCTAATTGGGAAGAGCGTCAAGGGCCTGAATAATAAAAGCAACGCGCCGGCGTGCATCCAGGAGGGAGGGCACCTCTGATGGGACACGCACGCCGCCCCCAGCCGGCCCGCCTTGCCGAAAAGTTGTTGCAGATTCGTAAGAGCCTTGGCTTAAGTCAGAGCCAGATGCTGCAACGCCTTGGAGACACGAAGACACGACTTCACGCTCCACACATTTCAGGCTATGAGTCAGGCAAGCGTGAGCCGCCCCTGATCGTTTTGTTGAGATATGCTCAAGCGGCTGGTGTGCCGGTAGAGCTGCTGATTGATGACGGGCGTGACCTGCCGGAGGATTTACCGCCTGTCAGGACAATTTGGGTGATGAAACGCGGTCAGTTAAAGCCACACCGTCGGTGAGGGGCATTCCGAGTCAATATGAGAAAACTCTATGTTTACAAAACCCGTGTTGGCCCGTTCTATATAGCTGAACATAATGGACGATTCCATCCGGTCTTTGCGGAGGAGAGTCTCGGCAGCTATGTAACTGCCCAACAAGCAGTGGAAGATTTGGGGGGGGGGATACTTTTAATCCATCGTTTGGTCATGATACGTCAGAACTGGGCATTCCAGATGATCTGTCAAAGTGGGAGCGTCTTTCTTAACATGTGACCAGAAGGTAGTGTTCTAATCTGTGTTGCCGACACGGAAATAAATTCTAGCCTTCCGGCTTGGGGATGTGGCATATTCATTCCATGCCTAAACGCTCAAGCATACACCGTGATCCTCAGGACGAGAGCCGGCTCGCCAAATCCATTATTGACGTACTCACCGCAGACGAGGATGAGGACGAGCCAAAGCCCGAAAAGAATCCTGCCGCAGTCGCACTTGGGAGGCTTGGGGGCAAAAGGGCGGAAAGGCACGCGCTGAAAAGCTCTCACAAGAAAAGCGGAAAGAGATTGCCAAAAAGGCGGCTATCGCACGATGGCACCGCTCCGGTAACTAGTGCGATACTTCAATCCTAATCTGTGGGCGGAGTGGGATTAGTATGTTTGCATATGCCCGCACGACTTGCGAGTAAAGGTCTCTTACGCGCACTGCCCGAACAGTAACGACAAGTGCATACTTCGTCTTGTCGGTCGATTGAGAGGCTGTGCCATTTGCACGGCGATGATTGTAAATATCGAAAGCAGGGGACTTCAAAGAGGTAGCGCGCATTCTTACTTTCCCGCGAACGCAAGGTTCCCACTTGCCACCCTCTCGCTGTTTGAGTTCTGATCCCCCATATAGATTTCTCTCAGAGAAGAATGCTGCCGTTGTAGGGTAATAGGAGACTTTGCCGTCCTTATACTTGGTAAACCTGTCGGCGTGTGGCCTGAAAGCAGTTTCAAGGCCACTTCTTGTGTAAGCCGAAGCGTGACTTGGGTCAACATCCGTTGCAATGACCAACGTAGCCTCTAACTCTACATATCCCTTCAAGTGAATTGATGGGAGAGGGATCGGCGCATGTAAATACTGACCTTCGGGAAGGTCACCCTGGTATATTACTAACGCTTCATTATCTTCACAGGTAATCAGTTTTTCGGGATCACTCTCGAAGCGGCCCCAACCGATTTCCGATAGAGGCAAACCTTCTGCTGGTAATGCGCGGTGAACCATCAAAGCACGGATCGCTAGTGGCCCTAGTGATTGGCCTAGTTGTGCCTTTATTGTAGCCCCTGAACGTAATGCCCAGGGCGCAGCAACGCTGGTTCCTTGAACTCCCTGGACAACCGAACCGGAAGAAAGAACAGGGAACGGCTCATCCTCCGACCCCCCAAACGCGAGGCCATCCGGCTTCACAAATCCTGGTCTTCTGCCAGGGCCCGGACAGCTATAATCAGCGCGCGTCCAAGCTGATGAAGTTCGGTTGCAGGCACCAACGCCTATGAGGTTCACGCCATCAGCAGGCGGCTGGATTCGATTTAGACCAAAAAGTGCCGCCTTATCACCATCATTGCCCGCCGCAACGGTAGTAACCCATTCACCTGACGCTAGTCGTGAATCGAGTCGTGCTGTCCACAAGGTGATTTCGTCGTCATAAATCGGCAAATTAGGGCCAACACTGATGTTAATAAATACATACCTATGACCCTCAGCGTCGAAGAACGCCATAATCCTGTCGAGCACGTCGTAGTAGTATGGGTCGGACGAACCTATCACGTCCGAATCGAGAACACGAACATGGTCAACAGGGCATATCGGCCTACGTAGCCCATTCACATCGGAAATCGGCCCGAATAGGAATGCGCTCGTTACCGCCAACCCGTGTGCTTCTAAATCAGGAACGCTAGGCCCCACGGAAGGAGGCTCAATGACCTTAACCCACGGCTGCAACTTTGTACGCTCGCCCGTAGGAATGCCGCCATCAAAAATCAATGCGCGCCATCCATCCGTTATAGCTGTATCTTCCGGGAGTGTAGCGAATTCTTTAGCAGTCGCTCGAACTATCGAAGGGTAAAGCGGGCGTAGCGTAGGCATTGTGCGCGCAACGCGAAGAAAGGAAAAGTCCGCTAATCGGGCCGCAGCCTTTGCATTGGCCGCTACGGGGACAAATGTCAGTCCACCTACATCTCTACGCCTAGCAAAGTCCACCCTAGCTCCGAGCGGTGACGCATACTCATTGAACGCAGAAAGTACGTCAACGTGGCTCTGGTTGTGCAGTACAACCTCTAACCAACCTTCAGGGCTATCTTTATCATTAACGAGTTTAAGCTTACTAGTTGGTTCCGGGTAGGAGATATCCTCAATGTGTAAGAGGTCTTCATGACCGGTTGAAGTAGGAGTGAACTCATCAACATACTTCTTTAACTGAAGAATACGGCTTATCGGCCCGGCCACAAAAAGCTCTTCGGTGTATGCTTCTTGCGGATGGTTATCTATGCCCCACTTCTCAGGGATGACCGTTCTTTCCCTGCTACCCACGGAACGTAATCCGAGAGAATTCAACAAACTCTCTGGAAAATCAGTTTTTGAAATATAACGGGGGTGCATTGTGAGGGTTAGAATTGCCTCACCGCCGGGGCATGCCTCCGCTGGCAGCTGCTTAATTCGCTCGGCGGCTTTACCAATCCGCTCACTTATTCGCTGCTGAGCGTGGGAAAACTCATAGGGCGGAGTCTTGTCGCCACCACCCCTACGCCTTTCTGCGGGGCCTGTGAGTTTTTCACCGTTGCCAAGAAGGTAATTATATCTTCGAGCCATTCGATCTCACTTTCGTTCGAGTTACCTTTTTGCGATTGCGAAAGGTATCTCTTGCTATCCCTGTTAGCCGTGACACCTGTCGTTCGGACAAGCCCCGTTCGTGAAGCAAAACAGCCAGCTCGACACGCCTAGCGTGATCTTGTTTCTGCATCAAACTAGGCACTAGGTTTTCGAACACCTGGGCAAGTGGAGTTTCATTGACTAGTGACTCTCGTCTCGCCGTTAGAATGAGTTTACGCACATCGGCAAACGAATGGCCCTCTAATAGAACCGAAAGCAACTCTATTGTCGTGGCTGAAATTCCGTCTATGCTATTTTGAAGCGTTATCCTAATTGCTGCCGAGATGTCATCGGGCGATGGAAGTGGAAATTCAATAACGCGCTCGAACCTACGCCATACGGCCCGGTCAAGAAGGTCGGGATGATTCGTCGCAGCCAGGAGAATGCCATCGCGCGGCCAATCATCTATAGCCTGAAGAAGCACGGTAACCAAACGTTTCAGTTCGCCAACCTCCGCCGAATCGTCGCGTCTCTTTGCAATGGCGTCAAATTCATCAAGCAAGAGGATTGACGGACTGCGACGAGCGTAGTCAAGAACGGCCCTGATATTGTTTCCCGTGCGTCCTAGAAAACTGCTCATCACAGCCGCAAGATCGAGAGTTAATAGAGGCCGATTAAGATTCTTTGCGAGATACCGCGCAGCTAGACTCTTGCCAACCCCAGGTTGCCCGATTAGAAGAAGAGACCGTGACGGCATAACTCCGACCGCCGCCAGGCGATCTTCTTGCTTGCGTTCTTGAATGAATTGAGAAAGTTGCTCGCGAACGAGTGTGGGCCAAGTTGGTTCAACAGGCATTTGCGGATGTTCTTCACGCCGCAGTAATTCTAATCTTGAATCAATGTCAACGGGTAAAGGGTCAGGAAGTGCAGGCTTTGCTCTTTGCGGGGCGCCTGAAGTCTGAGCAATGAGCGCGTTGATCTCTGCTGTGCGCTCAGGGCGCATCTCGCGAATCTGTGGCAGAGAGCGGCGTAACAAGAGGGCAACGTCTTCCCGGCGGCCAGTTAGAGCAAGTCGCGCAAGGTGGACGAATTCATCAATTATATCCACTTTTTAGTCCAGTCGTAAGATCAACGAACAATAGGCTTATATACGCTCTGGGCGAATCCTGTCAAGACAATACTGAAATCATACCTCAACTCTCCTTGACCGATCAAGCAAAATAGCACTGCTGGCAACACAGAAAGGAAAGCTCAACGTGAACTGCAAACACTGCGACAGACAAACAAAGCGATTCGGTAAAGACCGCAAAGGCAATCAACGCTTTCGTTGCCTCTCATGCGGAAAGACGATTTAACGGCACGGAGCATATTGAGGGCAAGACGCTTTCGATGGACCAGGCTTCGATGGTCTTGACGCTCCTGGTTGAAGGCAACTCCGGGGGTGGATTTAGTACGAAGGAGAAGAGGAAACTAAATTCCCATAAGGGACTGTACATCCTGCAAGATCATATTTTAACTTTATAGCTCAACATAATTCCTAATTCATCCTTCGGTATTATGTTCGACTCAACTCTTCGAAGGATTGCGCTTCCATCCGACAGTTAAATTAGTCTTTTCATACGAGGTTTTATTTCTTTTCTTAGGAATTCCAACTGGCTTGACGAGAATTCATTATAGAAGTTTGTTTGAATGTTCTTTCTTTTCTTACGCAATAATGATCTCAAATCTGGCAGCCCAAATAGTAAATTATTTTCACTGAAGTAGTACCAATCAAGGAAGGCATGAAACTGGTCCGACCAGTTCTCCAAAATAGTAAAAGCATTTACAACCCAAATGTGGAGTTCATGAATCTGCTTTCCCTTTAATTTTCCTCTTTTCGGACCTATAAGGCCTGAACAGCGAGATACAATAAAGAGCATTGCTTGTATGAATCCTTGTAAGTCGAGTCTGGTTAAGAAATCAGGTTTCTTCAAATGTCTTCCGTTCGGTTTTGATTTTAATAATCCGCACAGCAGATAAATATGCCAAGATCCTTTTGATTCTGCCTCTTCGATCTGTTTATAAGTAATCCTCCGCCAGTCAAACTTACAGGAACACTCACTCACGCTACTCCTGACCCAGCTGATGTGTTTTTTACAGTTTGGGCAGACGTCGATAAGCATGCATTTATGAATTGGGCAATTGGTTACAAATAGCAAATCCCATATGCGACGGCAATAACCGGTTTCCAACAAGCACCTCGGACAGATAGCGGGACGTCTCGCACGGAACATAAGGTGGGGCAATGGCGCGTTATAAAATAGATAAAGAGGAGTAGGGCTTGATGACTCTACGTGGGGGTAAGTTAACGGTATTAAATCAGAGAAGCTCGCACCTGTTACCTTTGCAAGCGGTTCAAGATTCGTATTCGGGTTAAATAAGAATGAGCAGGTTTGACTGAGTTGCTCAGGTTTGATCCCGGCGCTTTTCAATATTAGGGATGGTGACTTGTATCCGTTCTGCTCAGTTAAACGGAGCACAAATCCCAAGAGACTTTCACCAGGTTTAGGATTACCCCTTCTAAGTAGTTCGATAACATTGCCCATTGGATTGAACTCTCATTTACCGAACTGCAAAGCTAATAGTGCGATGTAATTCAATAACGCTACACGACAACTGCTGTTACCTAAAGAAATCTTTCAATTAAAAGGCCTATTCGGTAAACGGGTTTGGTTTTTGGGGGTAATTAGCGGCGAGGCGCTCATCATATGCTTCTGCGAGTACCGCGAGGTCGAGCGATTTCATCGACCGATCAATAGCCAGGGTTGTCGCCCGCCGGGCTACTTGCATCACGTTCGCGACGGTGCCGTCTGATGCGCAGAAGAAGCGGTAGGCCATGTCTTCATCGGCCAGGTTTGACCTTTTTTCCAACGGAAGTTTTACATCTACGGCACGGAGGAATTTCCGGAAATCCTGCCGTTGTTCATTTGTATCCCAGCCGAATGGTTCGATACTTATTCGAGATGAAAACCGCCTCTTCAACTGGGCGTTGGCCTCAAGAATCACATCACAGTACGGCATCCCGATCAACACAATCGGAATTTTAGATTCGTTAATTAGATTCTTCAGCCAGTCCGAAACTGTCTTAAGAACTTTGTCCGAGTCCCTGTCGATCACGTGCTGAAATTCGTCGAGGATTATCAACTGTACGTCACACGCCTTTATCAAGCGTAGAAAGCGCAAGGTTTGGTTAACCACCGTTCCCTTTTCCGCTAGGGGATCACCCAGTCCGATTAGGAGTTTCGTCACAAGGCTTTTCACCGTAGCAGGGACGGGGATTGCGGCTGAGATCACTGGGACTATTGCCCCTTCTTCCGTCTCGTAGCGCGGGTATCTATGCTCGTAACGTTTCAGGCATGTTGTCTTACCCGTGCCCGTCTCTCCTTGTATCAACAAATTCACCGGCTCTGCGGACATTTTTGAGAACTCATGGCAATACGCAATTTTTTGTTCTACCTCTTTAAGTCGCGGGTAGGAGATATAAATCTGCTCGGTCAGACGTATCCTTTCTTCGGCTGATACCTTGCTGTTATCTGTGTCGTCCTTACCGGACTTATTCCCTCTATCTCGGTAGATCATAATCGCCCTCCCAGCCAACCATATCCAGATCAGCCACGTTATCGTGTTTGTTATCGGTTAAGCTGATTTCAATATCGCTGTCAGGTTGAGTTCCCTTCTGTGAAAGAGTAGTTACGCGAAGGCCGGAAGAGGCCCTTTTCAGCGGGACAGTTAGTTCTTGGCCCTGGCGCCGCGTGCCATCCTTTCTTAACGGTAATAGACTTCTGCTTGGTTGATTCGGTGGAAGCTCTTCCCTCTCTTTATCCTGAATTGACCACTGAGTGCTCGCTGGCGGCCGTTGACCGTAGTTTTTGAATCGAGCCAGTTTTTGTCTCGTCTGAGTTCTTTTAGTCGTTAGCCATTCGCGTTCTATTATTTCTTGGATCCTCTCTTTTGCCAGGCAGAGATCAATAATGTTTGAGTTATCCTTTCCGATCTGCTTCGCAAAGCGTTTAATTATTTTGTGCTGCCAGAGAGTTAAATTTTTAGTGTAAGACTGATTGACAGCAGGCACGGGTATGTACTGACCGCTGTCCTTATTGGCGATGTGGATGAGGGAGAGGTCGGCGGGATCATACTTCACTTGTATACGTTCTCTGGGCTTCAGCGTGCGCCTTAAGCGTGCCAGGTCCTCACCGTTATACCGAAGGCTATGGAGTTCTATACCAACGTGAGAAATAGTCCTCATCTCAATGCAGCCGAGTAAAACATTTAGATCTGAACTCCGCGGCGGAAGCGGGGGAGGGTGTTCAGTAATGGCAACTTTCCACACTTGCGCCGGCGTGTTCTGTATATCCCTGTGCAGGGTTTGGTGATAAACGTCGACAATGAAATTGTGGATTATTTCCTCGAATGCCCGGAATGAAATGACCGCGTTCTTTTGGGGATCATATTCCGCACGGTCGATAATGTTTGAGAAGGTTGTTCCTGGCTGGCCGTGGAGCAATTTTTGATTTTGCGTTCTGAAGAACCTCTCGACCGAGCCTTTATACTGACCGCACTTGGGAGGGGCGTAATCAATAACAATTCCCAACTGAAGACAAGCGTCCTCTAGGTCAGTGCTGTGGAACTCAGGCCCATTATCAACTACCAGATATTCTGGGATCCCATAGACGTCCCAGGTACTTTTGATATCAGGGTATCGCTCCTTAACGTAATTCTTAGGCTGAATCGCGTGACGCAAGCATTGCATTACGGAAAGATAACTAGGCGGGTCGAAGCCTATGTACATCCCGACAATCATTCTTGAATATTTATCCAAGGCGACCGTTATCCAAGGCCTGCCGACAGGCAACCTCGTCTCCGGATCAACCACGAGCATGTCGAGCTTAGTGTGGTCCATCTCGACCCTTTCAAGTGGGCGGGATGGACGCGGTCCCTGCCTACTGGCAGCATATTTCTGGTCGGCGATTCTACGGTTGTACCTTGCTTTCATAACCTCGTACGGATCAAGACGATTAACAATGTCGTAAATGCTGCTCTTATGAGGAAACATAAGCAGGTCGGCTTTATCCCTAAAGTTATTCTCCGATGCTATCCGTGCATTTATCGTGTCGCAGATTGAAGCCACAGTCGGACGGTGTTTCGTCAGGTATCTTTCTGCAATAACCGCTTCGATGATTTTGGCGACTGCCACGGCCTTCTCAGGCTCACGTCCTGAAAATTTGGGGCGGCGATTCCCACGCCGCTGGTAGGCAGGGATAAGCGATCTGATGTCCTCACCGGACGCTCGATACTGCTTGAACCACCTGCCAAGCGTTTTCCACGACGGCGGAGAAGTGTCATTAATTTCACCATTGATCTTTTTGATAACTGGCGAGAGAGTTTCTCTCGTGAGACACTTTAGGTGTTGATCTTGGATTTCACGGACATAACAATATCGCCTCTTAGTTTTTTGTCTTAAATCCTCGCTGAGCAAACTTAGATCGTCGGCTATAAGTCTAATGGCCTTGCGCTGGGCGAGAGGAGACTCCTGTCCGTCGCCGAGAATTTCAAGACTCCCATCGAATAGAGAGTCGATGAAGCTTCCTTCTTGCAGGGACTTATACTCATTGGAACTTACGTCTTTAACTTGTAGTTCTCCGCTAGGAAGGCGCCCTTCAATTACATACTCGCCGCGCCCGCGGACTCTAAAATGCAACCCTTTTCTTAGCCGATATTCCATGAATTTAAGACACCTTTTTGTCAGCCAAGGCAATTGCTGATAACTGTAAAATAGTCTTGGAATCGATTGGCTGCATTAAGTCGAAAGTGAAGGCTCCCCGGTACATGAGTGCATAAACTACTTGCCTGGGCGCGTGATGAGACTCAAAGAACTGCACTACTTCACTGAAGGCAACATCATGATTTCGGCGCATTAAATTATGGCAAAGGATTTGGTGCTGAGGGGTGATCGGAGTCCTGGCATATTTCCAGAGAAACTTTATGTTATCTAGGCGTGGTTGCACTCGGATAGTCTTGTCAGTGACAACATAAAAGTCATAACCTTCTTGTCGAAGAATTGAGGCAATCAGGCGATACTTAATAGTGGCGGCTTCACTACCTAGTTGCTCTTCGGATTTGACTTCTATTATCTGTTGGTTCTTCGATCTTTTGACCAAAAAGCTCGGTATGTAACCGTACTGGACGCTGTTATGAACATAATCCAACTGCATAGGCTGCTCTCTGTAAGAAAGGACGTCCGGATCGAATTCCAGTAGGTAAAGAAAATCACGAACAAGTTGAGACCCCCACAAGACAGTCCTATTAAGTTTCAGGCTGGGGAACTTGCCTATAAACTTTACGGCACTTCTATGTTTTGAATGCTTCCTGATTCTCATCATTCAAATCCGAGTGTTACGTGTTATTTCGCTCACACATACTATTCGGTAATTAACAAATTCGTGAATTAGAGTATCACCGAGACATTCTTCTGTCAATCTGTTTTTTATTAATTCTGAGGTTGTCTAGTTTGGCCGGGTAGGAGTAAAAGAGGACGCGGCGATCCCCGACTAACTCCGGAAGGATGAGCAGACCACGCCCAAACTAGGAAGTTTGGCGAACGTCTCCGCAGCAAGCACAAGACTGCTAAGGTCAACGAAGTCCTCTGCAAAATCCTCTGTCACAATCTCGTGGGCCTCGTCCATTCAAGGTATGAGTTATACGTGGACGTAGACTTTGCCGGAGATAAAGGGGCATTTACTCCGAACCTAGATTGAACTATCATTCGCACTAAGGAGGTACATCACCATGAAAGATACGGAATCTGGCGGCGGTGAGAGCAAAGGCGTAGGGGAGACTGTAGGAGACGAGGCCGGTGCCTGGGGCAATGACACCATTGATGCCATCGTTGGCGACACGGGTTCCAGCGACGACAGCAGTGATGACGGCGACTCTGACGGCGACGACAAATAACTTCAGGAGTTCAGTTCATAGATACGGGGCGGTAAGCGCTGATCAATCAGTCGCCGCCCTCTTTAATTTTGTTCGAAGTACTTTTGAAACAAGATACTGACTTATGAAACAGAATGGACTTTTGAAACAAAGCCACAACGGCAGTTTCTTTTAAAGCGGATATTTAAGCGGCGGCGATTCCCAGCGCACGTTCAAAAGCGCGGAATGCATTCATCACACGCGTGTCCTCTGATTGTGTGAGGGTGATGTCGTAAGCTGGAATTTTACGAGCAAGGAAATATAAGATCTGTGGCTTGATCTTTAGCACACTAGCGAACTCTTCAATAAGATGATCCGACGTAGGGGTTCGGCGATCATGTTCGATCTCGTTGAGGTAAGGGGCCGAGATCGGTTTACCATCCTCTTTCATGATGCGAGCGGCAAGCTCTTTCTGACTCCAACCGGTCTTCCTTCTTTCCCTCACGATGATGCTGCCGAATGTCATGTTCGCCTTCATAACTCGCATCCCCGCTCTTGGTTTCGATTTATTGTTCATACCTTAATTGCTGCTAATGACAAATAGAAATATTCCCGCTACGGTCAAACTGACATTGGTCGGTTTGATTATACTCCAGAGTATCTTGCGTGAGAAGAAACAAAGTCTGATCAGAGGCTTATCGGTCAAACTGACAGGTAAAGGGGAAACGCCGGAATGTGTAAATTAAGACGGTTTTCTTTAGGGGAATTAGTGGTCGCCTTTATTGTATAACGCTTTTCATGACTTCCGTTGTGATATGCTTGCCAGTAAATGCCTTCAGTAGTAAGTTAGGCTGGCTGTGCGTACTTGCAGAGCCTTCGAAGAAGGTTTTCCTTCACCAAAAACCAAAAGGTATTAGCCGCATGCAAAATAACAGGGTTCAGCCTTTCTCCAGATTCGTAAACTGGTTTCACCTTCACATCAAAGGCAAGGACATTTACAAATACCAGCCATCAGACAGGAATGCCGAACCACCAGAAGAGTACTTCATCAGGCACGACGGCGAATACTACTTTCTAAACGAAAGAGAGGATTGTCAGCTCACCACGCTTAAAGGGGATTTGCTGCGACGGGTTATTGAGCGTAGCTTCCGAGAAGCTCTACGAGAGCAAGGTTTCTCGTTTAAGGGCTGGCACGGCTATATCGCTTACCATGACAAGACTTCATATTTAAAAGACTATAGCGAAATCTTTACTGCCCACACCGGCTTCGAGTTCCGGGTACTTGAGAACTGGGACGGGGATAGCAACGAATACTACCTCGTGGTCGATCCGCACGTGGTCTTCATGATGCGGGCAAGCATAGATGCTCTCACACGGCGCGGAAGCAACCTAACCCGGCTCGAAAACCAGTCAGTGCGGATAGCTGGGGAAGATTCCGATAAACAAGAAGGAATCGATGGCTTCCTTCTTGAAACACTGGCAGGCGCAGAGGGATGCCAAGTTTGCCGCATCATCAACGTTAGGACAAACGAACAAGAAACGGTAGATGCCACCCGCGTTTACCTAGAGCCGCGTCCCGAAATTATCCGTCTGGTGCTACTTGATTTAGGGATTAAATACGATGTCGTTGGCCTGGCGCGGGAAAAGTCTTTCCTTAATAGCTCCACCGCAGCCCGCGACCGGTTCAAGAAAACGCAGGACATCGTGCGCGACTTTCTGCTGAAAAAGGCAGAGGTATTCCCTCTAAACATTGGAAGCCTCAAGGTGAGCATCGAGCCTGACCTAACGCCCGTCGCCGGCGCAGGCTACCCTCAAGCCAAACAATTACCGGAGCCACCCATTCTAGTTGACAAGTCGGACAGTTCGGCTGTGCACCTCCAACCCTATTGGGGGTTACGGACGTTCGGGCCGTTCACTAAGAACAAGTCTGAAATCAGGTTATCGCTGCTAGGCACGAAGGCCGGGATTACATTGCTGCGCAAGCTCATTGAAGACATGAACCGCGGCACTTCAATAATGCCCGGCGGGATGCGCCAATTCTTTAACACAAAACTCGTGGTCGTTGACGAGGAGCAGATCCTATCAGAGTCGGTAGATAACTATGTGCGCGGTGCGGATTCACTTGGAAGCAAGAACGAGAGGCGGGACACCGCCGCTGAAGTTACGCTCGTTCATCTCGCCGAGGAGACATCTGACTTTGAACTGAACACCCCATACTACAACGTCAAGCCGGTACTGCTAAATCATGGACTCGCCTCACAGGCAGTAACACAGCCCGCATTGGGGAAGGGGCAGTGGATACATGCCAACCTGGCTAGCGCGATATTCGCTAAAGCAAGAGGGTATCCGTGGGTGCTGGCTAACAACTTGGTTGGTTTTGATATGATCCTAGGAATTGGATTATCCCAAGCGATATCGAAGACGACAAGAGCTGGCGCTCACCCACGCTACATCGGCTATACCAATGTGTTTGACGAGCAAGGAAGATGGATGTTCTTCGAGAGTACCTCGCAACTGTACGACTCCGACAACCGTGAGGACCAATTGGCGGACGTGATCTCCAAAGCTGTAACCCGTTTTAGTCAGGAACGGGGTAAACCACCACGCTCCGTTGCGATGCACTATTATCAGAGGTTCTCGGAAGAAAAGATGCGACGCGTTAACGCCGTGCTTAAGGAAAAAGCCGGAGAAGGCTTCCGCGTGGCTTACATCGCCATCGACAAAAGTCACCCGTCTCGCCTCTATGACATCCAGACACCTGATGGCAGTTTCCCACGCGCACATTACGCGCAGATATCTGAAAGGGAAGTGCTCCTATCGACTACAGGGCACACCGATTTGGCAAAGAAGCGACTCGGAACGCCGGCGATATTGAAAATAACTATCGACCAATATCCAGAGCCATTTGTTTCTGCTGACGATATAACGAATCAAGTCCTCGCCCTGACGCGGCTTAACTACAAAACGCTCACACCCGTCGTCGGCGACCCAGTGACGCTACTCTTTTCTAATTTAGTCGCCAAGTTCACAGCGGTCTTCTCCGAAACGCAATGGAAGGGGGCTCAGAATGCCATGTCAAACAAGATCAATACCACAATGTGGTTTCTTTAAAGAAATTGTTTGACCCTAGAGATTACGGGGGGTTATCCTGCGTCTAAATTCATGGCATATTTTACGTGCAACTTTGTTTCGTGTATGATACAAGCAGAGTGGATGGAATGTCTTATACTGCCCTGCTCGATACGCACAACGTAATCGTCACAGCAATCCGGAACGACTTCGCCGGGGTGGCGAGCGTAACGGTCGGCGACTGCACGCTCGCTGACGTAGATGACCATGACCCACTAGGACTTGCCTTTTATACCTATGCCATCCTTGAAACAGGTTATACGAACCAAGAGTTAGCATTCCTACCCGATACTTGGCGATACTGGGTTGAAGAGAAAGTCAACTATGGCAGAGTGTCCTCTTATACGGACCGGGATTTAGCTGCCCTCGGATTGGCTATCTTTGCCTTATGCCAGCATCGCACTTGCCCAGAGGTTAACGGTAGGTTCGGTAGGATGGTCGAGAAGTTTTTCTCCCCGGATCGTGGCCTTTTCGATAACTTCTTGGCGACAGTACTAGTTGCGCTAGGTTTAAGTAAGCTCCCCGCCGAAGACGACCTTTACCGGCAATTCGTTCGGTGTATTGACGCCCAACTGAAAAACCACGCCGATGCGATCTTTAACGACGCTAAGAATCTAGTCGTTGCATACATGTGGGCGAAGCATACGCAGGCGGAAGACCTACGGCCTAAATTAAGACAGGCCTGCCTGCAAAAGGCATCTGGCGATGACTGCCTCCCGCGCGATCTGGTTTATGTGACTTATATCTTGTTCGAGGAAATAGAAAAACTGTCCCGCGATGAGCGCGCCCTAGTCAGAACGTGGGTCAAGGACAGTCTTCGATTTATCCGAACTTATTCGGTGGAGGCGGGGTTTCCATCGGAAGTCCTAGAAGAATTCGGAGGCGATGTCGCCTTGGCCACACCCGATATAATGAGGCAGTACGGCTATCCTGTCAGACCGCGCCTTTCCCGAATCCTTTTGTCTGTCGGGCATATGATGGAGCAGCGTTTTGTACTCAACCCACACCTGCTGCAAACGGATGAACAACGGAAGAAAGCGTGGCTCAGAGGAATTGCCTATCCGCTGCTGCTGTTATTAGGAGCGGCTGCCGTCGCATATGTAGGGCGAAATGTTGGTTTCCCGTTCGATGTTAAGGCGGGTTTTGCTACTAAGCAGTTTCTGCCCATTCTGCTAGCAACATTCGAGATGCTTGCCAATACAGCATGGATGACGGTTTTTATCATGCTAATAGTTATGGCATCGGTAATGTTCTATCGTATCCTCATTACAGCCCAGGACGTGGATGATTACGAAGCGATAAAGAACGCTTTGAAGCAAGCACGCCGGCTTTTGTGGATTGAGATTGGTCTAGCAGTACTTGGCGCAATAATCGAACCTCTAGTTCAGTAGTCACTTTGGCAAATTTATCTAAAATAATTTTAAGGCCAGATTCTTACAACTCATAGGCTTTGCCTAAAGATCCTCTCCTGTCCAAAAACTATTTAAGTTGACCGATAAGCCTCCGGTCAGGCTGCGCTTTGTTTGTGGCTCGCGGTTTTGATGGAGTTCCAGAATTGACGAAGATTAGGTTGGCAGAGTTTAGCAATCGCGTTTGTGGGGCTTCTGAAACTCGCTTACGATTTTTGAAGCGGGATTAGCACGTCACCTAATATCTCGCGGCACCAAAGCGGCAAAGAAAAAGTAACTTTAGCGCGTGCGGTAGAGCGCAACTCACTTCCGAGAAGCGCAATTTTACCCCGCTTTGTTGCGTCGCTACGCTTTGTCCGCATCTCCTCATTATCACCCAGCATGTCGTCCATGTGGGCAAGGTGTGAAGGATTTAGCCCGTCTTCTGGGCTTGCTTGAGCAAAATTGGCTGGAGGGCGTGAACGAAGTACAAGTGCGATAAACGGCGCACCCACAAAGCGGCGAGTGAAAGGCATGGTATCAAATGGAGCTATCCCTAGGACCCACGAAAGATAATCAGAACCCTCAACATGCCACCGAAGTCCTACTTGCAAAGAACGTCCCTTTTCGTCAGGCACCCAGTCTATCTCTTTACATGACCAACTAGGATGTACGCATAATGATTTAAGGGTCTGATGAAGTTAAGACAGTCAAAGCGGGTACTCCCGCAGCAGTCTTAACAGGGCACGATACAAGTTATCGTGCCGATGGTTAAAGCGCCACTCGCACTCTTTCAAGTGCAGGTGAAAAGTAGTCGCTGGCACGCCG
>DATMVE010000021.1:0-103470 GCA_035563515.1 Pyrinomonadaceae bacterium
CAGAAGAGCGCCGCGACCAGGAGCGGCGAGAGCGAGGCGAAGCCCGAGAAGGCGTACTGGATCGCGAGGTCGAAGATGGCCTCGGGCGCGCGCATCGCTATGGCGTAGGCGACGACCGTCAGGACTATCACGAAGATGCGCCCCGTCTGCACCTGCACGGCCTCGCCGAAGCGCCGCTTGCCCCCGTAGAAGGCGAACACGTCCTCCGTGAACATGGTCGAGAGCGCCAGTATCTGCGAGTCCGACGCCATCACGGCGGCCATGATACCCGCGCCCAAAAGGCCCGCCAGCCACAGCGGCGCGTAGCGTTCCAGCAGCCGCAGGATAACGTCGTCGCCCGCAGCCTCTTCCCGAAGCTGGTCGCGCTGCTCTGGCTCCATCGTCTTGCCCTGCGTCGCCAGCACGCGGCGCGCCTCCTGCTTGGCGCGAATCTGCGGCACGTCCGCCACGCGGTTCGCCATCACGCCCAAAAAGACGCACGGCAGCCAGATCGCCATGATGCAGAGCGGGTAGAAGATGACGGTCTTCTTAAACTGGACCATTTTGCGCGCCGTCAGGCAGAAGATGAGGATGTGCGGGAAGGCTATGGCCGAGAGCGGGATGAAGGTGTAGCTGAAGAAGTAGAGCGGCGAGATGCGCTCGCGCGTCAGGAGCGGCGCGGTCGCGGGGCTCGCCTGCAACTGCTCGGCGGCCGCGCTGAAGCCGCCCATCCCGTAGCCTATGACGACGACGGCGATGGCCCCGAAGACGAGGAAGAGAATCGTCTGGAAAGTGTTGACCCAGGCCGTGCCGCGCATCCCGCCGAAGAAGACGTAGGACATGACGACCATCGCCACAATCGCGCCGCCGAACCAGAAGGGCACGAAGCCGCCGCTGATGGTCGCCAGCGTCGTTCCGCCGCCCATGATGCCGATGATGACGTAGGGCAGGAGCAGCACGGCCTGCACGGCGAAGATCACTGTCCCGATGTGGCTGCACTCCCAGCGGTCGCGGAACATCTGCACGGGCGTCATGAAGCCGTACTTCTTCCCCAGGGCCCAGACGCGCGTCCCGATGAGGAAGATCGTCAGCGGGATGACGAGCGCGGAGCTTGACGCCATCAGCCCGAAGGTGACGATGCCGTTGTTGAAGGCGTGGCCCGACGAGCCGAGGATGGCGAACGCCGTCATGTTCGAGCCGAAGAGCGAGAGCAGGAAGACGAAAGGCCCTAGGGAGCGGCTCGCCAGAAAATAGTCTTCCGCCTTCTGCCTGCCCGTGGAGCGGCGGAAGGCGAAAATGCCTATGTAGAGGACAATGCCTAAGTAGGCGAAGACGACGATGGCCGGAATCAACGCGCTTCCTCCTCATGGTCGTGTGTTTGACTCTCCGCCTCTCGTTCGAGGTGCGACGGCCAGGCGTGCTTGACCAGCAGCCACAGCAGCAGCGAGGCCAGCACCGCGAAGCACGCGTGATAAAAGAGGCCGACGGGGACGAAGCCGAAGACCAGGGGCCGCGCCGTGCGCCAGAACCAGAAGTCCTGGTGCAGCACGTAGACGACGGCGACCGCGATGACGAGTAGCGTTCGTTTCATAACAGTCTGTAGTCAGGAGCCCAAAGTTAAAAGCGATTTCTGTACGCTGACCGCGGCAGCACCGCGTCGAGGATGATATCGTCTTTCGACTATAAAAACTTTACGCAACTTTCACGCGGGAGGTTTCCGGCAAATGCTTTTTCGTCTCACGCCCCTTTTATACACCGAACCGGGGCCCGCAGTCTGTAGCGGCGGCGGCAAATTTCTACAATTAGTTGACGGCTCTGACCGGGAACTTAACCCACGCCTGTAAAAGAACCCGTCTTGCGCGCCCGCCGGTGGGCCATTATGATGGGCCGCACGCTCTGCCTAAGCCCGCATCATTCAGGGACGAAGAACATGAACGCACTTTACCGGCTTTGCCTGCTCGCACTCGCGGCCTGCGGCCTGCTGACGCTCCTGCCTGACAAAACCTCCGCGCAGGAAGGCATCCCTTTCTTCACCGCGGACTTCGAGCCGCGCGAGTTCGCAGAGCGCCGCGCGAAAATCTACGACGCCATCGGCGAAGGCGGCCTCGCCCTCGTGCAGGGCGCGCCCGGCCCCGCGGGCTACGTCCGCTTCCGCCAGACGAACGAGTTCTACTACCTCTGCGGGATAGAGTCCCCGCACGCCTACCTGCTCCTGAACGGCGCGCAGCGCACGGCCGCGCTCTACCTCCCGCACCGCAACGAGGCGCGCGAGAGGAGCGAAGGTAAAGTGCTCTCGGCCGAGGACGCGGAGTTGATTAAGCGCCTCTCGGGCGTGGACGCCGTCTACGGCCTGGACCTGCTCGGCGAACACCTCGCGCGCCACGCGCGGGGAGTGCAGTCGCGCACCCTCTGGACGCCGTTCAGCCCGGCCGAGGGGATGGCGATGAGCCGCGACCTGGCGACGCGCGTGGTCGCGGACATGTCGTCGGACCCGTGGGACGGCACGGCCTCGCGCGAGGGGCGTCTCGTAGAGATGCTGCGGACGCGCTTCCCACAATTCGAGGTGAAAGATTTGACGCCCGCGCTCGACGCCTTGCGGCTCGTCAAGAGCGCGCGCGAGATTGAGCTGATACGCAAGGCCACGCGCCTCTCCGGGCTGGCGCTGATGGAGGCCATGCGCTCGACCGCGCCGGGCATCAGCGAGTACGAGTTGGACGCCGTGGCGAAGTACGTCTACTACCGGAACGGGGCGCAGGGCGACGCCTACTACTCGCTCATCGCCAGCGGGCCGAACGCCATCTTCCCGCACTACAACGCGGGCAAGCGCGTGATGCGCGACGGAGATTTTTTGCTCATGGACTACGCGCCCGACGTGGGCTACTACATGAGCGACGTGACGCGTATGTGGCCCGTGAACGGGAAGTTCAGCGACTGGCAGCGTGAACTCTACGGCTTCTACCTTGAGTGCTACAGGGCCATCCTCAATCACATCAGGCCGGGCGTGACGGCGGCGCAGGTCAAGCGGGAGGCGGCCGCGGACATGAGACAGGCGCTGGCGCGGACCAAATTCTCGAAGCCGGTTTACGAGGCGGGAGCGCGCGAGTTCGTAGAGAGTTACGAGAAGTCCGCGGCCTCGCCGTGCACGACGCTCGGCCACTGGGTCGGGATGGCGACGCACGACGTGGGGCGCGACTGCGGCCCTTTGCGCGCGGGCATGGTCTTCACGATAGAACCGGCGCTGCGCGTCCCCGAGGAGAAAATCTACATCCGGCTGGAGGACGTGATCGTCATAGGGGAAAGCAAGGCGGACATCCTCACCACGTTCGTGCCGATGGACATCCCCGGCGTCGAAGCACTCATGCGCGAGGAGGGCATGCTACAGCGCTACCCGCAGGACAGAGGGCGGTAGGGAATGCTAGCCCGCTCGGGCTCCGACTTCTTCGACCATCGGCTCCCGAGTTGATGGTCGAGGAAGTCGGCGGCGGCTGACGACTCTCACCTTCGGAACTTTTCCTCTCGACAGGCGTCTAATTGACTAACACCAAATTTGGGATCAGCGTCGCGCCGCGCGCAAGTGGCGGGGCCGTCGTGCGTTCAAAGCGCGGCTCCACCAACAACCTAACGTCGTCCGACTACGGGAGGATAAGTCATGAAGAGGCAGACGCTCGCATTGCTCATCGGCGTGCTGGCACTCGCGGCCGGGATAGTCCTCGCCAACCTGTCCCCGTCGCGCTGGCGTACACAGAATCAGTCAGAGGCCCGGCCGGAGGCTCAGCCAGAGGCGACGCCCGCGGTCGGGGAAGTGAAGCTCAACGACTATAGATTGTCCGGCCCATACGTTCACGAGAACCTGACTGTCTTCCTCGTGCACGGGCAGGACAGTCCCAACGGCAAATCGTTCCTGCCGCTCGAAGAGGCGCTCAGGCGCAAGGTGGTCGTCGTCCACGAGACGGGCGAGGTGAACGAACTCGCCGTCGAGAACCTCTCGCGCAGGGAGGAGGTATTTATACAGGCGGGCGACATCGTCAAGGGCGGGCAGCAGGACCGCGTGCTCGCCGTGGACTTAATCGTCCCGGCGCGCTCGGGCCGCGTCCCCATCGACGCCTTCTGCGTCGAGAGCGGGCGGTGGGAGCAGCGGGGGCCGGAGGTGGCTACCTCGTTCGGCGTGTCGCCCAACATGGTGGCGTCGAAGGAACTGAAGATGGCCGCCAAGTCCACGCGCTCGCAGCAGGAGGTGTGGGACCAGGTCGAGCAGTCGCAGGAGAAGTTGAGCGCGAGCGCGAGCGCGGACGTCAGGGCACCCGCCTCGCGGTCGAGCCTCCAACTGACTTTGGAAAACGATAAGGTGCGCGAGAGCGCCGACCAGTACGTCAGGAAACTGTCGCCGGTGATAGGGGGAAACAGGACGTTGTAGGTTTCGCCTTCGCCGTCAACGGCCGCTTGAGCAGCGCAGACGTTTACTCCTCGGGCGAGTTGTTCAGAAAATTCTGGCCCAGGCTCCTCAAGGCCGCGGCGGTCGAGGCGGTGGCCGAGCTTCCCTCTGAAGACAAGTCCGTGACCGCTTCTCTCGATTCCGTCAAGGCGTCCGTCGATGATATGGAGAGGGGCAGGCCGTCTGAGACGGAGGTCACGGAGCGCACCAGGATGATTAAGCGCGAGGGCGACAAGGGCGTCTTCTTCGAGACGCGCGACATGCGGCAGGGCGGCGCGTGGGTTCACCGCAACTACCTGGCGAGGTAAAAGTCACGGCCCGGCGGCGGGTGGATGCCTCGGCCTTATCCATCCGCCGACCGCTATCAAATTCCCGCCCCGTTCTCTCCTCGGACAACTCTGGAATCTAACGTCACGACTCGGTTCGACCGGCCTCGGTCGAAGGCTGCTTGCGTCGCCCTCCACTTCCTAGTTAAATGTCTTCATCCGGGACATTGATTCGGCTGTCGGACCACCTGGCAATGCTACTGAGCCGCTCTAACGGCTCATTCGGCCGGGGCGGAATGAGCCCGGACGGACTGAGACTTGAAGTCAGGGGGGTTTCTATCGATGACGAGTAAAAGGAAAAAAACTCAACTCGCGGTTGTTCTGACTATTTTACTGACGATTGCCAGCGTGGCCTGCGGGCAGAAGGCGGGCGAGCCGGCTAAAACGTCTTCATCAACTGACGCCCGGCCGTCTTCGACTTCTCCTTGCGCGCCGCTCGAAACCAGAAGGCCGAACGCGCCGGACCAGAGGCCGGCTTTCGACGGACAGACCCGCGCCTGCGGGGTGAAGTCGGACGTGGCTTTTGAGGTGACGGTGCTGGCGAAGGGGCTGGACAGGCCCTGGGCCGTGGAGCCGCTGCCGAACGGCGACTTGTTGATTACCGAAAAGAGCGGGCAGATGCGCATCGTCGGAGCCAGGGGCGGAATCGGGCAGCCGATTGGCGGGCTGCTGCCGGTCGGCGCGGGCGGAGTGTCGTCCGCGAGCGGGCAGGGCGGTCTGCCGCCGATCACCGCGCGCGGGCAGGGCGGGCTCCTGGACGTGGCCTTGAGCCCGAACTTCGCGCAGGACCGCACCATCTACTGGAGCTTCTCGGAGCAGCGCGAGGGCGGGAGCGGGACGACTGTGGCGCGCGGCGTTCTCACCGAAGACCGCCGGAACCTCGAACAGGTCCGCGTCATCTTCCGGGCCATGCCGACTTACGACAACGGCCTGCACTTCGGCTCAAGGCTAGCCTTCGGGCCGGACGGAAAGCTCTACATCACGCTCGGCGAGCGGTTCGACAGGACGGCGACCCGCCCGCAGGCGCAGCACTTAAACAGTCACCTCGGCAAAATCATTCGCCTCAACCCAGACGGGTCCGTGCCGGCCGACAACCCTTTCACCAAGCAGTCCGGCGCGCTGCCGGAGATATGGACTCTGGGACACAGAAACGTTCAGTCGGCCGCGTTCGACGAGAGCGGGCGGCTGTGGACGGTCGAGCACGGGGCGCAGGGCGGCGACGAAGTGAACCTGATTGAGAAGGGCAAAAATTACGGCTGGCCGCTCATCACCTACGGCGAGGAATATTCGGGCGAGCCCGTTCCGGGCGCGACGACCGCGCGCGAAGCCCTGGAGCAGCCCGTCTATTACTGGGACCCCGTGATCGCCCCCTCGGGCGCGCAGTTCTACACGGGCGACGCCTTCCCAGGCTGGCGCGGCAGTCTGTTCGTCGGCGGTCTGGTGGCACAAAAACTCGTGCGGCTGGTCATCAAAGACAATCGCGTGGTCGGCGAAGAGCACCTGCTGACGGACCGCGGGCAGCGAGTCCGCGACGTGCGCCAGGGCCCCGACGGCGCGCTCTACGTGGTCACGGACCAGCCCAACGGAGAACTCTGGAAACTCACCCCGAAACGATAACGCGTGAAGAAGCAGGTCTGCTCTGGGAGCGCAGGCATCCCTGCCCGCGCTCCCAGCTACGCGCGGCCGCTATTCGCTATGTTACAGCCGCGGGTCAACGGGCTCGCTTTCGAGGGCCAGGACGCCGAAGACGCATTCGTGCACGCGGCGCAACGGCTCGCGGCGGACGAACCGCTCCAGCCCTTCGACCCCGAGCGCGAACTCGCGCAGCGCCAGCGAGCGCTTGGCCGCGAGGCCGCGCGCGCGCAGACGCTCCAGGTTCTCCGGCGCGTCGTACTCCGGCCCGTAGATGATTCGCAGGTACTCGCGCCCGCGGCACTTCACAGCGGGCTGCACCAGCCCGCGCGTGCCGCGCGTGATGAACTCCAGCGGCTTGACCACCATCCCTTCGCCGCCTCGGCCCGTGAGTTCTTCCCACCACGTCACCCCGGCCTTCAGGCTTTCCTGGTCCGTCAGGTCAACGACCATGTACGAAGTGGCGAACAGCAGGGGGGCGTCCCCGGCCTGACACAGACGGCGGAGCGTCTCCATGTGCCAGACGTGGTCGCGGTCCGTGTGCACACGCCCTTCGGTCGCCAGCAGGTGAAACGGGGCGAGCCTCAGGTCGTCAACAGAATGCACGGGCCAGCAGTAACGGCGGTAAGCCTCCGTATATTGCTCCGCCGCCACGGCGCGCTGCCTGTAGCGCGCGAGCAGCGGCTCGGCATCGCCGACATTGGCGGCGGCCCCTTCGAGTGCGGCGATGGATTCGCCTAGCGCCGCGCGCGAGGCCGCGCCGACCGCGGCGTACTGCTGGCGCAGCAACTCCTGCGCTTTCGCGGACCACGGCATCAACTCGCAGTCCAGGCACAGCCAGTCAGTCTCGAACTCGTCCCACAACCCGGCCTTATCCGCCGCCGCCCGAACCCTCGCCAGAAACTCGGCTTCAATCGCGCGGTCGTCAAAGAAGCGCCGCCCCGTCCTCGTGTAGCAGATGCCGTCGCCGCCGCCGACGACGCCGAAGCGTTTGCGCGCCGCCTCCTCGTCGCGGCAGACGACGACGACTGCGCGCGACCCCATGTGCTTCTCCTCGCAGACGACCCGTGCCACGCCCTGATTGAAGAAGTAAGAGAAAGCCTCCGCGGGGTGCTCAAGCAGGCCCCGCTCTTTCGTCGTCTCCGAGGGCGACATGGTCGGGGGCAGGTAGACGAGCCACTTCGGGTTCGCGGCGAACCTGCTCATGACTTCGAGCGCCGCGATTGAGTTCTCCTCGCGGACGGTGACGTTGTGGCGGAGCCTCGTCGTGACGATGCGCTTGCCGGTCACGTCCTCTATGTCCAGCACGTCGTCGTGCTGCTGCTGCGCGGAGAGCGCCGGGGCCTTCTCCGCTTCGGGCAGGAACGGCTTGGCCGACTCGTAGTAGGCGCGCGCCGCGGGGACCGAGACGAACTCCTTTTCGGGGTAGCGCAGCGCCGTGAGGCGGCCGCCGAAGACGCAGCCCGTGTCTATGTTGACGGTGCGGTTGAGCCACTCCGGCTCAGGCACCGGCGTGTGGCCGTAGACGACCGTCGCGCGCCCGCGGTACTCGGCCGCCCAGTTGTAGCGCACGGGCAGGCCGAACTCGTCCGTCTCGCCCGTGGTCTCACCGAAGAGTGCGAAGTCGCGCACGGCGCGCGAGCCGCGCCCCTGTAGCGCCTCTTTCAATCCTGCGTGCGCGACGACGAGCCGCCCGTCGTCCAGGACGTAATGGCTCACCAATCCGTCTATGAACGTCGCGACCTGTTCTTTGAACTCGGGCGACTCGCCCTCCAACTGCTGCAAGGATTCCGCCAGCCCGTGCGTGACGCGCACGTCGCGGCCCTGAAGTTTCCTCATCAGCTTGATGTCGTGGTTGCCGGGCACGCAGAGCCCCGTGCCCCCGGCCGTCATACTCATCACGAGCCGCAGCACTTCCGTGACCTTCGGGCCGCGGTCAACCAGGTCGCCCAGGAAGACGGCCTTCCGCCCCTCGGCGTGGCGGACACGGTAGCTAAACGAGTCCGTGTCTTCATCCGAGCGCGTGACTTCGTAGCCGAGGCGTTCGAGCAGGGCGCGCAGCTCGTCGAAGCAGCCGTGCACGTCGCCGATCATGTCGAAGGGGCCGTGCTCGTGGCGCAGGTTGTTCCAGAGCGGCTGGCGCTCGACCGACGCCGCTTCGACCTCTTCCGGCGACGAGAGTTCGTAGACGTGGCGGAACCCCTCGCGCTTGAGGTTACGCAGGGACCGCCTCAGTTGCTGGCCCTGCTGGCGGACGACGTGCGGCCCGAAGTCCCTGTCCGGGCGCTCGCGGTTGCGGTCGTGGCAGAGCCGCTCCGGCAGGTTGAGGACGACGGCCACGGGCAGCACGTGGTATTCGCGCGCGAGCGCGACCAGGGGCTTGCGCGCCTCCGGCTGCACGTTGGTCGCGTCAACGACCGTGAGCCGGCCCGACGCGAGACGCTTCGCGGCGACGAAGTGCAGCACCTCGAAGGCGTCCTTCGTCGCCGCCTGGTCGTTCTCGTCGTCCGAGACGAGGCCGCGGCAGAAGTCCGAAGAGATCACTTCCGTCGCCTTGAAATGCTTCCGCGCGAACGTGGACTTGCCGCAGCCCGACGGCCCGACGAGGACGACTAATGAGAGTTCCGGGATTGTGAGTTTCATGAAAGTTAACGTGTCTGGAACTGTCTCGCGGGCCCGAAAGAAAGGTCTTGCCCCGCGAGCGCAATTAACTCAGGTCAAACTCCTTTTTATTGACTCTTACTAAAGACTGCCATCTGCGTCGGCGCGCCTAGCTTTGAATCTTCATCCCCGACGGGGAGGAATCGAACCGCGTAGCCGTAACGCTCGGCCACGCGTTCGGACCAGTTTTGAAACTCGGCGCGCGTCCACTCGAAGCGGTGGTCTTTGTGGCGGAAGCGCCCGGCCGGGAGCCCCTCGAAGAGGACGTTGTACTCGACGTTGGGCGTCGTCAGTACGACAGTCCGTGGTTTGGCGAACTCGAAAAGCACACGCTCGAAAGCCGAGAGGCGGGGCTCGTCCAAGTGCTCTATGACCTCCACGACCGTGGCCGCGTCGTAGCCCGCGAGCCGCCTGTCCCTGTAAGTCAGCGAGCCCTGAATGAGCTTCAGCCGCTCCCTCTGCTTCGCAGGCATGCGCTCCGTGCGCAGGCGCGCGGCGGCCACCTCCAGCGCCCTGTGCGAAACGTCCATCCCGACGACTTCGTCGAAACTCCTGTCTTCGAGGAGCGCCTTGACGAGACGGCCCTCGCCGCACCCGAGGTCAATCACGCGCTTCGCTTCCGCGCCCTTGAGCGCCGCGAGGACGGCCGCGTGCCTGCGCTCGTTGAGGCTCAGCGGGCGCTCGACACGCTCCTCTTCCGTGTCGTGCGCCTCTTCGGCGGCGTCCGGGTCGGGGGCCTCCTCGGCGGTCAACCTCGCCAGCGCCTCGTTGGCTAGACTCCCTCTGTATTTCAGGTAGCGGCGCGCTATCGCCTCGCGCTCGGGGTGAGTCGAGAGCCAGCCTTCGCCGCGGCGCAGTAGTTTTTCCACCTCCTCGTCGCCCACCCAGTAATGCTTCTCGTTGTCGAGGACGGGCACGAGGACGTAGAGGTGCGTGAGCAGGTCGCTGAGCCGCACGCGCGCCCGCAGCTCGACCGTGAAGTAAGGGCTCTCGCCCCACTCCGGGAACCTCTCGTCGAGGGCGTGCCGACGCGCACTCACCTCGTAGCCGAGGGGCTCGAACAAACTCCGCAGGAACGCTTCGCCGCCGCGGCAGGGGACGACCGAGACTCTCGCCAGCAGCGGAAGCTCCGTGGCGGCCAGTTCCTCGTGGCTTTTACTCTTGCCGGACATAGCGCTGCCGAACACGCGCGCAATCGCCACGCTCAGGAACGAGGACGCGACGTAGGGGCGGTCGTTGACGTACTGCTCCAGCGTGCGGCCTTCGCCGCGAGGCCCCCTGCGGTTGCGCACCAGGCCGACGGGGTCAACGTCCAGCAGGAGGGCGGCCGTGCACCTGTCTTGACCCGCCTCCGGGTAGAAGACGTGCGCCCGCCCGAAAGAGAGTTCGAAGCTTTGCGCGCGGTAGGGGCTCTTATGAAGCAGGTAGCCCAAATCGGTCGCGGGCTCGCGTGTGTTCGTGATGGTCAGAATCATGGCTCGTAAACAATCTATCTTTAAATGGGGTTTACTTTTCGGTGGCCTCAAGGGCTTCGCGCCCCTCGACCAGCCTCCCTATAAAACCGCCGTACTCGTCCTTCATGGGCAATTCCATGTCAACCTTCAGCCGCCGGCGGGTCGCGGTCACTTCTTCCCCGGTGAGCGGGTTTCGAGACGGCTTGCCGTAAGTCTCCCAGTAGAGGCCGACGCCGCGCCTCTGCCAGAGGGGCAGGTCGTTGAAGTTCAGCCCCCGCTGCCACAGCAGCTCATTCTTTTCGGCGACAGATAACTTGTGCAAAGCCTTTGTCGCCTGGTCAACCGTTTTACCTTCCTTTCTCAGCGTCCAGTAGCAGTGGCCGTTCAGGGCGTTGCGGTGCGCGTCCTCGTTGCGCCAGCGGAAGTAATCGATCACGTAGTCCACGCCGGGCAGCTCCGAGATGCGGCAGTCGAAGCAAGCGCGGTCCTTGAGGAGCAGGGAGAACACGGCGCTCGCCTCGGCGGCCAGGACCGAGTTGTACTTGCGCACCTTGCGGTCGAAGGTCGTGATCTCCGGGTGGAAGAGGAGCGAGATTTCGTCCGACTGCGTATAGCCGTAGAGGCTGCGGAACCCGCAGCTCATCAGATGTGACGTGGTCTCGACCATCATGTCTCGGATGCGCTCGTCGTAGGGGGCTTCGAACTTGTGCACCTCTTTCGTCAGGCGCGTGAAGTTCCGCCCGTCAACTCTCGCGACCATGTACACGCCCGGAAGCACAGAGTAGTCGTGCGCCGTCTCGAAGACGCGCATACGCGAATCCAGTTCATCAAACTTCATCCTGCCAAGCCTCCACCGTGAACTCGCCGGCCCCTTCGACCCGCACGTAGTAGAGCGCGTCGAAGCCTTCTTCGAGTCTGGGGACCTGGAGCCGTTTGTAGGTGCCCAGAAGCGCCGCGTCGGGGACGCGCGCCTGACCCCCGCGCCGGCTGTTCCTCAGGAGCGCCGCCTTCACGTCCGCGCGGAAGTAATAACCCACCACGCGGAAGCCCGCCGCCCTGGCCGGCGCGATGAATTGCGAGCGCGCCGCGGCGGTGACATTCGTGTTATCGACGACGAACGGCTGCCCGGCCTGGAGGCACGCGCCGAGGAGCACCCGCTGGCGGTTCTTCGTCCTGAGCATGTCCAGATTGACGCGGATGTGCGTGTCGAAGAACCGCTCCTTGTAGAAGGAGGATTTGCCAGACCCCTGTATGCCTATGAAGAGAACCGCTTCCATTGCCCGAATACGTAAAGAAGCGCGGCGGGTGCTTTCATGAAAAGCGCCCCGCCGCGTATCAACTTCGATCTCTAAAAGTAGTAGTCTCGGAGGGAGCCCTCGAAAGCGGCCTTTACTGAGGCAGCAGCGCTTGAAACCTGCGCCGCGAGCCGCACGGGCATAAATCGTTCCTTCCGAGTTTCTCGACCAATTCCTTCTCGCCTCCTACGACCCGCGGCCCGCGCTTGACGCGCGTCTCCGACGGATAGCCTCTGCGCCGTTTGCTGCTCCGCTCAAAAGCGGGTGAAATCCTCATCGTTATTCTTGTGACGCATGACCCGTGTCCTCCTCCTCCTTGAATCGCTCAAAATGTATCATAGCTGGCGGAGTGTAAAAAAGCCGGAAGTCGGTTGCTGCCCGAATTGGTCTTTACAGATTCGAAGCATATTCGCTATCTTGAATTGGCCCGGCTATGCGCGACCTTCCTTCTAAACGCTGAAAACTAGGGCGCGCGCTCTCCGGGTCACCGAGACATGCGAAGGCTATGGCGGTGCTTCCTTCTATCGCTTGAAACGAACCTAGCGCCGCCGCTCTCCTTCCATGATGAATCCGAACAGCATCCTCCTCAGGCGCAGGAATAAAGTCATCGTCCCTCGGGGCAGCGGCCGTCTGCCTCCTTCCCACGTCGCGGCCATCAACAAGAACTTGGAAGGTCTGGGCTACACGCTCTCCGCGCGCGTGCTCGACGCGCTCGCGTCCCTCAGCCCCGAAGAGGCCGCGCCCTTTTACGAAGAGGTGCTCGCCGTCTTGAAAGAGTTGAGGGGCGTCAAGGACTACAGGCCCATGTACCCCAACTTCCCGCGGCAGGTGATGGAGGCCGACGCGGCGCGTTTGTACCTCAACGCCATGCTGCATTACCTGACGGCCTGGGTCGCCGACCTCGCCGGGGGCCGCAGGGAGATCGTCTGGCTGCCGGACTACAGGAAGGAGCGCCGCGACCCGCTGGAGGAGGGCGTCAAGCTGACGGTCATCGAGCCGGGGACGGAGGAGGAGCTGCGTGAAATCTTTTCGAAGATGATCTCCTCGAAGACTTCAATCTCCGAGACGGACGGGGCGGAGCTGAAGTGGTTCGCGGAGAACTACCCGCTCACGCTGCCGGAAGTCATCCCCAACAAAGAGGTCCTCGCTTTCGTCGGCAGTCTGATGCCCGAGCGGCCGGAACTCAAGGCGCACGTTAAGACCGCCACGGACGTGCTCAGACTCGCCGCGGCCATGAGCGGCGGGGACGTCTCGCTGGCCGAGAGCACGAAATTCCGCAGCTTCAAGAGGGGGGAGAGACGGGCGCTGCTCGCGCTCCTGGAGAACTGCGGCGACCCGGTCGAAGACATGCTCCGCTGGAAGAAGCGCTGGCTGCGCCTCGGCGAGAGGATCCATCCGGGCGAGTACAGGAAGCTCTACCCGAAGGCGGCGCAAGGCTTCGACATCCTGCGCAACGACGTGCCCGTCCCCACCTTCAACTCGAAAGTGGAAGGCGCGCTCAGGGTCGGGAACGTCCACGAGGCCGTCGACCTGCTGCGCAACCGGCCGGGAGAGTTCGCCCGCCGCCTTGACCAGTTGCTGAGGATGAGCCCGAGCCCGGAGGCGACGGCGTCGTTCGGCGAGGTCGCGCACGGAGTTTCGACGCCCGTGTTGCTGCAAACTATCAGCCACTTCAAGCGCCGCGACGCCGCGCGCGACCTGCGTATATTCTTCCCGAAGGGCAGCCTGGCGAAGGTCATGGCAATCGGCTACGACCTGCCGGAAATCCCGCGCGCCGCGTGCGGGGAAGTGGTCAGAATTTGCGAGGGCGTGCTCGTCGGGAGGTTCGAAAGACTCCCGCCGCTCGGCAAAGTTTTTATAGACGAGGGCCTGAGAGATTACCTCGTCCCCTTCTCGCAGCGTTCGGCGAGCCGCAGTTTGCGCACGCTCGTGCGCGGCTCGAAGGTCAGCTTCGGCGGCGAAGGCTACGGCACCATACGCTTCTTCCTCTGGTGGAAAGAGGGCGAGATGAATGGCAAGGAGACCGACCGCGTGGACATAGACCTCTCGGCGGTGCTCTACGACGCGGACTGGCAGTACAGGGAGCACGTCTCCTACACCAACCTGCGGTCCTTCCAATATAACGCCTGCCACAGCGGCGACGTCACCGCCGCGCCGCACGGCGCGTGCGAGTTCATAGACGTGGACATCCCGTCGGTGCTGGACTACGGCGGCAGGTACGTCGTGATGAGCGTCAACTCTTTCACGGGGCAGAAATTCATAGACCTGCCAGAGTGCCGCGCCGGGTGGATGATGCGTGAGCGACCCGACTCGGGCGAGGTCTTTGAGCCCGGGACGGTCCGGGACCGCGTTGACGTAGCGAGCGACACGACCATCTGCATCCCTGTGGTGCTGGACCTCGCGGAGCGCAAAGTCGTCTGGGCCGATGTCGGCCTGAAACGCGACCCGCGCTTCGTCAACAACGTCGAGGGGAACTTCTCTCAGGTGACGCTGCTCGGCAAGTTACTGACCGAAGTCGTGAAGCCCGACCTCCACAGCCTGTTCCTGCTGCACGCCGAAGCGCGTGGCAGCCTGGTCGAAAGCAAAGGCGAAGCCGACACGATCTTCTCGCTGGAGGAGGGCATCACGCCCTTCGACATCGAGACGATAGCCTCGGAATACCTATGATTTTCGAGTGCACAAGCCGAAGCTGCTCGCCTGGAAAGGGTGCGAAGACTTCGACATGAATCGGGCGTTCGAGTCGTTTTTCGAGGGCGTCGGGGAGCACGAGCAGGGGGCGAAAGTGTGGGACGAATGCCTGGACGAAAGTAAGTAGCGGACGGCGCGCGGCGCTGCCGGAAAGGGCGCGGGCTCGTGTCCGAGGTGGTAGAAAAATGATTCGCCTTGACGAGAAGACGTGTCGCAGTCTGGACGAGGCGCTCAGGCGCGAGTGGCTGGAGACGAACGGGCTCGGCGGCTACAGCTCCTCGACCGTGGCGGGGCTCAACACGCGGCGCTACCACGGGCTTTTGGTTGCGGCCACGAAGCCGCCGGTCGGCCGCCTCGTGATGCTCTCGAAGCTCGAAGAGACCGTGGTTGCCGGCGGGCGGCGCTACGACCTGTCCGCGAACCAGTACCCCGGCGTGATTCACCCGCAGGGCTACCAGTACCAGACGGGCTTCCGCCTCGACCCTTTCCCCGTCTTCACCTACGAAGTGGAGGGCGTCGTCGTCGAGAAGTCCGTCTTCATGGTTCACGGCGAGAACACGACGGTCGTCCAGTACGAGTTTCGAGAGAAGGGCAATGCCCCGTCCGAACTTTCTCTTGAGCTGCGCCCGCTCGTGGCTTTCCGGGACTATCACAGCATGGCGCGCGAGAACGCCGCGATTAATTCCCGGCCGGAGTTTGGCGAGAGACTAATCACGATTCGGCCCTACGGGGATTTGCCCGCGCTCAACTTCGCGCACGACGGCGGGGAGCTTGAGTCCGCCTCCTGCTGGTATCGCAACTTTGAATATCACGCGGAGCGCGAGCGCGGCTTCGATTTCACGGAAGATTTGTTCAGCCCGTTCGCGCTCAAGTTTGATTTGAGCGGGCGCTCCGGGTTGAGCCTCGTCGCCTCGACCGAGCGCGCGGACGTGCGGCGAGCGGACGCTTACAGGCAGGCGGAGATTGAGCGACGGCGGAAGGTCATCGAACTCGCCCCGCAAACGGGAGACGAACTCGTGCCCGCGCTCGCGGCCGCCGCGGACCAGTTCGTCGTCGCGCGCGGCTCGGAGAAGACCGTCATCGCCGGCTACCACTGGTTCTCCGATTGGGGGCGCGACACCATGATCGCGCTGCCGGGCCTCGCGCTCGCGACCGGCCGCCCCGACATCGCCCGCAGCATCCTTTCGGAATTCGCGCGCCACGTCGACCGCGGGATGCTGCCGAACAGGTTCCCGGACGCTGGCGAGCAGCCGGAGTACAACACGGTGGACGCCACGCTCTGGTACTTCGAGGCCGCACGCGCCTTCCTGGCGTCCACGGGCGACGAAGAGTTCGTGCGCGCGTCGCTCTACGGCGTGCTCGTGGACATCATCGACTGGCACCTGAAGGGCACGCGCTACAACATCCGCGTTGATGCGGACGGGCTCGTCTATTCGGGCGCGGAGGGCGTGCAACTGACGTGGATGGACGCGAAGGTGGGCGACTGGGTGGTCACGCCGCGCCGCGGGCTCGCCGTGGAGATTCAGGCGCTGTGGTACAACGCCCTGCGCGTGATGGAAGATTTGGCCCGCCGCTTCGGGGACGCGGAGAGACAAGAGCTTTACGCGTCGATGGCCGGGCGCGTGGCCGAGAGCTTCAACCGGCTCTTCTGGAACGAAGCCGCGGGATGCCTCTACGACGTGGTTGACGATAACTTCCGCGACGGCTCCCTGCGCCCGAACCAAATCTTCGCGGTCAGCCTGCCGCATTCCATGCTGTCCGAGGAGAAGGCCGGGCTGGTCGTCGCCGCGGTCGAGAGGGAGTTGCTGACGCCTTACGGCCTCAGGAGCCTCGCGCCGGGCGACCCGCAATACCGCGGGCGCTACGTCGGCGATTCGCTCGGCCGCGACGGGGCTTACCACCAGGGCACCGTGTGGGCCTGGCTCATGGGGCCCTTCATCACGGCTTACGTGAAAGCGCACCGCGGGAGCGCGGAGGCGCGCGAGCGTGCGCGCGAGTGGCTCGCGGGCTACCAATCGCACCTGAGCGAAGCGTGCCTGGGGCAGGTCTCGGAAATCTTCGACGCCGACCCGCCGCACACGCCGCGCGGCTGCGTCGCGCAGGCTTGGAGCGTGGCGGAGTTGCTGCGGGCGGCCGTCGAGGACGTGTTTGGCGTATAATGTCGTGGCTCGCCCGAATCGTCTTGAGGGAAACGGTGTGACCAACGAAGCCCTACCCGCGGAGCATGATGGGCCAGGCCCTCAGCCGCCGGAGGCGGTCGAGATTCTCTGGGTCAACGGCGGCCTCAGTTGCGACGGCGAATCAATCGCGCTGACGGGGGCCACGCAGCCGAGCGTCGAAGACATCGTCATGGGGGCCATTCCGGGGCTGCCCAGAGTCCGACTCCACAACCCCTTCCTCTCTTACGAAAACGGCGACGAGTTCATGGACTTCTTCTACAGGGCGGAGGACGGCCTGCTCGACCCGTTCATCCTGGTCGTCGAAGGCTCCATCCCGGACGAGGACAACAAGCCTGAAGGTTACTGGGCCGCGTTCGGCGCGGACAGGGCGACGAAGGAGCCGATCACGACCTGCGAGTGGATTGACAGGCTCGCGCCGAAAGCGTGGGCGGTCGTGGCGGTCGGGACGTGCGCGGCGTACGGCGGCATACACGCCATGCAGGGCAACCCGACGGGCGCGGTGGGCCTGCCCGATTACCTGGGCCGCGAGTGGCGCTCGAAGGCCGGGCTGCCCATCGTCTGCGTGCCCGGTTGCCCGACCATGCCGGACAACATCACGGAGACTCTGCTCTACCTGCTCTACCAGGCCGCGGGGCGCGCGCCCTTCATTCCGCTCGACGAAGCCCTGCGCCCCACCTGGCTC
Source organism: Pyrinomonadaceae bacterium (assembly GCA_035563515.1). Classification (GTDB taxonomy): domain Bacteria; phylum Acidobacteriota; class Blastocatellia; order Pyrinomonadales; family Pyrinomonadaceae; genus QHXM01. The sequence continues at coordinate 17,330 of DATMVE010000021.1, forward strand.
TTCGCCGAGACAGTGCACGAGGGCTGCGACCGCGGCGGCTACTACGAGCAGGCCCAGTTCGCCGAAGAGTACGGCTCGCGCCACTGCATCGTGAAGCTGGGCTGCTGGGGGCCCGTCGTCCAGTGCAACGTGGGGAAGCGGGGCTGGATGGCGGGCGTCGGCGGGTGCCCGAACGTCGGGGGCATCTGCATCGGGTGCACGATGCCGGGCTTCCCCGACAAGTTCATGCCGTTCATGGACGAGCCGCCGGGCGCGAAGATTTCCTCGGCCGCGATTGGCATCTACGGCGGGGCCATACGGGCGCTGCGGAACATGACGATGGGGACGCTCAACAAGGAGCCTAAGTGGCGGCACAACCGGCCCGAGCTGACCACCGGCTATCAACCCCAAGCCTACATGCAGAAAAAGGAGCAAACGTCATGAGCACGACCACGACAACCCTTCCCGAGGCTCCTGAAAAACCGCGCACGCTCGTGGACATGAACTGGGACCCGATCACACGCATCGTCGGCTCCCTGGGCATCTACACCAAGATCGACTTCAACAACAAGGAGGTCGCCGAGTGCTACTCGACCTCCTCCATCTTCCGCGGCTACTCCATCTTCATGAAGGGGAAGGACCCGCGCGACGCGCACTTCATCACCTCGCGCATCTGCGGCATCTGCGGCGACAACCACGCCACCTGCGCCACCTACGCGCAGAACATGGCCTTCAACGTCCGCTCGCCCGCCATCGCCGAGTGGATCGTGAATTTGGGCGAGGCCGCCGAGTACATGTTCGACCACAACATCTTCCAGGACAATCTGGTCGGCGTGGACTTCTGCGAGCAGATGGTCAAGGAGACGAACCCGTCCGTCTGGGAGAAGGCCAAGACCACGGAAGCGCCGCACGCGGCCGACCACGGCTACAAAACAATCGCCGACATCATGACGGCGCTGAACCCTTTCTCGGGCGAGTTCTACCGCGAGACTCTGTTCGTCAGCCGCTACACGCGCGAGATGTTCTGTTTGATGGAGGGCCGCCACGTTCACCCTTCCACGCTCTACCCGGGCGGCGTCGGGACCGTGCCGACCATACAGCTTTTCACTGACTACCTCGTGCGGCTGATGCGCTACTGCGAGTTCATGAAGAAGGTCGTGCCGCTCCACGACGACCTCTTCGACTTCTTCTACGAGGCGCTGCCCGGATACGAGAAGGTCGGCCAGCGGCGCGTCCTGCTGGGCTGCTGGGGCTCGTTCCAGGACCCCGCGGTCTGCGACTACACCTACAAGAACATGGACGAGTGGGGCAACGCCATGTACGTCACGCCGGGCGTGGTCGTGGACGGCGAGCTGGTGACGACCAACCTCGTTGACATCAACCTCGGCATACGCATCCTGCTCGGCAGCTCTTACTACGACGACTGGGAGGAGGCGGAAACGTTCGTCAAGACGGACCCGCTCGGCAACCCGGTTGACAAGCGCCACCCGTGGAACCAGACGACCATCCCGCGCCCGCAGAAGCGCGACTTCGATAACAAGTACACCTGGGTCATGTCGCCGCGCTGGTACCACGAGGGCGAGAAGGGCGACGGGAGCAAGTCCCTCGCGCTCGACACGGGCGGCGGCCCGATTGCGCGCCTCTGGGCGACGGCGCTCGCGGGCAAGGTGGACATCGGCTACGTCAAGGCCACGGGCCAGAGCGTCAAGATTTACCTGCCGCAGACGGCCATGAAGCCCGAGGTCGAGTTCGAGTGGAAGATTCCGAAGTGGTCGAACGCCATCGAGCGCGACAGAGCGCGGACCTACTTCCAGGCTTACGCGGCGGCCTGCGCGCTCCACTTCGTAGAGCAGGCGATTGCGGAGCTGCACGCCGGGCGGACGAAGACCTGGGAGCCCTTCACCGTGCCGGAGGAGGCCATCGGCTGCGGCTTCCACGAGGCGGTGCGCGGCGTGCTCTCGCACCACGTCGTCATCCGCGACGGCAAGATCGCCAACTATCACCCGTACCCGCCGACGCCCTGGAACGCCAACCCGCGCGACGTGTACGGCACGCCCGGCCCCTACGAGGACGCCGTGCAGAACACGCCCATCTTCGAGGAGAACGGGCCCGAAAACTTCAAGGGCATTGACATCATGCGGGCGGTCCGCAGTTTCGACCCGTGCCTGCCCTGCGGTGTCCACATGTACCTCGGCAACGGCAAGGTGCTGGAGACCAGCCACTCGCCCATGTTCGGGATGGTGAAATGATTCGTCCGGGGCGGGACTCGTTCCCGCCCCGCCTTATCAGTACCGCCTGCGGTAGCCGGCGGGTGCCTTGTCGGGGGCTACCTGCCTGCGGTAGCAGGCGGTACTGACCTGACGCCGCGGGCGGATGACTTGTCCTTCGGCCCCTACGAATATGCACGAACAAAAAGAACTTCAGCAGGGGATGCAGCGAATCGAGGGGCTGGTCCGCCAGATTGAGGGCTTGCCGGACGCGGCGGCGCGGGCGAGCGCCCTGGAGCTGGTGCAGGCGCTCATGGACTTTCACGGCGCGGGGCTCGACCGCCTGATGGAGATCGTCGCGGGGGCGGGCGAGGCGGGGTACAGTATCTTCGACGACTTCGCGCGCGACGACCTGGTCGGGAGCATGCTCCTGCTCTACAACCTGCACCCCGTCCCGTTGGAGGTGAGGGTCATGCAGGCCCTGGACAAGGTGCGCCCCTACCTGGACTCGCACGGCGGCAACGTGGAGCTGCTCGGCATCACGGACGAAGTCGTGCGCTTACGCCTTCAGGGGAGTTGCAAGAGTTGTCCCTCGTCTTCGATGACGCTCAAGCTCGCCATCGAGGAGGCGATTATGGCCGCCGCCCCGGACGTTCGGGCCATTGAGGCCGAAGGCGTCGCGGAGCAGCCCCCGGCCCCGACCGGCTTCGTGCAGATTGGGAAGTCCAACGGCGGCGCTCGCCCGCCCGCCGCCGGCAAGGGCTGGGAGGACGTGCTCGACTTGCACCTCCCGGACCACAGCTCCACCCGCGTGAAAGAGGTCGGCGGGCGCTCAGTCCTCTTCTGCCGCCTGGGCGAATCGCTCTACGCTTACGACGACAACTGCCCCGGCTGCGCGCGGCCTTTAGAGGGCGCGCGCCTCGAAATGACGAATCTGGTCTGCCCACACTGCGGGCAGAGCTACGACGTGATTCGCGCCGGGCGCGGGCTCGATCAGCCGGACCTGCACCTTGAGCCGTTCCCGCTGCTCGTCGAGCGGGGGCGGACTAAAGTGGCTTTACCTTGAGGGGTAGTCAGTAATCAGTAACCAGCCGAAAGCTTTTACTGACTGCTTGAAACGGAGGACAGAAGATGGAAGACCAGGACAGCAAGGCGACCTTGCCGGCGCATTCGCCGGGCACCAGGAAGGGCGAAGACATCAAGGACAAGGATGGCACAGAGGCGGGCCGTTGGGACTCCGGGACGACCGGCGCGGACCGCCCCTCCGGCGAATCCGATGCGAGAGATTCGACGGCCATCAATCCAGACGACGTGGAATCAACGTCCGGCGGCCCCAGCATGCCCCCGGCGTGAGGCGATTGCGGATTGAAGAAGGTCGGCGCTACTCAGGGAGTCTGAGTCCGGGACGATGAAAGTATGTCGAGCAGCTCTGAAATAGATAATTCCGCCGGCCCCAGTCCGCAATCCGCAATCAGGGCGCTGCGGCGGTTCGTGCGGCCGCGCGCCCCGGTCGAGCGTTGCGAGTTGTGCAGCAGCGAACTCGCGCCCGACCACCAGCACCTGTTCGAGCCGCGCGCGCGCCAACTGCTCTGCGCCTGCCAGCCGTGCGCGGTGCTTTTCAGCGGCCAGGCCGAGACCAAGTACCGCCGCGTCCCGCGCCGCGTGCGCTACCTCCCGGACTTTCAGTTGACGGACGCGCAGTGGGACACTCTGCTGATTCCAATCGGCATGGCCTTCTTCTCCCACAGCAGCGCGGCCGGGAAAACCATCGCGCTCTACCCGAGCCCCGCGGGGGCCACCGAATCCCTGCTCGACCTCGAAGCGTGGGACGAAATCGTTCGCGGCAACCCCGCCCTGAAACAGATGGAGGCGGACACGGAGGCGCTCCTCGTCAACCGCGTCCGCGAGGCGCGCGAATACTTCGTCGCCCCCGTAGACGAGTGCTACAAGCTGGTCGGCCTGATTCGCGCCTACTGGCACGGGCTCTCCGGCGGCGCGACCGTCTGGGAAGAGATAGCGAAGTTCTTCGAGGAACTGAAACGGAAGGGGGGAACAGTGACGGGCGACAGGTGACAGGAGAAAAACCTGTTCTGACCTGTCACCCGTCACCCGTCAGCACTTAGCCATGCCTGATTTGAGCTTTCAGGTAGAGGGTGCCGAGGCGGTCGCGTTCGCGGCCTCGCCGACGCTGTCGTTCAAGCTGCGCGTCGCGAACGCGGACGCCCGTGAGCAGATTCAGACAATCGCCCTGCGCTGCCAGATTCAGATCGAGGCCGCGCAGCGAAGGTATGCCGCGCGTGAGCAGGAGCGGCTCCTAGACCTTTTCGGCGAGCCTGAGCGGTGGAGCCAGACGCTGCGCGCGATGCTGTGGACGCACGCGAGCGTGATCGTGAAGCCGTTCCGCGGCGACACGCTCGTAGAGCTTCATGTGCCGTGCACTTTCGACTTCAACGTGGCCGCCGCGAAGTACTTCGCCGGGCTGGAGGACGGCGAAGTCCCGCTCAACCTGATGTTCAGCGGGACGGTCTTCTACGAGGCGGCCGACGCAGGCTTGCAGGCCGAGCAGATTCCGTGGGACAGGGAGGCCAGGTTCAGGCTCCCCGTGCGTGCCTGGAAAGAGATGATGGACCTCTACTACCCGAACACGGCCTGGCTCTGTCTGCGCCGGGACGTTTTCGACAGGCTCAATCAGTACAAGATGCGCCGCGGGATTCCGACCTGGGAGCAGGCGCTCACGAGCCTTCTGCCGGCCGCCACGGAGGCGGAGAGCGCGGGGCCTGAGATTGAAGAGCTAAGCAGCGAGGAGTTCGTCCAGTAATGAATCTCGCCCTCGTGGAAAAAATTGCCGGCGCGGTGCTCTACGAGGGCTACATCCTCTACCCGTACCGCCCGTCGGCGGTGAAGAACCAACAGCGCTGGAACTTCGGCGCGCTCTGCCCGCAAAGCTACAGCGAGGCGCAAAGGGGGACCGAGAGCTGGACGATGCAGACCGAGTGTCTCGTCGAGGGCAGCGGCGACGCGACGCTCGACGTGAAGGTCAGGTTCCTGCATCTGGCCTCGCGCGAGGTTCAGGCTTTCGTCCCCGGCTCAGGCTTCCGTCCCGTCCCGCAGCTTGAGGTCAACGGCAGGCTCCATCAGACGTGGCAGGAGGCCGCGGAGCGCGAGGTCAGCTTACCGAGCCTGAACCTGGGCGAGACAATCAGTGAGCCGCAGCGGCTGACGTTCTCTTTCCCGGCGGGCCGCGAGATCGAGTTGCTGTGCGACGAGGCGAGCGGCCAGACCCTCGGCCGCATCCACCGCGCGCAGCAATCTATCGAGGGCGCGGTCGAAGTCACGGCCGGAGAGGCGCGCGAGGGGCTGCTTAAAATTTCCGTCCGCATCCTGAACCTGACGGCGCTCGAAGCCGCGGGCCGGAAGAGCCGCGACGAGGCGCTCATGCGCTCCTTCGTCTCGACGCACACCATCCTCGGCGCGCGCGGGGGGGAGTTCGTCTCGCTATTAGACCCGCCCGAAGCCGCGCGCGAGGCCGCCGCGCTCTGTCAGAACGTGGGGACGTACCCGGTGCTGGTCGGCGAAGAGGGCGCGCGCGACTGCCTGCTCTCGTCGCCGATTATCCTCTACGACTACCCGCAGATCGCCCCCGAATCGGCGGGCGACCTCTTCGACGGCACCGAGATAGACGAGATTCTGACGCTCCGCATCATGACCTTGACCGACGAAGAGAAGCGCGAGATGCGCGGCGCGGACGAGCGGGCGCGCCGGATACTCGAACGCACGGAGACGCTCCCCGCCGAGCAACTGATGAAGATGCACGGCGCGATGCGGAGCCTGAGGCCGAAGGAAAAAGGGAAGGGGCAAACGGCTGGCGGCAATGAATGAGTGGGAGTGGCAACTGCTCGAAGAGAAGACGCCGCTGGAGAGCGTCCGCGTCTCGGGCGTCGAAGTCAGGCAGGGCACGCGCGTCCGCCTTCGGCCGCGCGCCGGGGGTGACATTTTCGACCTGGCGCTCGCGGGCAAGACGGCCATCGTCGAAGCCATCGAGCAGGACTACGAGGGCAAGGTGCATCTCGCCGTCGTCGTCGAAGACGACCCCGGCCGCGACATGGGGATGCTCAGGCAGCCCGGCCACCGCTTCTTCTTCTCCACGGAAGAGGTCGAGCCCGCGGAGGATTTGAGGCGTGACGACTGAGCCGAAAGAGCGCATCCTCATCGCCGGCATAGGCAACATCTTCCTCGGCGACGACGCCTTCGGCTGCGAGGTGGTCAGGCGTCTCGCAGGGCGCACCTGGCAGGGCGACGTGCGCGCGGTCGACTTCGGGATTCGCGGCTTCGATTTAGCTTACGCGCTGATGGACGGCTACGAGGTGACTATCCTCGTGGACGCGACCCCGCGCGGGGGAGAGCCCGGCACGCTCTACACCATCGAGCCGGACCTGGAGGAGCTGAACGCCCTCGAACCGCAGGCGATGATGGTCGAGACGCACGGGATGAACCCGATGAAGGTGCTCGGCATGGTGAAGTCCATGGGGGGCGAGTTCAGGCGCATCCTGCTGGTCGGCTGCGAGCCGCAGACCTTCGGGCCGGAGGAAGGCCAGATGGGTTTGAGTGAGGCGGTCGAGGGCGCGGTTGACCGGGCGGTCAGCGTCGTGGAGTCTCTGGTCGAGAAAATCCTCAGCGAGCGCCTTGCTCAGTCCACGCCGTGAAGCGTACATTTCGAGCAAGGGGAGGATACTTAAGATGAAAAACAATCAATCGTCGGAAGCAGGATGCCGTTGGCCGTCTCGCGTCAGCGTCTGGCACATCGTCGGGGGCGCGGCCCTCGCGCTCGTCGCCTACGGAGTAATCACAAACATGCATGACATTCGGCGGTATCTGAGAATCAGGCGGATGTAAAAGCTGGTGAACAGTGACAGGTGGAAACTGTCTTTCTTTTACCTGTCACCCGTCACTGTTCACTTCGAAAAGAGGAGGACGGTTATGGCAGACAATGGGTCGAGCGGCTCGAACGGCTCCAGCGACATGTTGTACATCTTCGGCGGCCTGGCGCTTCTCGTCGCGGGCGCGGGCCTGATTATGGCGCACCCGGCCATCAGGCAGACCGTGAAGGCGAACGTGGACCGGCTGTTGCCCGGCGGCATCCCGCAGAACCTGAGCGGCAGCCTGTCCACGGTCGTGCCGGATTTCCAGCGGTACATGAAGATCAGGAACATGTAAGGACTCCAGATGGGTGAGAGCGAAAATAACCTCGTCCGCTATCGACTGGTCGCGGGGGAGAGCCGCTTCGCCGTGCAGGCGTTCGCCGCGGGGATGCTGCACGCCTTCGGCCACGACCCCGTCATCGAAATCCGCGACTTCGAGGGGGAAGTCGAGTTCGAGCCGGAGACGCTGGCGCGCGCGCGCCTTGAGGTGAGGGTCAACCCTGCCGCGCTCGGCGTCGGCGGCGAGGTCAAGGAGAAAGACCGCCTGGAGATCGAGCGCATGATGCACGAGGACGTGCTCGAAAGCGCGCAATACCCGCTGATCGTTTTCAAGAGCGGGAACGTCACGGCCGCGCGGCTCGGGAAGGGGCGCTACCGCGTCAGGGCCATAGGCGACCTGACCATGCACGGCGTCACACAGAACAACCTCTGGATTCACGGCGAGGCGACCTTGAGCGACGACCGACTGCGCGCCCAGGGCGAGTTCACGCTCAAGCAGACGGACTTCAAGCTCAAGCTGGTCTCGGTCGCGGGCGGCGCGCTCAAGGTCAAGGACGAGCTGAAATTCACCTTCGACCTCGCCGGGCGCAAAAGCGAGGCGGAAGGAGAGGGAAGTAAGGATGAAGGCGAAGCCGTTCAGGCCAAGTAAGGGCCCTTCATCCCTCATCCCACATCCCCGGCTTTATGCACGAGCTCTCGATAGCCATGAGCATGGTCGAGATGGCCGCGGAGGAGGCGGCGCGGCGCGGCGGGGCGCGCGTCCACGCGATTCACCTCAAGCTCGGGGACCTCTCCGGCGTGGTCAAGGAGGCGCTGCGCTTCTCCTACGCGGTGGCCTGCGAGGGCACGCCGCTCGAAGGCTCCACGCTCGTCATAGAGGATGTCCCGGTCGTCGTCTATTGCCCCGAGTGTCGTGCGGAAACCGCGCTCGCTTCTATCCAGCACTTCTGCTGCGCGGCGTGTCACGCGCCGACCAACGAAGTCGTGCGGGGGAGGGAGCTGGAAGTCACGGCCCTGGAGATTGAATGATGAGCACTGAGCCGCGCCTGGTCGAAGTCAGGCAAAAGGTGCTGAAGCAGAACGACCTGCTCGCGCGCGCGCTTAGACGGCGCTTCCGCGAGGCGGGCGTCTTCGTCGCGAGCCTCGTCTCCAGCCCCGGCGCGGGCAAGACCGCGCTGCTCGAAAAACTGCTGACGGAGCTTCGCCGCTCGGCGCGCGTCGCCGCGCTCGTCGGGGACCTCGCGACCGACAACGACGCGGCGCGCCTCGCACGAAGCCGAGCCCCTGTCAGGCAGATCGTCACGGGCACGGTCTGCCACCTCGAAGCCGCGATGGTCGAGAGCGCGCTCGACGGCTGGAAGTTGGACGAGCTTGACCTGCTGTTTATCGAAAACGTCGGCAACCTCGTCTGCCCGTCGAGCTACGACCTGGGCGAAGATTTGCGCCTCGTGCTGATGTCCGTGACCGAGGGCGAGGACAAGCCCTTGAAGTACCCGACCATCTTCAACACGGCGGACGTGGCCGTCATCACCAAGGTGGATTTGGCCCGGGCGGTCGAGTTCGACCTCGCGGCCGCCCGCGAGAACATTCAGCGGGTGCGCCCGGGCATACGCCTTCTCCAAGTCTCCTCGAAGACCGGCGAGGGGATGAACGAACTGACGGAGTTCCTCTCCTCGAAGGCGGCCCAGACGGCGACGGCCGGTTGAGCATTTTCGAAAGCTCCCCTCATGAGCAGCACCGAACACCAGAATGTCACGACCCGCGTACAGATACTGGTGCGCGGGCTGGTGCAGGGCGTCGGCTTCCGCCCGTACGTTTTCGGATTGGCACACAGGCGCGCCCTGCGCGGCCAGGTGCTCAACAACACGACGGGCGTCCTCATAGAAGTCGAAGGCGACGGCCGCGAGATAGAAAATTTCATCGACGACATCAGGACGAACCCGCCGCCGCTCTCCGTCATCGAGTCTGTCGAGCGCAGCCCGAGCACGGGCGCGGCGCGCTACACGGACTTCCGCATAGTCGAGAGCGTGAGCGAGGGCGCGAAGTTCGTCCCCGTCTCGGCAGACATCGCCACCTGCCGCGACTGTTCGAGAGAACTGCTCGACCCGCAAGACCGCCGCTACCGCTACCCGTTCATCAACTGCACCAACTGCGGCCCGCGCTTCACCATCATCGAAGGCGTCCCGTACGACCGCGCGCGCACCACGATGCGCGACTTCGAGATGTGTGGGGAGTGTCGCGCCGAGTACGAGAACCCACTCGACCGCCGCTTTCACGCGGAGCCGACGGCGTGCCCTCTGTGCGGGCCGCGACTCTCGCTGAGGGACGAGCGCGGGATGGAAGTCGAGACTGAGACGACGGCCGGGGAGGGCGTTGTCGGCGGCGTGCGCCGCATGCTCGCGGGCGGGATGATAGTCTCCATCAAAGGCGTCGGCGGGTTCCATCTGGCCTGCGACGCGCTCGACAGTGAAGCGGTCGGGCGTCTGCGCCGTAGGAAGTACAGGGAAGACAAACCGTTCGCGCTGATGGCAAGCTCCGTGGATGTCGTCCGCAAGTATTGCCTGGTCTCCGACGAGGAAGAGGCCCTGCTCGCGTCCGCGCGCCGCCCCATAGTGCTGCTCGAAAGGCGTGCCGACGCGATGATTCCCGACGCGGTCGCGCCCCGCGTGACCACGCTCGGCTTCATGCTGCCCTACTCGCCGCTGCACCACCTGCTTTTAGAAAACATGGCCCGCCCGCTCGTGATGACGAGCGGCAACGTCTCGGACGAGCCCATCTGTTACGAAGACGAGGACGCGGCACGGCGGCTGGGCGGGATCGCGGATTATTTTCTGTCGCACGACCGCAGGATTCACCTCCGCACGGACGACTCGGTCGTGCGCGTCGTCAGTGGGCGCGAGACTGTCCTGCGCCGCTCGCGCGGCTACGCCCCCGCCCCCGTCCGCACCGCCTTCAAATTCGAGAGGGAGATTCTGGCCTGCGGCGCGGAGCTGAAAAATACTTTCTGCCTCGCGCGCGACCATTACGCCTTCGTCAGTCATCACATCGGCGACCTGGAAAACGTCGAGACCCTGCGCTCCTTCGAGCACGGCATAGAGCATTACAAGCGCCTCTTCCACCTCAGCCCGCGCGCGGTCGCCTACGACCTGCACCCCGAATATCTTTCGACGAAGTACGCGCACGCTCTCGACGACATTCAGACCAGAATCGGCGTCCAGCACCACCACGCGCACGTCGCGAGCTGCATGGCCGACAACCGGATCGAGGGCGAAGTCATAGGCGTGGCGATGGACGGGCTGGGCTTCGGCCACGACCGCGCGCTCTGGGGCGGCGAGTTCTTCGTCGCCGACTTCATTCAGGCGGAACGAGTCGCGCACCTCGAATACGTGCCGCTGCCCGGAGGCGCGAAGGCCATTCGCGAGCCCTGGCGCATGGCCGCCGTCTACCTGCGCAAGACCTTCGGCGACGACTTCCTGAAACTGGACCTGCCGTTCGTGCGCGAGATGGACCGCCGCGCCTGGGCGACGCTCGACAAGATGGCCGCGAAGGGCGTGAACAGCCCGCAGACCTCAAGCGTGGGCCGCCTCTTCGACGCCGTGTCTGCTCTCTTGGGCTTGAGGCGGTCGGTCAATTACGAGGGGCAGGCGGCCGTCGAGCTTGAGGCCATCGCGGGGCGCGGCAGCGCCGCTCGGGGTTACGAATTCGAGATAGACGCGGCAGCCGGAATCATTAAAGCCGAAGCGGTGATTCGGCGCGCCGTGGAGGATTTGCTAGAGGGCGTGCCGCCGCCGGAGATATCTGCGAAATTTCACGTCGGCGTGGCGGGCCTGATTGTCAGCCTCGCGCGGGCCGCGAGGGACGGGCGGCGGCTCAACCGCGTCGTCCTCTCCGGCGGGGTCTTCCAAAACAGGCTCCTTCTGGACAATGTTTGCCGTCTGCTCGCGCGCGACGGCTTCGAGGTTTACACGCACGGGCGCGTGCCGACCAACGACGGCGGCATCAGTTTCGGCCAGGCGGCCGTAGCCAACGCGCACATCGCCTCGGGGAGAATCTAACAATATGTGCTTAGCCATACCCGGACAAATAGTCGAGATCGTGGACGCCGAGAATCACATCGCCAAGGTGGAAGTCGGCGGCGTCCGCCGCAACATCAACACGGGGATGCTCTCGGAACGGGACGCGCAGATCGGCAACTACGTCCTGATTCACGTCGGCTTCGCCATGAGCCGGATTGACGAGCACGAGGCGCAGGAGACCTTGCGCGTCCTCGAAGAGATCGGGCAGTACGAGGACGAGTTCACCCAGTTCAAGACGACGATGGAGTAGCGAATCGAGAAGGGAAGCGCGATGGGCAAGGCGGCAGAAGATTTTTCCCGCTCCTTCTACCCGTTCCTGCACGACGATGAGAAGAGGCCGCAGGAGTTGATGGAAGAGTTGCGCTTCTCGCTCCTGGAGAAGGCGCGCGAGAGCGTGGACGTGAAGACCAAATTCTTCGAAGAGAACAACGACACGATTCTCGCCGCGTCGCTCCAGACGGCCAAAGCTTTTCACAGAGGGCGCAAGCTGCTCGTCTGCGGCAACGGGGGCTCCGCGACCGACGCGCAGCACGTCGCCGTCGAGTTCATGCACCCTGTCACGGTCGGGCGCAAGGCGCTGCCCGCCATCTGCCTGACGAACGACATGGCGGTGGTCACGGCCGTCGCGAACGACGTCGGGTTCGACGACGTCTTCACGCGGCAAATCATCGCGCTCGGCTCCGAGGGCGATGTCCTGCTCGGCATCTCCACGAGCGGCAACTCCGAAAACCTCGTGCACGCCTTTCGGACCGCGCGGCGGATGAAGATGACGACCATCGGGTTCGCCGGGAACGACGGCGGGCGCATGGCGGCGATGGGCGCGGAGGGCTTGCTCGATTTCTGCCTCAACGTCCCGACTTCGAGCATCCACCGCGTGCAGGAGACGCACGTCACGCTCTATCACATCATGTGGGACATGGTGCACACATTCTTGCAGCACAAATCGCTGGTGGAAGAGTAAGCGGGGGAAGATTCCTGGGGAAGCAACAGGCGTCGGCGTCAGCGGGGTAGTTTCCACGGAGAGGTCTCATGAAATTCATAGACGAGTATCGCCAGGGCGACATCGCGCGGAAATTGGCGGAGCAGATAGCGCGGCTGACGGAGCGCCCGCTCAAGGTCATGGAGGTCTGCGGCGGCCACACGCACACCATCTTCAAGTACGGCATAGAAGATTTGCTGCCGCCGAACATCACCATGATTCACGGGCCGGGCTGCCCCGTCTGCGTCATCCCGCTCGGGCGCGTGGACGACGCCATCTCGATAGCCCAGCAGCCCGGCGTCATCTTCACCACCTTCGGCGACGCGATGCGCGTCCCCGGCTCGAAGACCAGCCTGCTCGACGCGAAGGCGTCGGGCGCTGACGTGCGCATGGTCTACTCGCCGCTCGACGCGCTCAAGATAGCGCGGAAGACTCCCGACAAACAGGTCGTCTTCCTCGCGCTCGGGTTCGAGACCACAGCGCCCTCGACCGCGCTCACCGTGCTCCAGGCGGCGAAAGACGGCGTGGAGAACTTCAGCGTCTTCTGCAACCACATCATGATCGTGCCGGCCCTGAAGGCGCTCCTGGATTCGCCCGACCTGCAACTCGACGGCTTCCTCGGCCCCGGCCACGTCAGCACCGTCATCGGCACGCGCCCCTACGAGTTCGTGCCCTCCGAGTACGGCAAGCCCGTCGCCGTCTCCGGCTTCGAGCCCCTGGACGTGTTGCAGTCGGTCTACATGATCGTCAAACAGGTCGTCGAAGGGCGCGCGGAAGTCGAGAACCAGTACGGGCGCTGCGTCAGCCGCGACGGCAACCGTCGGGCTCTGGAAGTCCTCTCGGAGGTCTTCGAGCCGCGCGGGTTCTTCGAGTGGCGTGGGCTGGGCTCGATAGCACACAGCGGGATGAAGCTCAGCGCGCGTTACAGCGCGTTCGACGCGGAGCTGAAGTTCAGCGTGCCGGGCCTGCGCATCGCGGACCCGAAGGCGTGCCAGTGCGGCGAGATTCTGAAGGGCGTGAAGCGCCCGTGGGAGTGTAAAGTCTTCGGCACGGCCTGCACGCCCGAGACGCCCATCGGCTCCTGCATGGTTTCAAGCGAGGGCGCGTGCGCCGCCTACTACAACTTCGGCCGGCTCTCGAAGATTGCCGAGCGCACGGCGTGAACGAAGGGATGAGGGATGAGGGATGAAAAGTTTTGAGTGAATTGCTCGACGAATCTTTGACTCAACGGCTATTCATTCATCCCTCATCCCTTAAAGGACATCATGTCGGAAGAGTTCAGCCCGAGCCCGCTCTTTCAGCGCGTCGAGCGTGCGCGGCGTAGAAAACATAAGTTCAGGGACGAGCAGATCACGCTCGCGCACGGGAGCGGGGGCCGCGCCATGCACGAGCTGGTCGAAGGGCTCTTCCTCGAACACCTGCGCAACCCGCTGCTCGAAGCGCTCGAAGACCAGGCCGTCTTCGAACTGGGCGACGGCCACGGCCCCTCGCGCCTCGCCTTCACGACGGACTCTTACGTGGTCACGCCGGTCTTCTTCCCCGGCGGCGACATAGGCCGCCTCGCCGTCAGCGGCACGGGCAACGACCTCGCGATGAGCGGCGCGCGGCCGCTTTACCTTTCCGCAGGCTTCATCCTGGAAGAGGGTTTCGCGGTCGCGGACTTGCGGCGCATACTTGAGTCCATGCGCGCGGCGGCCGACGAGGCTGGCGTCCAGATCGTGACCGGCGACACGAAGGTCGTGCAGAAGGGTGGCGCGGATAAAATCTTCATCAACACGGCGGGGATAGGGATAATCGAAACGCCCGCGCGAATCTCCGCCGCGCGCGCAGAGGTCGGGGACAAGGTGATTCTGAGCGGCACAATCGGGGACCACGGCACGACCATCATGATCGCGCGCGGCGAGCTTGAGCTTGAAACCGACATCGAGAGCGACTGCGCGCCGCTCAACTCCCTCGTCGCGGAGATGCTGGACGAGGCGGCCCGCGCCGGCTCAATAGAACGGATTCATTGTCTGCGCGACCCGACGCGCGGCGGGGTGGCGACGACCCTGAACGAGATCGCGCTCGCCTCAGAAGTCTGCATAGAGATTCACGAGGAGAGCATCCCCGTGCGCGAAGAGGTCAAGGGCGCGTGCGAAATTCTGGGCCTCGACCCGCTCTACGTCGCCAACGAAGGGAAGCTCGTCGCGCTCGTCTCGGGTGAGGCGGCGGAACCCGTGCTCGGGCGCATGCAGGAGAACCGCTACGGGCGCGACGCGCGCATCATCGGCGAGGTGAAGCGGGAGCCGCAGGGGATCGTCACCATGCGGACGGGCTTCGGCGGGACGCGCATCGTCGACATGCTCGTCGGCGAGCAACTGCCGAGAATATGTTAGGAGAAGCCGCCTTGACAGAACTGAGCGCGTTCGCACTGCTCGGCCTCGGCCTGGTCTTCGGGCTCAAGCACGCGACCGAGGCCGACCACATCGTCGCCGTCTCGGCAATCGTCAGCAGAGAGCGCAGCCTCCGGCGCTCGGCGCTCGTCGGGGCGTTCTGGGGCGTCGGGCACACTCTCTCGCTCGTCGTGGTCGGCGTCGTCGTGCTCGCCTTCCGCGTCGCCGTCCCGGAGCAGGTCGCAGGCTGGCTGGAGTTCGGCGTGGCGCTGATGATCGTGGGGCTCGGCGCGAGCGCGCTCCTGCGCTCACTCAAACGCCGCCCGGACGTGCACTTGCACCAGCATGAGCACGACAACGTCTCGCACGTCCACGTCCATTTCCACGAACGCGGGACACAGCACGCGGGGGGCTCGGCCACTTCCCACTCTCACGCTGTCTCGCGTATCGGCCTCAAGCCCATGCTCGTCGGCGCGATGCACGGGCTGGCGGGCTCTGCGGCGCTCACCCTGCTGGTGCTCACGCACGTTAACTCGACCGCGCTCGGCCTCCTCTACCTTGCGGTCTTCGGCCTCGGCTCGATCTTCGGGATGCTGCTGATGTCCGCCCTCGTGGGGCTGCCCTTCGCGCTCAGCGCGCAGAGGTTCAAGGGCCTGCATTACGGACTGCAAACCGCGGCCGGCGCATTGAGCATCGTTTTCGGGTTGTGGTACGCCTACGAGACAGGTGCCGCGCGCGGCCTCTGGCAGCACATCCTTTAACCCGGCCCGCCGTTGCCCTCCTAAACCTTAAAGGGACCGTCTATGCCGGGCGCGGCCGCGGCCGATTCGTGAGGTTAGGGTTTGCCGGTCTCTGGATAAACCTTGATCCAGTGGGTGCGGACTTGTGGCTGCAAGCTGCCTCCGGCGGTGGTCGAGACGATGGCGTTCGACGTGAGTTTCGGCATGTGGCAGTCTACGCAGTTCTCCGCGATCTTGTCGCCCATCTTCTTGTGAAGGCCACAATTCTCGACCTTGTGACACGCCAGGCAGTTGCGCGAGAAGGCCGCGGCGTTCCGCTGCGGGAGGTGCACGTCGTGGCACGTCGAACAGGTCATGGCCGAGGCTTGAAAGCAACGGCTCCTCTCCAGCAGGGCCACCTGGTTGCCGTGAACGTCAATCGCCGCGCCTGGGTCCGGCGACGCCAGAGTGAGGTAATCGCTCAGAGGCTTTCCGGGCACGTAGGAGAACGGCGGGGCCTTGCTCGCCCCGACGCCTGCGTGGCAGAGCGCGCAGGCTTCAATCTGCCGGTCGCGGGACAGTTTCGACAGATTGATGATGGCCTGCCCGGAAGATTTGGCGGCCTGGGGGAGTTGGCGCGCGACGTGCTCCCGCCCTGGGCCGTGGCACCTCTCGCAGGAGATGCCCAGAATGTAATTGGACCTGTTGTAGCGGTTGACGACGCCGCGCTCGGTGACTTGTTCGAAGTAGGAGGCGTGGCACTCCAGGCAGCGGGCCGTGACGGGTCGGCCGAAATTTATGTCCTCGTCCATGAAGCCGGGACTGTTGGCCCATTTCCCAGGGGCGACCCAGTACGACACGGGGAGTTGAAGCAGCCGGTCGTTCTTGCCCCAGTACAGGTAGGTCTGCCCTTTCCGCGCGGAGCCGACGACCAAGTCAATCCGCCTGGAGAGGGACGCGGTGTTGGGATGCACCCCCAGCACGGCCGATTGGTAAAAGCCGTCTTTCGTCCTCTCCATCTTGTAATACAAGTCCGGGTTCGCCGTCCTGAAAAGGTTTGCGCCCTCCGTGAACTTGCCGGCGATTGAATCTTCCGTCGGCAGCCTGGAGGTCAGGTGGTGGGCCGTTTCCCAGAACCTCTTTTTGTCCTGGTGACAGGAGATGCATTTCTCGTCGCCGACGTAATCGGCGGGCCGGGCCGGCTGCTGCTGGCCTTGCCGGCTGTAGGCCGCGAGAGACGCGAAGCAGGCCGCGAGGAGCAGGCACAGCGAGAGAACGGCGAAGTTGCGTGGCGCTCTCTTCATCGTCATCCGTTCCATGTTAGCCTCGCGCGTGACTGAGGCTTAGAGCATACACACTCGGGTTTGCGACAGCAATATTAAGCCACTTGCGGCGGCCGGTGCGCAGAGATTAGTCTATGCGGCAACGCTCCGCCTAAACCACGACGGAGCGCCGGGCGGCTTCACACATGGGAGGAGTTTCATCGTGCGAATGATCAGTGCGGTCACAATCTCGGTCCTGCTGGGCGCTGCGACACTGGCCCAGGAATTTCCGTGGGAACCCTTCGAGCGGCGGACGCTTGAGGAAGTGATGTCCATCACCACCAAAGCGTTCAGGGCGGACGACTCCATGTTTCTCGCCAACGACCAGCTGGAGTCGAAAGTCGAAGTGGTCTTCACCGGAAAAGACCGCCGGATCAGCGAAGCGCGGAAGACTTTCATCAGAATGTGGTTCGGCACGCTGCGCGCAGACCAGAAAGACATGGCCGAGCTGTACGAGCGCGAGTACCTGTACAAGGAGGGGGAGAAGGAATACTGGCTCGCCACTCAGAAGCCGATCACGAAGTATTTCGAGAAGGAGCTGAAGCCGGGGGACAAGATGGACCTCTACCTCATCTCGATTGGGGCCTACCGCAGCGAGGGCGCGATTGAATGCGTGCTGTTGGTCGAAGAGTTTCAAAAACCGGCGGCCCGATAGCGATTCGGCCGGGGCGGAACTGGCTCGACTTTAATTCTGAATAGGAGATGCAAATTGTGTTTGGTCCGAAACACCTGACCACGGCGGAACTCGAAGCCGGGCTCGACGAGGTACGCCGGTCGCCTAAAGACGAAGGCGTCCTGGAGATGATTGTCTGCCGCCCGCGGGTTAACGAGCGTGAGTTGCTGGCGGAAGCCAGGCTCCATCCCCTTGAAGGTCTCGTCGGCGACAGTTGGATGACCCGCGGCAGCTCGCGCACCGCCGACGGCTCCGCGCACCCGGAGATGCAGCTCAACGTCATGAACTCGCGCGCGGCCGCGCTCCTGGCGCGGAGTAAGGACCGTTGGCCGCTGGCCGGGGATCAGCTTTACCTGGACCTGGACTTGAGCAAGGACAACCTGCCCGCGGGGACGCGGCTGGCGCTCGGGACGGCGGTCATCGAAGTGACCGCACAGCCGCACCTGGGCTGCAATAAATTTGTAGAGCGGTTCGGGCTGGAGGCGATGAAGTTCGTCAACTCCGAGGTGGGGAAGCAACTCTGTCTGCGCGGGATTAACGCGAAGGTGGTTGAGCCGGGCGTGATACGGGTAGGACAAGCGGCGAAGAAGCTCCAGGGTGAAAACATCTAACACGACACAGACCTCATCATCGAAGTATCTCAGAAAACAGGCCGTTCTCGGCCGCGGCCGCCGTCGCCCTCAGGCGGGCCGCTTAAACCCGCGCGCCATGAGGACCATGCTTCTTTCGCTGCTGCTCTTATTCGCTCCGCCCGTCTTCGACCGGGGCGCGTCCGCGCGGCCGGCGGGTCTCGCGCTCGCGCGCCTGGAGACGAACGCGGCCCCGCAGCCTCTAGGCATTGACGACCGCGCTCCGAGATTAAGTTGGGCGCTTGAGAGCGGGCGGCGCGGCGTGTTGCAGACGGCTTACCGCGTCCTCGTCGCGTCGAAGCCCGAACTCGCGCGCGAGGGCAGGGCGGACATCTGGGACTCGGGTCAGGTCACGTCGTCGGACCCGTGGGTCGTGTACGCGGGGCCGCCCTTGAAATCACGCACGCGTTATTACTGGACGGCGCGTGTGTGGGCGGCGAACGGCCTCGCGAGTGGTTGGGCGCGGCCGGCGTGGTTCGAGACGGCGCTTTTCGACGCGGGCGAATGGAGGGGCCAGTGGATCGCGGGGCCGGAACGCAAGGGCGTCCTGACGGAAGCCGAAGGCAAGGCCGACGACGACGTGATTCGCGGGGCCGGGGAATTCTGCCGCCCAGTCCAGTGGCTCAAGGGCACCTGGTCCGCGCCGCTCGTCAAGAACAACCAGGGCGAATGCAGGGACGTGCGGCCTGCGCCGTTGCTCCGCAAGTCATTCCGAATCTCAAAGCCCGTCGCCCGCGCGCGCGTCTACTCTTCGGGGCTGGCCTACAACCGTCTGACAATCAACGGCAAGCCCGCCTCCGCGAGCGTGCTCGACCCAGGCTTCACCGATTACAGCAGGACGGTGCTCTACACCACGGAGGACGTGACGGCGCTCGTCCGGCGGGGCGAGAACGTGATCGCGACGGAGCTAGGCTCAGGCCGTTACGACGACGCCGTGCGGACGTGGGACTGGGGCTGGGAGCAGGCCGAGTGGCGCGCGACGCCGCGCCTGCGACTCGATTTGTACGTCACCTACGCGGACGGGACCGAGCAGGTGATAAGTTCCGACGCCTCCTGGAAGGTCAGCACAGACGGGCCGACGCGCTACGACAGTTACTACCTCGGCGAGACATACGACGCGCGGCGTGAGATCAAGGGGTGGGACCGGCCCGGCTTCGACGACGCGGCGTGGGGCGCGGCGCGCGTGGTGAGCGCGCCGGCCGGGGAGTTGCGCGCCCAGACGCATGAGCCGATTCGCGTCGTGGACGTGCGGCAGCCAGGCAAAAGGACGGAGCCCGTGTCGGGCGTGATTGTTTACGACGTCGGACAAAATCTGACCGGCTGGGTGGAGGTCAGGGTCAACGCGCCCGCGGGCACGGCGATTGAGATTTTCTACTCCGAGAAGCTGGGCCCGGACGGCCGTACGAGCGTCGCCGGGAACGACCTCGTCTTCGGCCAGTTGCAGACCGATTACTACGTGGCCCGCGGCACGCGCGACGAAGTCTGGACGCCGCGCTTCAGCTACAAGGGTTTTCAATACGTGCAGCTCGGCGGCCCGAAGGGGGAGCCGCTGCCCGCGGCCTTTGCGGTGACAATCGAGCGCGTTCACCAAGTCAGGACGGGGCTCGCGCCCACGTCCCGGTTCGAGGCGAGCAGCGGCACGCTCAACCGCATCCACGGCAACACGGCGTGGGCCATTCAGAGCAACATGCACGGCATCGTCACGGACACGCCTGTCTATGAGAAGAACGCGTGGACGGGCGACGCGAGTCTGACGGCGGGCGCGGCGTCGCTCATGTTCGACACGGAGCGGCTCTACCGGAAGATGTTTCAGGACATGCTCGACGCGCAGACCGAGCAGGGCGAAGTGCCGCTGCTCGCCCCGAGCAGCGAGAACTACGGCTACGTCGGCAAGCCCTTCTTCAAGCCCGCGGACTGCTGCGGCGCTACCCCGGCGTGGGACTCGTTCTGGTTCGTCATCCCGTGGGAGAGCTGGACGCGCTACGGCGACCGGCGGGCGCTGGAAGTGACGTACCCGGCGATGCGTAAGTATCTGGACGAGTGGATCCCGCGCTGGACGGACAAGGACGGGGATAAGTTTGACTACACGCTGACGGCGGGCCTCGGCGACTGGGTCCCGCCGGGGGGCGTGCCGACCATCAACGCGCTGACTTCGACCGCTTATTACGCGTACCTCGTACGCATCGCGGCCGACTCGGCGCGCGCACTCGGCAAGGCGGCGGACGCGGCGCGCTACGACGAGTTGTTCGAAAAGATTCGCGCCGACTTCAACGCGCGCTTCCTCGGCCCCGGCGGCTTCTACCGCGAGAAAGACACAGACCCGTTCGTGCAGTCGGCGCAGATTTTCCCGCTCGCGTTCGGCCTCGTGCAGTTGGAGAAGAGAAAGGAAGTGGCAGGCCGGCTCGCGGAGGACATCATGAAGAAGCGCGGCGGGCACGCTTACGTCGGCGTGCTGGGCGCACGCTGGGTCCTGCCAGTGCTCACGGAGACGGGGCACCACGACGTGGCGTACGCGGTGGCGACTCAGACCACGGAGCCGAGTTGGGGCTACTGGACGGACGCATTGAAGTTCACGGCCCTGGGCGAAAGCTGGCCCGCCGACACGCGCTCGCGCAACCACCATTTCTTCGGCTCAATCGCGCAATGGTTTTACGAAGACCTCGCGGGCCTGCGGCCGCTCGAACCTGGCTTCCGCGTCATCGAGTTCAAGCCGGAGATTCCGAGCGCCGGGCTGGACAGCGTGTCCGCCTCTTACGATAGCGTCCGCGGCACGGTTGCTACCCGGTGGAGGCGCACGGCGGCGGGCCTGGAGCTTGACGTGACCGTTCCGCCGAACGCGGCCGGGCGCGTTCATGTGCCCGCGTCGAACCCGCGGGCCGTGACCGAAATCGCGGGGGGCGGGGCCGTGGTCGCGGAGAAAGCGGGGTCGGTAAAACTCGTCGGCGTCGAGGGCGGCCGCGTCGTCTACGAAGTCGGCTCCGGCCGCTATCAATTCCGCGTCGCCGATCAAAGCGCGCGGGGCAAACAGTAAGCTTTTGAAAAACGGCGGGCAGAACTCTCTACGCGTTACGGGCGTCTGTCTGACGGCGTATCGCGTGAAATCAATAACGGCGGGGCGACGTCGCCCCGCCGTCGTAGTTTGTCAATCGGTTGTCAGTGAATGACCGCGCTCGTTTGCGGCAGGTGGCGGTCGAGAACGCTTTTGAGTTCCCTGGACTCGAAGGGCTTCACCAAGTAGTCGCTGAAGCCCGCCTCCCGCGCGCGGCTCTTGTAGAACTCCGTGTTGTCGCCCGTCACGGCCACAATCGGAACGTCCATCAGCTCGGCGTCCCGGCGTATGCTTTCCGCCGCCCCGATGCCGTCCACGCCGGGCATCTTGAGGTCCATCAGGATCAGGTCAGGGAAGACGCGGCGCGCCTCCTCAAGCGCCATCCGCCCGTCTTCGGCCTCCGCCACGCGGTAGCCTTGCTGCGCGAGCCAGACGCTCACCATCCTTCTGAACCCCTCCATGTTATCCACCACTAAGATGGTCTGAGGGGTGCCGTCTATGGTCTCTCGATTGCTCGACATCGCTCACCTCCTGTCTACCTCTCGCCGTGGTTGCGGTTCGTCAGTTTCGCGCGGGGCTGACCGCCCGCGCCCGCTCACTCTGTGTTCGGATTTATCTCCTTCTTGACCTCCACGCTCTCTGGCTTCTGCGCGCCGGGGACTTCTATGTCCGAAGGCGTCTCGCCGCGCAGCTTCTCCTCCGGGCTCAAGACCTTCTCCGGCGCTTCTTCGTAACCTGTTGACATGCGCTTAACCCCCCTTACTCTTACACGGTTTCTTGCGGCCCGCGGCCGCTTAGTAAAGAAGCGCCGGACCGCTTGAATCCGGCGCTTGATTATTTAAAAGCACTCGCGAGAGTGTTTCGCTTAATGTTCGGGGAGGATAGGGGTTCGCCTCCTAATCGTGGTTGCGACGATGTTGCGGGTTGATTATGTAATTGCGGCCGGGGCCGCGAAATTTACGGGACAGAAAATGTAATAAAAAAAGGAAATCTCAAGCGCGCCCGCGAATAGAAACGCGAGCCCGCAAGGCGTAGAATTACGTTCACGGATTCCCCCGCGCCTCGGGCCATAAACTCTAACGAGAGAGGGGGAATTAAATGTCACGCGCGACGCCACTGGCAACGGCCTTTTTGACTGTCATCCTGCCCCTCACTTCGACCCCTGCACAAACGAACGCGCCCGCGGGCGGCCCGACGCTGCTGGCCGAAGACCTGCACGCGAAGGGCGAGACAGTCTCCGCACCGGGCGGCTTCGCCGCGTCCGCGGAAAGTCGCGCGGAGGCGGCGCGCGTCACGCCGAATTCCCCCGCGGCGCACAACGGCCTGTGCGTCTCGCGCTTCAGGCTGGGCCAGTTCGAGCGTGCGCTGGAGTCTTGCCGGCGCGCGGCCGAGTTGCGGCCCGAGTCGCCCGTGGTGCGCGTGAACCTGGGGAGGGTGCTGAAGGAGTTGGGGCGCGCCGAGGAGGCCGTCGAGGAGTTGCTGAGCGCGGCGAGGCTCAAGCCAGACTGGGCCGGCGCGCACGAGAGCCTGGGCGAGGCTTACACGGACCTCGGGCGCTACGAGGAGGCCGCCCGCTCGCTAGCCGAGGCCGTCCGCCTCAAGCCGGACGACCCCCTCGCGCTCAACAACCTGGGCGGCGTCTACTACAAGCTGGGCAAGCTGGCCGAGGCCGCGCGGGTGCTGGAGCAGGCGGTCATCCTCCGCCCGGACATGCCGCAGGCGTACGGCAGCCTCGGCGTTGTCTACATGGGCATGAAAGATTACAAGCGCGCTCTCGACTGCTACCGCCGCGCGCTCGAACTCAAGCCCGATTACGCCGAAGTCTACTACCAGGCGGCTTACATACACCTCACGCAGCAGCGTTACGCGGAGGCGCGCGAGGCGTGCCTGCGTGCCATCGCGCTCAGGCCAAACTACGCCGAGGCGATAGAGGCGCTCGGCGTCGTCTACCTCGCGACGGGGAAGAAGCCGGAGGCGATGGAGCAGTACAAGAAGCTACAGCCGCTCAACTCGGCGCTGGCGAATTCGCTCTTCAGGATGATCCACCGCGACAAGATTCTGGAGGCCCGCCGCTAGACGCTTTCAGTCAGTTTCAGTCAGTACCGCCTGCCGCCAGCGGCCGGGTGCTCGACGCCGAAGACCCGCCCGTTAACTGGCACGTAGATTTACTGTGCCGCCTGCGCGCGGCCGGACTGAATCAGTCGCTGGCGGGCGGTGTTGCCGGGCACGGCGATGTGGGTCGCCGGGTCGTACTCCTTGCCCACGGCCGGGCTGCCCTGCGGCACCCAGACCTCCACGCGCGTGGAGCTGTAGCCGCTCGGGATGTAGCGCACGTAGTAGCCGTCCGGGTGCAGCGACCAGCGCCCGGAGGGGACCGCCTGGCTCCCCGCGCCGAGCGGGGCCGCGCCCGACAGCACCGCCACGCGCTCCATCTCCGCGAACGAAGCGCCGGGCGTGGTCAGCATCTGGCGCAGGCGGGCTTCAGCTTCCGCGATCTGCCTCAGGGGCTCCGGCACCCCGCCGAGCGCGTCCGTCAGCGCGTTGCCCGAGAGCACGTCGAGCGCGCTGCGGTTGAGCGAGGCGAGCTGGCGCGGCGTGAGCAGTTGCGAGGCCGTCGCCTTCAGCTCCGACGACAGGTCTTCGAACTTGGCGCGCGCGATAATGGCCCAGAGGAGCTGCTGTATCTGCTGCTGGGAAATTTCGGGGCGGTTGACCGAGTTGCGGACGATGGTCATGACGGCGTCCTCGGCGGGGCCTTTGGGCGGCGCGTAGAGGTAGCCGTCGCCCCCGCCCGGCCCGTGCGTGCCGGCCTTGAGGCAGTAGCTCTGCGTCTGCATCGAGTAGCAGCCCGGCAAATCATTGAGCCGGAGGATGAGCGGCCGGGCTCATCGCCGTTGACTCTTCGAGAGCAGAGATTCGGTGCGACAGTTCAGCCGGCCGCGATGAAATCGAGCAGGGCGCGGACGTACTTCGGGAACGCTTCGACCTGCGGGAGGTGGCCGGCCTCGGGTATTTCCACGAGGCGCGCGCCCGGAATGCGCGCGGCCGCGGCTTTACCGAGCGCGGGGTAGTCGCCCAGGCGTGCGGCGATTTCTTTCGGCACCCTGTCCTTGCCGATGGCCGTGCGGTCGCGCTGCCCTATGATTAAGAGCGTCGGCGGCTTCAGTCGGTCGAACTCGTAGAGCACGGGCTGCGTGAAGATCATGTCGGAGGTGAGCGCCGCGTTCCAGGCGACGCGCCTGTAATCGGGGTGTCGCGTCCAGCCGGCGAGTATCTCTATCAGCGAGTCGTACTCGGGCTTCCACTGGCCCGCGAAGTAGTTCACGCGCTGGTACTCCTTGATGGACTCGGGCGTGGCGCGCAACTCCTGCGCGAGATTCTCATCAACCGTGCGGTAGGGCGCGACCAGCTTCCAGTCCTCCAGGCCGATGGGGTTGACGAGCACGAGCCGCTCGACGCGCTCCGGGTACATCAGCGCCATCCTCGCCGCCAGCATCCCGCCCATAGAATGGCCCACGAGCGCGAAGCCGCGAACGTTTAGCGAGTCGAGCAGGGCGCGCGTGTTGGCGGCCAGCGCCTGGAAGCTGAACTGGTAGGACGCGGGCTTGGAAGACTTGCCGAAGCCTATCTGGTCGGGCGCGACGACGCGGTAGCCTTCGGCCGCGAGCGCCTTGACGGTCTCGGCCCAGTAAGCGCCCGAGAAGTTCTTCCCGTGCAGGAGCACGACCGTGCGCCCGTTCGGCTTCGCCGCGGCCACGTCCATGTAGGCCATGCGCAGCTTCTGCCCCTGCGTGTCGGCCTCGTAGAACCGCACGGGGAATGGGTACTCGTAGTTCGTCAACTCCGGGTCGAGTGCGGCGGTCGCGGCCTGCCCCGGCCGGGCGGGTTCCGCCTTCCCGTCCTGAGCTGTCGCCCGGTGCGCGCCGGCCGTCAAAGCGACCAGCAGGAATAGACTGTAAGCCTGTCTCTTCACTCCCCGCCCTCCGTTCGAATAAAGGTTTGCACGCCGGGAAGAATAGCCGATGTGAGCGCCGGCCCGCCAACCGTGCGGCCGAAAAATTCTTACTGTCAGGCGGTCAGCCCGCCGAGCGCCGTCCCGTTCTGTACAGTCTCACTGCCCCCGCGGGTGCTAAAGTTTCGGCCCCCTGATGATAAGATTACCGGGCGTCAGGCCGACTTAACGATAGCGTCACCCGGAGGTTCTTCCGATGCGATTACCCGGACTCACGTTCCGCTTCCTGTTTTGTCTGACCTTTATCATGGCGGCTTCTTCAGCCTCACTTCACGCGCAGGACCGTGAGAGGCTGATCACCAGGGTCGAAAGCGGCATGGTGCCGAGCATGAGCCTGGAACCCGGCGGCCGTCTCGTGCCGGCCGACGTGGTGGCGGTCGAAATCATAGAGATTAAGGTCGCGGGCGTGCCGGTCACTCTCGGCAAGCCCTTCACCGCGGGCGAAGATTGGCTGAAAGACCTGACCGTCCGCGTGAGGAACGTCTCCGCGAAGCCGATCATCTGGGCCAGCATGAGCTTCGGGTTGCCGGAAGCAAAGTCAGACCGGGACGGGCGTCAGGGTTACATGGGCTTTCCGCTCGAATACATGAGAGGCGGGATACCGAAGGAAGGAGCGCCCGAGATGAAGGCGATCATGCCGGGCGAGGAAGCGGAGTTGGTGTGCTTCTCCGAGCGTTACCCTGGGTTCAAGAAGCAGGTCGAAAAGGAGGCGGGGGTGAAGAGCATCACTACTATCTGGACGGGCGGCGACCTGGCTGTGACTTTCGAAGATAACACCATGTGGCACGGGAGCAATCTTGAGATCGGCGGCAAAGATTAATCATGGAGGCTGAGGGGGTGTCATCTCCGAGAAGAAGTTACTTGCTGCTGTTCGCCGCGGCGGCCTTGATCGTGACCGTGTCGGGCCAGGCGCTGAGTCAGACGAAGCGCAAGAGTCAGCCGCGCCCGCGGCGGCCGGCGCGTGTGAGCGGCACCGCCCAGGCGAGCCTCTCGCCCACGGCCGCGCTCAGGGCTTACTACCGCGCGGCGACCAGTAAAGACATCGACGCGGCCCGGAAGTACCTTTCGGCGCGCACGATCATGCTGATGGAGGAGGGGGCCAGGGCGGCGGGCAAGTCACTGGAGGAGGCGATGTGGGATGATGCCCGGCGGAACCCGGTCGTCATGCCGGAGTTCAGCAACGAAAGGGTCACGGGCGAGACAGCGACCGTCGAAATCATGACTGAAGGGACGACCCTCACGATGCCGCTGGTGAAGGAGGGCGGCGAGTGGAAGGTGGCGCTGGATAAGATGGCGGAGGGGATGCAGCGGCAGACGCCTCCGCCGCCGCCTGCCGCCGAAGGCTACTACAGCCGCGACGAGGAGCACATGCTCTTCCAGGCCGTCGGCATGACGCAGGACAACTACCTTATCCTCGAAGTGTGCCGGAAACTCGGCCTGGCTGACTCAAACGGCAACCCCACGCCGAAGATGCACTCCTTCATTAAAGAGCACTTCGCCTGGGCGAAGGAAAATATGGCCTGGGCGCAGGAGCACCGCGACAAGGAGAAGGCCAGGGCTTACGTGATGGCGCACAAGTAGCCGCGGCCGCTTCACCACCCCGGAGCGCGTAATAAACAACGCACGCAGGCGATTAAAATCTCCTCGCCGCCAGCCGGGCGCGGCGCTCCTTCGCGCGACTCGCGGGGCGCGTGTTAGAATTCGTGCCTCTCCCGAGTCGTCCCGATGCTTCTGGAAGGAAGTCGATTGATGAGACCCACCGCGAGCTGTTACCACGGACAGGCGATTGAGAGGCGCAGGGTCGCCGGGCTGACGCTGAGCTTAATCACTTACGCCCCGCGTCTGGAACTGCCGAAGCACGCGCACGAGAGCGCCGGTTTCTGCCTGGTGTTGCAGGGCACGTACGCCGAAAAGTACGCGGCGAAGACGCTCGTCTGTAAGCCGCAGACCGTCACCTTCAGCCCGGCCGGCGAGAAGCACTCGAACCGCTTCGACGGCGGCGGCTCGCACTGCTTCATCATAGACATAGAGCCGCGCTGGCTCGAACGCGCGTGCGAGGGCGGCCCACGGCTGGACGGCCCGGCGGAGTTCGCGGGCGGCGCGCTCGCCTGGCTCGCCACGCGCCTCTACCGCGAATTCTGCGAGAGCGACGAGGCGTCGCGTCTAGCCATCGAAGGGCTGGCCCTGGAAATGCTCGCGGAGACTGCGCGCCGCTCGACGCGCCCTCAGGCGCACGACGCCCCGCGCTGGCTCCGGCGCGCGCGGGAGATTCTGCACGCGCAGTTCAGCGAACACCTGAGCCTCGCCGGGCTGTCCTCCGCCGTGGGCGTGCACCCCGTCTACCTGGCGAGCGAGTTCCGCCGCTGCTACGGCTCCTCGGTCGGCGAGTACATTCGCCGGCTGCGCATCGAGTACGCCTGCCGCGAGATTCGCGCCTCGGCCTCGTCACTCACGGAGATCGCGCTCGACGCGGGCTTCTCCAACCAGAGCCACTTCTCCAGAACCTTCAAGCGGCACACGGGCATGACGCCCGCCGAATACCGCTCGACTCCCACGACACCTTAAACGCGGACAACAGCCTTTCGATTGTGAAAGACCGCCGACGCGCCCGCGTGCTATCAGTGGCCCGGAGGCCGTACGGCCTCCGGGCAGGGAAGCGTGTGCGCGCCGGGAAAGCTCCGCGCGAATGCACCCTTGCGCCGGGTTCACCACGAAGAGGCATCACGTTCATGCGCGACATCAAGCCCCGTCACACTTTGATTCTCACTCTGCTCCTCCTGCTCTTCTCGCCGCGCGCCTTCGGGCAAACCGCGCCGACGCGACTCCTGAGATACCCGGACGTGCACGGCGACCGCGTCGTCTTCACCTACGCGGGCGACCTCTGGCTGGCCGCGCGCGCGGGCGGGCAGGCGCGGCGGCTCACCTCGCACCCCGGCGTCGAGTCCTTCGCCAAGTTCTCGCCGGACGGGCGGTGGCTCGCCTTCACCTCCGATTACGACGGCAACACGGATGTCTACGTCGTGCCGTCCGAAGGCGGCGAGCCGCGCCGTCTGACCTATCACCCTTCGTCCGATCAGGTGCTCGACTGGACGCCGGACTCGGCCCGCGTCCTCTTCCGCTCGACGCGCACGAGCTTCACCACGCGCTTCAGTAAGCTCTTCACCGTCGGCCTCGAAGGCGGGATGCCCGTAGAGCTTCCGCTCCCGGCGGGCGGCCTCTCCTCCTTCTCGCCGGACGGGACCAGAATCGCCTACAACCGCATCAGTAACGAGTTCGCCACCTGGAAGCGTTACCGCGGCGGCACGCAGCAGTTCGTCTCCATCTACGACCTGAAGAGGAACACTTACGAAGAGCTCCCGCACACGGACGCCGCCGACAGCTTCCCCATGTGGCACGGCGACCGCATCTACTTCGACTCCGACCGCGACGGCGTGATGAACCTCTACGTCTACGACCTCGGCGCGAAAACGACCCGGCAGATAACGCACCACAAAGAGTACGACGTGAAATGGCCCAGTCTCGGCGGCGGCGTGTCGGACGCGATCATCTACGAGAACGGCGGTTACCTCTACACGCTCGACCTGAAGACCGAGAAGACTGCTCAAGTCCCGGCCGTCGTCGCGAGCGACCTCACCTGGACTCGCCCGCGCTTCGTCAAAGTCGAAAAACTCATCAACTCCTTCAGCCTCTCGCCTTCGGGCGCGCGCGCACTCATCGGGGCGCGCGGCGAAGTCTTCACAGTGCCCGCGAAGAAGGGCGACGCGCGCAACCTGACGAACACCTCGGGCGCGCGCGAACTCTGGCCGACGTGGTCGCCGGACGGCCGCTGGGTGGCCTACTTCTCCGACCGCACGGGCGAGTACGAGCTCTACATACGCGCGCAGGACGGCGCGGGCGAGGAGCGGCGCGTCACCTCGGACGGACACGCCTACCGCTACGGCCCCGCGTGGTCGCCGGACTCGACCAAGTTACTCTTCGCGGAGAAGACGCTCAAGCTCTACTACGTCAACGTGAGCGGCGGCCCGCCCGTCATGATCGACCAGTCGCAGACGGGCGAGATTAACGGCTACGACTGGTCGCCCGACAGCAAGTGGGTCGCCTACGCGCGGCGCAACAGAAATTTGTTCCGGCAGATTCACCTCTACTCAATCGAGCGCCGCCAGTCCTACCCCTTGACCGACGGCATGAGCAACGACACGAGCCCCGTCTTCGACAGGGGCGGCAAGTATCTCTACTTTCTGTCGAACCGAAACTTCAACCCGACCTTCAACGACTTCGAGCCCGAGTCGTCCTTCGTCTACAACAACACGACGGGCGTCTACGTCGCCACGCTCGCGGCCGACACGCCCTCGCCCTTCGCGCCCGAGTCGGACGAAGAAAAGGGCGCTCCTGACGCGGCGACGCCGCAGCCCTCGCCGCTCGCGGGCGCTGGCGCGACGGGCGAGCGCGGCAAGCCGGGGGCCGGCGGCTCGAACGCGCCGACGGCTAAGCCCGCCGAGCAGAAGACTGACGAGGCAGGGCAGAGTAAAGAAGCGCAGCCCGAGCAGGAGAAGAAGGACGAAGCTAAGCCCGAGACGAAAACAATCAGGATTGACACGGCCGACATGAACCGGCGGATCGTCAACGTGCCCGTCCCGCCCGGCAGCTACACGGGCCTGCTCGCGGCGAAAGAGAGTTTCTTCTATCTCGCTAATCCGTCGCCGGGCACGCGCGGCGGCTCGGACGCCAACCGCGTACTGCACGTCTTCGACATGAACAAGCGCGAGGACTCGGTCGTGCTGAGCGGCATCACGAGTTACGACTTGTCTGCTTCAGGCGAAAGGATTATTTACCGCGCGGGCGCGACGTTCGGCATCGTGGACGCGAAGCCCAACCAGAAGGTCGGCGACGGCAAGCTGGACCTGGCAACGTTGGAGATGCGCCTCGACCCGCGCGCCGAGTGGAAGCAAATCTTCGACGAAGCCTGGCGCACGGAGCGCGACTTCTACTACGACCCGACGATGCGCGGCCTGGACTGGGCGGCCGTCAAAGAGCGTTACTCGCAGGTGTTCCCCTTCGTCGCCCACCGCACGGACCTCAACTACC
Organism: Pyrinomonadaceae bacterium; assembly: GCA_035563515.1. Classification (GTDB taxonomy): domain Bacteria; phylum Acidobacteriota; class Blastocatellia; order Pyrinomonadales; family Pyrinomonadaceae; genus QHXM01. Next base: position 47,630 of record DATMVE010000021.1, read on the forward strand.
TCATCGGCGACATGATCGGAGAACTCAGCACCTCGCACGCCTACGTCTTCGGCGGCGAGATGCCCGAAGTCGCGCGCGTCGCCACAGGGCTCGTCGGCGCGGACTTGGAAATCAGCAACGGACTTTATCGCTTCAAAAAAATCTACGCGGGCGACAACTCCGCGCCCGAGACGCGCTCGCCGCTCACGGAGCCCGGCGTCTTGGTGCGCGAAGGCGACTACCTGCTGGCCGTCAACGGCCGGCCCCTGCGCGCGGGCGACAACCCGTTCGCGCTCTTCGAGAACACGGTCGGCAAGCAGGTCACGCTCAGGGTCAACGACAAACCGGCGGAAGAGGGCGCGCGCACTGTGACGGTCAGGCCGATTGCGAGCGACACGACGCTGCGTTATCTCGACTGGGTCGAGACCAACCGGCGCAAGGTCCGGGAGGCGACGGGGGGGCGCTGCGCCTACATACACGTCCCCGACACGCAAGTCGCCGGCATCAACGCCTTCTTCAAAGCTTTTTACGCGCAGACGGACAAGGACGCGCTCATCGTCGACGGGCGCTTCAACAGCGGCGGCTTCATCCCTGACTTCCTGGCCGAGCGGCTGACGCGCAAGGTGCTCGAATACGACGCGCCGCGCGAGGGCCTGGACGAACGCTACCCGCAGGCCGCCATCTACGGCCCGAAGGTGCTCGTCGTCAACGAGTACGCGGGCTCGGGCGGCGACTCCATCCCGGACTACTTCCGCGAGGCCAACATTGGCCCAATTGTCGGCAAGCGGACGTGGGGCGGGCTGACGGGAATCACCGGCGGCCTGCCGATGGTTGACGGCGGGACGGTCACCGCGCCGTCGGTCGCCGCGTGGCGCGTCGAAAACGGAAAGAGCGTCTGGATCGTGGAGAACAAAGGCGTCCTGCCGGACATAGACCTCGACGCGCGCCCCGACCTCGTCGTGGCGGGCCGCGACCCGCAACTCGAAAAGGCCATCGAGCTAATCAACGAGCAACTCACGAAGAACCCGCCGAAGCATCCGCGGCGGCCCCCCTACGGGCCTCAGCCGCCACAGTAAAGAAATCCACCGGCTTAATAACTTATGCCTTGCGCCGGGCGCGGGGTCGCGGGTAGAGTTCACGCCGAACTCCGCTCGACCATTCTCCCGCGCCGCAGGCTCGCGGCGCAGCGAAAGGGCCACAGCCATGTTCTCCCGCCAGCCGCGCGGAAGCTCCCGCGTCATCGCGCTCGCGCTCTGCTTCGCTATCGTCGTCGCCGCGCCTGCCGCCGCGCAAAGTACGAAACCCGACGAGCGCGCGCCGTACCTGGACGCGTCGCTGCCTGTAGAGCGGCGCGCCGCGGACCTCGTCTCGCGCATGACGCTCGAAGAGAAGGTCTCGCAGATGATGAACGCCGCGCCCGGCCTCCCCGCAGACGACTTCTCGGCGCGGTGGACGGGCAAGCTCGTGCCGCCGGTCTCTGGCAAGTACCGTCTGGGCGCGACGGCAGAGGACGGCCTGCGCGTCTACCTCGACGGGAAGCGCATCGCCGAGGACTGGACCGAGCACGCCCCGACGACCTTGACGGGCGAGGTCACGCTTGAGGCTGGCAGGAGCTACGACCTGAAGATGGAGTACTACGAGGGGAGGATCGGCGCGGTGGCGAGGCTCATGTGGCAGCCGCCCGCGTCGCAAGGGTTGCCTTACGCCGAGGTGTTGGAGGCGGCGAAACAGGCGGAGGCGGCGGTGCTCGTCCTCGGCCTCTCGGCGCAACTAGAAGGCGAGGAGATGACGGTGCGCGAGCCCGGCTTCCTCGGCGGCGACCGGACGGACATATTCAAGGGCCAACCGCTCTACCCGTTCGGCCACGGGCTGAGCTACACGCGCTTCAGGTACGACAAGCTGACGTTCGGCGCGAGCAGCGTCAAGGCCGGCGAGGGCGTCCGGGTGAGCGTAGAAGTCGAGAACGCCGGGAGCCGCGCGGGCGACGAGGTCGTGCAGCTCTACGTCACGGACCCGGAGGCGTCGGTGCGTGTGCCTGTGCGCTCGCTCGCCGGCGTCGAGCGTGTGCACCTGCGGCCGGGCGAGCGCCGCGTGGTGAGCTTCGCGCTCGACCCGAGGCAGCTCGCGGTGATTATGGACGACGGCCGCATGGTCATCGAGCCGGGCGAGTTCAAGATAACCGTCTGCGGCAAGCAGCGTGGCTTCGCGGGCAGGGCGGACGCGGCGACGACCGCGACCGTCGAGGGGCGCTTCACCGCGGCGGGCGCGCCGACGGAGGTGAAGCGCTGACGCTTCAGAAAACAGGACTTCTTCGTGATTCATAGACGACTCATGCGCCGTACAAAATTCATCGCCGCCTGCGCGCCGCTCGCGCTCTGTCTGCTCCTTGCCACTTCCGCCCGCGCCTCCGCGCGCCACGACCTGAACGGCGAGTGGCAGTTCGTCACGGACCCGTCGAAGCAGGGCGAGGCGCGGGGCTGGCACAGGCGAGCCCGGTTCGACGCGGAGACCGTGCGGGTGCCGCACACCTGGAACGTCGGCAAGTACGAGGACTACGAGGGGACGGCCTGGTACTTCAAGTCGTTCGCGGTGCCCGCGGAGATGCTCGGCCGTCACGTCGAGCTGAACTTCGGCGCGACCTTCTACCGCTCGCGCGTCTGGCTCAACGGCACCTTGCTCGGCGGGCACGAGGGCGGGCACACGGCCTACTCGTTCGACCTCACGCCCCACCTGCGGCGCGAAAACTTCCTGGCCGTCGAGATTGACAACATGCCGACGGCCCAGACGATTCCGGGGTGGGCCTTGAGGCTCCGCTCGGGCGGCAACATCTGGTACGACTGGTGGCACTACGGCGGCATCGTGCGCGACGTGTGGCTGAGCGCGAGCGGCGAGGCGCTCGTCAGGCGGCAGCAGATACGCGTGAAGGTCTCGGGGGGCGACGCAGAGGTCACGAGCCGCGTCTTCCTCGAAAACTTCTCACGCAGGCCGCTCCCCGTGCGCCTGATAATTCGGGCGACACCCGAAGGCGGCGGGGATACGATTCAAGCGGCCCAGACGGATGTCACGCTCAAACCCGGCGCGCAGGAGCTGACGTTGGATGTCAGCATCAGGAACGTCAAGCTCTGGCACTTCGACCGGCCCAACCTCTACCGGATGGAAGTAGAGCTGCGCGACACGAAAGGAAAGCCCCTCGATTCGCTCGGCGACACCTTCGGCGCGCGCACGCTTGAGCTGCGCGGCAGGCACCTTTACCTCAACGGCGAGCGCGTGCGGCTCTCGGGCATGACCCGCCACGAGGACTCGCCGTGGGAGGGCCTGGCCGAGACGCGCGGGACAATCAAACACGACTACGACGCGCTCAAGGAGCTTCAGGTGACCTTCACCCGGCCCGTGCATTACCCGCAGCACCCGGACATTCTGGACTACTGCGACCGCAACGGCATCCTGCTCGTCCCCGAGATTCCCATCTGGCAGTTCAACGAGGGGCAATTGGCCGACCCGAAGGTCGTCGCGCTCGCCCGGAAGATGATGCGCGAGATGATCGAGCAGAATTACAACCACCCGAGCGTCATGGGCTGGAGCGTCTGCAACGAGAGCGAGACGCACACGGCCGGCGGGCGCGCCTACGTGCGCGCCGTGAAGGAGATGATCGACGAGATAGACCCCGACCGCTTCGTGACCTTCGCCGACGACAGCCTGCCGGGCCTCAAGCGCGCCGAGGACAGCGCCTCCTCCTTCGTGGACTTCATCATGTGGAACCAGTACTTCGGCACGTGGTCCGGGCCGGCGTCACTGCTGCCCGAGACAATCGAGCGCGTCGGCCGCATGTTCCCCGACAAGATGATCGTCATCTCCGAGTTCGGCGCGGCGAGGATGTTCGCCCGCGATAAGGAGAAGGGCGACGAGTTGCGACGGCGCATCATGCGCGACCAGATGGCGCTCTTCAGTAAGCACGACTTCATAGGCGGCCTCGTCTTCTGGTGCTATCAGGACTACAAGTCGCACCGCAACCTGCGTCCCGGCATGGACAGCGGCTTCGTGGAGATGGGCGTCGTCGACGAGAACCGCCAGCGCTACCCGTCCTTCAATCTCTGGAAGGAGCTGAACGCGCCGGCGCGAGTTAAGGTGGACTGGAACCCTTTGACGACTTACACCTCGCCCGCGGGCTTCCGCGCGACCATCGAGCGGCGCGGCCCCGAAGAGATTCCTTCGTACGCGCTCAGGGGCTACAGGCTCGCGTGGGAAGTGTTCGACTACAACGACCAGAGAGTGGCGGGCGGCGAGCAGGAGTTGCCGGAGGTCGGCGCGACGGTCACGGTCGAAGGGAAGTGGGCCGCGCCCGCGACGAGGGCCGTGACGCTCCGCCTGCGGCTCTACAGGCCGACGGGGTTCCTCGCGCAGGAGGAGACGCTCGAATGGTGGCAGCCGCTCGGCGGCGGCGAGGAGATAGACGAGATGAGGCGCAAGGGAACCCCCGTCCCGGAGTGAGTCGCGCTCAATTGAAAGGCGGGGAGAATGAGAATCAATCGCAGGGAGTTCTTGAAGTCGAGCGGCCTCGCCGCGGTTGCTCTCTCGGCCTGTCCGTTGAGTGTGACGGCTCGCGGCCAGGACAAGTTGGGGAGAAAAGGTGAGCCGAAGAAAGTGATTGTTATCGGCGCGGGGCTCGCGGGGCTCGCGGCCGCCTACGAACTGGCCCAGGCGGGCCACGCCGTCACCATCCTCGAAGCCCGCACGCGCGCGGGCGGCCGCGTCTACACCATGCGCGAGCCCTTCTCCGACGGGATGTACGCCGAGGCCGGCGCGATCTACGTCCCGGACAGCCACGACTGGACGATGAGATACGTCAAGCTCTTCGAACTGCCCGTGGACCCCGTGATGCCGCGCGACCTGTCTTCGCTTTTCCACGTCCGCGGGAAGCGGATTCAGGTCGGCCGCGGGCAGGCGACCGAGTGGCCTCTCGAACTGACCGGCGAAGAGAAGAGACTGGGCCGCCAGGGGATGAGGGAGAAGTACATCTCGTCAGTCCTGAAGGACGCGGGCGACGCCGCCGCGCCGGACTGGCCGCCCGCCCAACTCAAAAAATATGACCGGGTGACGTTCTCGGAATTCCTGCGCGCCCAGGGCGCGTCGCCGGCCGCCGTGGCGCTGCTCAGGCTCGGCTACCTCGATTTGTGGGGCGACGGGATTGACAGCATCTCGGCGCTCGGCCTGCTGCGCGACATCGCCCACAGGAGGTACATGAAGCAGAGCTACGCCATCAGGGGCGGGAGCGACCACCTCCCGAAGGCGTTCGCCGCGCGGCTCAAAGATAAGATTCGCTACGGCGCGCCAGTTGTGAGGATAGAGCACGACGCGCGGGGCGTGCGCGTAGTCTACTCGCAGGCCGGCGCGCACAGGACTCTCGCGGCGGACAGGCTGGTTTGCGCCGTCCCGTTCTCCGTCCTGCGGCACGTCGAAATCTCCCCGCGGTTCTCCGCCGAAAAGCAGCGGGCGATAGAGCAACTGCCTTACACGTCGGTCGCGCGCGTCTACCTGCAAACGAGAAGCAGGTTCTGGCTCGACGAAGGTCTGACGGGTCAGGCTTCCACCGACCTCCCCATCATGAGCGTCTACGACAGGACCGAAAATCAGCCGGGCACGCGCGGCATCCTCGAATCCTACATGGCGGGTCCGCAGGCGCGGCGCGTGACGGCGATGAAAGAGAATGAACGCGTCGGCTTCACGCTCGGGCAGATGGAGAAGGTGCACCCGGCCGTGCGCGAGCAGTTCGAAGGCGGCGCGTCGAAGTGTTGGGACGAAGACGAGTGGGCGCGCGGCGATTACGCGTGGTTCAAGCCCGGGCAGGTAATGGAGCTTCTGCCGCACATCGCGCGGCCCGAGGGGCGCGTGCACTTCGCGGGCGAACACGCTTCGGCCTGGCCCGGCTGGATGCAGGGCGCGCTCGAATCCGGCAACCGCGCCGCGCGCGAGATAAATGACGCGTCTTAAAGTAGGTGATCTACGCGCGGCCGAAATTCCGCGTTAGTGGTTGGAGATTGAATGGAGGAGGAATTGACGTGGCTATATCGGAAATAGCGCCCGACCTGTATCGCATCTCAACTTACGTCCCGGGAATTGACCTGCAATTTAACCAGTTCCTGGTCAAAGACGACGAGCCGTTGCTGTATCACACGGGGATGAAAGCCCTGTTCCCTTCGGTGCTCGAAGCGGTGAAAAGTCTGATAGACCCGTCGCGCCTGCGGTGGATCGGGTTCAGCCACTTCGAGGCGGACGAGTGCGGCTCGCTGAACGAGTGGCTGCAACTGGCCCCCGCCGCACAGCCGGTGTGCAGCATGATCGGGGCGCTGGTGAGCGTCAATGATTTCGCCGTTCGTCCCGCGTTGGGGATGACGGACGGCGAGGCGCTGAACACGGGCAAGCACCGCTTCCGCTTCATGCAGACGCCGCACGTCCCGCATTGTTGGGAGGCGGGGCTTCTGTTCGAGGAGACGAACGGCACCCTGCTTTCCTCGGACCTGTTTCATCAGAACGGGAATTTAGAACCGCTAACCGAATCCGATGTCATCGGGCGGGTCCGCAAGACTTTGGTGGAATATCAAGCCGGCCCGATGGCTAATTACATGCCCTACACGAAAAACACCGACGGCATTTTGCAGAAGCTGGCTGACCTCAAGCCGAGGACGATTGCGCCCATGCACGGCTCGGCCTACGTCGGCGACGGGGAGCGCGCGGTGCGCGACCTGGCGGGAGTGATGCGGGAGGTCTTAGGGTAAGGGGAGAGTGAAAGGTGTTTTCTGCGAAGTAGGGCTCATCACAAAATCTCGTCTGCTAGAGATTTTGTGATGAGCCCTACTTCGCAGCTTGACGCCGGAGTGGCCCTTCGCGGCGCGGGCTATTTCGGCCGCGCCGGGGTCAGGCGGAGCAGGTCGCCGCTTTTGGCGTCGACGATGACGAGGAGCGCGCCGTCGGGCGTTTGAATCACGTCGCGTATGCGCCTCTTCATGTCAACGCGTTCTTCGACGGCCACGCGCTCGCCGTCCATGCTGAGGCGGATCAGCGCCTGCGACGAGAGGCCGCCGACGAGCACGCTGCCGCGCCAGCCCGTGAAGAGAGAGCCCGTGTAGAAGGTCGCGCCCGAGGGGGAGATGACGGGCGTCCAGGTGCGCACGGGGGCCTGGAACTCTTTGCTCGACGGGTGGTCCGGGATCATGGAGTTGTTGTAGTTGTCGCCGTTGCTGACGAGCGGCCAGCCGTAATTCTTACCCTTCTCGACTAGGTTCAGCTCGTCGCCCCCGAGCGGCCCCATCTCGACCACCCAGAGACGGCCCGAAGCAGGCTCGACGGCCGCGGCGAGGACGTTGCGGTGGCCGTAGCTCCAGACGTCGCCGCGCGCTCCCTCACGGCCTACGAACGGGTTGTCTGTCGGCACAGTCCCGTCCGGGTTGACGCGCACGACCTTGCCCAGGTTCGACGCGAGACTCTGCGCGGGGTCGAAGCGCTGCCGGTCGCCGGAGGTGATGTAGAGCTTCCCGTCGGGCGCGAAGACGATCCGGTTGCCGAAGTGCCCGCGCCCGACCGTCTTCGGCACCTGCCGCCAGATGACTTGAACGTCGCGCAGTTGGTTGCCTTCGAGGCGGCCGCGCGCGACCGCGCCGCCGCGCAGGACGTTGTCCGTCATGTCCAGGAAGTTACTGAAGCGCACGTCGCCGGTCTCCGCGTCGTCCGGCGACTGTTGCTCGGCTGCCTCCGAGTAGGAGAGGTAGACGAACTGGTTGCGCGCGAAGTCCGGGTCAACCTCGACGTCCAGCAGCCCGCCCTGCTCGCTCTGCGTGCCGCGGTAAACCACTTTCGGCACGCCCTGCACAGGCTCGGACAATTTGCCGTCGGCCCAGATGCGCAGCCGTCCTGGCTTCTCCGTCACCAGCACGCGACCGTCCGGCAAGAGCGCCAACCCCCACGGGAATTCGAGCGTCGCGAGCCGCTCGACGTTGACGTTGCCTGCGCTGGAGGAGACGACGTTCGGCGGCGCGGCGCTCGGCGTCTGAGCGCGGGCCATCGCCACGAGTGCGAGCAGTAGAGTCGCGGTTGCGGTGAATCGGATAAGCAATGTGTTCATGTTCAATTCCTTCCTCGGGCTCGAAGAGCCGCTAAGCAATTGCCCTGTCATTTGGCTAACGGAGGTTGGAATTGTAATGAAAAAAACGTGTGGAGGAAATTGAGGTTCTATGTACTTTGCTTGTCGCCGGCCAGTTTCAATGACCGGCTGGCAATTACTCGAACCGGAAGGCCGATGTCTGACACCGCGATTCACACGAGCCTGATAACGCCGCGCGCGCTGCGTCTGTTATCATTGAAGTCTGACTGAGCCACAGGCCGTCGGCCCGGGCAAGGTCTACCTCGTTGACCGGGTTATCATTGAAGTCTGACTGAGCCACAGGGAGAGCTTTAGGTGTTCGGGGCGTAAGGAGTGAGAAGGCGATGAAAAGCATAAGGGGGATTAGCGTCTCGGTTCTGGACCTCGCGCCGGTCAAGGAAGGCGGGACGGTCGGCGACGCTTTCAGGGAAACGCTCGACCTGGCGCGGCACGTTGAGGCGTGGGGCTACCAACGCTTCTGGCTGGCCGAGCACCACAACATAGCGGGCATCGCCAGCTCCGCGACCGCCGTCCTCATCGGCCACGTCGCGGGCGGCACAAAGGCCATCCGCGTCGGCTCAGGCGGGGTGATGCTCCCGAACCACGCGCCGCTCGTCATCGCGGAGCAGTTCGGCACGCTCGAAGCCCTCTACCCCGGCCGGATAGATTTGGGCATCGGGCGCGCGCCGGGCACAGACCAACTCACCATGCGCGCCCTGCGCCGCAACCTCTCGAACGCCGAAGACAATTTCCCGCGCGACGTGGCCGAGTTGCTCTCGTACTTCGCGCCCGCACGCCCCGGACAGGTGGTGCGCGCCGTGCCGGGCGAGGGGCTGCGCGTGCCGGTCTGGCTGCTCGGTTCGAGTCTCTACAGCGCGCAACTCGCGGCCGCGCTCGGGCTCCCCTTCGCCTTCGCCTCGCACTTCGCGCCGGACCTTCTGCTTGAGGCGCTCCAGATTTACAGGAGCGAGTTCCGCCCGTCGGAGTCTCTGCGGGAGCCGCACGCGATGCCGTGCGTGAATGTCATCGCCGCCGACACGGAATCGGAAGCCCGCCGCCTGTTCACGTCGATTCAACAGGCTTTCGTCAACCTGCGCCGCAACCGCCCGGGGCTTCTCGCGCCGCCCGTCGATTCGATGGAGGGCAGCTGGTCCGAATTCGAGAGGATGGGTGTCGAGCGCGCGCTACGCTATTCCTTCGTCGGCCCAATCGAGAACGTGCGCCGCGGGCTGGAATCTTTCGTCGACCTGACAGAGGCCGACGAGATAATGGCCGTCGGCCAAATCTTCGACCACCCCGCGCGTCTGCGCTCCTTCGAACTCCTGGCCGAAGCTTTCCAGCTTGGCGTCTTCGGTCAGTCGCCTTGATTCGTAAGCCTGATGAGGTTGGCGACCGCTTTGATGAGCTGGGCCATGTCGACGGGCTTCGCCACGTGCATTTGATAGCCCGCCGCGAGTGCCTGCGCGCGGTCCTCGTCGCGCGCGTAGGCGGTCAGGGCGATGGCCGGCACGCCGCCCCCGCTCTCGGCCGGGAGCCCGCGCACGCGGCGTATCAGGTCGTAGCCGTCCTCGTCCGGCATGCCTATGTCGCTAATCAAAACGTCCGGCCGCTCTGCCTCCACGGCTTCGAGCGCCTCGCGCACGGAGCCGGCTGTCAACACTTCGGCCCCGCACCGGCCGACGGCCATCTTCAGTAATGTCCTCGTGTCAACCTCGTCGTCTACAACCAGCACCTTCAGGCCGTCGAACCTTTCGGGGCAGCCGTGCGTGGCCGGCGCGTCTCCCGCCGCGGAGGCCGCGCGCTCGCCCGGACTGTCCGTCTGACGAGCGTCGGACGCGGGCAGCCTCACAGTGAAAGTCGCGCCGCGGCCCTCGCCCGGACTCTCTGCGTGCACGGTGCCGCCGTGCAGGTCGACGAGGTGGCGCACGATTGAGAGCCCGAGGCCGAGTCCGCCGTGCCGGCGCGTGGTCTTCTGGTCGGCCTGGCGGAAGGGCTCGAAGACGTGCGGCAGGAACTCTGGACTGATGCCGGCCCCTGTGTCCGTGACCGCGAACTCGACGTGCGGGCCGGCGCGCCTCAAACGCACCTCGATTCGCCCGCCCTGCGGCGTGAACTTGATGGCGTTGGCGAGCAGGTTCCAGGCTATCTGCTTGAGCCGCGCCGCGTCGCCCGCGATGGAGCCCTGGTCCGCGCCCGTCAGGTTCTGTATGGTGACCTCTTTGGCCGCGGCCGCTGGCCGCACAGCCTCTATGGCCGACTCGATGAAAGACCTCGGCTCGACCTGCGAGACTTCGAGGCGCAGCTTGCCCGTGATGATCCTGGACACGTCGAGCAGGTCGTCAACCAGCCGGGCCTGCGCCCGCGCGCTGCGCTCTATGGTTTCGAGCGCGTCGGCCGCGGTCTTCTCGTCCAGCCGCCCGTCGCGCAGCAGGTGCGCCCAGCCGAGGACGGCCGTCAGGGGCGTGCGCAGCTCGTGCGAGAGCACGGCCAGGAATTCGTCCTTCGAGCGGTTGGCCGCCTCTGCCTCCTCGCGCGCCGCCTGCTCGCGCGCGAGCCGCAGCCGCTCCTCCTCGGCCCGCTTGCGCTCCGTGATGTCGCGCGAGATGCCGACCAGCCCCGTCACCTTCCCGTCCTCGTCTAAGATCGGCACCTTCGTGGTCGAGAGCCAGGTCACGGACCCGTCCGGGTAAGTCTCCAACTCGACCTTGTCCAGAATCGGCTGCCCCGTCCGCATGATGCGCTGCTCGTCTTCGTAGGCGGCGCGCGCGTGCTCCTCGACGAAGAAATCGAAGTCGGTCTTGCCGATCACGTCCGCGGGGTCCTTGCCGCCGCGGTAAGGGGCGTGGCGGTTGACGCGCGTGAAGCGGCTCTCCGTGTCCTTGAAGTAGATCGCGTCCGGGATGTTGTCCATCAGCGCCTGGAGCAGACTGCTTTCGCGCCGGAGGGTCTCCTGCGCGCGCTTGCGCTCTGTGATGTCGTGCATGACGGCGATGGCCCCGAGTTTCTCCCCGCGCGGGCCCGTGAGCGGGTGCGCGCTCGCGAGCAGCGTGCGGGACGCCGCGCCCTTCGGCGCGACCACCATCTCCACGTCCCTGACGTGCTCGCCCCCGAGGGCGCGAAACAGCGGGACCTCCTCGGCCCTCATTCGCGTCTCGCCGTCTGGCAAAAAGAGGTCGTAGTATTCGGCCCACTGCTCCGCAGGGATGGGCTCTTCGGGCAGGCCGTGGATTTCGCGGGCGGCCCGGTTGAAAAGGGTGAGCACCCCTTCGGAGTTGCAGGCGACGATGGCGTCTTCGACCTGCTCCAGGACGGCGGTCAAAAACACCTGGTCTTCACGGAACGCGGGCTGCGGCTTCTTCTCTGTCATCTCATCCCACCCGGAGCGCTCGAACGCCTCCGGGCCGCCAGGTCGTGAAAAAATGTGTCGGGTTTACTCGCGGACGGCTTCCAGCCACCTGACACCTTAAGCCGGTTGTGGCGTCAGAGGCAAGATGGCGGGGCGTCGGATAGCGCCCCGGCCGTTGACGGAATGGGATGGGCGGGTTATATTGCGTAACGCTGTTACGTAATATTCATGGGCAAAGAGATGACGACGAAGACGAAACCTACGCAGGCGCAGAGGGTGCGGCGGGCGAGCCGCGCGCGGCGCGAGCAGCAGAAGGAGGGCCTGCGCCGCGCGATCCTGGACGCCTCCGGCGCGCTCTTCCTGGAGCACGGCTACGAGGGGTTCTCGATGCGGCGCGTGGCCGAGCGGATAGGCTACTCGGCGACGACCATCTACCGCTACTACGAAAACAAGGACGACCTGCTCTTCGACGTGGTGCGCGAGGGCTTCGTCGAATTCGCGCGCGAGCTCAGGGAGGCCGCCGAAGGCGCGCGCAGCCCGCTAAAAAGGCTCGAGGCCCTGGGACGCGCCTACGTCAATTTCGGGCTCGACAACCCCGTCTACTACCAGATGATGTTCATGCAGCGCGCGGACCTCGTCTTCGAAATCAAGAGGGAGAAGACGGAGCCGATGGTCGCCTCGTTCGACACCTTGCAGCAGGCCGTCCGCGCGGCGATGGACGCCGGGGCCATCCGGCGCGGGGACGTGGAGACCTTGAGCCAGGTGGTCTGGGCGCTGGTGCACGGCATCACCGCGCTCGCGCTGGCCGACCCCAGGAGGTTCACCCCGGAGGTCGTGGAGAAGAGCACCCGCCAGGCCATGAGGATGATGATGGACGGCCTGCGCCAGCAGTAAAATTTTTTCGAACCTAAGTTAACGCTGTTACGTAAATTTATCGCGTTAGATATTGAGGAGGTGGCGGACGTGGAGACCTTGTTCAAGTTGAGCGGCCTGCTGGTTCTGCCGTTCTGGGCGCTGATGATCTTCCTGCCGCACTGGCGCGTGACCCGCAGGCTGATGAGTTCGCCCTTCGTCGCGGCCGCGCCGGCCGTCATTTACGCGGCGCTGGTCGTCCCGCGTCTGGGGGAAGTCTGGCCGGCGGTCTCCAGCCCGGAGCTGTACGGCGTGGCCGCGCTCCTGGGCTCCCCGGCGGGCGCGACCATCGCCTGGCTGCACTTTCTGGCCTTCGACCTCTTCGTGGGCCGCTGGGTCTACCTGGACGGCCGCGAGCGCGGCGTCTCCGCCTGGCTCATGGCTCCCGTGCTCTTCCTGACGCTGATGCTCGGGCCGTGCGGCTTCCTGCTCTACCTCGCGGTTCGCGGCGCTAAAGGGACTCTTTCCGCGCGCACGGGGGCCGCCCACGTTTCTTCAGCCGCCGAGTAAGGAGTTTATTAATCATGGACACAACTTTCACAAAGGCGCAGGTAACACCCTTCGGCCTCGTGCGCGAAATGAGGCGGCGCAACCCGCTGCTCTTCGGCGTGGGCGTGGCCCACCTTGTCTTGCTGGCCGTCATGTTGGTGATAGCCCCGTTCGACGGAAGGCTCGTGACGGGGGTGAACCCCTGGATCAAGCCGATGAAGTTCGCGGCCTCAATCGCCGTCTACGTGTTCACAGTCGGCTGGCTGCTCTACGAGCTACCGCTGAAGGAGGGGGCCAGGCGGCTCGTCAACTGGTTAATCGCCGCGCCCATGACTGTAGAGATAGTGCTCATCACGGCGCAGGCGGCGCGGGGCGTGAGGTCGCACTTCAACTACACGTCGCACTTCGACATGCTCGTCTTCTCGGTCATGGGCTGGGCAATCGTCGTCAACACGGTCGCGGCCGCTTACGTCACGCTGAAGTTCTGGAAGACAGACGCGGGGATTCCCGCCCCGTACCTCTGGGGCATCAGGATGGGTTTCCTCATCTTCGTGCTCGCGAGCCTGGAGGGCTTCGCCATGGTGAGCCAAAGCGCGCACAGCGTAGGCGTGCCGGACGGCGGGGCCGGGCTGCCCGTCGTGAACTGGAGCACGAAGGGCGGCGACCTGCGCGTGGCACACTTTTTCGGCATGCACGCGCTCCAGGCCCTGCCCCTAATCGGCTACCTGCTTTCGACGCGGCGCGGGGCGCGTCTGACCGCCAACCCCGTCCGCTGGGTGAAGGCCGCCGGCGCGGCCTACGCGCTGGCCGCGCTGCTGCTCTTCGTCTGGGCCATGTCGGGGCGGGCGCTGGTCTCGCTCTGAGCGCGCGACTAGCCTTGCAGCAGAGACTGCGCGCCGTCGATCCAGATTTCGGTGCCGGTGATGAGGCTCGACTCGTCCGAGGCGAGGAAGAGGACGAGTCGGGCCACCTGCTCGCTCGTCCCGGGCTCGCCGTCCGTCAGCGGTATCTCGCCCTCCGGGAATTCGACAGGCTCCCGCACCTTCTCCAGGTCGCGCTGCTCCGTGTTCTCGTCAATCGAGGTCTCGATTGCGCCGGGGCAGATGACGTTGGCGCGCACGCGACTGCTCGCCAACTCCAACGCGATCATCTTCGTGAACGCCACCTGCGCGGCCTTCGACGAGGCGTAGGCGGTCGCGCCCGTGTTGCTGAACATGCGCGTGCCGTTGACGCTTGAGGTGACGATGACGGAGCCGCCACGCTTCTTCAAATATGGCACACTGTACTTGACGGTCAGGAACGTCCCCTTCAGGTTAATCCCCAACGTCTTGTCCCACTCCTCGGGCGAGAGTTCTTCGAGCGGTGCCCAGACGCCGTTGACGCCCGCGTTGGCGAAGACGATGTCGATGCGTCCCCAGCGGCCCGCCAGCTTCTCGATGGCCGCGCTCATCTCCTCGGGCTCCGACACGTCCGCGACCAGTACCGTCGCCTCGCCCCCATTCCTCTCTATCTCCGCGACCGTGCGCCGCAACTCCTCTTCCGTGCGCCCGAGCGCCCCGACGCGCGCGCCTTCCTGTGCCAATAACAGCGCCGCCGCCTTGCCTATCCCAGACCCCGCGCCCGTGACGAGCGCCACCCTCTCCTTCAATCTCATGATCGCCCCCCTTGACGGTGATAACCGCGTTTCAAGAAGTGTACTCACACCTCAGGAATGTGCCAAATTCTCTCGCCCCTTAACTCTTCACGACCGCGCCGCCGCAGCTGGAGCCCGCGCCCGCCGTGCAGCCGAAGCAGTGAGCGCCCGTCACGATGCGCCGCCCGGCCAGCTTCCCCGCGTCGAACTCCGAGATCGTCTGCGGCAACTCCGGCGCGACGCCGAGTTCGAGCATCTGGTTGAAGTCGCAGTCGTACAACTTTCCCCTCCAGTCCACGCTCACCAGACCGCGGCACATCAATTCTTCCACGGCCGCGGGGTTAAACGCCTCGACGAGCTTGCGCATGTAGCGCTCCTCGTTGCCGCTGCGGCGCAGGTAGTCCAGGAACCGCTTGATGGGCATGTTCGTGATCGTGTAGAGCCGGTTGAACGAGACACCGTGGCGCGACCTCAACTCGCGCTTGAAGTCCGCCTCGATGGAATCTTGCGCCGGCGGCAGGAACGCGCCCACGGGGTTGTAGACCAGGTTCAGCACGAGGCCGCTCCCCTCCACCCCGTATCCGGCCGCGTTCAGCCTGAGTAGGGCGGCGACCGATTTTTCGAAGACGCCGCGGCCGCGCTGCGCGTCCGTCTGCTGCTCAAGAAAGTACGGGAGCGAGGACACGACTTCGACCTCGTGCGCGCGGAAGAACTCCGGCAGATCAAACTGGCCCGGCTCGAACATGACGGTCAGGTTGTGCCGGACCATGACGTGCGTGCCGAGGGCCGCGGCCTCCGCGACCAGGAATCTGAAGGAGGGGTTCAACTCGGGCGCGCCCCCCGTGATGTCCAGCGTCGGGAAGCGAAACTCGCGCAGGGCTGCGACGACCTGCGCGGCCGTCTCGCGCGACATGATTTCGGTGCGCCGCGGGCCGGCGTCGACGTGGCAATGCTTGCACGCCTGGTTGCAGAGCTTGCCGACGTTCACCTGTAAAGTCTCGACCGCGCGCGAGCGAAGTCCGAGGCCGTGCGCGGCGAGCTTCGCGTCGAAGTCGTAAACGGGCGCGGCCGGCGGGACTCCGATGACGGGCAGTTCGCTTCGCATCACATCGAAACCTTATCGACGGAGTTGTGCGCCTGTAAGGCGTGGATGAGCGTCGCGCCGCCGCGCAGGGCCGAGGCCATGTGGACGGCCTCGGTCATCTGCTCCATGTTCGAGCCGGCTTCGAGGCACGCCTGCGAGTAGGCGTCGATGCAGTAGGGGCACTGCAAGGCGTGCGCGACGGCGAGGCCGATGAGCGCCTTCTCGCGGCGCGAGAGCGCGCCGTCTTCCTGACACGCCTCGTACCAGGCCATGAACTTCTCGAAGAGGTCCGGCCGGTGCTTGCCCACCTCGGGAAATCGCCCGAGGTCGTCTTCTTCATAATATGCCATTCGTGTGATACCCCACATCAATATTGCGGATCGGAAAGAGATGGTTTTTCAATCCGCATCCCGCATTCTACAATCCGCAATCGTCATGTCTCGTCCCGTTGTCATCGTGATGGTGAAAGCCCCGCTTCCCGGCTTCGTCAAGACGCGGCTCGCGCCGCCGCTGAGTGCGGAAGACGCCGCTTCGCTGGCCGCCAGTTTCGCGCAGGACGCGGCCGCGACTGCGCTATGCGCCGCGGGCGATGTCCTCGTCGCTTACACGCCCTACGGGGGCCGCGCGATACTCGAACCGCTGCTGCCGCCCGGCCTGCTCTGGGTGGAGCAACAGGGCGCGGACCTGGGCGAGCGCCTGCGCTGCGTCGTCCGACACGCCCGGGGGAGCGGCTTCGGCCCCGTGATTATTATTGGCACAGACAGCCCCACGATGCCCGCCTCGTTCATCGAAACGGCACGCGAGGCGCTCACGAACGGCGAGGCGGGCGTGACCTTAGGGCCGACGGCCGACGGCGGTTACTACCTCGTCGGCGTCGCCGCCGAGCACCCCGACCTCTTCCGGGACGTGGCCTGGAGCACGTCCCTCGCCTACCGGCAGACCGCCCGCAACGCCTCGCGCCTGGGCCTGCGGCTTCTCAGTCTGCCGCAGTGGTACGACGTGGACACCCCGCGAGACCTCCTGCGTCTGCGCGAAGAACTCTTCGCGGACGAAGACGCTCGCGTGCGCGCGCCAGCCACCTACCGCTGGCTGCTCTCGCACGATCACCTGCTGCGGCGTATGGGCGCGTAGAGCCGATTCAGCGTGCGCGGGTTGACCCCTGCCCAGTAGAGCGCTTGCAGGAAAGCCCAGCGCGCGAAAGTGAGCGCGAAGCTGCGGCCCTCGAACCGGCGCGACGAGGTGACGACCGCCGCCGGCAGATGAACCAAGCGCCCCTTACGTCTCAGCCGCCGCACCAGGTCCACGTCCTCGAAAAGCGGGAAGGGGTTGAAGCCGCCCACCTCCCTGTAGCGGGACGCGCGCACGAAGATCGCGGAGTCGCCGTAGCAGAGCCCTATCCTTCGCAGTTGCGGGTAGAGCCACGTGAGGAAACGCGCCGCGCGCCTCTCGCCGTCGAAGCGGATGGTGAAATTACCGCCGACCGCCTCGGAATCATCCTTGAGAGCTTCCGTTATTCGCTCGGCCCCGTCGGGCGGGGCGAGCGTGTCCGCGTGCAGGAACCACAGCGCCTCGCCACGCGCCGCGCGCGCCCCGGCGTGCATCTGGTGCCCGCGCCCCCTCTCACTCCTGATGACGCGCGCCCCGAACCTCCCGGCGATCTCCAGAGTCTCGTCGTCGCTCCCGCCGTCGACCACTATCACCTCTACGCGCCCGCGCACGCGCGCGACCGCTTCGAGGGCCGCGCCAAGCGAGCGGCCCTCGTTGAGCGTCGGAATGATGATGGAGACTGTCGGCCGCTCCAACGCCGCTGCTGGTCTCATCAGAAGCCTGCTCGTTCCCGGTTCAAGCCAGTAGCTCATTTGCCCCGGCCGCGGGCGAAGAAGCGCGCACGGGGCGGCCGTCGCCGGGAAGGTGCCACGCCTCCCGCTCCTCGCCGAACGGCATCGCCAGGACTTTCAGCAACTCGACCTCCTCGCCCTCCCTGTAGGCCGGGACGCCGATGGTGATCTCGCCCTGCGGCACGTTCAGGCGAAGCGTGCCGTGTATCCAATCCCAAACCGTAAGGCCGCTCGACCAGTTGGAGTTCGTCTCTTCCTTCACGATTGAATGATGTATGCCGTGCATCCGCGGGGTGACGACCAGGCGGTTCAGCTTTCTTTCTACTTCAACGGGCAGCCGCACGTTCGAGTGGTGGAAGATGACGGAGAGGAAGAGAAAGTTCTGCCACGCGGAGAGCGGGAGCGGCGCGACGCCCAGGAGCAAAACCTGCGCGCCGCGGAAGGGAACCGACAGGGCTAGCTCCCCGAAATGAAAGCGCAGGGCGGTCGAGGCGTCCAGGTCCAGGTCTGCGTGGTGCGCGACGTGGAAGCGCCACAGGAATGGGACGCGGTGGGTGAGGACGTGCCAGAGGTAGAGCGTGTAATCCATCAACACGACAGCGAGCGAGACTTCGAGCCAGGCGGGCAGGCGCACGAGCTTGAGCAGGCCCAGGCGGCGGCGCTCGACGAGCGCGGTCAGCTTGTCTGTCAGCGGCCGCTCCGTGAATCGCAGTGCGAGCGCGCCCGCGGCCGCCACGGCGAGGTTGCGCGACTCGCGCGTGAGCTTGGGCTCTACGCTGCGCCTCAGGGGGCGGCGTCGCTCCAGCCACGCCAGCAGGCCGAACGCGCCGACGACGAGCGGCGCGCTGATCCAGGTTGGCACTTTCCGGTTTCTCATAAGACGGCCCGGCGGCGCTGAAAGATTGACCGAAAGTTAGACGGCAATGTTTTGAAACAGGTTTCGATTATGTTCCAATCCAGGCACTTTTGCCAGAGAGGAACGCGCAGAGGGCGAGAAGCCTCGCGAATCGTGACGGGCGGGAGAAATATGGGCGGAGAAGGCAATCAAGATGACGGCGCACTGGTCTTCGTCTACAACGCGGAGAGCGGCCTCTTCAACGCCGTCGGCGACATGTCGCGCAAGATTCTCTCGCCCGA
The DNA here is from genome assembly GCA_035563515.1 of Pyrinomonadaceae bacterium. Lineage (GTDB taxonomy): Bacteria > Acidobacteriota > Blastocatellia > Pyrinomonadales > Pyrinomonadaceae > QHXM01. The sequence goes on from DATMVE010000021.1 coordinate 66,182, forward strand.
GACGTACCAGTGTAACCTCTGCGCGCTGACCTACTCGACGTTCAGGATGCGGAAGAGCTGGAAGCAGTTTATCGAAACTCTGGGCAGACCTTCCGAGTTCTTACACGCGGACGAGTTGAGCGAACGCCACGGCGTTTCGGGCGTCCCGCTGCCGGCCGTCTTCACGAAAGAAGGCGGAAGCCTGAAGCTTCATATCGAAGCCTCGGAGATTCAGCAATGTCGGACGCTGGATGATTTGATGGGGCTCGTGAGAAAGAGAGTGCTTTGATTTTTGCCTGAAGATTCACCCGCGCCAGCCGCCTTCGAAACTGTAACCTTTCCACTCCGGGCGGCACTAACAATTCAAGCCGCAGTCTGTCGAAGCTGATTCTCAACAGGTGGAAGGGGTCATATGCTCGTCCGGTCATTAGCCTTTCGGAAATTTCTTTCCGCGTTGACGCTACTGTCTCTTCTGAGTGCCGCCGCCGTAAGCCTGCCGCGGGACGAAAAGGCCATAGCCGCGAGGATTGAGCGGGTCGAGAACGGGCTGCTCCCGCCGAACGTCATCAAAGGTCGGCCGCTGCCGCGCATGAGACTGGCCGACAGGATGAAGCACTGGAACGGGGTTCCGGGCGTCAGTCTCGCCGTCATCAACGATTACAAGATCGAGTGGGCGCGCGGCTACGGCGTGCTGGGCGAGGGCTCGCGCGAGGCCGTCACGCCCGAGACGCTTTTCCAGGCGGGTTCCGTCAGCAAGCCTGTGACGGCGATGGCCGTCCTGCGGCTGGTGCAACAGGGCAAACTGAGTCTGGACGAAGACGTTAATAAGAAACTGGTCTCCTGGAAAGTCCCGGAGAACGAGTTCACGCGGAAGGAGAAGGTGACCGTGCGGCGGCTCCTCTCGCACACGGCGGGGTTGAATCCCACCTCCAGCGGGGATTACCCGGTAGGGTCTGAAGTGCCGACACTCTTGCAAGTGCTGGAGGGGCGAAAACCCGCCAACACCGAGCCGGTCCGCGCGGTCAGCGTCCCCGGCGGCGGCACCTCGTATTCCGGCAGCAACTATTTCGTCCTCCAACAACTGCTCATAGACGTGACTGGAAAACCGTTCCCGCGGTTGATGGAAGAACTCGTCTTCCGCCCCCTCGGCATGAATGACAGCACCTTCGAGCAGCCGCTCCCGAAGTCCCTTCAAGAGAGGGCCGCCGCCGGCAAGCAGGGCGCGACGCCGGTCGAGGGGAAGTGGCACGTCAAGCCGGAAATGGCGGCCGCCGGCCTTTGGACGACGCCGAGCGACCTGGCCAGGTTCGCCATCGAAATCCAGAAGTCCGGGAGGGGCAGGTCGAACAAAGTCCTTTCGAGGGAGATGACTAACCTGATGCTGAGCGCCCCGCCCGCGTCCGCCACGGCCGAAGACGGAGGGCCGGGCGGGGGCATGGGGCTGGGGATGGAGTTTAAGAGCGAAGGCGGCCTCCTGCGCTTCAGTCACGGCGGTTATACGACGGGGTACCGCTGCCAGATGACCGCTTACGAAGACGGCAGGGGAGTGGTCGTCATGACGAACGGCAGCAGCCAGGCGCTCCTGCGCGAAGTCATCTGGGGCGTCGCCAGGGAATACGACTGGCCGTCCGGCAGCCGGCCGAAAGAGAGGGTGTTGGTTGATTTGGCCCCGGCTATTCTGGAAGAGTACGCGGGCCAGTATGAAAACCCGCCCAACAGGAGGCCCGCCGTCAGCAGCGTGACCGTTAAAGACAACCAACTTTACTTGGACGGGATGCGCTTGCAGCCCGAGTCTGAGTCCGGGTTCTTCGGCGAGACGGAAGCCACTTACGTCTTCGTCAGGGACGACAAGGGGCGCGTGAGTGAAATGATTTACGACTACGGGTTCGCGAAATTCACCGCCAGGAAAATTAAATGAGCGCGGTCATGATTGTCGCTCCCGCTGCATCTAACCCCTGAAATGGGGAACGGGAACGATAACGAAAGGAAAGTCATGCCGGGCAGATACGCTAAATGGGCGGGCGCGTTAATCCTCGGCGTCATTATGGTCGGCGCATTATACGGGACACTCGGGCGGCGCTCTCCTACGGAACAGCATCAAGACGCGTCAGGACGGAAAACGACCGGGCCTCTGGTGATGGCGCACAGGGGCGGCGCGGGCCTCTGGCCCGAAAACACCATGCTCGCTTTCGAGCGGGCGCGCGACCTGGGCGTGGACGTGATAGAGACGGACGTGCACAGCACGGCCGACGGGGTGCTGGTGATTTTACACGACGCGACCCTTGAGAGGACGACCGACGGCACGGGGCCGGTCAGCGCGCTCACACTGGCACAACTGAAGAAACTGGACGCGGGCTTCCGCTTCTCTGCGGACGGCGGGAAGACGTTCCCGTGGCGCGGGCGGGGCGTGACCGTCCCGACGCTCGACGAGGTCTTCACGCGGCTGCCGGCCATGCGTTTCAACATAGAGCCGAAGCAGGAGAGCCCCTCAATCGTTAAGCCCTTGTGCCGCGCCATACGCGAGAAGGGGATGGCCGGTAAAGTCACCATCGGGTCCTTCCGTCAGGGCGTCCTCGACGAGTTTCGGAAAGAGTGCCCGGAGGTCGCGACCTCTGCGGGGCCGGGCGAGGTCGCGGAGTTTATGCGCGAGTCGCGAAACGGCGGCGGCGCGGCGGGCGAACTTAAATTCAAGGCGCTGCAAGTGCCCGAGCGGGCGATGGGCGTGAACGTGCTGACCAGGAGTTTCGTGGAGTCAGCGCACGCGCGCGCCCTTCAGGTGCACGCCTGGACCGTGAACGACCCGGAGGCCATGAGGCGGCTCATGGAACTCGGCGTGGACGGCATCATGACGGATTACCCGGACCGCTTGCTGGCCGTCCTGGGGAGATGATTCCGTAAAGGTTAGCGTTAAAGTCAAACAGGGAGGCGCTAACTATTGACACCCGCCGCCGCCTCCCGTATCTTCCCTGCGCTCGTCACTGACTACAACAAGGAAGTCCCCCCGGTTCAAACACATGGCAAGCAGACAGACTTTTCGGGCGGCAAGTTCTCTGTTTATTCTTTTCGCGGTTTTGTTTCCCGGCACGACTGCCACCGGCACGGGCGATGACGACCGGATTCAGATGCTGCTGAAGGAAAACAAAATTCCCGCGCTGGGCCTCGGGGTCATCAGGGACGGCAAGCTCGTAGAGGTGAAAGTGTTCGGCGAACTCAAGCCGGGAGTGCCCGCGCCGCGAAATGCAATCTTCAACGTGGCCTCTTTGACCAAGCCTGTGGTGGCCTTGCTGGCCTTGAAGTTGGTCAGCGCGGGCAAGTGGAGCCTGGACGAGCCGCTCGACAGGTACTGGGTCGACCCGGACATAAAAGACGACCCGCGCCATAAAAAACTGACCACGCGCATTATCCTGTCTCACCAGACGGGCTTCGCGAATTGGCGCTGGCTCAACGCGTCGAAAAAACTGGAGTTCGCTTTCGAGCCGGGGACGAAGTATCAGTACTCGGGCGAGGGGCTGGAATATTTGCGCAAGGCGCTGGAGAAAAAATTCGACCGGCCGGTAGAAAAATTGGCCCACGAGTTGATCTTCAAGCCGCTCGGGATGAAGGACACGCGCTTCTTCTGGGACGCGGGCGTGGACGAGTCCAGGTTCGCCGTCGGCTACGACTCGAAGGGTGGCGCTTACAAAATCTATAAAAATACGAAAGCGAACGCGGCCGACGATTTATTGACGACGGTCGAGGACTACGGGAAGTTTCTGACTTCGGTGATGAGCGGCGGCGGGTTGTCGAAAGACGTTTTCAGGGAAATGGTCGGCCGCCAGGTGCGGACCAGGGAGAATAAATATTTCGGCCTGGGGTGGGAGATTTATGACCTGGGGGGCGGGGAGTACGCGCTCTCGCACGGCGGGAGCGACGAGGGCGTGAAGACGCTCGTCTTCCTGCTCCCGAAGTCGAAGCGGGGCCTGATGATTTTCACCAACAGCGACAACGGGACGAACGTCTACGAGCCGCTGATTAACCAATACCTCGAAGGACTGGGAAGGCGGATCATAGACATCGAGATGAAGGCGGGATAAGCATTGCCCCGTCACTTCGGCCTGGGCTGCGGCGTGTAAGTCGGCCCCACGCAGCGCGGGCCGTCTGGCGTCCAGGCCAGTTTGTCCACGCACAGCTGCCGCGCCTTCATCGCCTCGTCCCAGGCGTGGTAGACGACGTATTCGGTCTTGCCGTCCGGCCCCGTGACTATCGAGTGGTGGCCCGGCCCGCGGACCCTGCCGGGGATGCCCTTGAGGACGCGCGGCTCGCTGCCCTGACCGGTGTAGGGCCCCATCACTCGGTCCGCGACGACGTAGTCCACGCCGTAGTTGGCCGTCTGGTAGTTCGAGCCGCTGTAGAAGCAGTAGTAGCGCCCCGCGTGTCTGCGGACGAACGGCCCCTCGATTGTGTGCCAGTCGAAAGTCTTCCCGTAAACGTCCATCCTGCGGTTGGCCTGGTAGAGCGTCCACGGGTGGCGCGCGCGCACGACCGTGCGGCACTCTCCCGCGAGTTTAGTCATCCCAATCAACTTGTCCACGACTAAGGCCGTGCCCGGGAAAGCGCCGCCCTCGGTGTCCGGGAAATTGCGGGCGTAGAACATGTACCACTGCCCGTCCGCGTCTCTGAAGGGGTGCGCGTCAATCGTGAAGCGGTTGTCGACGCAGTCCAGGAGTTTGACGCCCGCGTCCTTGTAGGGGCCTTGCGGCCTCGCGCTCGTCGCCACGCGCAGCTCGAATTTCTCCTCCTCCTTGCCGCCCATTGAGTAGTAGAGGAAGAACGTGCCGGCGTGGTACGCGACCTCGGGGGCCCAGTACTGGAAGTCAGTGTCGGGCGTGGGCGGGGTGAGCGCGCCGCCAGCCTCGCGCCAGTCCACGAGGTTCGTGGAGCGCAGGACGGTGAAGATGCGGCCGTCAGATTTACGCTCGCCGCCCGTCGTCCCGAAGGCGTAGTAGACGCCGCGGTGACGGAGCACGAAAGGGTCCGGTATGTTGCCGGCGTAAACGGGGTTGGTGTACGTCCCCGGCGCGCGCGAGACGCCCGAGGCCGGAATGCTCAGCGGCCTCAGCACACCTGCGGCCGCCAGCCCCGCGGCCATCTGTTTCAGAAAGTTTCTGCGCGAGGCGAAGTCAGGCGATTTCATCGCGGCCGGCTCCTTCTTGAAAATTGTCTCAGCGTATTCCGACCAGCCCCTGCACGGATTGAATCAGCTTCTCCGAGTCGTACCCGACGCCGTCTTTGAAGACGATCTCGACCTTCTCGATGTCGCTGATGTTCGCGGCGGGGTTCCCCTTGACGACCATCAGGTCTGCCTGCTTGCCCGCGGCGACTGAGCCTATGCGCGCGTCTTCGCCGAGAAACTTCGCGCCGTTGAGGCTGGCAATCTTTATCGCCTCAAGCGGCGTGAAGCCCGCTTCGACAAGGAGTTCGACTTCGCGCAGGTCGCCGAAGCCCGCGACGACGCCGCCGTTGCCCGTCGGGTCCAGGCCGGCGATGAGCAGGCCGCCCGCCTGGACGAACGCGCGCTCGAAGGCCATGGCCTTGCGCAGCAGCGTCAGGAAATCTCCCCCCGGCGGGATGCGTGCGCGCGCGCCCAGATAGCGAGCGCGCGCGTCCGCGGACATCACGCTCATCACGCGCGGGTTCAGGAGCGCGCTCGCCGCGCCGATGCCGCTCGGCGCTACGGGCGCGCCCGCGGCCTCGAACACGGGGAGCGTGGAGGTGATCGCCACCTTCTTCTCGACCAGGGTGCGGATGGTAGCTTGCGCGGCGGGGCCGTTCAAATCCAGTTGCAGCAGGCTCGCGCCGACCGCGCCGCCGGGCGGGCACTGGTCCGGTTTTTTGTCCGCGACGAATTCGGAATCGGCAAACAGCCCGTGCTCCAGATTGTCTATGCCGATTTCGGCGGCCTCGCGGTAGCCGATTGAGCAGAGGTGGCCCGTCACCTTCAGCCCGCGCTTGTGCGCCTCCTCCACGACCGCGCGCAACTCGTCGCGCGTGATGTTCATGTACGCCTTGAACGAAGTCGCGCCCGAGTCGGCCCAGTAGTTCACCATCCGCCGCGCGTCGTCAGGCCCCGTGAGCTGGCGCATCACGGGCGTGAACGCGCCGGGGCCTTCGAGGTAGGGCGCGGTGACGTGCATCTTGGGGCCGAGGAGTCGGCCCGAGTCTATGAGGCGCTTCAGCTCCAGGTCTGTGTAGGGCGCGACGCTGCCCGTGGTGCGGACGGTGGTGACGCCGAGCGCGAGGTAGAGGCGCGGGAAGCTGCTCCCCATGTTCGAGTACATGGGCGGGGAGCCTCCCATCGGGAAGAACATGTGGTTGTGCATCCCGACGAGGCCGGGCAGGACTGTGTAGCCGGTGAGGTCAAGCACCCGCGCGTCCGCGGGGACTTTCGCCCCGGCACTCGGTGCGACCGACTGGACTTTGCCGCCGCTGATGACGATTGTCTGATCTTCAAGCGGCGGGGCCCCGGTCCCGTCAATCACGCGCACGTGTTGAAGCGCCACCACCGGCGCATCGACGCGGACGAACTGCTGGCCCTCGGGCGTCTGCGCGAAGGAAGCGGCGACCGCGCAGAAGAGGAGTAGGACGGAGAGTGTGATTCTCATGGCATCTCTCTCTGGACAAGGGGTGGCAAAACAGGTGTCCAGAATATAATTCATCACACTCTCTTAACAAGAATCGTCGGGACAAAGAGAAAGGCAGTCTCAAGCGAAGGCGCGAAAAGCAATGCGGGATGCGGAGTGATGAATGATGAATTAAAAAGCAACGCTTCCTGGCCTCAGACTTCACACCGGCTCACTAAGATTCCAGCCCCGATTGAGTCTTAAAAATACGCCTTCCCTGAGTAATTTTGAAGCCGGCGACGGCCGACAAAAAAGAGCGGCAGTCCCAGAGAAGGAACTGCCGCTCAAGGCGTCCGAGGGCGCGGCGTGAGCGCCTCAGTCATCGTTGGTGATGGTGCCCTGCCCCTGCGCGTCGGCGATGGTCGCGTTGACGGCCCCGCTCAGGTTTAAGAAGAAGGTCTCGTTGGACTCCCTCGCCGTGTCGCCCCTGACAGGCACCGTGACGGTCCTGCTGGTCTGCCCCACAGAGAAGGTCAGAGTCGCCAGCGCGAGAGCCGTGTAGTCCGTGCCCGCGGTCGCCGTGCCGTTGGCGGTCGCGTACTTCACGGAGACGGGCCGCCCGCTCGCGGCCGAGAGCCTCACGGTGAAGACCGCGTTGACCGCGCCGGTGTCCGGCTCCGTCACGGTCACGTTCGTGACCGTGATACTCGGAGCGGGGTCGTTGTCCGTGACGGTGCAGGTGCCCGTGCCCACCGCTATCGTCGCGTTGGTCGGGCTCGACAGCAACAGGCGGAACGTCTCGTTCACCTCGTCGAGCGCGTCGCCGCGCACGGTCACCGCCACAGACTTCGTCGTCTGCCCCGGCGCGAACGTCAGGGTGTTGAGCGCGAGCTGGTCGTAGTCCGCGGGCGTCGCCGCCGAGCCGTTGGCCGTCTGGTACTTGACGGTGACGGTCTGGCTGCTCGCGGCCGAGAGCGTGACGGTGAAGGTGGCCGTGGCGTTCGAGCCTGTGTTCGTCTCCGTGACGGTGAGGCTGTTGACGCGCAGGCTCGGGACCGCCGCCGTGCGGAAACTCATAATGCCGCCGCGGGTCGTCCCGCCGCCGTTCGACGCGGCCGCGCGGAAGTAGTAAGTGGTGTTCGGACTGAGCCCGCCGATGCTCTGACTGACGGCGACGCCCGCGACGCCCGAGCCGGCCGCCTGCGCCGCCGTCGCGTTGTAAGTGGAAAGGGTCGAGCCGGTGCCCCACTCGAACCAGGCGCTCGCGGCGTTGCCCTGCGGGTTGACGGTCCCGTTGAGCGTCGCGGACGTGCCCGCGACGGAGGTCGCCGCCGCGGTCGTCACGGCGGGCGCGTTGGCGGGCGTCTGGTCGTCACCGCCGCCGGCGTTGAAGGAGCCGTCGGAGGAGTTGTTCTGGAAACGTATGTCGCGCGCGACGACGCGGACCTTCACGCCCGCGAGACCGCCGCCCGGCGGGAGCTGCCAGTCGTAGCTCCTCGCGGTCGCGGGCAGGTCGCGCACGATGACGTGCCAGGTGCGCCCGCCGTCGTAGGAAGCCTGCACGTCGAAGGAGTAGAGCTTCTCGTCGTCCGACGCGCTCCAGGTAATTGGCACAGTTCCGCCCGCGGGGTAGGAAGCCCCGGCCGCCGGCGTGAGCAGTTGAACGGCGGGCGGGACGAGGCCGAGCCGCGGGTCGTGGCGCACGGAGAAGTAGCCGGGCGCGAAGAACCACTTCACGTCGTTCCCGTTGTTGTGCACGCGCACGGCGAGGCGCGCGCGGTCGGTGCTGATGGCGGGAAATTCCTGCGCGACGAACTCGCCGTGGCCGTTGACGTAGACGCCCGTCAGGTATGCGCCGTCCGACTCGAAGATGACGAAGGGCTCTATGACGGGGTAGTCGCTGACGGAGCCCGTCCAGTCGACGTGGGGGATGGGGTCGCCCGCGTAGAAAGTCTTGCCCGAAAGGTTCGTGGTGATGGTGAACTCGCCCGTGATGCGGCCCGACGGGACGAGCAGGGGCGTCTGGTCCCAGCCCTCCTGGCCCGCGGCGTCGTAGGCCACGACGCGCAGGAACTGCGGCTGGTTGGTGACGGCGAATTCAGGCGTGGGCACGGTCCACTCGAAGCTGCGCTGGTCGCCCGGCAGGTTGTCCGCGATGACGACGAAGCGGTCGGGGTAGTGGCCGTCGGGCGAGAAGAGGATGCGCTGTTTGACGACGGCGTCCGAGTCCTTCACGTCCCAGCGGATGACGTACTTCGTGCCGGGGTCTAGTAGGTAGTCGTGCGGCGGCGAGTGGCCGTTCCATTCGAGGCCGGGCTCGACGAGGCGTACGACCGGCGGGGTGTTGGCCTGGTTGGGCGGCGCGGTCAGGAACGGCTTAAAGAGTATGCCGCCCGCGCCGGGGCCGACGATTGAGTCGCCCGTGCCGTTCGGGTTCTGCGGGTGGCGCGGCCCCGTCGGGCTGCCCCACCAGACGTTGCGCGCGTCCGAGGAGGAGCCGAGCTCGAGGGCGTCTATGCCGACGGTGTTGCCCACGAAAGAGTTCGGGTTCGAGGGGTTGTTGAGCGAGAGCGTGCCCAGGTCGGTCATGCTCGCGCCGGTCTGGTTCGAGAGGAAGCGCGTCTTGCCGAAGATCGTCCAGCCGTAGGTGTTGGCGGTCGCGCCGGTCTGGTTGTTCTGGAAGTCGCAGTTCTGCACGTAGAGCAGGTTGTCCGTGCTGTTGGTGCCGAACTTAGCGTCGCTGACGCGGCAGTATTCGAGGCGCGGGCCTTCGGTCGCGTTGGCGGCGAAGGTGAGCCCCTCCCAGATTTGGCCCGGCACGGTGCCCTTGAAAGTTATGGGCTGGCCGGGCAGGCCGTCGGCGATGAGGCGGCGCGTCGAGCGGAAGAGGAGCCAGGTGCCTGGGTCGGCCTCGACCGTCACGCCCGGGTCTATCGTCAACTGGCCGCCGGGCAGCGTGCCGGAGAGTTCCGTGACGCGGTACGGGATGCCGAAATTCGTCCAGCGCCCGGAGCCTGGGAAGCCGCCGTTGTTCACGTCGATGGCGTTATGCGTGTTGCCGGTCGTCGGGACGAGGCTCCCAGGCATGAGGCCGCCCTCGACCTCGACGGGGAAGAGGTTGTTCTGTAGGAGCGTGTTGGGGCCGAGCAGGAAGTTGCCGCCCGAGAGCGTCAGCCCCGCGTTGTCGAAGATGCCGGAGGCGTTGACGCCGTCGAGGTAGAGCCCCTGCGCGAGCGAGCCGCTCTCGCGCATGATGCGCAGCGGCTGGCCCGTGAAGGTGTTGGGCGCGGTCACGTCCGCGTAGCCGCGCAGGAGGAGCACGTAAGAGTCGTTGAACGTGTTGTTGCGCAGGCGGACGAGCGAGTCCGAGAGCGAGACGTGCGCGTGGTCGAAGGTGCAGCGTTCGAGCTGGATGAACGGCGCGACGCCCACGAGCACGCCGCTGATCAGCGGGGCGCTGTTCGAGAAGGAGCAGTCCGAGAGTTTGACGGTCGCGCCGGTCTGGTTGTTGAACTGCCCGTTGAAGTCCACGAACGAGCCGTTGACCGTGCCGTTGATCGAATCGATCATGGGCGGGTAGACGCCCCCCGAGTGGAACGAGACGTGCGCGGCCGCCGTGCCCTGTATGTTGAGCGTGCCGTTGACGACGAGCTGGCGCTGCGAATCGAAGTTGACGCGCACGCCGGGCTCGACGTTGACCGTAGAATTGGGCGGGATGCCTATGTTCTGGCAGACCTGGTAGGGGCTGCGCGCGGCCGTCCACGTCACGGTCTGGCCCGCGCTCGGCACGGGCGGCAGGTTGCATCCGGCCGCCGGCGCTGCGCCGATGCTCAGCGTGTCGATGCCCGTGTAGGAACTCCCGCAGCCGTAGTTGCAGGCCCGCGCGATGTAGTAGCGGAGCGCGATGCGGCCCGAGCCCGGAAGCGTCACGCTGTAGCGGTTCCAGCCTCCGGCCGGGAGCGGGTTGATGTCTAAGAGGACTTCAGTGAAGTCGCCGACGGCGTCCGCGCCGGAGCCCGTGTTTGTCCCGCCGTTCGGCGAGTAGCGCACCTGGAGCGTGGGCGTGTTGTTGCTCGGGAGGTTGATGGCGTAGAAGGTCAGGGTGTCGCCCGCGCGCTGCCCGGAGAGCTGCGGGAGAATGGCCCAGTTGCTGACCTTGCCCCCGAAATAGTCTGTGCTGGAACTTTGAACCGCCATGTAGCCCGAGCCCGCCTGCGGCGACGGCCAGCCGTGCTGCACCTCTGGCGTGTAGCCGTTGTGCCAGGAGGTCGCGCCCTTCGGGCTGCTCTGGTTGCGGAAAATCCAGCCCCGGCTCGTCAAGTTCTGCGGGCCGCCCTGGCCCGAACCGGTCGTGCCGACGTTGTCGAAGCCCTCCACGAAGCTGGCCTGGGCGCGGGCCGGGGCGGCAGAGAAGAGCAGGCACGCGCAGAGCGCGGCGAGGGCGGCGGCCGTTTTAAAAAACTTATCAAAGGCGCGAGGAATCATGGCGAATCAGTCACCTCTTGAACTTGTATTAAATAGCGCACGTCTCCCGGGCGATCCGGGCTGCCGTGGGACACACACGTCCACATAAACTAACAGTCCACGTCGGCCGCCGGAAAATACATCCGTGATGATATCTCGTCGGGGGATTGTCTTATTGTACACGCCGTCTTGAACGGACGGGTAGCCTCAAGTAATATTCCATCTCCAGCCCGGATTTTGACACAGAAAACCTCGTATGGAAAACAGACTACTCGCCGCGCTCCCGCGCGAAGAATTCGAAGCATTACGCCCCCACCTCGAGCGAGTGTCGATGGCTCACGGCCAGAGCGTCATCGTGCCGGACGAGTCCATCCGTGACGTGTATTTCCCGCTCAACTGCCTGCTCTCCCTGGTGACGACCATGAAAGACGGGGCGACGGTCGAGTCCGGGTCAATCGGGAGGGAGGGGATGTCCGGCATCCCCGTCCTCCTGGACGCGGGGCAGACGCCTATGCCGACCTTCACGCAGGTCGCGGGCGAGGCCATCAGGCTGCCGGCCGAGGTCCTCAAGACGGCTTACAACGAGAGGCCCGCGGTGCGCAGGCTGATGAACCGCTACATACACGTCGTCGTCGTCAACGGCTCACACGCGGCGGCCTGCAACCGACTGCACAAGCTGGAAGAGAGGTTCTGCAAGTGGCTGCTGATGAGTTGCGACGGCGTGGGCTCCGACGAAGTTGACCTCACGCACGACTACCTGGCGATCATGATGGGCGTCCGGCGCGCCGGGGTGACGGAGGCGGCCGGCAAGGCGCAGGAGGCGGGACTCATCAGCTACCGGCGCGGCCACATCACCGTCACCGACCGTAAGGGGCTAGAGGCGTGCGCCTGCGAGTGCTACCAGAGGATGAAGGACGAGTACGTGCGCGTGCTCGGCGGGGAATTCTAAAGACCCGCGCAGCACGCGCGGCGGCGGCATCACGCGCCCGTCAAACTCATCGGCCGGGCGCATTTCATCGTCAACGCGGCCGGCTCCGTCGCGTCTCTAACACGGTCGGACAATCTCCGCGCCCGCGCGCCAGCCTATCCGACGGACCACCCCACGGAGAATCTTCACTGATTCAGCCGGCGCGCCAAAGGCGCGTCCCCGCCGGAATCAGGGCCTACCCATGTTCGGCGAAGAGCCGGAACCGCGAAATAACACTAAGAGGCGCGAAAATAATTGTTCATTTTTCGCGTCTCTTAGTATGTCTTCGTGTTTTCTGGTTCTTGAGATGCAATATAAATTGGCCCGAATCCGTTGTTAGGTTTTAAACGCCTCGTGCCTTAGAATACTTGGGCCAGTTTGGCCGCCACTTCATCACAGCCTGAAAGTCGGCCTGCTCTGCGGACGTAGGCTGCTCACGTTTCAGAATCTCTATCCGGGTGCTTATGGAATCACAGGGCGTTGAGGCTTACGAGTTCGACTCCTTCCGCATGGAGCTCGTCAGCCGCCGCCTACTCCGTGACGGCCAGCCCGTCCGCCTCACGACCAAAGACTTCGACATCCTGCTCCTGCTCGTCTCGAACCGCGGGCGGGTCGTGACGAAGGAAGAGTTGATGGGCCACGTCTGGCCCGAGCAGTTCGTCGAGGAGAACAACCTCACGGTCAGAGTCTCCGCCCTGCGCAAGCTGCTCGGCGAGAGTCACGAGAGGGCCCGGTACATCCAGACGGTGCAGGGCCGCGGCTACCGCTTCGTCGCGAAGGTGCGGGCCGTCGGCGCAGTCAGGGCGGGGCAGGTCGGGCGGCCCGCGCCAGACATGCACAGGGCCGTCAGCTCGCTCGCCGTGCTCCCGCTCGGCCTCATCGCGGTCGACCCGCACGAGAAATACCTGGGGCAGGGAATCGCCGACGCCATCATCACGAAGCTCGGCAAGATCAGGCGGCTGAGGGTCCCTCCGACCACGGCCATCCTGAGGTACTCCAAGCCCGAGATAGACCTGCAGGAGATAGGCCACAAGCTCGGCGTGGACTCGGTCCTCACGGGCCAGGTGCAGAAGGTGGGCGAGCGCATACGCGTGACCGTGCAGTTGACCAGCACGCAGCGGTGGCAGGTCCTGTGGGCGGAGAAGTTCGACGAGAGCTTCACGAACATCTTCGCCGTCGAGGACAGGGTCTCGGAGCGCGTGGCGAACACGCTCGTACAGGGGCTCTCGCCGGGCGAGCAGCGAATCCTCTCCCGGCGCTACACGAACAGCACGGAGGCGTACCGCAGTTACCTCGAAGGGCGCTACTTCTGGAACAAGCGGACCGAGGACGGGTTCAAGAAGGGCATCAGGTGTTTCCAGCAGGCCATCAACTTCGACCCGCAGTTCGCGCTGGGCCACGCGGGCATCGCGCTCTGCTACAACCTGCTTGCCAGCTATGGCCTGCTCCCGCCTTCCGAGTGCATCCCCAGGACGAGAGAGGCGGCGGCCAGGGCGCTGGAACTTGACGAAACGGTCGCGGACGCACACGTCGCGCTCGGACACGTCAAGCTGATGCACGACTGGGACCTGCCGGGGGCGGAGGAGCATTTAAGACGCGCCACGGAGTTGGACACGAACAACCCCACGGCCCACCACTGGTACTCCCTCTACCTGAGGTGCCTCGGGAGGTTCGACGAGGCGCTCGCCGCGCTCGGCCGCGCGCACGAGCTGGACCCCCTGTCGCTCATCATCAAGACGGCCGTGGCGGGGACCTATTACTTCGCCCGCCAGTACGAGGTGGCGATACTCAAGTTCCGTGAGGTCCTGGACCTCGACCCCAATTTCGCCCCGGCCTACAGCATCCTCAGCCTGTCCTACGCCCACCGCGGGATGTACGAGGAGGCGATTGCCGCGGCGCGCAAAAGTGTGGCCGCGGACACTAACCCGGAGGCTCTGGTCTATCTGGGGTTCGTCCACGCCATGTCTGGAAACAGGGGCGCGGCCATGCGCGTGCTCGCCAAGTTGAAGAAGGCTTCGAAGCACCAGGCGGTGTGGTCTTCTCACATGGCCGCGATCTATTCGGCCCTGGGCGAGAAGGAGCAGGCGTTCGCCCTGCTGGAGAAAGCCTACGAGGAGCGGAACCTGAGTATGGTCGCGCTCAGAGTGGATCAGAGATTCGACAACCTGCGTTCCGACCCGCGCTTCGCGGCCCTGGTGCGGCGCATGGGGTTGACGGAATGACGACGTCGGGTTGTGGCCCAGTCTCAGGTCGGGCGCGTGCGTCTCCGCGGCGAGTCCGATTGGCTCCTCACTCAAGTCGAAATTGAATCACCACTCGAAATCGAAATCGGCCACACACACACATGCGCGCCCCTGTCAGCTTCCCGCGCACTTATAATCCTTAGCAAAGATTAGCAAGCCTTAAGGATTTCCGCCCGCCGCCCGTCTACAATGCGCGGCCTCATGCTTTTTTAAAGTTCAACCTTGAACACACGAAAAAGGTCGGGCGTCTCGAAAGGAGCAGAGGCCGTGAAGACCAGGACCGGCGTTAAAGCGGGCGAAGACCCGTCGCTCTCCACGGCCCTCGAACTGCCCCTCGACTCAAGCACTGAAGAGTCGCCCGCCGCACAGTCACCTCGCGCGTCCGAGCCGGTACGGAGCGACCAACCCTCGCTCTCCGATTAGGCCCCCTGCCACGGCACGGGGACTATCCTTAATGGCATAAAGAGCGTTAAAGACGCCGTGATCATCCGTGTGTCTCTTCAGGGCGTCTCCTCGCTTAACTCAGGCATCCTCGCTCAAAAACCGCAAGAAAGGAGGAACCCTCATGAAAGTCAAGTCTGACATTAAAGCGGGAGTAGACCCCAGCGAGAGGCCGGTCGACCCGAGTGAAAACGGCGTAGACCCGAGCGAGTGACAATAAACCTTCGGCATTACACCCATCCACTTGCCTGCGCCCGGCCCTCCGGTCCGTACACGGCCGGGGGCAGGCAATCAGTCTCCACTCTGGCAAAGGAGAACGCTCATGAAATCCTTCGCGGCTCAAGACCCGATCATCATCGTCACCGGGGGCTAACTCTCGCCAACCAATTCTCTCCGACACCGAAAGGAGCACGGGTATGAGATACAGCACCCCCACGGACCCGCCCATCGTCGTCAGCGGCGGATGAGACCCGCCGCATCACGAAAGGAGAACGAGCATGAAGTCGAGCCAGCAACCAGACCCGCCCATCATCGTCACGGGCGGATAGGTCCGACAACACACCCCGACAGGAGAACAGCCATGAATCTCAGCACCAACTCGATCTTCCGCCCCGCCGGCGACCCGCCGATTATCATCACCGGCGGCTGAGGCGCTCGGCAACCCGAAAGGAGAGGCATGAAGTCATCTCACGAAGACCCGCCGATTGTCGTCACCGGCGGTTAATTCCGCTAACACCAGGTAACTCTCGAAGACCGAGAAAGGAGAACGGTCATGAAATCAGCTCAGCAGGACCCGCCCATCGTCATCAGCGGCGGGTGAGACCGCCCACATCACGAAAGGAGAACGAGCATGAAATCAGTTGAGCAGCAGGACCCGCCCATCGTCGTCACGGGCGGATAAAAATCGCCACCAATTCACGAAAGGAGAACGG
Source organism: Pyrinomonadaceae bacterium (assembly GCA_035563515.1). GTDB lineage: Bacteria > Acidobacteriota > Blastocatellia > Pyrinomonadales > Pyrinomonadaceae > QHXM01. The sequence goes on from DATMVE010000021.1 coordinate 81,807, forward strand.
GCATGAAGTCAGCTCAGCAGCAGGATCCGCCCATCGTCGTTACAGGCGGATAGGACCGCGGCACAACACCCCGAAAGGAAGGTAGTCATGATGAAATTCGGCAGCAGCGATCCGCCAATCGTCGTTACCGGCGGATAGAACTCCGGCAGCACCGCGCGCCCGAGCCGACCACGGCTCCGCGAAAGGAGAACAGTCATGAACCTCAGAGGCCACCCGAAATTCGGCACGACCGATCCGCCGATTGTCGTGAGCGGCGGCTGATTCTCTCCAACCCCGAAAGGAGAATAGCCATGAACCTCAAGAGCCAACCGAGATCCACCCCGAGTGATCCGCCGATCATCATCACCGGCGGCGGCTGATTCTCGCCGGCCCGGAAAGGAGAATGAACATGAAGTCAACGCAGCCTAACGACCCGCCGATCATCGTCAGCGGCGGTTAACCTCAGGGCAACGCCCGAAAGGGTACTGACATGAACAGCAGGGACCTCTCCGAAGTTAACGACCCGCCGATCATCATTACCGGCGGCTGACCCGTCAGCGGAACCGAGCCGACCGCGGCCCGGTCCGGGCCGCGCGGCGCGGGAGGTTACTCGCCCGCGCCGCGCGGCCTTCAATCAGTCTTGATAATTTTATCCTGCTCACCTGACTGCGCGCGCGCCGCGCCTCATGTTTGAGAGCGCATCTTTCACCGACAGAGGCCAACGAAATGTCCACCCCCTTCTCTCGCACCCTGCGCTCGCTCGCCGCGGATAATTTCAGGAGTCGCCTGGCGGGCCTCCTCGTCGCCGCGCTGGTCGTAGGGGCTTGGGCGGCGTGGGCCGTCCTGGCGCGCGTCCCCGTCTACGCTGTGACGGAAGAGGCGCGGCTGGAGGCCGGACCCGAAGTCCACTACATAGAGTCTCCCGTCAACGGGCGCGTCGTGGCCCTGCACGTCGCGGTCGGCCAGGAGATAAAAGCCGGCCACCTGCTCTTCGAGTTGGACTCCGAAGACCAGCGGCTCGACCTGCACGAAGAGCGGACCAGGCAGAGCGTGGCCGCGCCGCAGATTTCCGTCATCGAGCGGCAGATTCTGGACGAGCAGGAGGCGCTCGAAAGCGAAAGGCAGGCCGCCGCTGCTGCGCTCAGCGAGGCCCGCGCGCGCTTGAGCGAGGTGACGGAGGCCGCTCGCTTCGCCGCGGAAGAAGTCAAGAGGATGTCCGGCCTGTACAAGGAAGGCTTCATCTCCGAGGTGGAGTTCCTGCGCCTGGAGTCCGAAGCCAAAAAGAGGCAGGCGGTCGCGGAGTCCTCGCGCCTGGCCCTGGACCGCCTCGCCTGGGAAGGCCGCACCAAAGAGAACAACCGGCGGGCGCACATCGAGAGCCTCAAGCGCGAGGTGGCGGCGCTCGAAGGCAACGTCGCCACCTCGGCCGCGACCGGCAGGCGTCTGGAGCACGAAGTCGGAAAGCACCTGATACGCGCGGCCGTGTCGGGCCGCGTCGGCGAGCTTTCGAGTCTGCGCGTCGGCACCATCGTCCAGTCGGGCGGCCGCCTCGGCGCGATCATCCCGCGGGGCGAGCTGAAGGCCGTGGGCTACTTCCCGCCCGACGCGGCGCTCGGCCGCATACGCGCCGGCCAGCCCGCCGAAATGCGCCTGCAAGGTTTCCCCTGGACAGAGTACGGGAGCCTCAAGATGGTGGTCGCGAGCGTCAGCAACGAGGCGCGCGACGGGCGCATCCGCGTCGAGTTCAAACTGAGCGAGCCAGTCAACCGGACGATTCCTTTGGAGCACGGCCTGCCGGGCGCAATCGAGGTGGACGTTGACCGCGTCTCGCCCGCCGTGCTCGTCCTGCGCGCGGTCGGCAAGGGGCCGGAGTCACCCGAGGCCGCCCCCGCGGTGGGCCAAAAAGCCGACGGCCAATAACAGGGGGCTCCCGAAGCTGCCATGTTCAAGCGACGAATGACACGCAGGCGTTTGTTCTCGCCCGAGGTCATGCAGACCTCGGCGATGGACTGCGGCCCGGCGGCGCTCAAGTGCCTGCTCGAAGGCCACGGCATACGGGCCAGCTACGGCCGCCTGCGCGAGGCGTGCCAGATAGACGTCGACGGGACATCCATCGACACCCTCGAAGAGGTCGCGGTCAAGCTCGGCCTAGAGGCCGAGCAGATAATGATTCCGGTCGAGCACGTCCTGCTCGAAGAGGCCGGGGCGCTCCCCGCGCTCGTCGTGATTCGCCTCCCGAACAACAACACGCACTTCGTCGTCGTCTGGCGCAAGGTCGGCCCCCTGCTACAGGTGATGGACCCAGGCACCGGAAGGCTCTGGGTCACGGGCAGGCAATTCCTGCGCGGGCTCTACGTGCACAAGATGCGCGTGCCGGCCGCAGACTGGCGCGAGTGGTGCGGCACGGAGGAATTCCTGCGCCCGCTCGATAGGCGGCTCACGGACCTCGCGCTCCCGGCGGACGTGAGGAGGCGACTCGTGTCCGTGGCGCTCGCTGATGAAAACTGGCACACGGTGGCGGCGCTCGACGCGGCGACGCGGATGGTCACCTCGATGGCGGAGGCGGGCGGAATCCGCCGCGGGCGGCAGGCGGCCAGGGTGCTCGAATCTTTCTTCGAGCGGGCGCGGAAAGAGGACGGCGGCGCGACCATCCCAGACTCTTACTGGTCCGTCAGGCCCGCGCCGACGGACCTTTCCAGACAAGAGCACCTGATGTTGAGCGGGGCCGTGTTGCTGCGCGTCCGCGGCCGAAGGCGTCCTGCGCGCGTCGCGAAGAAGGCTTCGGCGGGCGGCGCGGTAAAGAGCGAGACGGATGGCACACCCACACTCTCGCCGGAGTTGATGGCCGCGCTCAGGGAGCGGCCCACCCGGCCGAGCCTTGAGCTGCTCAGGATGCTGCGCGCCGACGGCCTGCTCGTCCCCGCGTCTCTCCTCTTCGCGCTGGGGCTCGCGGCCTGCGGCGCGATCATCGAGATCATACTGTTCCGCGTGCTCTTCGAACTCGGCTCCAGGCTCGGCCTCGTGGAGCAGCGCGTCGGGGCCATGACCGCGCTCCTCTGTTTCGTCTCCGCGCTGCTCCTGCTCGAATGGCCCACGCTGTCCGGGCTCCTGCGCACGGGGCGTCACCTCGAAGCGCGGCTGCGCGTGGCCTTCCTGAGCAAGATTCCGCGGCTCGGCGACCAGTATTTCCGCAGCCGCCTGACCTCGGACATGGCCGAGCGGAGTCACGCCATACACCTGCTGCGCGTGCTGCCCGACCTCGGCGGCCGCTTCCTGCGCGTGGTCTTCGAGATAGCATTCACGGCCGCCGGCATCATCTGGCTCGACCCGGCCAGCGCGTGGCTCGTCTGCCTGATGACCGTCACGGGGATAGGTCTCCCGCTCTTCTCGCAGTCGTTCATGTCGCACATGGACATGCGCGTCCGCACGCACGGCGGGGCTTTGAGCCGCTTCTACCTCGACTCGCTGCTCGGGCTCGTGGCCGTGCGCGCGCACGGCGCGGAGCGCGCGATTCGCAGGGAGCACGAGGGGCTCCTGGTCGAGTGGTCCCGCGCCGGGACGCGCCTGCTCAGAATGATCGTGGCCTTCGACGGGATACAGTCCTTAATCGGCTTCACCCTCGTCGCCTCGCTCCTCTACTCGCACCTCACGCGCGCGGGCGGCGCGGGCGCGGTGCTGCTCCTGATTTACTGGGCCTTGAACATCCCCGTCCTCGGACAGGAGATCGCGCAGCTCGCGCGACAGTACCCCGCGCTCCGCAACGTCACCCTGCGACTGCTCGAACCCCTGGGCGCGCCCGAAGAGGTGTCGGTCAAAGAGAGTGACGAGGCTGTGCCAATTCGCGAGCAGCCCGCGGGCGACTCCGTCGGCGGCGTCAGCATACGGCTCGAAGATGTCAGCGTGCACGCGGGCGGGCACACCATCCTCGAAGAGATCAACTTGGAGATAGAGACAGGCAGCCACGTCGCCATCGTCGGCGCTTCGGGCGCGGGCAAGACGAGCCTGGTCGGACTCCTCCTCGGCTGGCACAGGGCCGCGGCCGGGAGCGTGCGCGTGGACGGCCGCGTACTTAATCAGCAACTGCTCGAAGAGTTGCGGCGCGAGACCGCGTGGGTTGACCCGGCCGTGCAACTGTGGAACGACTCGCTGCTCGGCAATCTGAGCTACGGGGTGCACGGGCCGGGCGCGCCGCTCAACCGCGTGATGGAGGAGGCGGACCTGCGCGGCGTGCTCGAACACCTGCCCGAAGGGTTGCAGACCTCGCTCGGCGAGGGCGGCGCTCTTCTCTCCGGCGGCGAGGGCCAGCGCGTGCGCCTGGGGCGCGCCGCCCACCGCCCCGGCGTCCGGCTAGTCATCCTTGACGAGCCGTTCCGCGGGCTCGACCGCGAGAAGCGAAAGAGTCTGCTGGCGCGCGCCCGACGCTACTGGGGCGACGCGACTCTCTTGTGCGTGACGCACGACGTGGGCGAGACGATGGCCTTCGGGCGCGTGCTGGTGGTCGAAGCCGGGCGCATCGTCGAAGACGGCGCGCCGCACGCCCTCGCCGCGCGACAGGGCTCGCGCTACAGTGCGCTGCTCGCGGCCGAGGCGAGCGTGCGCGCAGGCATGTGGTCCAGTTCCGAGTGGCGTCGGCTGCGCATGGAAGAGGGCGCGCTCGTGGAAGACGATTGGAGGGAGCGGCGGCTTGAGCGCAGAGCTTGAAAATGTTTCGTGGCCGTTCGAGAGGGCGGGCGAGGCGATGGAGACGCTCGCGCGCGCGGGCGGGCTGCACGTCAGGCGCGCGGAGTTCCCGCCGCCACCCGCGGCCGACGACGCGGACGCGCACGACCGCTGGATGGAGGCCGCGGGCAATTCTATCGGCCTGGAGGTCGAGCCGGCGGAGACGCGCTACGGCGAGGTCGAGTCGCTCCTGCGCCGCGCCGGCCCCGCGCTCATCAAGCTCGAAGTGGGCGACGGGCACAGACTCCTGGCCCTCGTGCGCGGCCGCAGGCGCAGCGTCACGCTCCTCGGCCCGCACGGCACGCACAGGCTGCCGCTCCGAAGGGTGCGCGCGGCACTGTGCCAAAAATTCGAGCAGCCCCTTCTGGCGGAGGTCGGGAGACTTCTCAGTGAGGCGAAAATACCCAGGCGACGCCGGGGCCGGGCGCGCGCGGCCGTCCTGGGCGAACAACTCGCGGGCGCTAGGTTCAACGAGTGCTGGCTCCTCAGGTTGCCGCCCGAAACGAGCTTCATTCAAGTGCTGAGACACGCCGGGATCGTGCGCCGCCTGCTCACGATGGCCTGCGCCTACGCGCTCCTTTACCTGCTCTGGATCGTCTTCTGGGCGGTCGTGGGGCGCGGCGCGTTGCAGGGGCACTTCGACGAGGGCTGGCTCCTGGCCTGGTCGCTCGTCCTCCTGAGCATCGTCGCCATCCGCCTCTACGCGAACTGGTCACAGGGGTTCGTCGCCATCCGCACGGCCGGGCTCCTCAAGCAGCGGCTGCTCTCCGGTGCCCTGAAGTCCGACGTGGACAAGGTGCGGCAGCAGGGCACTGGGCAGTTGCTCGCGCGCGTGGTGGAGTCGGACGCGGTCGAGGCGATGGCACGCAGCGGCGGCTTCCTGGGGCTCTTCGCCTGCCTCGAACTGGCGTTCGGAATCTACGTGCTCAAGCTCGGCGCGGCCGGCCTCATCCACGTCCTGCTGCTCGCGGGCCTCGTCACTTTCGCCTGCCTCGCCGGGCGGCGCTATTACGTCCGCCGCCTGCTCTGGACGGACACGCGGTTTGCGCTCACGCAGGGGCTCGTCGAGCGCATGGTCGGCTACAGGACGCGCGCCGCGCAGGAGGCGCGCGAGTACTGGCACAGGGGCGAGGACGAGTCGCTCGACAACTACCTGGCCCGCTCGCGTGAGATGGACGACAAGCTCTCCGTGCTCGCGTCGGTGGTCCCGCGCGCCTGGCTGATTCTGGGAGTCGCGGGCTTGTTCCCGGCCTTCGTCGCGGGGCGGCCGGCGTCGTCGCTCGCGATCAGCCTCGGCGGCATCCTCTTCACGCACAGGGCGCTCGCGAAGGCCACGGCCGGGATAACGCAACTGGCGGCCGCCGCCATCGCGTGGAGGAAGGTCGCGCCGCTTTTTCACCAGGCTTCGGGCGGCGAGGCCGACGGCACACGCTCGCTGGCCCTGGCCTACTCGCAGCACAACCACGGCAAGCGCGGCGGCGTGCTGGTGGAGGCCAACAACCTCTCGTTCCGCTACGCGGCGCGCGCCGAGCGCACGCTGCGCGGCTGCAACGTCGAAATCCGCGAGGGCGACCGCCTCCTCCTGGAAGGCTCGTCGGGCAGCGGCAAGTCCACGCTCGCCTCCGTGCTGACGGGGCTCAGGCAGCCGGAGTCCGGCCTCCTGCTCCTGCGTGGGCTGGACCGGCACACGCTCGGCGGCGAGGGCTGGCGGCGCAGGGTCGTCGCCGCGCCGCAGTTCCACGAGAACCACGTGCTGACGGAGACCTTCGCCTTCAACCTGCTGATGGGGCGGCGCTGGCCGCCGCGCGCCGAAGACCTGCGCGAGGCGAAAAGCATCTGTCTCGAACTCGGGCTCGGCGACCTGCTACAGCGCATGCCGGCCGGCATGTTTCAGATGGTGGGCGACTCGGGGTGGCAACTCTCGCACGGCGAGAAGAGCCGCGTCTACATCGCCCGCGCGCTCCTACAGGGGGCGGACCTCATCATCCTCGACGAGAGCTTCGCCGCGCTCGACCCGGAGACGCTGCGGCTCGCGATGGACTGCGTTCTGAAAAGGGCCGCCACCCTGCTCGTCGTCGCGCACCCGTAGCGCGACGAATATTCGGGGCCGCGCGGCGTCGGATTAAACCCGCCCCGGCCCACGTCTTCAACCAACATCTTCTGAAGGTGACACCATGTACAAAGTAGAGACCCTTAAGACGAAAAGACTCATTCTCCGCATGTGGCGCAGGGAGGACTTCGACTCGGTCGCGCGCCTCTTTTCCGACCCGGAAGTGATGCGCTTCATCAGCCCCAGAAGGGTGATGACGCGCAGTGAAGCCTGGGGGAGCTTCGCCTACAGCGTGGGCCACTGGCACCTGCGCGGCTTCGGCTACTGGGCGGTCGAGGAGAAGGAGAGCGGGCACGTCGTCGGCCGCGTGGGCTTCGGCTACCCTGAGGAGTGGCACGGCGTCGAGTTCGGCTGGACGTTCGCGCGCGAATACTGGGGCCGAGGCTACGCGAGCGAGGCCGCCCGCCGCGCGCTCCAGTACTGCTTCACCAAGACGGACCTGGAGCACGTCGTCAGCTCCATCCAGCCCGAGAACGTGGCCTCGATCCGCGTGGCCGAACGGCTCGGGGAGGAGCTGGAAGGCGAGAACAAGATCGGCGGGTTCGACCATTTGATCTACGGCATCAGCCGCGAGAAATGGCGTCAGGCCGCCGCCTCGTGCTGAACCCCTCGGGCCGTTGAAGGACTTGTTCAGAAACCCCTCAGGCAGCCGCCCGCCGGAGTCGCCCGGTCTCGGGCCGTCGCGCTCCGATTCGGCGCGGGTTTACGCGTTAACTGATGTAAGGGGTTTTGAAAGTTTCAGTCCTTTCACGGACGGGAGGTCAGACATGTACGACGCGATTGTCGTCGGGGCGCGAGTCGCCGGCTCTCCGCTGGCGATGCTGCTGGCGCGCAAAGGTTACTGGGTGCTGCTGCTGGACAAATCCGCTTTCCCGAGCGACACTATCTCAACTCACCACATACACCAGCCGGGCGTGGCGCGGCTCAGACGTTGGGGGCTGCTCGAAAAAATTCAAGCCTCGAACGTGCCCCCGACGACCGAGATCAAATTCGACGTAGGCCCGTTCGCCATCAAGGGAGCGCCGCCCCCTTTCGAGGGCGCGGCCGAAGCCTACGCGCCGCGCCGCCGCGTGCTCGACAAGATTTTAGTTGACGCGGCCGTCGAGGCCGGGGCCGAGTTGCGCGAAGGGTTTTCGGTCGAGGAGTTGACGACCGCGGGCGGCGTGGTGACGGGCATCCGCGGCCGTGACAGGAAGGGCTCGGCCGTGACGGAGAGGGCGCGCGTCGTCATCGGGGCGGACGGCACGCGCTCGTTCGTGGCCCAAAATGTTCAGGCCCCCGTCTACCTCGACCGCGGGATGCTGACCTGCAACTACTACTCCTACTGGAGCGGCGTCCCGCTCGACGGGGTCGAGCTTTACCCGCGTCCGGGCCGCACGATAGTGGCCGACAAGACCAACGACGGGCTGACGCTCGTGTGCGTCGTGCGGCCCAAAGCGGAGTTTGCCGGGATGAGGTCGAACGTCGAGGCCGAGTTCATGCGTGAGGTCAGAGAAAACGCTCCCTCACTCTTCGAGCGCCTCCGCGCGGGCCGCCGCGAGGAGCGGTTCGGGGGCGCTGGCTTCCTGCCGAACTTCTTCCGCAAGCCTTACGGCGAGGGCTGGGCGCTCGTCGGCGACGCGGGCTACCCCAAGGACCCCATCACGGCGCAGGGCATCACGAACGGCTTCAGCCACGCGGAGATGCTCGCGGAAGCTCTCGACGCTGGCTTCTCGGGGCGCACGGAGATGAAGGACGCGCTCGCGGACTACGAGCGCAGGCGCAACGAAGAGGTGATGGCGATGTTCGAACAGAACACGCAACTCGCGCGGCTCGAACCGCCCCCGGCCGAGATGGTAACGCTGCTCGACGCCCTGCGCGGCAATCAGGCCGAGACCGACCGCTTCCTCGGCACGGTGGCCGGCACAGTCCCCCCGCAGGAGTTCTACTCGCCTGAGAACGTCGGGCGCATCGTCCGCGCGGCGGCCCTCAAGCCCGCGGCGTAAGCGCGCGGCCGGGGCGAGTCGACCTTCCAGACTTGCCCCGGCCGACTTTAATTCCCCCGCCCTCATTCGCGCCTAATCAATTCCGCGAGAGTTTGGTAAACTCGCGTCACACCAAACCCCGCGGCACTCACGCGCCTCGCCGGCAAGACCGGCGAGAGGCTACGCGCCTACGGGGAGGCGGAGTGTGGCGCGGGGAGAAGAACGATTCGAAGGGAGAGAAAACATGTCGAGTAACGTGAGCGATAACAGCCAGGGTGATACCGGAACCAGAGACATCACCTACGACCTGATCAGCACGGCCTACCACCTGCTACAGGGGGCCGAGACAGTGGCCCTCTACGTGGCGGACGCAGAGCAGGAGGGCAACCAGGAGTTGGTTCAGTTCTTCCGCGAGACCAAAGAGGAATACCAGAGGCGGGCCGACCGCGCGAAGGAACTGCTCACCAGTCACCTCGGCCAAAGCGGCGGCCAGGCGGCGGCGGGCGGCGGCTCTTAAAACGCTCTTCAAAACCTGAGCACAATTCTTAGGCCCACAGCGCCTTTGCGTGATACAGTTTTCTCACGCAAAGGCGCTGTGGGCCTAAGGCGTTGAGTCAGTCCTTATTCTTGCGGTCTGGAAGGTGAGAATGGGGCGAAGAGTAATCGTTTGGGTTCTGCTGCTGACGGTCGCGGCCTCCGCGGGCTTTATCTTGTCGAAGGGCCCGGGCGGGACGAAGGTGGCCGTGGAAGAGCGTTTTGTGAAGCCGGAGGGCGACACGCCGGCGGGCTCGGTGGCGATGGGGCCGCACATGAGAATGACGGCCGCGCGGCCGCCACGCCCCGAAGATGAAGCGCGCGCCGATTCGCTGGCGAAGGAGGCGCGCGAGGCGATAGAGAAGTACAAAGATTACAGGGTCGCGCTCGGCGACGGCTATAAAATACTGCGGCCCGATGTCCCGCAGGAGATGTACCACTTCAACAACGAGCGCTACTTCGATGAGGCCGCGCGCCGGTTCGCGCCCGAACACCCGCCCTCACTGCTCTACGAGAAGAAGCGACGCGGTTACGAGTTAATCGGGGTGATGTACACGGCCCCGGCCGGGGCGACGGAAGACGAGCTGAACGAGCGAGCCCCTTTGAGCGTCGCGTCCTGGCACCTGCACGTGAACGTCTGCCTGCCGCAGGACGACCCCCTGGAGAAGTTGTTCGAGCAGGGAAGCCGGTTCGGCCTCAACGGCTCGATAACCACGCGCGAAGAGTGCGACCGCGCGGGCGGCCGTTTTCACCCGCAGTTCTTCGGCTGGATGGTGCACCTCTACCCTTACGAGCGCACACGCCGGGAGATGTGGTCCCTGGAGAGGCAGATGTTCCCGGGCCACCACCACCCGCAATAAAAACGAGTAGGCGGCTCTTAGAGGGCTGACGCTTCCTTTTTCAAATCGTCGTAGAGCAGCCTGTGAAAGAGGTGCTCCCCGGCCTCGCGGCGCACGGAGAGTCGGCCGGCCTTGTAGGCGCGCGACGTGAGGCCGCGCTGGACGGACTTGCAGATCGAAACGTCCTCGTCCTGAATCCGCTGGCCGACGGCGATGCTGGCGAGGTTGCGCTCGCGCGCCTCCCCCGACACGTCCGGGAAGTAGAAGTCGAAGATGACTTCGGTGCGGTCCACGCCGAGCGGGCGCACGAGGTTCGTGTCCATCACGCCCTCGTACCAGTTGATCATGAAGTTCGGGTAAATCCAGTAATAGAGCGCGCGCTCTCCCCGTCGCACCGCCCCGGTCGCGGCCTCCGCGCCCTCCGTGACGACGGGGCTCCATTGCAGGCAGAAGCGCTCGCCGTTCTCGATCATGTAGCTGCTGTAGTCGAGCACGCTGTCGAGCCCGCGGTGCAGGTAAGGGATGTGGTAGCCGCCGTCGAGATAATTATCGACGAAAACTTTCCAGTTGCAGTCGAACTCGTAACGACGGCGCTCCATCCAGTGTAGATTCTGCAACCGGAGCGGCCCCACCTGTCTGATTAGCTCGCCGGTGAGAAACTCTTCGAGGTTTGGCCCACCCCCTTCGAGCTTGACGAAGACCCAGTTCTCCCAGACCGCCGTCTCGATTGGCACGAGGCCGCTCTGCGCGCGGTCGAAGTTGCACACGCCGGCGAAGTCCGGCGTCCCCTTGAGCGCGCCTTCGAGCGTGTACGTCCACCCGTGATAAGGGCAGCGCAGGTTGTGAGCGGTCCCTTCGTCTTCAGTCATCACGGCGGCCGCGTGGTGGCGGCAGACGTTGAAGAACCCGCGCAGGACTTTATCGCTCCCGCGCACGGCGACGACGGGCTCCCCCGCGATCTCGGTCGTCACGTACCGGCCGGGCTCAAGCACCTGGTCCGCGCGCCCCGCCAGTTGCCACGACCGCGCGAAGACCGTCCGCCGCTCCAACTCCATCACGCGCGGGTCGACGTACCACGGGGCCGGAATCGTCCAGGCTTCGGAGAGCGGCGCGCCGGCGTCGTAGCTCTCTATGATCTCTCGCAGGGGAGGTCGCATCTTCTCAGGTGACGGGCGTCGCCGTCTTCCGCTTCGGGTTGAAGAAGGGCGTCTTGACCACGCTGGCGCGGACGCGGTGGCGGACGGCCTCGACCGTGATCTCGAATTCGACGTGCGTCCCGGGCTTCGCGTGCGCGCGCCGCAGGGTCGCGAGCGCGATGAACTTTTTCAGCGTGGGCGACCAGGTGGTCGAGGTCGCGCGGCCCACCTGCTCGCCGTTCTTATAGATTGGCACAGCGACGCGCGAGGCGATTGCCGAAACCGCGGGCGGCAGCCCCGCCACTTCGTACAGGCGCTCGACATCCGTCCAGTCGATCTCCAGCCCCACGACCTCGCGCGCGTGGCCGCGCTTCTTCTCCTCAAGGAGCGCCGCCTGACCCACGAAGCGCCCCTTGTCCAAACTCACGAGGCGGCCGAGGCCCATCTCGAAGGGCGAGTATTTCTGCGCCTCTATGAGCGCCTTCTTGCTCCCGTGGAAGTCAACGTCGATGAGCAGTAGGCCCGCCTCTATGCGCGCCACGTCGAGCGCGAGCATCCCCGCCGGGTGTATGTCGAAGGCGCGCCCCTCCTGCATCAGCGCGTCCCAGACCTTGACCGCGTGCTCGGACGGAATCCAGATTTCGTAGCCGAGGTCGCCCGTGTAGCCCGTGCGCGAGATGTCCACCGCGACGCCCGCAATCTTGCCCGGCGTGACGCGAAAATATTTGAGGTCCTCTATGTCCGCCTCGGCCACACGCCTGAGCAGGCGGCCAGAGGTCGGCCCTTGCAGCGAGAGCGCGGAGACCGCTTCGGAGATGTCTTCAATCTCAACGTCCATCCCCGCGGCGTTCTGGCTGAGCCAGCGCAAGGAAGGGTCCGCGGCCGTCCAGCGGTAGACGTTCTCCTCCAGGCGCGAGACCGTGCCGTCGTCAATCGTCTTGCCGCCCTCGTCGCACCAGGGCGTGTAGATGACCTGGCCGACCGTAACTTTCCGCATGTCGCGCGTGACGACGCGGTCGACAAGGCGGGTCGCGTCGCGCCCGGTGACGCGGTACTTGAAGAGCGGCGACACGTCTATCAGCGCCGCCGCGTTGCGGATCGCGTTGTACTCGTGCTCGTGGTGCGGCTCGTAGGAGCTGACGGCGTAGTAGCCGGACCACTCGCGGTAACTCAGGCTCTCGCACAGGGCGAAGGTTCTCTCGTGAAAGGCTGTTCCGATTGGCATGCTTTGTCCAGAAGGAGGTAGTTGTCAGACCGCGCGATTATAAGTATGCTAGCGAGACTTCATCAAGCAAGACCCGTTAATTCATGGCTCAAAAATACAACGCAATCGTCATCGGCGGGGGCCACAACGGTCTGGTCAACGCCGCATATCTCGCGCGCGCGGGCAAAAAAGTTCTGGTGCTCGAACGCCGCCACGTGCTCGGCGGCGCGGCCGTGACGGAGGAAGTTTTTCCGGGCTTCAAGTTCTCGGTCTGCTCTTACGTCGTCTCGCTCCTGAGGCCGGAGATCATACGCGAGCTGGACTTGCCGCGCCACGGGTTGGAAATCCTACCCTTAGACGGCACGTTCACGCCGATGCCGAGCGGCGACTACCTCTGGCGCGTCAACGACCACGCGAAGACGCGGCGCGAGATCGCGCGCCACTCGAAGCTCGACGCCGAAGCCTACGACGAGTACGGCAAGGCGATGGTCGAGATGGGCCGGTTCGTGAAGCCCATCCTCGGCATGACGCCGCCCGACCCGAAGTCGCTCAACGTCAAGGGGCTCATGGACCTCGTCTTCCTCGGCCGGCGCTTCCAGCAGTTGCCGCTCGAAGACAAGTACAACCAGGTTCAGTTGATGACGATGAGCGCGGTCGACTTCCTCGACCGCTGGTTCGAGACCGACGTGCTCAAGGCCACGATGTCCGCGTCGGGAATAATTGGCACATTCTTAGGCATCCGCTCGCCCGGCACGGCCTACGTCCTGCTCCACCACTACATGGGCGAGATAGACGGCGCGTTCCGCTCGTGGGGGCTGGCGCGCGGCGGCACGGGCGCGATCTCAAACTCGATTGCGGACGCGGCGCGCGAGGCCGGGGCCGAGATTCGCACGGAAGCGCCCATCGCCAAAATCATCCTCCGCAAAGGGCGGGCCGTCGGCGTCGCGCTTGAGAACGGCGACGAGATATACGCGGACGTGGTCTCGTCGAGCGTCGACCCGCGCCTGACTTTCATGAAGATGATCGGCGAGGAGCACCTGCCGGATGAGTTCGTCGAGGACATCCGCCGCTACAAGTTTCGCGGCTCTTCGGGCAAGGTGAATCTGGCTCTGAACGGGCTGCCCAATTTCACGGCGCTGCCGGGAGCGGGGCCGCACCTGCGCGGCGCGATCTCCATCTCGCCGAGCATAGAGTACATGGAGCGCGCCTACGACGACGCCAAGTACGGGCAGTTCTCGCGCCGGCCGTACATCGACATGGTCATCCCCTCCCTGACGGACCCGTCGGTCGCGCCGCCGGGCAAACACGTCATGTCCTGCTTCGTGCAGTACGCGCCCTACAACTTGAAGGAGGGGACGTGGGACGAGCGGCGCGAGGAGTTCGGCGACACGGTCATCAACACGATTGCGGAGTTCGCGCCGAACATCTCCGAGTTAATCCTCCACCGGCAGGTCCTGACGCCGCTCGACATTGAGCGCGAGTTCGGCCTCACGGAAGGCAACATCTTCCAGGGCGAGTTGACGCTCGAACAACTCTTCTTCCTGCGCCCGGCGCCGGGCTGGGCGCAGTACCGCACGCCGATTCGCAGCCTCTACATGTGCGGCTCGGCCACGCACCCCGGCGGCGGCATCATGGGCGCGCCCGGCCGCAACGCCGCGCTCAAGCTCTTGCACGACTGGAAGCGGGGGAAAGTCTAGTGGCCGACGCTGAACGGGATGTCATCATCATCGGCGGCGGCCACAACGGGCTCGTCGCCGCCTGCTACCTGGCGAAAGCCGGCCTCAAGCCGCTCGTCCTCGAACGGCGCGAGACGGTCGGCGGCTGTGCCATTACCGAAGAGTTTTACAAGGGCTTTCGCGCTTCAATTCTGGCACACGCGGCCGCGCCCCTGCTCCCGCACATCTTCGAAGACCTGGGACTCGCGCGCCGCGGCCTGGAGTTCGTCAACCCGCCTGTGCGCGTGCTCGCCCTGAACCCGGACGGGCCGGCGCTCGCAATCTACGACAACACGGGGCGCACCGCCTGGGAGCTGGAAAAAGTCTCCGCGCACGACTCGCACGCCTACGCGGAGTTCCGCGAGAGCTTCCAGGCGATAGGGCGGCTGCTCGCGCCGCTTTTGACGATGACGCCGCCGTCACTAGACAGGCCGACGAAGAACGAGCTTTGGAATCTCAGCAAGCTCGGGCTGAAGTTTCGCGGGCTGGACAAGAAGAACGCGTACCGCCTGCTGCGCTACGGGCCGATGGCCGTCGCGGACCTGGCGGCGGAGTGGTTCGAGACGGAAAGCCTGCGCGCGGTCGTCGCGGCGCGCGGCATCTACGGCGCGCTGGCCGGCCCGTGGTCGGCGGGGACGAGCGCGCCGCTCCTCTTGCAGGCGGCGATGGACGGCCACGCAATCGCGCCCTCCTCGTTCGTCAAAGGCGGCGCGGGCGCGCTCTCGTCCGCGCTGGCCGAAGTCGCCACGTCGTTCGGCGCGAAGATTCGCACGGGCGTTGACGTGGCGAACGTGCGCGTGGTGAACGGCCAGGCGCGGGCCGTCGTGCTCGCGAGCGGGGAGGAGATTGAGGCGCGCGCCGTCGTCTCGAACGCGGACCCGCGCCGCACCTTCCTGAAACTCGTCGACCCGACCGACCTCGACCCGAATTTTTTGATGAAGGTGCGCGGCTACCGCTCGCTGGGCGCGGCGGCGAAAGTCAATCTGGCGCTCGACCGCCTGCCTTCCTTCGCGGGCGTCGAAGCGCCAGAGAAACTTTCCGGGCGGATACACGTCGGCCCGAGCATTGATTACCTCGAACGCGCTTTCGACGAGGCGAAGTACGGCGACTATTCGAAGCGGCCTTACCTGGACATCACCATCCCCACGCTCACGGACGCGGGGCTCGCGCCCGAAGGCAAACACGTGATGTCCGTCTACGTGCAGTTCGCCCCGTACAACCTGAAGGAAGGGAATTGGGATGAGAGGCGCGAGGAGTTGGGCGACGCGGTCGTCGAGACCCTGGCGGAGTACGCGGCGGACCTGACTGATACGATCATCCACCGCCAGGTCATCACGCCGCTCGACCTCGAACGAACCTACAACCTGACGGGCGGGCACATACTGCACGGCGAGCCGTCGCTCGACCAGTTCTTCACCTTCCGCCCCGTCATAGGCTATGCGCAGTACCGCACGCCCATCAAGGGGCTCTACCTCTGCGGCGCGGGCACGCACCCAGGCGGCGGCCTCACCGGCGCGCCCGGCGCGAACGCGAGCCGCGAGATACTGAAAGACCTCAAGTCGGGAAAGTAAGGCCGCGCCTCCCTGAGTCTCGGCGAAGCGTGGCGCTACTTTACGGTTACCGTCCTCGCCGCAGAGCCGCCCGCGCTGCTGCGCACGGTGATGCTCTGCGGGTTTGACGACCATGAGAAGTCGCCGCGGTATCTCCCGCCGCCCTCATTGCGCAGCGTCCCTATCAGGGCGTTCGTCGAAGTGACGTGCACCTTCAGCGTGGCGCTCGAATTCGTGCTCGTCGCTTCGACGCGCAGTTGCCTGTTCCCCGAAGAGTATTCGGCGACCTGGATCGCCACCGCGTCGGTCGCGGGCGGAGGCGGAGGCGGAGGCGACGACTGCGCGTTGACGGTCAGGACGCCCGCGCGGGTCACGCCGCCGTACGCCGCGTTGATGGTGACAGAGGTGGACGCCGTCACAGACCTGGTCGTCACCGTGAAGCTTGCGCTCGTCGCGCCGGCCGTGACTGTGACGCTGGCGGGAACTGTGGCCGCCGCCGTGTTGCTGCTCGAAAGTGTGACGGCGGCCCCGCCCGAAGGCGCGGCCGCGGTCAGCGTGACCGTCCCGCGCGAAGTGCTGCCGCCCGTGACGCTCGCAGGGCTCAGCGTCAGCGAAGACAGGACAGGGGTGTTCGCCGCCGGAGGCGTGACGGTCACGACCGCGCTCCGCGCGGAGTCGCCGAAGTGGGCCGTGATGGCGACTTCGGTCGGCGTCGAGACGGGGTTCGCGATGAAGTTGACGTAGGCCGTGTTCTGAGTGGAAAAGAAAATGCGCGTCGAGCGCGGGAGCGGGACGATGTCCGGGCGGCTGCTCGTGAGCATTATCGTTGCGCCTTCGCTCGGGGCGTTTGCGGCGAGCGTGATGACCGCCTGCACGGCCTGGTTGCTGCCGCCGACGACCGACGGCTGAGAGAGCGTCACGGAAGAGATTGGCACATTCTGCGTCGGCGCGTGGACGCTCATCACCGCGCTCCTGGTCACGCCGTTGTAGCTCGCCGTGAAATTAACGGGCGTCGTCGTCCCCGTCGTCCACGTCTGCACCGGGAACCACCCGCTGGACTGCCCGCCCGGAATCGTCACGCTCGGCGGCATGGACGTAATCAGGGACGGGTTGTCGTTCGTAAGCGTCACGACTACGCCGCCCGGCGGCGCGACGTGTCCCGTATTCAGGTACACCTCCCCGGCCGCGTCGTTGCCGCCGTAAGTGCCCGTGGAAACTTTCAGCGAGTCGAGCGCGAGCGGCTCTGAAGGCGGCGTCACCGTCAGATTCACGCTGCGGCTGCCTAGACTGCTGTGCCTGACTGTGACGGTCACGGTCTGCGTCGTCGCGACCGGCTTCGTCTCGACCTTGAAGCGCAGATTCGTCATCCCGGCGGCCATTATCATCGGCGGCGAGGTCTGGGAAAAGGGAAGGAACGCGACCGACGGGTTGGTGTTCGACGCTGTGAACGTCAGACCGCCCGAAGGCGCGACCGCGCCCGCCGCGAGCGGGATGTTGACCTCCGCGACCGTGCCGCCGCCGACCACGCTCGCGGGCTGCACGCTCAACATCCCGAGGGCGGGCGAGCGGGGCGCGACGCCGCTCGTGTTCGTCAGAATAATCGTGCCGCGCGTCGTGCCGCCGACGTTGTTGTAAAACATTGCCGCGACATCCGGCCTGGCGTCGCCGTTAAAATCGGCCACGACCGGGTCAATCGTCGCCAGTTGGATTCGGCCGTTGTTCGGGACCATATGACGGGAGATAGCGCCGAAGGTGCCGTCGCCGTTCCCCAGCATCAGGCCGAACGCGCCCGGCACGCCGTTGCCGCCGACGCAGCAGTAGCCGTGTCCGATGCCAACGTCCGCGCGGCCGTCGCGGTTAAAGTCTCCGGGCGTGAGCGTCCAGCCGCGCTGCTGCATGGGGTCCGTGATGACCGTCGCCAGGCGAAACGTGCCGTCGCCCAGCCCCAGCGCGACTCCGAACTTGCTCTCCGCGTCAGCGGCTGCGACGAAATCCAGAATCCCGTCGCGGTTGTAATCGGCGACCGCCACGTCCGTGTTGTCAACGTTCTGCACGATCAGAACGTCAGGCATCTGCCGGAAGGTGCCGTCGCCGTTGCTGAGCAGGATTAAGACTTTGCCGAAGGCGGCCGCCCCGATCACGTCCGTCAGGCCGTCGCGGTTGAAATCGCCCACGTCGAATTGCTGCACAGGAGTTACAGTGTCGAACTGCCGCGGCGTCTGGAAGGTGCCGTCGCCGTTGCCTAGAAGGACGGACGCGGTCTTGGTCAGGAAGCACGGCGCGGTGCGGCAGTAGATCGGGTCGGAGGTCATGAGGTCTAGGCGGCCGTCGAGGTTGAAGTCGGCGGCGACGACCGAGGTCGGGCTGCCCGTCGCGCCCGTCGAGAATCTGCTCGGCTGACTGAACGTGCCGTCGCCCCGCCCGAGCAGGACCGCGACCTCGACCGTGGCGGTGATCGAGACGGCGATGTCTGGTTTCGCGTCGTTGTTAAAATCGCCCTTCGTGATCCCGCTCAGGCTGGTGCCGATTGCGTACTTCACGTTCGGCTGGAACGTGCCGTTGCCGTTGCCCAGCAGGACTTCAACGTCCAGGCCGGCGGTGGCAAGGTCCGCGCGGCCGTCGCCGTTAAAGTCCGCGGCGATCTGGTACTGGCCGCCCGTCGGAATCTGCCTCCCGCTGAAAGTCACGCCCTGCGCCGCGGCCCCCGCGGCCGAAACCAGTAACGCGAAAGCGGTGAAGAGGACTGAGGCGCAAAGCCGCTTGTACTGAGCGATGGGAGCGAGAGACATGTTATTCCACCTCTTTCTACCACAGTGCAGCCGCCGTCGGGGGTGATACGTTTTGGGCGGAAGAATATCGCCGCCACCGCGCCCAGTCAAGATATTTGTTCGAACACGCATCTTGCGGGCGCGGGCCGGGGGTCGTTGCCGCGCCCCGCACGGTGTGCTACAACTCGTCCCGATGGGCGAAGCTCTCAAACGGCGTATCAAGCAGACGGCGGATTTCGAGAACCCCGCGCAGGAGGCGATGCTGAATTTGATAGTCGCGGCCGACTACGTTCACACGCGCCTGGAGAAAGTCTGCCTCAAGTTCGGCCTGACGCGCCCGCAGTACAACGTGCTGCGCATCCTGCGCGGGGCCCACCCGGGCGGGCACCCGCGCTCGGAAATCGGCGCGCGCCTGCTGGCGAGCGCGCCGGACGTGACGCGCCTGGTCGACAGGCTTGAGGCTCAAGGCTTAGTCGAGCGCGCGCGCGTCGAAGAGGACCGCCGCCTGAGCATCGCGCGCATCACGAGGAAAGGCCTGCGGCTGCTGAAAGAGATGCACCCTCACATCGCGGAGGAGCACGAGAGTTTCAGCCGGAAGGTTCCGCGCAAGGACTGCGTGGAGTTGTCGCGCATCTGCGAGGCCATCTACGGCGAGGAATAAGTCGTCGCCCCGGACGCCGAAAACTTCTGCCCGCCCACAGGAACCTTCGCCGCCGTCTTGCCGTAATTCATAAAAATCGCATTTAAGGGAGGCACGTATGGCCGGACACATAGGGATAGTCGCGTGCAGCGCCGAGGGCGCGGCGCTCTGCTACCGCACGATCTGCCAGGAGGCACTGCGCTTCATGGGCGAGCACAACCACCCGCGCGTCACGCTGGACTCGATCCCGATGGCGGAGCACATGGAGTTCATCACGAGGGACGACTGGGAGGGGGCCGCGCGCGTGATGCTCGCCTCGGCGCGCACGGTGGCGCAGGCCGGCGCGGACTTCGCCATCTGCCCGGACAACACCTGCCACCAGGCTCTCAAGTACCTCCTGCCGGAGTCGCCCATCCCGTGGCTGAACATCGCGGAAGTCGTGGCGGAGGAAGCCGGGCGGAACAATTTCAAGCGGCTCGGAATCCTGGGCACGCGCTATCTGATGGAGGGCCCCGTCTACGGCGACGCCCTGAAAAAATACTCCATCGCTCACGAGATACCGGACGCCGAAGACCGCGAGCGAATCAACACGATCATCTTCAAGCAGCTCGTCAACGGCCTCTTCCCCGAAGAGTCGCGTCTCTACTTCAACGACGTGATGGGGAAGCTCAAGGCGCGCGGCTGCGACGCGGCGGTGCTGGGCTGCACGGAAATCCCGCTCATCGTCCGCCCGGACGACGCGCCCCTGCCGACCCTTGACTCCACGCGGCTGCTGGCCCGCGCCGCCGTACAAAAAGCGCTCGAAAAGTCTGAGAGTCGTAGCGCCTGACTTGGAACGAGTTGCCGTCACCCCGGCGCGGTCACGGCAACTCCAACTCAAGGACCCAGCGCCCCGCGGGCCGCGCCGGCGGCAACTGGTCGAGCCCGCAGTAAGCTTTCCACCTCAGAATCTTGTCGCGCGGCGGCATCTCGCGCAGCCTCCCCACGGCCTCTATCAACTGCCCGCGGTTCCCGCTCGACTTGCCGAGGAGTGCTTCGTAATCGTCGTTCCCCTTGTGACCGACGATGAGCACGTCGCCGCCCGCGCCCAGGTCGGCCAGCACCGTCGCCCACTCGAAGTTCTCGTAGTTCTTACACTGCGCGGGGCCGTCGCTTAATTGCCTGGCGCGCACGCGCACGAAGCGTGTCACCTTTTCCTCGTGCGAGGCGTCCGCGAGGCGCGCGAACGCGGCCCGCCCCTCGCCGAAAGTCTGCTCGTCAACCACCGGCAACTCGGCAATCATCCTCTTCTGCTTCACGCCGTCTACGAAGACCAGGACGGCGATGAGCGCGAAGACGGCGAAGGCCGGGGCGGCGAGCCAGGCCGCGGGCTTCCACGCCTCCGCCGTCTCGTCTGCGTCGCGTATGCGCAGGTCGAGGACGTACCAGGCGAAGAGGCGCAGCGCCGGGAAGAAGAGCGCCAGCGCGAACATGACGGCGAAGAACCTGACGTTTACGCCCTCGGTCAGCCCGGCCCAGAGGAAGTAGCCCGTGCCCGCGACCGTAATCAACTCCACGAGGACGTAGGAAGGATGCGTGCTGCAAAAAGGGTAGTCGCCGCCCGAATCGGTCCAGGTCTTAAAGTTGACCCAGGAGTCTCTCTTGATCCTCGGCCTGAGAATCTCGCGCACCGACCAGACGAGCAGGGCGAAGCCGAGCAGGTACCAGAGCCAGTTGGTCATGTCGCCCAGAGGCTTCTCGCCGGGGGCGCGCGCCCCCAAAGTGTTCCAGGCGGCCGTGACGAAAGCCGAGACGAACAGGATGCAGAGAAATTCGGCGAGCCAAATCTGCACGACGCTCGGCACTTTGAGCAAATTCTTCATGCGCGCCCCCAGTGGTTGCCGGCGAGCCTCTCGGTCAAGCCCCGCGCCCGCCGCCGTGAGTCTCGGTAAATTTCGGACCGCGTTATGGATTTGAAAATGGCTGTGACGCTCTTCGGCCTGTCGGGTTGGCGCTCGCGAGGGTTCGTGAATAAGTCTGCCGGGTGCGGCCGGATGATATTCCAAAGCCCTCGGCAAATCAACGGCGAGAGGCGCGGCCCTTCGGAAGGCCGCGCCGGCGCGGACGAAAAGTTTCCCGAACGGTCTTAAACGAACTCCTGCCCGCCGTCGCCGGACTTGACCGAGATCAGCACGAGGCCGAAGTCTCACACAAAAGTCTTTTGGCCCGGAGGACGCGCACTTCTCTGTGACGAACAAGGCGGCCGGGCAGTAGCGTATAAGGGCGGCCCCTGTTTACTCGCGGCCGGGGCCGCCGGACTCATTATGATTGGAGGAGGTTGTTGATGCTCCCTCGGAGGATTGCGCGCAGGTTCAGGCGCGAGCGAGCCGCGCCGGACGAGTTCGAGCGGGGGTTCGCGCTGGAGGTGCTGGAGAGCGACAGGCTGCGGGTGACGATCCTGCTCGGCATCCTCGCCTTCACCCTGCTCGTCCAGGCGTGCCTTTCGCTCTTCTCCTACGAGCACTTC
>DATMVE010000022.1:0-112569 GCA_035563515.1 Pyrinomonadaceae bacterium
GAGGCGCACCCGTTCGAGGTGCCGCAGACCTTGAGCGAGCACCAGGCGAACCACCGCTTGCAGGAGGCCGTGCGCGACATGATGGGGCGCGGGATCGACCCGCGCGCGCAGGAGATCAACTGGGACGGCGTGCGCGAGCAGTTGAAGGCGCAGGCCGAGTTCGACGTGCGCGGCTCGATGCTCCTGGAGAGGATCGCCGACGAGGAGAAGATAGAAGTCTCGGACGAGGAAATCGAGGCGGAGATTAACTCAATCGCGGAGGCGTCGCGCCAGGCTCCCGAGCAAGTGCGTGCTGCCTTGACAAAGCAGGGAGGCACTACTAGCATCGCCGATAGGTTGCGCAACCGCAAAGCGCTCGACCTGATTGTTGAAAACGCGCGCGTGACGGACGAGGAGTGGCGCGAAGAGAGCGAAGTAGAAGCAGCAAGCGCCGCCCGAGAGAACGCACCAGGCCCGGAACCAGCGGAACAGACAAGCGAAGCGGAAGGCGAGAGCAAAGCTCAAACCTCCTCTTCCGAAAGTTGAAGGCTCGGCCGGGCGTCTCTCCCCCGTCCCGAACGTTAACTGTCACCTGTCACTCTCAAAGAGGTTCGGAGTTGATATGCTAGTTCCGATGGTCGTCGAGCAAACGTCGCGTGGCGAACGCGCCTTCGACATTTACTCGCGTCTTCTTAAAGATAACATCATCTTCCTGGGCACGCCGATTGACGACACGGTCGCCAATTTGATCGTGGCCCAACTTCTCTTCCTCGAAGCCGAGGACCCGGAGAAGGACATCAATCTCTACATCAACAGCCCCGGCGGCTCGATCACCGCGGGCATGGCGATCTACGACACGATGCAGTTCATCCGCCCCGACGTGACGACGATCTGCGTCGGGCAGTGCGCCTCGATGGGGGCGCTGCTGCTGACGGCGGGCGCGAAGGGCAAGCGGTTCGCGCTGCCGAACTCTCGCATCCTCATACACCAGCCCTCGGGCGGCGCGCAGGGCCAGGCCACGGACATACGCATCCAGGCCGAGGAAATCATACGGATGCGCGAGCTGACTTCGCAGATCATCGCCAAGCACACGGGCCAGTCCTACGACACGGTCGAGCGCGACGTGGAGCGCGACCGCATCATGAGCGCGATGCAGGCGAAAGAGTACGGCCTGATCGACGAGGTCATCGCGCACCGCGAGTAAACTTTTGACAAGAGCGCGGGCGGGCTCCCTTTGCGCGCCCGCGCTGACCCCGAAGCAATGCGTTTCAGGACGGCGAAGGAATCCACGCTGAGACTTTTGGCGCGGCGCATCAAGCACCCGCTGTGCTGCTCGTTCTGCGGCAAGCTGGAGGACGAGGTCAGGAAGCTGGTCGCCGGCCCGAACGTCTACATCTGCGACGCGTGCGTGCTCCTGTGCAACCAGATCATTGCTGACACTGAAGGCCCGCAGACGGCCCCGGCTTCTCCCAAGTAACCCGACGTTCGACCGAAATCTAACGGAGTTCCCCAGACGCCTATGGTACGACGAACCGATGACACGCTGCGCTGCTCGTTCTGCGGCAAGTCGCAGAACGAGGTCAAGAAGCTCATCGCGGGCCCGACCGTTTACATCTGCAACGAGTGCATAGACATCTGCAACGAGATCATCACGGACGACCAGCAGGCCGAGAGCGTGGCGACGCGGCCGCCGCTGCCGAAGCCGGGCGAGATCAAGAGCTTTCTGGACGAGTACGTCATCGGGCAGGAGGAGACGAAGAAGCGCCTGGCGGTAGCCGTCTACCAGCACTACAAGCGGATAGAGATGGCCCGCCGCCGCTCGGACGTTGAGATTCAAAAATCCAACATCCTCCTCATCGGCCCGACCGGCACGGGCAAGACGCTTCTGGCACAGACGCTGGCGCGCATGCTGTCGGTCCCCTTCACCATCGTCGACGCGACGACCCTGACCGAGGCGGGCTACGTCGGCGAGGACGTGGAGAACATCATCCTCAAGCTCTTGCAGGCCGCCAACGGCGACGTGGAGCGGGCGCAGCAGGGCATCATCTACATCGACGAGGTCGACAAGATTTGCCGCAAGGACGAGAACCCCTCGATCACGCGCGACGTCAGCGGCGAGGGAGTCCAGCAGGCGCTTTTGAAGATTCTGGAAGGGACCGTGGCGAACGTCCCGCCGCAGGGCGGGCGCAAGCACCCGCACCAGGAGTTCTTCCCCGTCGACACGACCAACATCCTCTTCATCTGCGGCGGCGCGTTCGTCGGCCTTGAAAAAGTCATCGAGAGAAGGCTGAGGAACAAGT
Source organism: Pyrinomonadaceae bacterium (assembly GCA_035563515.1). Taxonomy (GTDB): domain Bacteria; phylum Acidobacteriota; class Blastocatellia; order Pyrinomonadales; family Pyrinomonadaceae; genus QHXM01. The sequence continues at coordinate 2,280 of DATMVE010000022.1, forward strand.
CGCTCGGCTTCCACGCCGAGGTCAAGTCGGGCATCCACCGCCACTCCGAGGCGCTGGCCGCCGTGCAGCCCGAAGACCTCGTGCGCTACGGGCTCATCCCCGAGTTCGTCGGCCGCCTCCCCGTCTGCGGCGTGCTGCACGAACTGGACGAGGGCGCGCTCATCAAGATTCTCACCGAGCCGAAGAACGCGCTCGTCAAGCAGTACCAGAAGAAGTTCGACTTCGACAACGTCAAACTCAAATTCACGGACGACGCGCTCAAGTCGGTTGCCCGCCAGGCCGTCGAGCGCAAGGTCGGCGCGCGCGGGCTGATGATGATTCTCGAAGAGCTATTGCTCGACGCCATGTACACGCTGCCCTCGCAGAAGCGCATCAAGGAGTTCGTCATCACCTCGGAGATGGTCGAGCGGCGACGCGCGGTCCCGGGCGAGGGGCTGACGGGCGTTGACGGCGCGGCGGCCTGAGGCGGATAGGGCCGGGCTGCTGTTTCAAAATCTTATCCCGAAACGAAAGAGCTAAGGGCGCGCGCCCTTAGCTCTTTCGTTTGGTGCAGGAGCACAGTCTTCACTGATACGAACGCGGCCTGCTTGATGGAATCCAGGCGCGGCGGGCCGCCCTCGCCCTGTCGCTGACACGTAGAATTCACGGTCGCCGGTCGGCGGGCTTTCTTATTTACCTTTTTACTTTTGCCTGCCTTGGGTCTACAATTAATCTGGTTCACCGAAAAAGGGCGAGACGGCACAAATCGGCTCGCCCTTCTTCACAGGATTTACTTTCAACTGGCACAGTAGAAACCGAGTTATGGAAGAATATTCAGACCGCACGCCCTCAGACCTCGCGCGCTACCCGATGGTGCCGATTCGCGATGTCGTCATTTTCCCTTTCACCAAAGTCGCCTTCAAGATCGGGAGGCCCGGCTCCGTGCGCGCCCTCGAAGAGGCGCTGGCGACCGACCGGACCATTTTCCTCGCCACGCAGCACGACGCGAGCGTGGACGAGCCGACGCCCGAGCAGATTTACGGCGTCGGCACGCTCGGGCGCATACTGCAATCGCAGCGGCAGGAGAACGGGCAGATCAAAGTCGTCGTCGAGGGGCGCGAGCGCGCCACGACCGTCCGCATCGAGAACAACGACGGCGCATTCACGGCGCTCATCCGCCGCGCGCCCCAGGTCAACGAAGAGGGGCCGCGCGTCGAGGCGCTCATACAGAAGATTAATCAACTGGTCGAGCAGCACCTGCGCCTCGCGCCCGACGCGCAGACGGACGCGCTCCAGACCGCGCTCCGCAACCAGGACCCGTCGCACCTGGCCGACGCCCTCGCCTCGCAGCTACGCATCTCGGTCGAGGACAAGCAGGGCCTTTTGGAAATCTTCTCGACGCAGGCGCGCTTGCAGCGGCTCGTGGAGTTGCTTGAGACGGAACTCGACAAGCGGCAGCTCGACCGCACCATCCAGACGCGCGTCAAGCGGCAGATGGAGAAGGCGCAGAAGGAGTACTACCTCAACGAGCAGATCAAGGCGATTCACAAGGAGCTGGGCCGGAAGGACGAGAAGGCCGAACTCGAAGAGCTGAAGAAGAAGATCGAAGAGGCGGGCATGTCTGACGAGGCCAAAGAGAAGGCCATGCAGGAGCTGCACCGCCTGGAAGCCATGCCGCCCATGTCGGCCGAGGGCACTGTCTCGCGCACCTACATCGACTGGCTCGTGAGCGTGCCGTGGAAGCAGAAGTCGAAAGAGATTAAGGACCTGGGCAAGGCCGAGGAGGTCTTGAACGAAGACCACTACGGGCTTGAGAAGATTAAGGACCGCATCCTCGAATACCTGGCCGTGCGCCAGTTGGTCAAGAACCCTAAGGGCTCCATCCTCTGTTTCGTGGGCCCGCCGGGAGTCGGTAAGACTTCTCTCGGCAAGTCCATAGCGAGGGCCACGGGCCGCAAGTTCGTGCGCCTCTCCCTGGGCGGCGTGCGCGACGAGGCGGAGATTCGCGGCCACCGCCGCACGTACATCGGCGCGCTGCCGGGCCAGATCATACAGATGATGAAGAAGGCGGGCACCGTCAACCCGCTCATCCTGTTGGACGAGGTCGACAAGCTCGGCGCGGACTTCCGCGGCGACCCGTCGTCGGCGCTCCTGGAAGTTTTAGACCCGGAGCAGAACAACACGTTCCAGGATCACTACCTGGACGTCGAGTACGACCTCTCGCGCGTCTTCTTCATCGCGACGGCGAACGTGCTCCACACCATCCCGCCGCCTTTGCAGGACCGTTTGGAGATTATTCGCCTCTCCGGCTACACCGAGCGCGAGAAATTGGAGATCGCCAACCGCCACCTCGTGCCGAAGCAGGCCGAGACGAACGGCCTCAAGTCCGAGCAGGTCGAGTTCACGGAGGACGGCATACTGGAGATCGTGCGCCACTACACGCGCGAGGCCGGCGTGCGCAACCTTGAGCGCGAGATAGGCTCCTGCATGCGCAAGGTGGCGCGCAAGCTCGTCTCGGAGAACGCGGGCGAGGACTTCAAGGACGTGGTGACGGCCGAGCGCGTGCGCGACATGCTGGGCCCCGTGAAATTCCGCCAGCAGGGCGTCGCGGCCGAGAGCGAAATCGGCCTGGCGACGGGCCTTGCCTGGACGGAAGTCGGCGGCGAGGTCTTGCAGATCGAGGCCACGCTCGTCAAGGGGCGCGGCGGCGTCACGCTGACCGGCAAGCTCGGCGACGTGATGCAGGAGTCGGCGCAGGCCGCGCTCACCTGCATCAAGGCGCGCGCAGAGCGCCTCGGCATGAGCCTCGACTTCATACGCAAGCGCGACCTGCACATACACATCCCCGAGGGCGCGATCCCGAAGGACGGCCCGAGCGCGGGCATCACCCTGGCGACGGCGATGGCGTCGGCGCTCGCGCGCGTGCCCGTGCGCAAGAACGTGGCGATGACGGGCGAGATAACCTTGCGCGGGCGGGTGCTCCCCATCGGCGGCGTCAAGGAGAAGCTGATGGCGGCCCACCGCTTCGGCATCACGACCATCCTGCTCCCGAAGGACAACGAGAAGGACCTGACCGAAGTCCCCGAAGAGGTGCGCGCCGTGCTGGACATCAACCTCGTCGAGACGATTGACGAGGTCCTGGGCCTCGCGCTCGAAGACGCCTGCCCGACGGACGCGGGGGCCGTGGACGAGTCGAAGACGCCCCCGCTCTGGTCAACCGAACAGCCCTCGCGCGGCGTCCAGACCATCGCGGAATGAAGTCACAAAGCGGCGGGGGCGAAATGGCAGCTAGCCGCTTCGCCCCCGCCGCCCCGAACAGCTTTGCTTTTTAGTTCGTCCGTCCCCTCGCTCGGCCGCCCTATAACCGGCGGCAGTAATCAAACTAACAGACCGCGAGCGCGACCCCGCCCGAAAGCTTTTTGCCCGGCGCTGCCGGCGCTCCCCTTTTGAACGGAGAGGACCCCAGATGAGTGACAAGTACGAAGACGCGAATTTGATTCTGAAGCTGTACGACCTGCGACGCGAGGAGGTCATGCGCAAGGCGCGCAACTGGTACATACAGGAGTTCAACCCCGAGAGTTTACAGGAACTGTCGGACGTGATGATGAGCGACAAGAGCGCCTACTTCCGCATGGTCGCGACCTACTGGGACATGGCGGCCTCGCTCGTCAACCACGGCGCGATTGACGAGCAGATGTTCGCGGACGCCAACATGGAGCACGTCGTCGTCTTCGCCAAGATCGAGCCCTTCATCGCGGAGGCGCGCTCGACCTTCGGCGCGCAGAACTACCTGGAGAACCTCGAAAAGCTCGTCACGCGCCGCCACGACAAGGAATTCCTCGGCATGCTGCGCGCGCGCTTCAAACAGTTCGCCGCCATGCGCGCCGAGGCGGCCGCGAAGGCGCAGGCGGGATAAAAAGTAGTGCCGAGTGCTGAGGACTGAGGACTGAGTAGAAGCTCGTTCTTACTCGGCACTCGGCGCTCGACACTCAGCACTTATGAAAATCGTCAGCGCCGAATTCGTCAAGAGCGCGTTCGAGGAGGAGCATTGGCCGCGGGACGCGATGCCGGAGGTGGCTTTCCTGGGGCGGTCGAACGTCGGGAAGTCGAGCCTGATTAATTCCCTGCTGGGCGTGCGCGGGCTGGCCCGCACCTCCTCGACGCCCGGCCGGACGCAGAGCCTGAATTTCTTCCTGATCAATAATCGTTTCCGTTTCGTTGACCTGCCGGGCTACGGCTACGCGCGGGTGCCCAGAATTATCAAGGACTCGTGGGGTGAGATGGCTACGAACTACCTTGCCAAGCGCCCTCAGCTTGTGCTATCAATTCAGATCGTAGATTCGCGTCACGAACCCACGACATTGGATGTGCAGCTCAACGAGTGGCTCGCTGCTCATGCGAAGCCCCGCGTCGTAGTTGCCACGAAGTCCGACAAGCTCTCCAACAACGAGCTGCGGAAAAGCCTTGAGCGGGTCAAAAGGGCGCTCGCGGCCGAGCGCGTCATAGTCTACTCGGCCACCACGGGCAAGGGGCGCGAACAGGTTTGGCGGGCCATCGAAGAAGCCATGGCGTGATTGCGGGCTGCCGATTTAGGATTGCGGATTGAAGACAATCCGGCGATTTTTTCTAATCCGCGACCTGCAACCCGAAATCCGAAATCGCCGGGGCCACGCGCCGGGCGCGCGTGGCATCAAAGCGGGGCCCTAAAATTTCAGGAACACTTGACCGGATTCCCGAAGACGTGAGAAAGTTTGGCAGAGTTGCACCGTCATCCGCCTCCTCGCCTTTGGAAGTGAGAGGGTAGCCCCACACGCGCCTGCCAGACTGATTCGAGCGCAACCGTAAATTTCTTCCCGATTCTACAGCATCGGCATTAATCAATTGACAACAGCAGCAGCACGGCCATTGTTCGACACGGGCCGTCCAGTGAGAAGCGAGAGAGACGAGCGGCCCCGGTATTGGCGGGCCGCGCGAGAGAAGAACTGAAATGTCACAACGTACACCACGCACGCGCGCCAGCAGCAGTAGCAGCAGCGCCGCAACCACCAGCACGACGGCCGCCGCCGAAGAGAACGGCGCGGACGCGACCACCACCACCACGACGGCCACCGCCGAAGCGCCCGAGGAGATTAAGCCCTCCGCCAAAGAGGCCAAGGGCGGCGAGCCGAGGGGCGAAGACATCTTCAACCTGTCGGAGCTGAAAGAGATGTCCATCTCGAAGCTCACGCAGATCGCCAAGGGCATGGACGTGCCCGGCGCGACAGGCATGCGCAAGCAGGAGCTCATCTTCAAAGTCCTCGCCGCGCAGACCGAGAAGAGCGGTCTCATCTTCTCCGAGGGCGTACTCGAAACCCTGCCCGACGGGTTCGGCTTCCTGCGCGCCCCGGAATACAACTACCTGCCCGGCCCCGACGACATCTACGTCAGCCCGTCGCAGATTCGCAAGTTCGACCTGCGCACGGGCGACACCGTCTCGGGCCAAATCCGCCCGCCCAAAGAGGGCGAGCGTTATTTCGCGCTCATCAAGGTCGAGGCCATCAACTTCGAAGCGCCCGACCAGGCGCGCGAGAAGGTCTTCTTCGACAACCTGACGCCGCTCTACCCGGACGAGCAGCTCAAGATGGAGACGAGCAAAGACAATCTTTCGGCGCGCGTCATAGACTTGGTGACGCCCATCGGCAAGGGGCAGCGCGGCCTGATCGTCGCCCCGCCGCGCACCGGCAAGACGATGCTCCTACAGACCATCGCCAACTCCATCACGGAGAACCACCCGGAAGTCACATTGATCGTGCTCCTGATTGACGAGCGCCCGGAAGAGGTCACGGACATGCAGCGCTCTGTCAACGGCGAGGTCATCTCCAGCACCTTCGACGAGCCGCCGACGCGCCACGTCCAGGTCGCGGACATGGTCATCGAAAAGGCCAAGCGCCTCGTCGAGCACAAGCGCGACGTGGTCATCCTGCTCGACTCGATCACGCGCCTGGCGCGCGCGCACAACGCGGTCGTGCCGCCCTCGGGCAAGATTCTCTCCGGCGGTATCGACTCGAACGCCCTCCAGCGCCCGAAGCGCTTCTTCGGCGCGGCGCGCAACATCGAAGAGGGCGGGTCGCTGACCATCATCGCCACGGCGCTGATCGACACGGGCTCGCGCATGGACGACGTCATCTTCGAAGAGTTCAAGGGCACGGGCAACTGCGAAATCCACCTCGACCGCAGGCTGTCTGACAAGCGCCTCTTCCCGGCCATCGACCTGCAACGCTCCGGCACGCGCAAGGAAGAGCTGCTCATCAGCAAGGAAGACCTGAACCGCATCTGGGTGATGCGCCGCGTGCTGAACCCGCTCTCGCCCGTCGAGCAGATGGAAGTCGTCCTCGAACGGCTGGAGAAGTCCAAGTCCAACGCGGAATTCCTCGCCTCGATGCAAAGCTGAAAAAGCAGTTGAGAGTGGCGGGTGACAGGTGGCGAGTTTAGACAGGTTCTTGCTCGTCACTCGTCACTTGTCACTCTCAACTGTTCTTGTTAGTATCCGGCACAACGCTCTGCTAATTTGATCTTTAGGGTTGACGCCCCCTGCGGGACGGGCGCGGTCGGTGAAGAGTCTTGCGCGTAGCGATACTGTCGTCGGAAGCCGTGCCTTTCGCCAAAACGGGCGGTCTGGCGGACGTTGCCGGCGCGCTCCCGAAAGCGCTCATCGAGGTCGGCCAGGACGCCGTGCTCCTCCTGCCGCTCTTCGAGCAGATTAAGCGCGAGCACCTGCGCGAAAAGATCATTGACAACCTGGACGTGGGCTGGCGCGGGGGCCAATACCGCGCCGGCGTCTTCTATTCCGAAGCGCCCGGCGCGCCCTCGTTCCTGATTGACGCGCCCGAGTTTTTCGCCCGGAACTCGATCTACGGCTTCCGGGACGACCACCTGCGCTTCGCCTTCTTCTGCCGCGCCTCGCTGGCGCTCCTGAGGCGGCTCGGCGCGCCGCCCGACGTGGTTCACGTCAACGACTGGCCCGGCGGCTTCGCCTCCGCGGAACTGGCACAGCGCCGCCGCTACGACCCTTTCTACTCGCGGACGCGGACGCTCTTTTCGATTCACAACCTCGCCTACCAGGGCGCGTTCGACCCCGGCGACCTGTGGATTCTGGGTTTCAGCTTCGAGGAGCGCGACGCCTTCATGATGGACGGCGCGGCCTCCGCCCTGAAGGCTGGCTTGATGACGGCCGACGCGCTCTCGACCGTCAGCCCGCGCTACGCGCAGGAGATTCAGACGCACGAGCACGGCCACGGCCTGGACTGGCTCCTGCGCATGCGCGGCGACCGGCTCGTCGGGATAACGAACGGGGTCGATTACGACGTCTGGAACCCCGCGACGGACCCGCACCTGCCCGCGCACTACGACGCGGACAATCTCGAAGGCAAGCGGGCCTGCAAGCTGGCGCTGCTCCGCGAGTTCATGCTGCCGGAGGAATTGGGCCGGCCCATAATCGCGAACATCTCCAGGCTGACGAGCCAGAAGGGCTACGACCTGATTAAAGAGGCCGCCGGGGCCATGCTGGACGCGGGCGCGTTCTTCGTCGCACTGGGCTCGGGCGCGAGCGAGTACGAAGATTTCCTGCAAGGCTTGCGCGACTACGCGCCGCGACGCGTCGGGATTTACAAGGGCTTCAACGAGCCGCTGGCGCACCGCATAGAGGCCGGCGCGGACATTTTCCTGATGCCGTCGCTCTTCGAGCCGTGCGGGCTGAACCAGATGTACAGCCTGCGTTATGGCACAGTTCCGGTGGTGCGCGCGACGGGCGGGTTGGACGACACGGTCGAGGACTTCGACCGCGTCCGCGGCACCGGCACGGGCTTCAAGTTCGGCCCCTACAGGGCCGGCGCGATGCTTGATAAAATATACGAGGCGCTCTACTGTTACGCCGAGCCCGACGTCTGGGCGAGGCTGCAATCGAACGGGATGCGCGCGGACAATTCCTGGCAAGTCGCCGCGCGCAAATACGTCCAGCTTTACAGCGCCGTGACCGAATTGTGACAGGGCGGGCGGCCGCCGGGCAGTTGAAGAGAACGAATATCTGGTGTGGGACATCTAACGTCTGGCTGTGAGCTTGAGCGCTCACGTTGATTTCGTTTAGGTAGAATTTAAGGAGAAACTAAGTCATGAGTGAACATGTGAACGAAGTGAGCGACAGCTCTTTTGAACAGGACGTTCTGCAAGCCGACAGGCCGGTGCTGGTGGATTTCTGGGCCGCCTGGTGCGCGCCCTGCCGGATGCTCGCGCCGACGGTCGAGGCCGTGGCCGAGAAATACGCGGCGGCCGCGAAGGTCGTCAAGCTCAACGTGGACGAGAACCCGTCCGTTTCGCAGCGCTACGGCATCAAGGGCATCCCGACCCTGATCCTCTTCAAGGGCGGCAAGGAGGAGGAGCGTGTGGTCGGGGCGACCTCCAAGGAAGCCATCTCCAGGATGATTGACAAGCACGTCAGCAGCACGGCGAGCGCCTGACGCGAGGGTTTGACGCGCGAGTGGCGCGGGCGGCTTTACAAAAACAACCGTCCCGCGCCACTTCTCTGTTCAAGGGGAAACCCACGCAGTAATAAACCAGAGGTTAGAGGCTGGAGGTCAGAGGTTAGTTTGAGCTGGCGTCTAGCACCTAGCGTCTAACATCTGACTTTATGAAAACGTTGCGTCAACGTCGCCCCCCGCGACACAAGTCTCTGGAGGAGCGACTGGCCTCGGCCCGCCGCTCGCGCGCCGTCGAGGACGCCAAGTTCCGCGCCCGCCAGGCACAGGGCAAACTGCGCCGCTTCGTCAGCGCCAACTTCCGCAAGGACGAAGTCATCGCGCAACTCGCGCTCAGGCGCGGCGAGTGCAACCGCTGCGGAGCGTGCTGCGAGATTCTTTTCAAGTGCCCCTTTCTGAAGAAGCACGAGGACGGGACGACCACCTGCGGCATCTACGAGGATCGCCCCAACCAGTGCCGCCTCTTCCCCATCGACAAGCGAGACCTCGAAGAGGTGCGCGGCAGTTGCAGTTTCTATTTCATCGAGAGGCCCGTCAAATTAGAGAAAGCAAGCTAAAGCAGTAGTCAGTTGTCAGCAGTCAGTAATCAGCCAAGACAAGCTGCTTCTACTGACCACTGATTACTGATTACTGATTACTGAATTATGATTATCGTAGTCGTCGGCGCGCAGTGGGGTGATGAGGGCAAAGGGAAGATCGTTGACCTTTTGGCCGAGCACTTCGAGATCGTGGCGCGTTACCAGGGCGGGCACAACGCAGGGCACTCCGTCTACGTCGGGGACCGCTCGTTCGTCCTGCGCCTGCTGCCGTCCGGCATAGTCCACCCCGGCAAAGTCTGCGTGCTCGGCAACGGGATGGTGATTGACCCGAAGGCTTTCTTCGAGGAGGCCGACCAGCTCGCCGAGCAGGGCGTGGAGGTCACGCCCGAGCGCGTCCGCGTCAGCTCGCGCGCACACCTGATACTCCCCTACCACCGCGCGCTCGATCACACGAGCGAGGAGCGCCTCGGCAACGAGCGCGTCGGCACGACCCTGCGCGGCATCGGCCCGGCCTACGAGGACAAGGCCGGCCGCCGCGGCATACGCGTCGCGGACGCGCTGGTCCCCGAAGTCCTGCGCTCGCGCATCGAGCGCAACCTTGAGGACGCCAACCGGATCATCGTCGCCTACGGGGGCGAGGCCCTCGACCCGGACGAAATTTTCAACGAGACTTCGCGCCTCGCCGAACGGCTCGCGCCCTTCATCACGGACACGACCGCCTTCATGCACCGCGCGGCGCGCGAGAACCGCACCGTTTTAATCGAGGGCGCGCAGGCCACGCTGCTCGACGTGGATCACGGCACGTATCCTTTCGTCACCTCTTCGAATACGACCGCGGGCGGCGCGGCCACCGGCCTCGGCCTCGCCCCGCAACGCATCACGGGCGTGCTCGGCATCGTCCGCACCTACACGACGCGCGTCGGCGAAGGGCCATTTCCCACCGAGATGCTCGAAGGCGAGGAGGAATTGGGCCAACTCATCCGCGAGCGCGGCCGCGAGTACGGCGCGGTCACCAAGCGGCCCCGGCGTTGCGGCTGGTTCGACGCCTTCGCCACACGCTACGCCGCCGAAATCAACGGCTTCTCTTCGGTCGCGCTGACAAAACTCGACGTGCTGGACGCGCTCGACGAACTGAAAGTCTGCACCGGCTACCGCCTGGACGGCCGCGACCTGGACTCCTTCCCGGCCGTCTCCCAGGACCTGCGCCGCGTCGAACCCGTCTACGCGACCCTGCCCGGCTGGAAGACCTCGACCGAAGGCATCACGGAAATCATCCAGCTCCCCCCGGCCGCCCGCGACTACGTCAACTTCATCTCCGATTCCATCGGCGTCGAGATCGGCCTCATCTCCACCGGCCCCGAGCGCGATCAGACAATCGTGTGCCAGGACTCACTGCTCTCGGAATGGCTTGAGGGTTAGACTTTCGTTTGGATGTTAGAACAACGCCTGACTGAAAATCAGGACGTCGGCGGTTCGAGTCGTTGCCGCTTGCGACTCCTTCAGTGCGTATGTAAAATGCCTCCCATCCACCATGTGGGCCGATAGCTCAGTCGGTAGAGCAACTGGCTTTTAACCAGTGGGTCGCAGGTTCGAGTCCTGCTCGGCTCATCAATTAAATCAACAAGTTACGGGCGACGACAGGTCGCCCGTATCAGTTTACGCCCACATTCACGCCCACATTGGAAAGCGTAATCAAAGCGGTTTTTGTCATACAATCATTTCGAAAATGAAGTTATTTGAGAGCAGCAAACTAGGTTGCATTCAAAGAGTCCAGTAAGGGGGCATTTAGGGCACTGGGCTTTTCACGTGTGCCGTGTCCCACAAATGTTAGGCCGCGAACTGGAGTGGGTGGCTCAGAACTTGTAATACGCCTTCCGCGCTCAGCCAGATTAACCTTATTATCTTAACCAGCCGAGCTGACCATCGTCCGGCAACGCCTTGCCGTGCGGTTTCTTCATCATCCTGTTTGTTTTCTGAATTCTTACTCGATGAACTTCCATTCGTCAGCCGTTCTCCATAGACGTTTAGCTCTCGGTAGCTTGGGCAGGCTTGTTACAATCAACTCCTGCATTTCGATAAGCTTCCCAGAGTTGGCTACCGAATACAACAGTTCGACACGCTTCGGGCCGATACCGTTGTGCTGATACATCTCGATAATTGGTTCAGCCGCATCATAGCTCAGGAGCCAGGGCTGGCCCAGCGCGCTGAAAGCATCATGTAGCCTCCGGTGATTCACCTCATCGAAGAAGCAGCTATAGAGCTTATCAGCCTTGTAGTAAAAAGGTGGGTCGAAATAGTAGAGGACTTCATTAGATTGATATCTACGCGCTTTGACTCGTCGGACGGTGTGCTGCCAGTCACCGTGATTGACGAACAGCACGCGCTCGGACAATTGAGCTGCCTGCTCGATGCGCTTGACGATGTGTTCAACGGCATAACGACATCCGATGGTGTAAGTGGAGGCTTGTGCCCGCCCGCCGATAGGGCCGCTACTGGGAGCAATGATGCCGGAAAAACTAGTACGGTTGAGAAAGATACAGGCAAGGGCGCGCTGTCTATCCGTTTGATATCTTCCGTTCTTGAAACGATCCCAATTAGCCAATGTCGGCTCCGTGCTGTGCAGCTTTTCGATGAGCCATTCGTGGTCTGTGAAGACGGTTTTCCAGAAACTGGCAAGCAGAGGGTCTTTCTCGCCAAGGGCGATTGATTCGACCAACCCATCGTTGAGAAGTTGCAGCGCGACACTCGCGCCTCCTGCGAACGGCTCAACAAAGAGTTTCGGACGTAAGCTGTTCAGACGGATAGTCGCAGCAATATATCCGGCCAGTCGGCGCTTTCCGCCTGGATAACGAAGCGGCGAAAGAATTGATGCGGTGCGCCGCTTAAATGCTTTCCTTGTCGGTTTTGATTTTCCTTTTGAGCGGGTTGCTGGGGGCACGCCTTTTCCTCAATCAAGGAATAAGATGACCAATAGCTTCAAAAACCTTTCCACTGAATGTTAATCGTTACTTCGCCGCCTTCGGAAGCTGTCCATGTTCTTTGCAGGTGACCGTCACTGCAATAATGTCGAAACTCCTTGAGCATCATCGCTTCCAGCAGAGTTCTCCGATCTGTCGGCACGGCATCAAGTACCGTATCGGAACACAGGACAATCAACTTCCGTTCGGCACGCGTCGCCGCGACGTTGAAACGATTCCGGCTGAGTAAAAACTGCGCTTCGGCAGTAGCATACTCCTCATCGGCTACGCCGTAAGAGACGAGTATCACTTCACGCTCTTTGCCCTGCATCTTCTCAACCGTATCTACCAGCGGCATTGGCCTGTTCCTGCCGTCGAATCCGCGCTGGTAGAGCGCCTGCCGGATGGCGCTGTTCTGTGCGCGGTGGGGCGAGAGCACTGCCAATCCGCGTCGCACAAAATCCCTGGGCAAGTAAGGTTGAAGAGTCCCATCCTTCGCCTCCTGCAACAAAACCTGGCTGAGCCTGTCCGTCAGAAGCGCAACCAATTCCGCTTCGATAGGGTTGCGCGCGGTGAAACTGCGCGGCGTCGTGTACCAGCAAAGAACTACGGGACGCTCTGGGTGCAGGATAGTATCAATTATCTCCTCGCTCGTCTCGTCAATGGCGGGCGCAGTCTGGATTCTGATGTCGGGCCGAGTTGCCCTGAAGCGCCCGCGATAAAGCACATGGCGTGGGTAAGCAGTCAGCGGCTCGTTCATGCGGAAATTCTCTTCGAGTTGAAAGATTTTCCGCGCTTCGATGCGTGGGTCATCAACGCTCGCCTGTTCAATTTGTCGGCGCATGAAAGCGAAGACAGAGCTGAGCATGTGTTCATGCTCTTCCGGGTAGCTTCCATGAATGATTGGCGGTAACTGCTGATCGTCCCCGGCGAGGATGATGTTTGAATGCGGCTTGCTTGAGCCGAAGGCGACAAGGGCGTCCGGCAGACGCATCTGAGAGGCTTCGTCAACCAGCACGACGTCGAACCAGGGTCGTATGATACCGCCGGCCTTTTTCATCCCCTTGTAAGCGCCCCAAACGGTTGCCCCAACGACAACGCAAAGAGCGTCGCGCTGTAAACAGACTTCCAAATCCTCGTCTGCGAGCAGTTCGACGCTTGGAGGTAATTCATTATGCGCCGCGCTGCCGCTGCCCATGAGTTTGATGATTGAAAGCTCATCCGGCGCAAGATTGTAGCCCCGCGCCAACTCTGCCAGCTTGCGCAGCACGTTCACGATGGCATGATGTGTAAAGGCCGTGACTAGAATACGCAGTGGCCGCTTCGAGGCTTGCGCGGCCAACGCGTAAGCTAAGAGGATGTGCGCGACAGTATGCGTCTTGCCCGTGCCCGGCGGTCCCCAGATTAAAGTGAGTGGTTCATTGAATACGCCGCGCCACGCGCGCCACTGCCCCAGGTTCAATAGGGCATCCGGGTCTTTGCCTGAATGAGTAATGCTATCTCGGAAAAGTCGCTCAATTCCAGCGTCCTCGCTCACAACGGACTGCCAATCATCCATTTCACCGTTATGCAATAGACTGTGAATGTGCAGCGCGTTCTGAGGGTTTTCCTGCAACTCGCGCAGCACCGTCAGGATGCGGCGCGATGAGAAATCCGTGTACAACTGATCAAGTGCGCACGGCTTTGCCAGATCAGTATGTTCTTTGAACTTGTCTGAATTTTCCGGCAGCAGGCGTACACGTGGCGGTGACGCTTGCATATCATACTCCAGAAGCGTCACCTTAAAAGGCGCGGCGCGACCCCAGTTACTCTCAAACAGCTTGCCGTCAACGTCGCCCAGCAAAACTTCCGGTTGGTCTTCCGGCGTGACGACGAGATTAAAGTCGCCCACTTCAAATTTCACGTCTTTCGACTCCGCGTCGAATGTGAACCAGAGCGAGCCATCCGATTGTTCACTCTCCGGCACATATTGAAGATTACGTATGCAGACGAACTTTTTGGAGCGCTCTTCAACAGGTAAAGCGTGAATATGTTTGACGGCCAGTTCCGCAAGAGAAGTTTCCAGGATGGAGAAAGCGCGCAGGGCTTCGAGCGTGCGGAAGTTGAGCGGATCGAATTCGCTGTAGAGCATGAAAGGCTCTTTGCGCAAGAGAAGTTTCTCGCGGAAGTCCTGCTTCAAACGGCGAATTACGGAATCCGTCGCGCGTAGCTTGTTCCGCACCGCGTCGCCGATCTTCTCAAAGACATCATCCGGTGAAAGCTTTCGGTCAGGCTCGCGCGAATCGGGTTGAAACGATTCATTGCTCCAAACATCGTGGATGCGCTCGTATGCAACCTGGCTGGAAAACTCCCAGCCGAAACCATAGCGAGGATGAAACACATAGCCTTTATCTTCACCTTCCGTATTTTGTGGCTGGTACATCTCAGAGACGGTTTTCAGATCGAAGACATAAGGCGTTGGCAGTGCGACCATTGTTCGCAAGACCTGTGTGACTATTGTGCCGGGTATCGTGCGAAACGTGTCTGCGTCTTGCATCACGGATGAAGGCGGGAAGAGCCTTAGCAAGTGTGTAATCTCGGCAAGCAGTTCCGGCGGCTCTTCGACAAAAAGATGTCGCTCAATAAGACTGCGCAGGACGAATAGGTCAATCGTGTCGTATACGTAAAAGTGCAACGAGCGTTGCTGCTTCCTCAGTTCCCACTGGGCGTCTTTTCGCGCCTGCTTGAGCGCGGTTTGCGCATGTTTCGCGCGCTCTTGCAATGCGGTTCTCTCTGCCAGCAACGTCTCATGTTGCGGATTGGTTTTCCGCAACACAGGACATCTTTGCTTGAATTCCGCGAGAGCTTCCTCAGCCTGCGCCAACTCACTCGCAGCCTCTTGCACGCTCGCCACATCTTCAACTGATTGGCTGGCTATCTCACGATTGGCCGCATCAACCCGCCTTAGCAGTCCATTCAGGGCGCTCAAGAAATCCAGCAGAATGTGCGCTTCTGAGTTCGGCTGACGCGCGATAAAGACCTGTTCCTCTCCGATGACTTTGCTGTTCTCTTCGTCCCATCCTTCATAAGTCTTGAAGCCGAGCGCGAAGCAGCTCTGAGTTACGGAGTCTTGCTCGGCGCACAACACGACGCGGATGTTTTCGTAGCGCGGCATCAGCAAAGTGGTGGAATGAAGCGGGCGCGGTCGTCCGTCTTCAAGCGCCTGTGCTGTGGCAATGTAACGCTGAAGGTTAAGCGAAAGATCGTGGCTTAATAACTGTAGATTGGCGAGGTGCTCTTGGCCTTCCACTACCGCCAGTTCGCGGTGCGTCGTGATGCCTGACTGTTTGAGGCGGCGCTTTGACTCTGAACTGATATAAGCGATGCGCGAGAGATCGGAAGAGGCGTTCGCCTCGTCACGACAGTGATTCATGTACTCGCACATCGGGCAGTGGTCTGTGACATGAAAATGCGCATCGGCAGCCGGAGTTTGAAAAAGCAGTGAAGCGCGGTTGCGTAGAAAATCTTCAACAGCCAGACGATAAGGACGCAACTCAAAAGGCGGATCATTCTCATCACGCGAGCGGATAACTGCGAACTCAAGATCAACTTCGACGTTCGTCAATCCGGCTTCACGGATGGCATGGTCAAGGATGAATGAATAATAGGCGACCTGAATATAATGATCGTGCCGCGCTTTCTGGCTCGCCTTGAAATCCCAGATGCGAAGCCTCAGCTTCCCTTCTTCGCTGACAGGCGGAAGCACTTCCAACAGGTCAGGCCGCGCCGGGCCGAGCGTGACGCGGGCGGCGTCCAGACCGAACCGTTCGAGCAGCCGTGCTTCCTGCTCTTCGTCGAGCACAACCTCAAGCTGCGTGATGAACTGCGGGAAAGGCTCGGACTGAAAAGCCGCGACGAAATCCGAGAATGGCAATTCCTTAACCTTACAGCCGCCCTCTGTGCGCTCTATATCAGCGGTCAGCACAGCATGCTTGCCAAGCTCGTCTATGAGCGCCTGAACCTGATTGCCTTCAAAGACATTTCCCGCTTCCATCAAGAGCGCGATTCCGGGACGACTATGGGCGCGCAACTTTTTCGGCACGTTCCAACCGATGCCTGATTTGCCGCGCAGAGGGCCAGCCACGGTGTTCCATCTAAACGAGCGGTCGCATTTATTTGCAAAGTATTTAGATATATTTGAGGCCGTGAGTCTGAATTTTTGAGGTGGGCGCGAGGTTGCTTTCATAAGGATTCCTTCTTTACCCCTACAAGATTGGGAGCGGGGTGCTCTGAAGCGTCAAGGCATCCTATCACAACGGCCAAGAAAATTATTGACTCTCATTTCATTTAGTGTTACCTTCCGCTCGACTTATTAAGTCAAGATGTAAGAAGGTCGCCCGGTCAGGTGATGACTTACCAGTGGCGTATTGAATTAAGGCAATGACCAAGCCTTCCAGACAAACTTTCCATGTACGCTGGTAGAACAATGCGCCATTGCACTCATCCTAAAATAAATTCTTCCTATGATGCCGAAAGGCGTTGAGCACTAAGATGGCCGATGGGTCAGGTGAATTAAGTTCTTTGTTTAAATTCCAATGATGCCGAAAGGCGATTTTGATTCTTAGTCAATCCTACACTATGAATGCCTGCTGGAGAATCGCTTATGTCCCACCGTGGCGAACTGACCGAACGCATGTTGCACCTCCCGCTCCTGCTCGCGGAGCGTCCATATAAACAACAGGAGCTTGCGCGCTTCTTCAATGTCAACAACAAGACCATCCGGCGCGATATTGATGTCCTATCCAGCCACTATCCCATCGTGGACGAACGCGACGGGCGCGAGGTCTATTATCGCTTCAGCGATGAGTACAAATACAAAACGCCGCCGCTTAATCCCGCTGAGTTGGCGACACTCGTGCTGGCCCAAGAGTCCATCGCCGCGACAGGCTTGACGGCACTTGGCTCGCCCTTCGCTCGGTATGGTCGCACGTTGATGGCGAAGGTCAAATCTTCCCTTCCTCCATCGTTGCGCGATAAGCTGGACGCGTTGGCTTCCATCTTCGGCTCGGCTACAGTCGCGGCCAAAGATTTCGCGCCACATGCTGCGCTCATAGATCGCCTGACTCAGGCAGCGGTCGAAAGCCGACGCGTACGGCTACGCTATTACACGCTCGCCACGGACACCATTACCGAGCGCACTGTTGAGCCGTACGTCGTCTATTTCGACCCTGACGGCGCGACCCTCAAGCTCATCGGTTACGACCATTACCGAGGCAAAGTTATCCCCTTCGCCATTGACCACATACGCTCACTACGTGAGACGAACGAAAAGTTTGAACGCCCGGCTGATTTCAATCTCGCTCGTTACCTTTCCGCGAACTGTTTCAATGGCATTCACGGCGAACCCGTACGCATTCGCCTGTGTGCTTACGGCGTCACGGCGCGCGTTTTCGCCGAGCGCACCTTTCACGAATCGCAGCGCGTCATCGAGCGCACGCCGCGCACAGCTGGGCAGGCCGAGACCACCACCATCGAAATGCGTGTCGCTTCGGGACGTGGCCTCATTCGCTTCATTCTCGGTTGGGGGCCGGAGGTTGAAGTGCTATCGCCCTCCGACCTGCGCCAGGAAATAGCTCAAGCCCATAGGTCTGCGCTGGCACGCTACGCAGAGGACTAGAAAATTCCCATCGGCCGATGAAAAAAACTTCGCAAGGCCACCCGTACTTGTCCGCTATCAGTCATAAGATGGATACCTCAGAGAGGTTTTGACACCAGACAGGAGAATTAAGATGTCAATACGAAACGCGCTCGCGCCAGATATATGCGCCGACACATCCCCTTGCGTCATCGTCCACTTCCCTGTTCAGGGGCGACAGCTACCCGCCGATCACGGCTACGCTCTCTATTCCGCAATTAGCCAACAGTCGCCCGCCTTGCACGGCGCATCATGGCTCGGCATAGAGCTTCTCAGCGGCATTCCCTGGCATGAAGGCATCATCGTTCTCCCTACACGAGGTGCAAGCTTGCGCCTGCGTATCCCCGCTGACCGCTACGGTCAAGTCATCCCTCTAGCAGGCCGTCGCCTGGACATCTCCGGCCACCCTCTACGTCTCGGCATCCCCGTCGCGCGCCCGCTTCAACCCGCCGCCTCACTCTATGCGCGCTGTGTGACGATTAAGAAATTCACCGACGCTGACACCTTCCTCGACGCCGCCCGCCGTCAACTCGACGCCCTTGGCATCCACGCCACCCTAGAACTCCCCACAGACGAACAGAGCCGCCCACGCCGCCGCATTATCAAGATTCATGGTAAGTCGGTCGTCGGCTTCTCCCTCGCTGCACATGGCTTAAATGACGAAGATTCGATTCTGTTGCAAAGCATCGGCGTCGGCGGACGTCGCGCAATGGGCTGTGGGCTTTTCAATCCGATTACGGACAAGTATCAGCCGAGGGATCAACAAGCATGAAATGCTTGCTCGCCAAATCCTATGCTCATCAAAAGCATGGAGACTCACCGCCTGATTATGCGCTCCTGACGCAACACAGCCGCGATGTGGCGGAGGCTTGCAATGCTTTAGCACTTACAGTTGGCCGGATAGCACTGTTCAATGCCGAACTAGATGAAGACGTTTTTGAGAACTTTCGTCTAATATTGCGAGCCAACGGATGGATGCAAGACTTGGGCAAAGTTAGCAGCCATTTTCAAACGATGGTTAGCGGCAAGCAGGACGTAGAGCAGATGCTGCGGCACGAAGCGATTTCCGGCTTGTTGATGCTCTCTGAAGATCAACCTTTCCGTGCATGGCTGCTGGACAAATTTTCGGAAAGAGATCTGCTAGCCGCCGTGTGGGGCGCAATGGGGCATCATCGTAAGTTCGACGCATACACCGAGTATAAGGCAACACCGACGCCGATTACGGTTCGCATCAACAATGACGATTTCAAAACGATACTCGAAGAAATGGCAAGCGACTTGCAGCTTCTGCCGCCGCCGCCTATTGACCGCGACCTGATTATCACAGAGCGGGAACGCGAAGGCGGAGACTTCGCGGCATGCGAATCGTTACGCAACTTACGGGACAAATTTAAAAGATGCAGAAAACTTTTCGCGGATGAAGCTGATAAGCGACAACTGGCCTTAGTCAAAGCATTAGGCATTTGCGCCGATGTCGCAGCGAGCGCGGTTGCATATGAGGCTTACGAAAAATCGCAGAAGGAAATCGTAGCCTCGGATAAGTATTCACTCGCCGAATATGTCGAAGAAAGTATGAAAGTCGGACTCACGCCCGAAGAGGTCAGGCAAATCATTGTCAAGTGGGCATGGCGCAAATCAGAGAAACAGGCAAAGTGTGTTGAGAACGAAATGCCGCCGGATGTACCACTGCGTAAATTTCAAGAGGATGTCGCAGCGTCCAAATCCCTTACAACGTTCGCGCAAGCCGGGTGCGGTTCAGGCAAAAGCATTGCGGCTTACGAATGGGCGCGTGTGTGGTGCGAAAAATTTCATCTTGAAGAACGAACTAATTTCCGCTTGTTCTTCTGTTTGCCAACGACCGGCACAACGACCGAGCAATTCAAAGACTATGCACTCGAATCCGGCATTGACCCGAAGTTAATGGATTTAACGCATTCGCGCTCCCGCGTTGACTTGCAGGCGATTGCCCAAACTGCGGCGCAAGAAGAGGCGGGCGAAAACTCCAAGAATCCGGCGGAGGAAGCACTCAAGGCCGAGCGCGACAAGATTGAATCGCTCAAGTTGTGGAGCACGCCGCTCGTCGTTTCGACAGCCGACATGGTTCTGGGATTGATGGCTAATGCGCGGCGCGCAATCTACAGCCTGCCCGCGATCATGTGCGGAACATTTGTCTTTGATGAAATTCATGCCTATGACGAGCAGATGTTCGGGCATCTTCTGGTCTTTCTCAAAAACTTTCCTAAACTCCCCGTGTTGTTGATGACGGCTTCATTACCCAAGCATAGACGGGAGGCTCTCGAAAGAGTTCGACCGGACATTAATTCGGTTCCGGGTGAGTCCGGCGCTGAAATCTTGCGGCGCTATATCTTGCGTCGCGCGAGCAGCGCAGATGAAGTCTGGCAGGAAGTCAGGAGATGTATTGAGGCTAAAGGAAAAGTTCTGTGGGTTCACAATCAGGTGGATTGGGCAAACGAAACTTACGATATCTGTGTAGATAAATTTCCACGCACTCCGGTCAACCTTTATCACGCTCGTCTGCGCTACAAGGATCGCGCGGATCGCCACCGACGCGTGATTGACAATTTCAAGGACAAGAAGAGTGAAAGGCGTGAGGATCGAGCCGCGATTTTAGTCGCCACGCAAGTTGCAGAGATGTCGCTTGATTTGTCGGCTGATTTGTTGGTAACAGACATCGCGCCGATCCCTGCGCTGATTCAGCGTCTGGGCAGACTTAATCGCCGGTTGCAGGATTTACCACCCGAAGAACGTAAAGCCAAACTCGCTTTGATTTGCCCTCTGCCGAAAAATAAACCGGGTTACTTGAATCCTTATGAAGAAGAAGATTTCGTGGCCGCCGAAAAATGGTTAGAGGCCTTGCGTGAGAAAGGCAGCACTGTCAGCCAACATCACTTATCCGAAGCCTTCGGGCAATTCGACAAAGATAAAGAGTTCGATATGAAGCGAGCCGAAAAGGAGGCTTATTTCTTTTCCGGTTTGTGGCAGACGCGTCCTGGTCAAGTGCGCGACGCAGGCCACACGGTCAGCGTGATACTCCAAGACGATAAAGAGAAATGGGAGCGCAAGCATCCGCGACAACCCCCCCCGCGCGACTGGCTGCGCGAGCATGAAGTGTCGATTCCTCTGCCTACAGACATTTCCCGACTAGAAAAAGAAAAGTTTGGCGGATTGCGGGTCGCTCAGCGCGAAGATGTCGAGTACGACTATGATAAGGAAAGCGACGGCGTAGTAATCAAGGATGGGAAGGGAGCGAGATGGCGAAAAAGTTAAAGACGCAGAGCGAATACAAACTACCGAATCCGTTGGTCTATCGCTTGAGCAATCCGAATTACACGATCTATCACCGCGCCGCGCTCGGTGGGTTGGCCGCGACGATATATGCTTGGGATAACGATGACGGGCCGCCTGACGGCATCAAGGCGGAAGTCGAACGCGATCAGGTAAGGTTAAGTTGGGATGAAAATTTGTCCGATCAAGAATTCCTGCATCGCTTGATTCGCGCCTCATTCAAACTAGACGAAGAGACCAAGCTGATTGAGTTGCCCGGCCAGCAAATTACAGCCGGAATTAGAGATTTACGCTTAGCAATTCACAACGGCATCGCTGCGACTTTTCTGCAACACAACAAAATGCGTCCAGGTGAGAAGACCCCGCGCAGGATGCCGATCAGCGACGCCGACGGAACAGAATTGGGTGTCTTCTCTTACAAAGCTGTCAATGAATACGCTCATCGAAAAGCGCAAGGCTTGGGCTTGTTTGATGTAAAGGAAGGCGGCGGCTTACCGGCTACGGCGGCGATTCCGCAGTGGATGGTGCCGGGCGCGACAGGCGGCGCGGCGGCACTGGAAGCACCAACCAATGAAGTTATCTTGCTGATGTATTTGATGGTCGGCAGTGCAGTCTTTCTTCTGCGCCCGCGCACATCTCAAGATAAAGCGCAAGCGTGCGTAGTCGTGCCGGACGTGACTGATCTTGATGGTTTCGCCACTGCTATCGAAAGCATTGCCGGATCGGGACGGAAGTTTCAAAGATTCAGCAACACTTATCTGGGGCGCGTGGTCGGCGGAGCGGAAGAAGCTGCTTTGAGTTTTCTTCTTGACCTGCACGCTGAAAAAGAGGTCACGAGCGAGCACAGCGTAGCGGGCTGCATTGTCGTGGCGATGGGCAAAGTGGCTTGGGATAAAAATCAAATCAATCGCAGCCTGATTGCTAAAGTACGCGACGATTACGAGGAAATGGCTGTTTTCAAGGCTGCTAGACCGCTCGGCAGAAGCAAGGTCAGAAGAACCAAAGAGGGGGTGGATTACGTTGTGCGGTCAAGCCCCTTGCCTGAATTAGTCGCGGCGAATCTTGCTGCGGGAAACCACTGGTGCGCGAACTTCAAATCACTTGTCAGTAAAAAGATAGATTTTGAGCGAATGCTTTTCGATAGAGGAGGATTGGGCCTTATGAAGGAATCAATCAAAGACGCAGTTGACCAAGCGATCATCCGCACGTTTCATGAAGCGTGGGGACTGACTATGAAAAATCTCGGCAGACGCGATGCAAAGCGTGACGCCGACGCAGGCTTGTCTATACAGAATCGCAAGGAAAAGATGCGTAACGAAATTTTACGCGCTAAGACGGCGGATGCGCTGTCGAGTTGGTTTTTGCGATTCTGCGCTGACGCGACGAAGAAGGGCGCCCAACTTAATGTCTTAAAGAACCCGGAGGAAGCACGGCGCGTGCGCGAATTCATCTTTAGCCAGCGCAACTTCGAGCGGTTTCAAAACCTGTGCTTGTTCGCCCTCGTCTCTTATGCGGGCAAAGCAAAGGTCAGCAATAATGAAGGAGGAGAATAACAATGGCGACACATTATCTTTACGGCACAGTGCTTACGAGCGAAGCTGTAGCTGCGAACAATCGTGGCGACAACATCGGCAACACCACAACGCTTCAAAAGGTCTTCCACCAAGACGATGTGCATACGAGCGTATCGGCTGAGGCCATCAGATTCGCGCTCCGTTATCGGTTTCAACTCGAAGGCATGAGGCTTAACCGAACCTATGATGCAGAGGAGGGCAAGCTAAATTATGCGGATGAGAAACGCGAAAAGTGGAACCCTGAAGGTGATGTTTTCATTGACGATGATCTAATGGGTTTTATGGACGCCGCTGCCGCTAAGAAGGAGAGCGAGGAGGCGGCATTAGAAGAAACGGACACAGATGAAGAACAGCCAATAGCTCCGGCCAAAGGCGCGAAAAGGCCAAAAGCTAAAGGTAAATCGGCGACGAGGCGTATCAGCCCGCTGGCTATCGGGCGCGCTGTTTCTCTGCGGCCTTATCGTGGCGAGATTTCATTTAATGCGGTGAGCGGAGAGAAAGTGGAAGGTAAGCTCACACTCTACAACGCGGAGATGCACACAACCGAATACCAATACTCGTTTGGCCTCAACATGGGCGATGTCATCAACAAGGCAAACATCGGCCACTTGATTGATGCGATAGTTGATCCGCCGCCAGTGGCGGGCAATCACGCGCGCTTTGCTTACGACTTCTCGCCCGCGTCAATCGTCTTGCGCGTCACCAACGCTCATTCATCGAAAATTCAAAATTGCTTCGAGCATGATGAAACGACTCGCAGCTACACGGTTGAGAAACTTACCCAGCGTATCAAGAACGGTGACATTCCGGCGGATGAGTTGATCGTTGGCGGCGAGTTGGCGGAAACACCAGAGGGAGATGAGTTGAAGAGATTGGGCGTCACGATATTCCCCGGAGTTAAAGCGGCGGCTGAAGAAGCGCGACGACGCATCGCGGGGCGAGGCGCAGAGTTTGCAGGCGTTTCTAATAACGGGGGATGAGGCTGTGATTACATTACATGTCGAAGTTCCCTATGCGAGTTTCCGCAAATCCTATGCGCGATCATTTGCGGAAACGTATCCATTGCCGCCGCCCGCGACCGTTTACGGGATGCTGCTTTCATTAGTCGGAGAGCGTTTCAGGCGACGGCATGAAGGTGTACGGCTCGCTTTTGCTTACAAGTGCCGGCGTAATGATGAATCCTACAAGCATCGGCGCAACGGTGAAGATTGCAGTAATAAATGTGTACCTCACATTGCCACAACGCTACGCAAGTTGAGCCGTTACAAATACGGCGTACCTAGCAAGCAATCGAAGCTAGGCAATGCGCCCGACTTCATCGAAACATTATGCGGGATCGAATTTCTCTGCTGGGTGGATTCCTCATATGAAAAGTCAGACGTGAACAACCCTTTGAATGGCGATAGACGCAACCTCGAAAGGCGCATCGTAGAGGCTATTAGATTTCCTTGGAGCGTTGACCGTTACGGCGTACTGTGTTTGGGATTGAGTGATGATGCTGTCAACGATATGAGTCTATGTGACAACATTGATGGAGAGTGGCATCGCTTGCTTCCAAGCAACGCAGGAACGATAGAGTTGCCGGTGTGGGTTGACCATGTCGGCGCTGCGCAAACCCGTTGGCGACGCTATGAACTGAAGGCCAACCCAACGCCAGCAACTGTCCCTTCGAGCGAAGATCAATGGACGGAGATTATTGCTCCGAACTGAATGAATAACTGCCAGATTAGGAGAAATTAGTTGTGACTCCACTTCGTGTTCATTCACTTCACGCTCTTGCTTACTGCGAACGTCTCTTCTATCTGGAAGAGGTAGAGAATATGCGTGTCGCAGATGAGAGAGTGTACGCTGGAAGACGTTTGCACGTGGAGTTGGCGCGGGAGGAGGATGAAGAGGAGTGGCTGACTTTAAATCTCGAAAGCGAGCGGTGGGGGTTGACGGGGAAGATTGATTGTGTGCGGCGGCGGGATGGGATGATTGTGCCGTATGAGCATAAGCGGGGGAGGTCTGCGCGTTCGCGTGATGGGGTGGCGGAGACGTGGCCGAGCGACAGGTTGCAGGTGATTGCGTATGCGGCGCTGGTGGAGGAGCAGACGGGGCGTGAGGTGACGGAAGGGCGTGTCAGGTATCACGCGGACAACGTGATGGTGCGTGTGCCAATTGATGAGCAGGCGCGGGCTGACTTGGCGCGTGCAGTGGCGCGTGCGCGTGAGTTGCAGTGCACTGTCGAGCGTCCGCCGGTCACGGAGAATGAGCGGTTGTGTGTGCGTTGCTCGCTCGCGCCGGTTTGCCTGCCGGAAGAGGCGCGCTTGGCCGCAACCATTTCGGAGACGACGCCTTTGCAGCCTGTGCGGGAGACGATCAGGCTGTTTCCGGCTGACGATGATCGCAGGACACTGCACGTGCTGACGCAGGGAGCGCGCGTCGGGCGCAAAGGGGATCGGCTGGAGATTACCGCGCGCGATGAAGAGACGCAGCTTCATCCTGTGCATGAGATTGGTCAAGTAGTGTTGCACGGCTTCTCGCAGATCACGACGCAGGGATTAAGGCTGTGCGCCGAACAAGAGATCGGGGTGCATTGGGTAACGACTGGCGGGCGTTACATGGGAGCATGGTCTGCCGGCATGGGGTCTGTGCAGAGGCGTATCAGGCAATACCAAGCGCTGACGGATGGAGAATTTTGTTTACGCCTGGCGCGTAGGTTGGCGGAGGCCAGGGTGCGCGGGCAATTGAGCTTTCTTCTCCGCGCGAGCCGTGAGGCTGGACGCGATGTTGGGGAAGTGCGTGAGGCTGTCAGCGGAATGCGTAAGCTTCTATCACCAATGTCCCGTGCAACGAATATAGATTCTTTGCGTGGGTATGAAGGCAGCGCGGGGGCGCATTACTTCAGTGCTCTGCCGCATCTGGTCGTGTCGGAGGCTTCAGCAGTAATGCGCCCTGAGGGGCGTAACCGCAGGCCGCCGCGAGATCGCTGCAACGCACTGCTGTCGTTCGGTTACGCGCTTTTATTGAAGGATGTGACAAACGCGATTATGACGGTGGGGCTTGATCCCTGCCTGGGGTTCTATCATCAACCGCGTTCGCAGGCTCATCCTCTGGCTCTCGATTTGATGGAGTTGTTTCGTGTGCCGTTGATTGATCTGCCCGTGATCGCTTCCATCAATCGCCGGCAGTGGGATGAAGATGAGGATTTCCAGATCGCCGGGCAACAGGTCTGGTTATCGGACACCGGCCGCAAGAAGTTCATAGGTATTTATGAGCGACGCAAGGCAGATAAATGGAAACACCCGGTCATCGGTCACTCCCTCTCTTACTCACGGCTGATGGAGCTTGAAGTCAGGTTGCTGGAGAAAGAGTGGATGAATGAAGGCGGATTGTTCGCGCGTATGAGACTGCGTTGAGTTGGGGGAAGAGGAAGTGGAAACAAAACAATGGTACGTGGTCTGTTATGACATTACCGAGCCAAAGCGTTGGAGACGTGCGTTTAAGATGTTGCACGGCTACGGGCGTCGGCTGCAATATTCGATCTTCAGGTGTCGACTAACATCAAGGCAAATGGAGCGGCTACGATGGGAACTGGAAAAGATATTGACGGACGAGGATCGCCTGCTCATTCTCAGCCTATGCGAACCATGCGAACGGCGAGTCGCTGCTCATAACCGGCCAGAATCATGGCTCGATGAGGCAAAGAGCTTTGAAATAGCCTAAAGGAGCGCACTTAAATACCCTGCTACGGCAGGGCTTTTCTAGCGCCTGCCAACTCTCGCAAGCATCTACGCTTGTCGTACTTTTGAGAGTAAGGTGGATGGGAAAAACAGAAGTGCCGCAAACCTTTAACATTATACTTGCGCTTCTGAGATGCTTGCGGGTGAGTTATTCACTTAATTTGAAATAGGTTGTGGCTCAGTTGATCGTCATTTTTAGTCTACATATTCATGAAGATTTCACGGAAACACCCGATCCCCGAAAGGCAGTTCGCAAATATCACTATTTACATGCTTTGGGAGCAACACAGTGAAAATTCCAATGATGCCGAAAGGCGTTGAGCACAAATTCAGATCACAGAAATCCGCGCGCGCCGGCGGGTGAAAATTCCAATGATGCCGAAAGGCGTTGAGCACAGCAGGTGAAAATTCCAATGATGCCGAAAGGCGTTGAGTGAAAATTCCAATGATGCCGAAAGGCGTTGAGCACGCGTGGGAGGCTTTAATGACCGTGTAGCGACTCCCCGTGAAAATTCCAATGATGCCGAAAGGCGTTGAGCACTGCACGTGATAGTGCATAACCGCAAACCCGGCGATCCCGTGAAAATTCCAATGATGCCGAAAGGCGTTGAGCACGCTAAGGGCCGAGTGGGGCGAGCCGAGCATTACGACGTGAAAATTCCAATGATGCCG
Source organism: Pyrinomonadaceae bacterium (assembly GCA_035563515.1). GTDB lineage: Bacteria > Acidobacteriota > Blastocatellia > Pyrinomonadales > Pyrinomonadaceae > QHXM01. The sequence goes on from DATMVE010000022.1 coordinate 29,216, forward strand.
AAAGGCGTTGAGCACAAATAGAGGGCATATGCTCACCATGTGCTTGCATATGTGAAAATTCCAATGATGCCGAAAGGCGTTGAGCACTGGTTTATGATTCGTCGGTTAAGTGGCGAAGCGCGGTGAAAATTCCAATGATGCCGAAAGGCGTTGAGCACTGCGTAACCGTACTTACTTCCGCTAGGTAACTTGAGTGAAAATTCCAATGATGCCGAAAGGCGTTGAGCACTTGCTCGTGTAAGTGATTACTCCCGTGGTGACGTGTGAAAATTCCAATGATGCCGAAAGGCGTTGAGCACTGATGATCGGCCTTGAGCATCACTTCCATGCCGGCGGTGAAAATTCCAATGATGCCGAAAGGCGTTGAGCACAAATTTTCTACTTACTCACCCGCCCAGGATGAACGTGAAAATTCCAATGATGCCGAAAGGCGTTGAGCACAAGAGGGCGCGAGCACGCCAGCAACGCCGCCCCCGCGTGAAAATTCCAATGATGCCGAAAGGCGTTGAGCACGTGACGATCAAGGCGGTTCTGCGCTCGGTCGATTCGTGAAAATTCCAATGATGCCGAAAGGCGTTGAGCACAAGGAAGCGAGGGCGTAAGCGATGTGTGCGGAAGGGTGAAAATTCCAATGATGCCGAAAGGCGTTGAGCACTAGCCAAGCGGGAAGCAATCTTGATAGAGGCCGAAGGTGAAAATTCCAATGATGCCGAAAGGCGTTGAGCACGTGAAGAAGCGGAACGGCCCGCCCAACTCGTCCGTGGTGAAAATTCCAATGATGCCGAAAGGCGTTGAGCACGTCAATAAAGCGAGGCCGGGAGTGCTGGTAACACTGGTGAAAATTCCAATGATGCCGAAAGGCGTTGAGCACGCGGATTACAACGTAACCATTTGAGTCTATACGCGTGAAAATTCCAATGATGCCGAAAGGCGTTGAGCACAGGGTGTCGATGTTCTGGATGCCGAACTCCACGAGGTGAAAATTCCAATGATGCCGAAAGGCGTTGAGCACGTAAATTGTTAGTCAGGCCAAACGCCGGTCAGTCGGTGAAAATTCCAATGATGCCGAAAGGCGTTGAGCACACGTTCTCGCCCTTGCACTTTGGACAGGCCGCGGGTGTGAAAATTCCAATGATGCCGAAAGGCGTTGAGCACCGGCATAACATTTCAAGGAAGGTCCATTATTGATAGTGAAAATTCCAATGATGCCGAAAGGCGTTGAGCACGCGTTGAAGTTTGACGAGCAAAGAGCAGGCGGCGGCGTGAAAATTCCAATGATGCCGAAAGGCGTTGAGCACTTGAAAATGGAGACTTCGGAGAGTTGCTTACCCCCAAAGTGAAAATTCCAATGATGCCGAAAGGCGTTGAGCACAGTTCAGAGGAATACAAGCGGCAGATCGACTCCAAGTGAAAATTCCAATGATGCCGAAAGGCGTTGAGCACAGGGCGTAGCCGCGGGCCTCGAATAGCTGCTCATAGGTGAAAATTCCAATGATGCCGAAAGGCGTTGAGCACATCACCGGGATGGCGAAGCCGGCCGAGGAGGCGTCGTGAAAATTCCAATGATGCCGAAAGGCGTTGAGCACCGCGCCGACGGGCTCGACGACACATACGTCAACGACCGTGAAAATTCCAATGATGCCGAAAGGCGTTGAGCACAAGCACCGGCCCGACGGAAGTAGGGAATATTGGGGTGAAAATTCCAATGATGCCGAAAGGCGTTGAGCACAAGAGCTGCCCGTTCAGCGGGTACTTCCATTCATGTGAAAATTCCAATGATGCCGAAAGGCGTTGAGCACCGCACGGGGCCGACGGACGCGGCCAAAGGCATCACGTGAAAATTCCAATGATGCCGAAAGGCGTTGAGCACAGATAAAAGAAGAAGTGGAATACAAAATAGACGAGTGAAAATTCCAATGATGCCGAAAGGCGTTGAGCACGAGCGGCTGGGGTATCCGGTGATTGCTGAAGCCGTGTGAAGATTCCAATGATGCCGAAAGGCGTTGAGCACAAGACAGGTGACATTATCGAATTTACATCGCCGGAAGGTGAAGATTCCAATGATGCCGAAAGGCGTTGAGCACTCCGATTTACTACAACACAAGCCTGACTGCGAGGTGGTGAAGATTCCAATGATGCCGAAAGGCGTTGAGCACATTAACCAGGGGCTCACGAGTGTTCCCCCGAAAGTGTGAAGATTCCAATGATGCCGAAAGGCGTTGAGCACGGGATGCAGTTGTATTGAAACAAAGCTACATCATGTGAAGATTCCAATGATGCCGAAAGGCGTTGAGCACAATATTCGACCGTACATGACACTTCCGTCACGAAGGGTGAAGATTCCAATGATGCCGAAAGGCGTTGAGCACAAGGCGTCGTCCGGCTCAAGCGCCTTGTAATGACTTGTGAAGATTCCAATGATGCCGAAAGGCGTTGAGCACGTGACTGAGCGCGTGAGCGCGGCCAGCTTGTCCCCGGTGAAGATTCCAATGATGCCGAAAGGCGTTGAGCACGACTTGATGCCGGCGACGTGCACCTCCCACTGGCGGTGAAGATTCCAATGATGCCGAAAGGCGTTGAGCACCCTTAACCATCGCGCAGAGTGGCTCGAAGTTCATGTGAAGATTCCAATGATGCCGAAAGGCGTTGAGCACAAGTTGGCGAGTCGGTCGCGCTCTGCTCGTTTCCGTGAAGATTCCAATGATGCCGAAAGGCGTTGAGCACAGGTCTTCGACGCCGAGCAGCCTCAACATCTCCGACGTGAAGATTCCAATGATGCCGAAAGGCGTTGAGCACCGCGGGCTGGTCAACGAGATCGAGGCCGATCTCGCGGTGAAGATTCCAATGATGCCGAAAGGCGTTGAGCACTCCCACGACTGGACGAGCATCGTGAGGTTGTCGGGGTGAAGATTCCAATGATGCCGAAAGGCGTTGAGCACAGAGCGTGGAGTGTGACGGCTTTGGCTACTTGAGGTGAAGATTCCAATGATGCCGAAAGGCGTTGAGCACGCGAACATATTGCTTTAGTCGAAGCAGTAAAGGGCAAAGCAGCTGGCTCATGCTGCAAAGGCTGGTCGTAGAATCCTTCGAGCAGAGGGACATCTGCTCTTCTCCGCTTTCGACCTGAATAGTCGCTAGCTTGAGCAGGAGATTTGTGAGAAACTCTTTCACCGAGCAGGTAGGTTGCAAGCGGATTATGCACTCTCGGCGGGATTGAACCTCGACTCACACGGGAATCCGGGCGGCACGCCCTAGCTGCCATCACACACTCGCTCGAACCCAAGAAAAAGCATTTCCAACAGGAGCGTGAAAGCTCGAACGCGGAGCTGATAATATAGTGGTCACGGCGGAGAAGGAATTGGCGGATACGAAGGCACGGGTTAAATTTCCGAACCACCAGCCGCCGCTGGCGACAACAATCGAGGAACAGCACGCGATGCAACTGCGACTGCGTGAGATAGAACCGCAGAAGACGCTAGTGCATCTTCGATGTCGAGGATAAGATTCAAGAGCAACGCGATGAGTTGAGCGAGAAGCTGTAAAATCGCCTAAGCCAGCGTGCGTCGAGCGGAAAAGCTGTTTATGATTTACTGGACTGTTATCTGAAAGGGTTTGGGGAATTTCGCATGGCTGAAACGAACCTCGCCAAGTTTAAGAAGCTGTTGTCTGAGTTGTTCATGCTTGATCGGGCTGATCTTGATTTCGGCATTTACCGAATCATGAACGCGAAGCGTGAAGAGATTATGCGCTTTCTCAATAACGACCTGTTACCGCAGGTGAAGGACGAGCTAGAGACGCTCGGTACAGGCGACCGTGCGCAGCTTGAGCAGGAATATCAAGAGGCTCTAGAACAGGCGAAGCGTTTTGGCGTCGCCGGCCCGGAGAATGCCCCGCCCGTCATTGAGGCACGGATGAAGTTAGAGGCATCCGTTGACGTGGCGGCAATGGAGTCTGAGGTCTTCTCACACCTCTTCAACTTCTTCCGGCGTTACTACAGCGAGGGGGATTTCCTCTCGTTGCGCCGCTACAAGGAGGGCGTGTACGCGATTCCCTACGAGGGCGAGGAGGTCAAGCTCTACTGGGCGAACGCAGATCAGTATTACATCAAGACGAGCGAGAATTTCCGCGACTACATCTTCAAGCTTTCCGACGAAAGGCGCGTCCACTTTAAACTCATCGCTGCCGATACAGAACAAAACAATAACAAAGCCACCGAAGGGCAGGAGCGGCGTTTCATCTTGAGCGAGGCGGAGCCGCTCGTTGAGGAGAACGGCGAACTGCTTATTCGCTTCGAGTATCGCACCGATGCGGAGAAGCGCAAGCAAGCAGATTTGAACGCAGAGGCGGTGCGGCGGATTCTGAGTACCGAACGCTTCGGCGCTTGGACAGAAATGCTCCGAGTGAAGGCCCCGACGGAGAAGAACCCAAACCGCACATTGCTGGAAAAGCATCTGACCGATTACAGCAGCCGAAACACGTTCGACTATTTCATACACAAAGACCTCGGGGGGTTCCTACGCCGTGAGCTTGATTTTTACATCAAGAACGAGGTCATGCATCTAGACGACATCGAATCGGAGACGGCCCCGCGCGTCGAGCAATATCTCTGCAAGGTCAAAGCAATACGCCGTATCGCTCATAAGATTATCGCTTTCCTTGAGCAGTTGGAGAATTTCGAGAAGAAGCTCTGGCTCAAGAAGAAGTTCGTCGTCGAGACGAACTTCTGCGTGACGCTCGACCGCGTACCGGAAGATTTGTATGTTGAGATTGTCGCCAACGACGCGCAACGCGAGGAATGGCTGCGGCTGTTTGGGATTGACAAAATCATAGGACAACAAGATAGAATATCCATCCATCCATCCATCCATCCATCGCAAATTTGGTGCCAATCACAATTGATTTCTTAAAGGCCAATCCGTTTTTGGTGCTCGACACAAAGTTCTTCGATCAAGAGTTCAAGGATAGGCTGCTGGCGAGCTTCGAGAATCTGGACGAGCAGACGGACGGGCTGCTGATTCATAGCGAAAATTTTCAGGCGCTTAATCTGCTTCAGGAGCGTCATCGCGAGCAGGTGAAGTGTATATATATTGACCCGCCCTACAACACGGACGCTACACCTATTATATATAAGAACGGATACCGAAGTTCTTCTTGGTTGTCATTGATAGAGACCCGACTCGTTAAGGCAAAGCGGTTTCTTTCAGATAAGGGCATTATCTGCGTGACTATTGATGACTACCAAGTTCATGAACTGGCTAGTCTTCTCGATAATATTTTTGATAGAGCTAATCAACTTGGGATAGCAGTTATTCGCAACAACCCTTCCGGGCGATCGACCGTTAAGGGATTTTCGGTCTGCCATGAGTACGCCTTCTTTTACAGAAAGACAGATGCCGCCACACTAGCGAGACTACCGAGATCAGAGAAGCAACTGGATAGATTCACTGAAGAGGATGGAGTTCATGTTGATTGGCGAAATTTCAGGAAAGACGGAGGAGCTGTAACACACAGAGCGGAACGTCCTAAACAATTCTATCCAATTTATGTCAGGGCGATTGAAAAGTCCCTCCGCATACCAGAGATGTCTTGGGACAAAGTGAAAAGACAATGGGATACGCTTGAGCAACCCAGAGAGGATGAAATTATCGTTTTGCCTATTGATGAAAAAGGGAAGGAACGAGTTTGGAGTCTTAATCATACCTCAGCGATAGAAAACCTTGAAGATTTAGATGTCAGAGTGTCTAAGGAAGGAAATGTTCAAATATATCGCAGGCACATACCTTCAGAAGGTGTGCTTCCACGATCTTGGTGGGATAAGAACACCTATGCAGCACGCGAATACGGTAGCGCAGCCCTGACAAAGCTGTTTGGGGAAGCGACGACCTTTTCTTTCGCCAAATCACCATTCGCAGTTCAGGATTGCATCTGGATTGCTGGTCTGGATAGCGAATCTAGCGATTCCGTCTTGGATTTTTTCGCTGGCTCCGGCACAACCGCTCACGCGGTCATAAACTTAAACAGAGAAGATGGCGGTAGTCGTAAGTACTTGCTCGTCGAGATGGGGAAATATTTCGATGAAGTAACCAAGCCCCGCATTCAAAAAGTTATTTACTCGAAAGATTGGAAGGACGGCAAGCCCGTGTCGCGCGAAGGCTCAAGCCATCTCTTCAAATATCTCCGTCTTGAATCCTACGAAGACGCGCTTAACAATATCGAATTGAAGCGCAGCGAAGAACAGGCTTCCATGCTCGAAGCGCATGACGAGTTCCGAGAAGATTACATGCTCCGCTACATGCTCAATGTTGAGGCGCGCGGCTCAGCCAGCCTCCTCAACATCGAAAACTTCGCGGACCCGTTCAACTATCAACTCAACGTCGCCACCGGCGCAAGCGTGAGCGAGACGCGTCCCGTCACCGTTGATCTCGTCGAAAGCTTCAACTATCTGCTCGGCCTTCGTATCAAGCATGTAGACACGATTCGCGGTTTCCGCGTCGTTGAAGGCACGAACCCCGAAGGCGAAAAGGTGCTCGTTATCTGGCGCAACACACGCGAGAAATCTAACGATGACCTGGATCATTTCTTCCAGGAGCAGGGATACAACACGCGCGACAGACAGTTCGACCTCATCTACACGAACGGCGACAACAATCTGGAAAACCTCAAGCGCGCCGACGAGACGTGGAAAGTGCGCCTCATCGAAGAAGAGTTTCAACGCCTGATGTTCGACGTGCAGGACGTTTAAGGAGAGGCCGCCATGTCGCAAGCTACGATGACCGCCCGCTACCCGCGCGCCGGGCGCGTAAACGCATTGGTGCCGCTCAAATTCGACCAGCGCCTTGTCCTCAACCAGTGGGTGCTATCGCTCTTTGAGGTTGATAACTCTGCCCAACTGGCCGAGATGCTCAAAGATTCGAGCCTCGAAGGTTTCGATGAGGACAACATCTCGCTTTTTCACCATCGGCTCGCTACGCGACTCTTCGAGCGCCAGCAACTCTCGGCACAGCAGTTACTTGAATATGACCAGAATATTGTTCGTCACTGGCAAGCAATCACAGAGAAACGCAACCTGACCGGTCACCCACTCTACCCCCAATACTTCCAGTATCTCTCGCTGCTCTTCACAGAGGTTTACCTCGACCGCTATTTCCGTAACCCTGCGCGGCTCCTCGCCAATCTCAACGCGCACGTCGCGGAATTCAACGCCGACAAGCCGCAGTCAGATCAGGTCGAACCATACGAAGAGGGGCAACTCAACAAGCTCGCCTTCTGGAATGCGACCGGCTCAGGCAAGACACTCCTCATGCACATTAACATCCGGCAGTACCAGCACTACCAGGCCAGGCATGGTCGAGAGCGCCAGCTGAACCGCATTATCTTGCTCACGCCCAATGAGGGGCTTTCGCGCCAGCACCTCGGAGAGTTTGCAGAATCAGGCATTCCCGCTGAATTGTTCGTCAAAGAAGGGCGCGGCCTCTTCACCGGCCACTCTATTGAGATCATAGACATCCATAAGCTCAAGGACGAGATGGGCGACAAGACGGTCGCCGTTGACGCCTTCGAGGGCAACAACCTCGTCCTTGTTGACGAAGGCCATCGCGGGGCGGGCGGTGTCGAGTGGATGGACAAGCGCAACCGCCTGTGCGAGAACGGATTCTCTTTTGAATATTCGGCCACGTTCGGTCAGGCCATCAAAGCCGCAAGGAATGCGAAGCTAACGCAGGAATACGCCAAATGCATCCTCTTCGACTATTCCTATAAATATTTCTACCGAGACGGCTACGGCAAGGACTACCAGATTCTCAATCTAGAAGACAACTCACAGGAAGAAATTCGAGAACTTTACCTGACCGCCTGCTTACTCGTCTTCTATCAACAACTGCGACTTTTCTTGGATCAGCGTGACACCTTCCGGCCTTACTTGATAGAGCATCCCCTCTGGGTTTTTGTCGGCGGGAGCGTCAACGCCGTGCGGACGCAGAACGGTCGCAAGGTCTCGGACGTTCTCAGCATCCTTCTCTTTATCGCAGGCTTCGTGCGAAATCGCGCAGAGACAGTCCGCCGCATCGAACGCCTTCGTACAGGCCACGCCGGGCTGCTCGACTCACGCAACCACGAGATATTCGCGGGCGCATTCAATTACCTGGCGGGACAAACTCGCTCGTCAGAAGAGATTTACAGCGACATATTGCAGGCTGTTCTTAACGCTCGCGCTCAGGCCGCGCTCCACGTCGAGAATTTGAGAGGCACTGATGGGGAAATCGCCCTGCGCCTCGGTGACAACCCGCCGTTCGGCGTCATCAACGTCGGCGACGCTGCCACACTATGCAAGCTATGTGAAGAGTACAACGAACTGGTCGTCACTGAGCGCGAGTTCTCCGGCTCTCTCTTTCGCGGCATTAACGATGACGACACAACTATCAACATTCTGATCGGCTCGAAGAAATTCACTGAAGGCTGGAATAGCTGGCGCGTCTCGACAATGGGCCTGATGAACATCGGGCGCTCCGAAGGCTCCGAGATCATCCAACTCTTCGGACGCGGAGTGCGCCTCAAGGGCTACGAATTCTCTCTCAAGCGCAGCCGCCGCATTGAAGGAATTCGCCCGCCTAAATATATCGAGACGCTAGAAACTCTCAACATCTTCGGCATCCGCGCCGACTACATGAGGCAGTTCAAAGAATACCTCACCGATGAAGGTTTGCCCGCTAACGAGGAGCGTATCGAATTCAATTTGCCCGTCATCAACAATCTCGGCACGAAGAAGCTGCGGATGATTCGCCTGAAGGACGGCATTGATTTCAAGCGCAAAGGCCCGAAACCAACGCTCGCGCCCCTCAGCGAGCAACTGTCTCGACATCCGATCATGGTGGACTGGTATCCGAAGATACAGACTGAGCACAGTAAGGGTCTGCGCACAACAACGGATGTGGCAGTCAAGGATGCTTGCAAACTCGACAGCCATCATTTGGCTTTCCTAGATATAGAAGCAATGTTCTTTGAACTGGAACGCTTCAAGAACGAGCGCTCCTGGTACAACCTGAATCTGCCGCGCGAGAGCATCCGCGAGCTTTTGTCGTCACCAGATTGGTATCACCTGCTGATTCCCAAAGAGGAGTTAGCCTTTACAAATTTTGGCAAGGTGCGTTTGTGGCAGGAAATCGCAACGACTCTGCTCAAGAAGTATTGCGACAAATATTATAAGCATCGTAAGAACGAGTATGAAATGCCGCACCTTGAGTACCGCGATTTAAACGCAGATGATCCGAATTTCTTTGATGAATATCGCTTCCTCATTGACGAATCGCGTGAGGACATAATTGAGACGCTCCGGCAACTCAAAGACGCGATTGAGCGCAAGGAGTTGCGGGATATTGACATCTCAAACCTTCAAGCTATCTTCTTCGGTCAACATTTATACGAGCCGTTGATTTATTTGAACAGTAATCTAATCGAGGTGCGCCCCGTTCATCTGAACGAGGGCGAGAGGGATTTCATCGTCGATCTACGCTCCTTCTACCAAGATAATCAAGAGTCATTCCGTGACAAAGAATTGTACTTACTACGTAATATGAGCCGCGGCCGCGGTATCGGATTTTTCGAAGCGGGCAACTTCTATCCCGATTTCATTCTCTGGCTTGTTGACGGTAAGCGTCAGCACATCACTTTCGTTGATCCAAAGGGCATACGTAACCTACAAGGCCCGGATGATCCCAAGATCCGCTTTTACCGCACAATCAAAGACCTTGAGGCACGGCTTGGGGACACAAATGTTGTCTTGGACTCCTTTATACTTTCGAACACGCCTTATCAGCAGGTAAGTTGGTGGGGCGGTGGTATGACGTTAGCCGACTTTGAGTCTCGCCATGTTCTATTTACCAAACCTGATAGAAACATCTATATCAGCAAGATGCTATATGAAATCTCAAGACGTAAATAAGCTCAAAAGGCTTCGTATGACACCAGTCTTTTCCTGTAAAAAAGATTGATTTTCGAGCGGCATTGCGAGTAATCTGCTCAACTTGTGAGCGCCTCGAAGCCTGCACATTTGCAGTCTCCGGCCCGCTCGCCGCACACACGAAGACTGTGCCGCCCACCCACCCAATGATCAGGGCAGCACAAACGAATTAGCGAAAGCAGTCAGTCCCTTAAAAGAGCGCGAGCACGCTTTGCAACAGTGAGAGCATGATCTCGGTGACGGGATTGAGCGTCGAAGCCACGCCGGCGCCCATTTCGCCGGACACGGTCGTTTCCGCTGTGGCTGTATTGCCGGCGCCCATTTCGCCCGTGATAGAAGCACTTTGCCGCTGTGGAGGCGTAGGCTGAACTACTCCGGCCCCCATCTCCCCGGCAAATGACGAGCAGGCGAGGACGAGCGTCAGAGCGGTTACGGCAAGGATTTTTCGTAAGGATTTCATTGTTTTCTCCGGTGTGTTTAGAGTTGTTGGGTTTCTGAGCTATAGAGCTGGGTGCGCGATTGCACGCCATGGGATCACGAAGCCGGCATCATAACACTAATCCCGCAAGATACCTTGCGGAGTACTAAAGAAAGTGAGTCCTCACATGGATTTAGAGATCAATCTTCTTCGCCAGATTGATAACCCGAAGATAGATCAGAATGAACGCGCCCGGCTGCGCTGTCGGTTGGCGAAGGAACTAGAAGAGGCCGGAAATTACGAAGCGGCCAGGAGCGCGATGGACGGCCTCTGGCGGCGAGCTGGCGAGTTTCCCGCGTTAGAAGGGCTGGATGAGCAGACGAAAGCTCTCGTGCTACTTCGGGCCGGCACCTTGACGGGCTGGATCGGCAGCGCCCGGCAGATCGCGGGGGCGCAAGAGACGGCCAAAGACCTCCTCACCGAGAGCCGGGTCCGCTTTGAAGCTCTGAATAATTTGTCCGGGGTGGCAGAAGTCGAGATCGAGGTCGCGTGGTGCTACTGGAGAGAAGGCGCTTACGACGAGGCGCGGGTGACACTGTGCGAGGCGCTCACAAAGCTTTCCGGTGAGGATAACGATCTCCGGGCCGTCGCTCTTATTCGCCGCGCCATAGTCGAAAGAATGTCGAAGCGGCTGCGCGACGCCTTCAGTTGTTTGACCGAAGCCGCGCCTCTGGTCGAGGTGAGCAGCAGCCACTCTCTTAAAGGCAGGCTGCACGTCGAGCTGGCTGTCGTACTGAGAAATCTCTCAGTAGTCGAAAAGCGGGAGGACTATGCTGACCGGGCGTTGGTGGAGTACAGCGCTGCCAGTTTTCACTTCGAGCAAGCCGGGCATACGCGCTATTGCGCTTTAACCGAAAACAATCTCGGCTATATGCTTTTCACGTTGGGGAGATTCCCTGAAGCGCACGAGCATCTGGACCGTGCCTGTCGAATCTTTGCCAGCCTCAAAGATAATGGCAGCGTAGCACAGGTGGATGACACGCGAGCGCGGGCACTGCTCGCTCAAGGGAAAAACTCCGAAGCCGAACGAATCATTAGATCGGCAGTCCGCATTCAAGAGAAGGGCGGCGAGCAGGCTTTCCTGGCCGAAGCCCTGACCACGCACGGGACGGCACTGGCGCGACTCGGACAGGTGGGGCAAGCACGCGCCACGTTGCAGAAGGCCATCGAGACGGCGTCCCTGGTCGGGGATAACGAGAAGGCCGGTCTGGCCGCGATCACTATCATCGAAGAGTTGGGTGAACAGCTATCCGGCACTGAGATCACAGCCATCTATGAGCGCGCGGCAAATCTGCTGGCTAATTCTCAACATCTCGAAACCCTATCGCGCCTGCTCGCCTGCTCACGTCAGGTACTCTCGACCACACGCCTTCGCAAGGCCGAATTCAACACGGCTAATTTCCTCTACTCCTCTCCACAAACGGGTGCGATCCTGCGTGATGCGCGCCGCATCGCTGAATCTGTGGGCGCAGTCCTTATCACCGGCGAGACCGGGACGGGCAAAGAGGTTCTCGCACGCTTAATTCACGAGTGGTCGGGCCGCTCCGGGAAGTTAGTGGCGATCAACTGCGGGACGCTCACCAGCACTCTGATCGAGTCGCAGCTTTTCGGCCATCGAAAGGGCAGTTTTACAGACGCCGTTTCTGATCATCCGGGCGCGGTGCGCGAGGCCGCCGGAGGCACTCTCTTCTTGGACGAGGTCGCCGAACTCTCTTCGGGCAATCAATCGAAACTCCTGCGCCTAATCGAATACGGGGAGATTCACACTGTCGGCGCGCCTGTACCGGAGCATGTGGACGTGCGGATAGTCGCTGCGACGAACCGAGACCTCAAGGCAGCTGTGGATAAGGGACGTTTCCGCGAAGACCTCTACTATCGGCTCAGCGCCTTCCACCTGCACCTGCCGCCGTTGAGAGAGCGCACTGAAGACATCCCCGTTCTGGCCTCTCACTTTATCAAACAAGCCCTCGACGCGACCCAAAAGCACGTCACGTTTATGCCGGAGGCTATCGAAGCGATGAAGCGGCTGCCGCTCAAAGGTAACGCTAGAGAACTGCGCTCCCTGATCGAGAGAACAATTCTCATAGCCGCCGCCGACTCCCTTATCACAGCCGAGGCGGTCGAGATCGTCGCCCTGCGCCAGACACAAACGTCCAACTTCGCCAACCCGTGGATGGGCTGCTCGCTGCAAGAAGAGGTCAAACGTTTCGAGGGCGAGTTGATCCGGCGTGCGCTCGAAGCCGCTCAAGGGAGTGTCGTGGGTGCGGCGCGCCTGCTCGGAATCTCTCACCAGACTTTATCCTTCATGCTTAAAGGGCGTCACAAAGCATTGCAGCCAACAACAAACCTCGCGGGTAAGCGAAAGCGAAGCATCATTCGTTCTTCCTGAAAAAGGGACTCAGATGTCTCGAAAAATACCAGAGATTATTGAGTGCGTTAGCCATGACGAAAGATTAGGCATACATGAATACCGGGTGCTGCTAACTAGAGGGTGTCTGAAAAGTCGAGAATGGTAAGCCTTGTTGATTAAACTCAAGGCTTTCAATACTGATCCGACTGAGGGTGGATGGATACTGATTGAGAGAGTATAAGCTCCCGTGGTATGAGAAGGACGGGTCAAGGTTGGCGAAGACCTATTCACTGATGAGAACGACGAGAATGGCGGTCTTGAAGTGCATTGACTGCGGGAAGGTCGTCGAGTGGTTTGATTCAATCATCTAAGCGGTCACCTTCGATTGTTCCAATGCCACTTGGCTTCTTGACAAAGAATTAGCTGTGAGGAATATTAACCACGGGGCATGCGGCTCAGTCCGTCTCCCTCGGGAGCTTGGGCGTCTTCATTCTTTGTCAAGCTCTCGCCAGTTCAGCTTACGGATGACGTCTCTCACCGCGTGGCGTCACCCCGGCATCCTGTAACTCACATCACCCGGCACAAGATGCCCTTTGCAGTTGCGTGGCGGTTTAGAGGAGCCTTTATCTTTCTTAGGCCGATCCGCGTCTCGGAGAAAGAAGCTTGTTCAATTACACGGAGTTAAAGGAGCGCGGGCGGGAATGGTTAGATGACTTCAGTGAAATTGAATTCGTCGGGGAGATAGAGGTCCCCGAGGCTGAAGTCAGCGAGGTCTGTGCCTCCATCGGGCGGTTCCTGCATCGCGCCAAGTGGGATGACGAGCACATCCGCGCCGCCCTCGCTGTCGCGGTCGTAAATCTTGCTTTTTACTCCCCGCAGGACGTGGGCGAGGAAGGTTTCCGCTGGCTGGCGCTCCATAAGCTCCTCGGTCATCACGCCGAAGACGGGAACTTGTGGGAACGAGAAGTGGGTGAACCTGTCCTCCGCCTACTGAAGGATCAGTTTCACGTAGAAGACATTCCCGGCCCATATCGCTATGTGCGCCCGGTCATGCAGCAGGTCGGCGTTCCCGCGAAGCTTGACCGGCGCTTCGCGCAATTCGTCGTCCGCTTGCTACAGTCTTACGGTCATAGCTTCTCCGATACAGAATACAAAGCCTGTTGCATAGAGTTCGAGGGACAACTCTCTACGGCGGAGAAGTTTCTTAATTCCGCCAAGGGGCGGCAGTACTGTCGCGACATTGCCAGGATCGTTAGGAACGTCGAGGAAGGCATCCTTACCCTACAGCAGGTTGACTCTCTCTCCTTCCGCCTTAGGACAAAGGTGCGCGCGGTTTTGCAGGCGTTGGGTAACGCGCCCCGGGCGGCTGCACGGGTCAACTCTTTACCCTGGCCCCGGCTCGCCCTCGACCGCGACAACCTGCGTCTGGTGATTGAATTCTCGACTAAAGGCTTGAGCGGGTCGTATCAGTGGAGCGATGGTACCAGAATTAGAGTGGCCCGTTACGTCCTAAAAGAGGGAGACTTCATCGGGACCCTGCGCGGTAAGATTATTCAACCTCACGGGGCGACAGAATTCTGGGCGCTTGAGCCGTGGCGGCCGTCTTCGACTACTTGGGCAGCATTCCGCGACACTGACGGCTCGCTCAAACAGACCGCCGGCACCCTGCGTCCGGGCCGCTATATCCTGGCACTTCCCTGTCCGCACAGCATCCCGGACACGTACGTTATTGAAGAGTGCGGCGAGATGTGTCTGCCGGGATTTGAAGATGTCCCTGTCAGGGTCTTCGACTGCGAGCTGCCCTCCGGTTTTTCGCTGCCAGAACTGAACCTATTGGTATCCGGCGTCGCCTCTACCCATTCGCCTGTACTCCATTTCGCTGAAACTCCTACGTCACTCCCGCACACGGCGAACGTGTTCGCTCGGGAACTGCCGGAAATCACAATCAAGAATTGGGACTCTGGCTTCTCCGACTCCTACATGCTCATCTGGGAAAGCGGCGCGCGTCGGCGTGCCGTCCCCGAGTCGTGGTACGGCGGCGGAGGCATCTTTAGGTTGCCGGCCGAAGTGCCTTCGCAAGGGAGGATATACATCGAGCCGAAAGGGCGTACTCCCAGAGGCTTCGCCGAAACCTCGCTCGACTACGTACTGTTGCCGGAGGCGAAGGTCACATGGCCTAGCGGGCTACACGAAAAGTCAGCGCGGGCGCGGATCAGCCTCGAGCCGGCGGGGATGTTCGCAGCGGAGTGGCAGCAAAGCTCTGTCGAGCGCGTGGCCAAATCGACTTGGGAAGTGCCGGCGCGGCTCGATTTCATTAACGGACAAGTGACTTACGCGGGGGCCGTCAGTTTTCACATCGCGGGGCCGGTCTATAGGTTCGACTTCAGAGGTGAATCTATCGCGGATCAGGTGCTGTGGGACGAAAGCCTGAAGCGACGCAGCCGACTTCACCTGTCGCTGTCCGCCGAGGATTGTGGCTGCAACGTCGAGCTAGGGGTTGTCGACCAAAAGGGATTCGCGAAGGTAATCGATCTCGGCCCTGTCCCACGGAGTGGGATGCTGGTCGTTTCGACAGACGATGTAAGAGATGCCTTCGACCACCGCGGGCTCCCGGCGGGGTACATCGCGTTACGCGCCGGTGGAACACGCGTGGTGCGGTCAGATGTCGTGTTCCTGCACGAGCGGCGGATCATGGAAAGCCTTTTCGGTGGTGGCGACGACAAGTTCGACGGATGGTGCGAACTCCTGCCTGACGACTTGCAGACCGCAGTCAGGAGCGTGCGCGAAATGCGAGCGGGGCCGGTTGCGCCCTTCGCGATCCCCTCAGGCATGCCGCTGACTCTGCGCCAAGCTCTCTCGGTCTACGACGTCTGCGGCAAGGTGATCGACGGCAAGGAAGGGGTCGCAGCCGTCGAAGAGATCGTGGACATCCCGTTAAAGGGAACGCTGACGTGGTATGCGGGGGTCCGCGAATTTATTGACGCAGGCGCGTCTTTCAACCCGCGCGAGGCCGCGCGGTTGTGTGCATGCAGACCGCGAAAGTCACGGGCCTTCCGTAAAGCTCCCCCGAATACCTCGAAGACGCCGACCGACCGTTGGCGTAAGAGCTTGGCGCAGGTTTTGAGAACTCTGCGCAGACTGAAAAGTCCCGAGGATTATAAACGGATGGTGCGCGGCTGGAGCGCCTGCTGCCGTGACGAGCGGTGGCACGGTGCCATGCGTTCCCTGCTCGCGCGGGCACCGGGCGGCGACCTGTTAACTCGAGCCGCCGAGGATTACCGTTTCGGCTTGGACGAGCTTGCTCGGGGCAATATGGAAAAGGCTAACGACTATTTGTCGAGCGCCCGCGTTAACGTCCAAGAGGTCATGGCACAAGCGCGCGAAGGGCTGGTACCCGAAACGGCTTCGGCCCTTGAGGCGATGATCTTTTATCATTTCGGGCACGAGCAATTTGAGACGAAGGCGCGCGACACGATCTCATCTCTTGGCGACCATTGGAGTTGGTTTAAAAAAACGCTGGGCGCGCTATGCGGGGCCGCGTGGGACGGGGAGGCGGGGCCTGACTCTCTAAGTTTGTCCGATTTCTCGCCGCACGAAAAGGACGTTGAGTTGGAGGAGCGTATTGCCCGATGAACGAAAACGATGGCGAAATACAACGACAGACCGCGGCGGGCGAGCGCGCCCCGAACGTAGAAGAGCCCGGGGTTCTGCCTGAACTCGTCGCGCTCGCCGAGGCCAACCGCAGCCTGAGAAATTGGCCCCCAGACGCCATAAAAAAAGCGGAAGCGTTGCTTTCGGAAGTGCTCTTCGGTAGGGCGTCAGCGCCGGACACGGTGCGTGGCGCCATGGGACTCGTGCAAGACCTACCGGTCGTGGCGGTGGAGTCGGCAACAGCTTCACACTGGCAAGCCCTCAATCAAGAGAGAAAAGACCATTTCCTCTCAGAACTGACCAAGAATAACTCCTCGAAGTGGCTGACCAGGCAGGCGGCTATTGCCGAGAAGATCGCGCGAGCCGATCAGCAGGCCGCGGCGCAAATCATTCACTCGTTCGTCTCCGGCGGCAAAGCCGGAAAGGACGGGGAGGGTTTCTGGCCCAACCTTTCTAAGGAGAAAAAGGAACTGCTCCAGAGCCGCTTCCTCCTGTCGGAGGATGGGTGGGTTGACTTCAAGGTGGATGACGAACGGGTGGCGCGCTCGTTGCTGGCCGCGTTCGTCGAGGCCGCGGCAGACTCGCAGGTCGTTAAGAAGGTAAAGAGTAAGCGCACACTGTACGATTTCGCCCGGTGGGCTGCGACGGCTCAGAAACGTTTAGGCGCGGAAGAGCCAGCGCGGGCGGAAATCAGAAGCCGTGTTACCGAGTTGGCTAACCAGTTGCCAACGGATGAATGGAAGCGAGCTATCTACGCCATTTTGGATGCCGACGGGGGGTACGCCTCGCAAGAAGCGGTCGCTACCGAGCATGAGTCACCTACCGCGCCCACTGTCCGCCAGTCGGCAGACGCGGGGCAGCCGGAACGGTTGGGGGCGACGGGCGTGTCGAATCCTCTCCCCCTGCCGGCGACACAGCAGACGCCTACTACCGAACAGGCGCGGGACCCCACGACTCTTGCAAAGGTGCTGGCGGAGCGCTCGCGCGAGGGGGCCAGCCGGTGGCGCTCGGCGGTTGACTCCTTTGCCAACGAACTGTCCGCCGCGCAAGAGATTGCCTCGCTCGCCGAGCGCCTTACCGCCGCGGTCGCCAACCTTGAGCGGGAAAAGTCAGAGTTAGAGGCGGAGTTGTATCAGACCAGGAAGAGGAATGAGGGGCTAAAGTCGGACAATGCAGCTCGTGAGGCACGGCTCTCCGCGGCGCTGGATGAATTAGAGAAAGCGCAGGCCGCTGCTGAATCGCTGAGCACGCAGTTGGAGGAAGTCAGGTCGGAGCTGGAAAGGGAGCGGGCGGCCCGCTCCGATGAGAGGCGCACGCTCGAAGAAGATGCCGGAAGGAGGGTCGAGGTCAAGCTCAACGGCTTGAAGTGGAAGCTGGCTGAGTCGCTCCGCCCAGTTTTTGATAACAAGCGGAGCACCGACGGCCAGGAGCCGAGCCCCAGGCTCGCCGAGTTCTTACGCCACTGGTTCGACGAGCTGGAGGCGAGGCTCGCCGCCGCTGGTGTGAAGTTAGGGAGCGACGGTTGATGGCAAAGTATTTCGGCATTGACTTCGGAACGACCAACAGCGCGGTCGTGCAGTACGACACGCAGGCGGCGCTCACCCCCTTCCGGCATATAGGCGACGGCGACGAGCCGATTCCCATACCCTCCGTTGTTGCCGTTGATAACCTAACGCAAGAGGTTAAGGTCGGACGCGGAGTTAAGAACAGGCTCATCCAGCTCCGAGCCGGCGGGAGACACCTTGTCGTCGAGTCGGTTAAAAGCCTACTAGACGCTGACGAAACATGGCCCACGCCGGCCCACGTGTGGCGGCCCGAAGACATCGCCGCAGAGCTGTTCACCGCCCTCTCTGAGAAGGCACATGCAGACACGGGAGAGCACATCCGTCAGGCCGTGGTCGCAATCCCGGTGGGCATGTCGCCGGCGAAGCGGGCCACCCTGCGGCGCGCCGCGGGGACGGCGGGAGTCGAAATCCTCTCGTTCATTTCGGAGCCGACCGCGGCCTTCATCGCTCACGCGGCGGCGTTGCGCCACTGCCGGTATGCGGTCGTCTTTGACTGGGGCGGCGGGACGCTCGACATATCCGTCCTCGAATCCAGGGACGGTTGTGTGATCGAGTTGCACACAGAAGGCTCACCTAAGGCGGGCGATCACATCGACATGGTCGCCGCCCGCTGGCTTCACACGCAGATCGCGGAAAGGCACGGGCTGCGACTTCCCTTCGAAAGCGTTGCCCCAGACGAAAAACACATCCTGCTCACGGAGGCTGAGAGGGTCAAGCGTCACCTCCAGAGGGAGGCGGCGAATGCGGGGTCGGTCAAGCTCGGCCGCTACGCCGGCCTCTCGCTGGTCGAGCAGGAGCTCACAGCGGAGACGTTCGATAGTCTCGTGGCCGGCATAGTCTCTGAAGCTCTCGACCTTCTCATGCGCAGCGTGGAACAGTCTCGGGTCTCTCAGAAGGAGATCGGTAAGCTGATTGTGGTCGGCGGAACGAGCAACCTCTCGCTTCTTAGGCGGGAACTGCGCCGGCGCTGGCCGCAGCCCAACATTATCTTCCCAGGAGGGGCTGAGTGGGATATCGCGCGGGGCGCGGCTTGGCTGGCGGCCCATCCGGGCAGACACCGCACTGCCGAGGGCGTCGGCCTGGTGCTGGCCGACGACGAGTATCACGACATCTTCCGCCCCGGCACAGGCTCGGACGAGGCCAGGGCTAAACTGCATTTCGGATTGGTAGAAGACGTGACGACGGCGACTTTCAGCTTCGCGACGCGCGACGGCGATGCTGCGGCTCAGACGCACCTCGGAGAGCTTCATGTCGAGAGCTTCGGCTTCCGCGACGAGACCATCGAACTTGAATGTCGCATCACGCCCGACTTGGTGTTCGAGGCCGAGGCGTCGAGCGAGGCCAAACGACGCCGCTCCCCTGTCTTCTCCTACGACCGGCTGCGCTGGATGTATGAGACGCCCAATGAAGCGTGATATGGAGGCCCGAAGGGCTCGGAGAAAATGAGGTCTAACCTTCGAATCAGATCAAACGTCTACAGGCGCCGGCACAGCCTCGCGCTTGGCGACGACGGAGAGTTCGTCAGGCAAGTGCGCGGTGCCGGCGCAGTGCAGAAGCTTTTAGGCTTACTTGGCGTCTCGCCCAATAACCGCCGACATGACGACCCAGGGGTGCTGCGCCTGGCGCGTCAGGGCAGGCTCACGCGGGCCCAATTAAACACCTTGCGGTGGGCGGTGCGGTGTGTGGAGTGCGGCTGCCTGCCCTCCGGCCTCACTTTCCGGGGCGAGGTCGCCTTCCGCTGCGACGTTCCCGGCTGCGCCCAACGCAAGACGCCTGTCAGGTCTGTGCCGATTCCCGACCAGGTGCTCCGACCTAGCAAACACAGCGGCAGTCTCACGGAGCTCCTAGAGCGGGCCATCACCGAGTGTCGCGGCGAGCCGCCCGAAGTGCGGCGGGTTCCGCCTTTTTCTAGGGTGACGGTCAGGGTCAACCCGACCGCAGACTGGCTCTACTCGGACGAAGAGCTGTCCGCCTTCTTAACTTTTGCCCTACTTAACGGCTAGACGGTGTGCGCATGAGCGAGATAAAAGTCCACGAATTCTCCGAGCGGCTGATCGAGACTTACCGCCGCTACCTCTTCACCACGAACCTCATCTGCGACTCCGAGCCGGAGTTACGTCAGGAGATATGGGAGAAACTTCGCCAGCAGGGTATCTTCACCCGCAGCCCGTTGGTAACGAGCATTCCGGCTTATAAGAACTCGCACACGGGTGCGGACCTACTCGGACGCAGTGCCCCGCCGATGCTCGCAGACCGACTCAGGCGGTTAAGCCCAAAGGAGTTTGACCTGAAGAGGCCGCTCTACGAGCATCAGGTAGAAGCTATCGAGAGGGCGCAGCGGGGGCGCAACCTGATCGTCGCCACGGGCACGGGCAGCGGAAAGACTGAGTGCTTCCTTCTCCCAGTGCTTGACGACGCGGCGCGGGACCCTGAAGCGGGCGTTCGCGCTATCATTATCTACCCGATGAACGCCCTCGCTAATGACCAGCTCGAACGGATGCGCAGGCTCCTGAGGGACGTACCCGAGATTACCTTCGGGCGCTACACTGGCGACACGCCCCGCACTATGCAGGAGGTGCGCGACGAAGTGCGGGCCAACGTCGCCCCCAACGAGAGGTTCACGCGCGAACAGATCAGGGAACGGCCACCCCACATCCTCCTGACGAACTTCGCCATGCTGGAGTACCTGCTGCTCCGGCCCGACGACGCCGACGTCTTCCGCCAGCAGTCTCTGCGCTTTGTCATCCTCGACGAGGCGCACACTTACAACGGCGCTCAGGGCATTGACGTGTCGCTACTGATGCGCAGACTGCGCCAGACTTACCGCAACAATGAGCTGCAATTCATCCTGACGAGCGCGACCCTTGCGGAGAGAGATACACCGGGGGCGCGCGCCTCCATCGCGAGTTTCGGCTCTTCACTCACGGGTGTCCCATTCGACCCGCAGGACGTCATCTTCGGCAGTACTGTCCACGGTTTCGACGAGAGCTGCCGTGACGTAGGGCTGGCGGACATTCTCGAAGCCACCCCAGACGAGGCTACGCTGACACGCTGGCTTGCCGCACTCGACGACCCCGAAAGCTTGCGCGCGATGATCCGAGAGTCCAAGCTGCCGAATGCGTCTGCCGCACTCGCGGCCATAGAGCCGCACGCGATTCTCTACCGGCTCTTCCGCGACTGGTTGCCCCTGCGCGAAATTCACCAGGCGGTCGGCGAAACCCCGAGCAGCTTCGGCCAGCTCACGCAAATGCTCTGGGGTGAGGAGAGCGCACGCGCCACGCTCGCCCTCGAGTGGCTGATGATCATGGCTTCCCACGCACGCGCACATGAAGAGTCGGCCCCGCTCCTGCCCGTCAGGTTTCATTTCTTCTTCCGCGGCCTCAACGGGGCTTCGGTCTGCCTTAGTCCGGCATGCGAGGCGAGGCAGGCATATCCCGGCACGTACTGGAGCCGCGTCTACATGGAGAACCGCGTTCGTTGCGACCAGCCCTGCGAGAGCCGCCTGCTGCCTCTCTCGACTTGCTTTCAGTGTGGCATGCCAGCTGTAACGGTTTGGGTCTCGGAGGACGGGACTTGGCAGCCGCTGCCGCCCTCGGACAAGCCTGAAGAGGATGAACGAAGGCTGTCGCTGACTTGGGACGAGTCACTCGCAGAGGCTGGCGAAGACGAGGAAGATGAGGGAGGTTCGGGTAACACTGTCGAACTGTGCCTCTCCTGCGGCAAATTCGATGAAAGCGGTCGCCTGTTCGAGTGCTGCAAGACTGCCGCGCGCGTCCGCCTGCGCAACCTGACGCCGAAGGGCGGAGAGCTGAAGCAGTGCCCACGCTGCGGGACGGGCGCGCGGCCCTACCCGAGCGTCCTCCGCGACTTCCGGAGCGGCGAGGAGGCGGCGACCGCCGTGCTCGCAGAGCAGGTCATGCGGAGCCTGCCTGCCGATTCATCGAGCGCAGACGCACTCCCCGCCAACGGGCGGCGGATGCTTGCCTTCTCCGACAGCCGCCAGCGCGCAGCCTTTTTCGCCCCCTACCTGAAACGCACTACGGCCGAAACTGAGTACGCAAAACCAATCTACGACGCCATTCGTATCGAGGAGGAAAACGCGAGCGGCGATCCCGTCATGCTCGGAGACGTGGCGAAGCGTTTCAGAAGAGAGGCTCTCAAGCGCAAGCTCGTTCTCATCAGGTCTTACGACCGCGAGCGCGATGTGCTGACCTACGAGATAAAGCCGACGCGGCAGCTCCGCCCCGCCGACGAGAAGAACCTACAGAGACAAGCCTACATCTCGCTGCTTCAGAACTTCTGCGCCTCGGCGCGGCAAAGGCAGAACATCCCCGGTCTGGGCCTCGCATCCGCCGAGATTTTCCTGACGCCGGGCGCGCGAGAAGACCTGCCGGCCCAATTGCCGGAAGTGTTCGGCGGGGACGAGGAAGCCGGGTTCGATTTAATCCAACAACTGCTCCAGCTTTTCCTCATGAGGCGGGCACTTTACATTGACGATGAAGGCATCCTCATCGAGGACATAGGCCCCGGCCCCAAGAACGCTACTTTCCACTACTCACTCAACGACCGCAGAGAGCAGCGGCAGCGCTACCGCTGGAATCCTTATGCAGCAACGAATCCGAACCGGAGAACCATCCCGTCAAGCTTCACAGCGGCGGTCGTCTCCAAGTTCTTCGGCCTCGACGTTGAGCGCGAGGGCAAACAGGTTGACGGCTTGTTAGAGAAAATTTGGGAATCGTTGCGTCAGACTGTCCTCTATCCGACGGCGTGGGGTGGTGAGTATCAAGTGAAGGCCGAGGATATTGTGCTGACGACCCGCAGAAGTTGGTACGTGTGCGAAGACTGCGGGCGGCTCACCGTTTTCAACGTCGCCTGGAGATGTGCCGCGCCGGGCTGTAAGGGCCGTGTGGGTGCGTGCGAAGACGGTGAATTGGAGCGTCGCTTCGCCAACCACCACTACCGCCATAGGTTACTCCACGCTGAGCCGCTAGCTCTCGAAGTCGTCGAGCACACCGCGCAGATCACTAATGAGCAGGGGCAAATCTACCAGGCCAAATTCAACAACGGTGAGATCAACGTCCTCAGCAGCTCGACCACCTTCGAAATGGGCGTAGATGTGGGACAGCTCAAGGCCGTGCTGCTGCGCAACGTGCCGCCAACGGCTAGCAACTACATCCAACGTGCAGGCCGTGCGGGTCGCCGACGCGACGGAGCGGCCTACGCCGTCACCTACGCGCGCTCGCTCCCGCACGACCAGTTTTATTACCATAACCCTGAGATGATCGTGCGCGGCAAGGTTCCCGTTCCGCAGATCAATCTTGAGAACAGGCGGCTAGCGCAGCGGCACGCCAACTCCTACCTGCTGGGCCGCTTTCTCAGCAAGCTCGCACCTAATGATAAGGTCAAAGACGTAGCTGACTTCTTCCTTACACCCGACGAAGGCACGTCCCCTGCCGCGCGCTTCCGCGGCTTCGTAAACGAAAACAGGGGCGTGCTACTCGAGGCGTTGCGTCGCGTGCTACCAGAAGAGTTGAAAGAGATTCTCTCCGCCGAAGCGTGTCTTGAGGCTTCGGCTAATGAACTCGATAAGGTCTTCGAGGAAAAAGTGAGAGGGCCACTCGTGGCCTTCCGTCAACAACTCGAAGAGATCCAAGGGCGACAGGCCGAGGCCGAGACGGCGGAACTGCGGCGGATCATCTCAGCGAAGGAGTCTCTGGACAGGCTCGTCAACCAGCTCAAGCGGGAGCGCATTATCGACTTCCTTTCCGGAGCACACTGGCTACCCAGCTACGCTTTCCCGCAGGACAGTATCCGACTGCTGGTGCGTCAGAAAGACTGGGCGCAGAAGATGCGACTTGAGCGGGACCGCGAGGTCGGCATTTCCGAGTACGCGCCCGGCGCTGAGGTCATCGCCGATGGGCGCGTGTTCAAGAGCCGCGGCGTGCTCAAGCCCGGACAGGGCTTCGACGTGCGTCAGTACAGTTACTGCCGCCACTGCCGGCGCCTCGTGACGAAACACGAGAACGAGGTCATGGAGCGGGTCTGCGAGTGCGGCCTCCCCTCGCAGTCGTTCAAGTACATCAAGCCCGAAGGGTTCCAGACCTTTTACTCCGACGAAGTGCCGGAGCCGAACCTTTACCGCGTCCGCCCGCCGTCGAATGCCGAGCTGTTTCTGGTGAGTGGCGCGCGGCTCGAAGACTTCCGCGAGCATGACCGAGTCGCGGGCGTCGCCTACGGCTACCGCAAAGACGGCAAGCTCTTCCGCGCCAATCCGGGCTACCGGTTCAAGCAGTTCCGCTTGTGCAAAAATTGCGGGGTCAGCTTTGAGGAGAAGAAGACCCCGCGCCCGCACCAGACTCCGTGGGGGACAAGCTGTTCCGGCACAGTATTCCGCACGCACTTGGCTCACGAGTTCGAGACCGACACGCTTCAACTTCGCTTCGATGCAGCCGCGCTCGGCACGCCCGACGTATCCGACGGGGATTTCTGGCTCTCGTTCCAGACGGCGTTCGTCTCGGCGGCTGCCGAAGCGTTGCACATCCCGCGCGCTGACCTCGGCGCGACGTACCAGTCTCAGTCGAGCACGACCCTCGAAGGCGAACTGATCATCTACGACAAGGTGCCGGGTGGGGCCGGCTACGTCCGCCGAATCATCGAGAACCTGCCGCTGATACTTGAGCGCACCCTGCTGCGCACGCGCGACTGCGACAACCCGCTTTGCGATCCCGACGGGAGCTGCTACACCTGCCTGCGCAGCTACGGGAACCAGTTCTACTGGGACCGACTGAGTCGCCGTAAAGTTTTCGAATGGCTCCAGGGCTTCATCGGGGAAACGCCATCGGCCGATGCTGCCGCACGGCGCGTGAGCGGCCCGGAACCCGATGAGACGCGATTGGCGGAGTTGCGCGCCTACTGTGACCCTCGCTGCGTCGAGTTGTTGAGCACCTGCGGCGAGCGCGGGCTTCCCCTCCCGGATGTCGGCTTTGAACTCGCAGACGCGCGCGGCACGATCGCCGGCTACGCCGAGCTTGCTTGGCCTGACAAAAAAGTTGCCCTGCTCCTCCCCGAACAGTCCGAGTTCGCGCGCGCTTTCGGGCAGGGCGGCTGGACGGTCTTTTCCCTCGGCGAAGAGGACGCGCTCATTAGAATGTTGACTGACACAAGCGAGAGGTAAAACATATGCCCACTGTCGCCATCGCGAGCGAGTTCCTCACCGCCTTCGCGCGCATACCGCAGGCGCAGCAGAAGCGTGTGCGCGAGTTCACTGAAAAGTTTCAGTCGAACCCCACCTCGCCGAGCATCAACTACGAGAAGATTCACGGCATGAGGGATCCGAAGGTGCGCACCGTCCGGGTCAGCCTCTCCTACCGGGCCATTATTCTTCATCCTGAGCGGGGCGATGTGTACGTGTTGGTCTGGGTGGATCACCACGACGAGGCGATGGCGTGGGCGAAAGAAAAGACTTTCGAGATCAATCCGAACACCGGCGCGCTCCAAGTCGTCAGCGTCGTCGAGGCCGAGCGATCCGTCTCGCCGGCCCCGCACGCCGAATCCCGCCGCTCCGGACTCTTCGACGATGTAGAGACAGGTGATCTCCTCTCCCTGGGAGTTCCTGAAGTTCTTACCCCAGCGGTGCGCGCCGTGCAGGACCGGGAGCAGTTGAACGCGCTCGCCCGCCACCTTCCGGAGGAGGCGGCGGAGGCGCTCACGTGGCTGGCCGAGGGGTTCTCGCCGGACGAGGTGCGCTCGCTCAACCTCGCGCCCAGAGAGAGCGCGGCGGTGGACACGCAGGATTTCGAGAAGGCGCTGGAGAACCCGGACACGCGTCGCCGCTTCGTCACTGTCGAGTCACAGCACGACCTAGCGGCGATGCTCGACGCCCCGCTAGAGAAGTGGCGCGTCTTTCTACACCCCACCCAGGCGCGGCTCGTTACACGCCACTTCAACGGCCCAGCCCGTGTGCTGGGCGGGGCCGGGACGGGTAAGACGGTCGTCGCCATGCACCGCGCGCGACACCTCGCCTCCAAGGTTTTCACGGACGAAAGTGACCGTGTTCTCTTCCTCACGTTCACGGCGAATCTTGCTAAACACATCGAGCAGAACCTCAGAACGCTCTGCGGGGAGGAGATCGATCGGATTGAGGTCAGCCACCTCCACTCATGGGCCGTCCGTTTCATGCGCCCGCGTGGATATGTTTTCGACGTCGCCACGGACGAAGAGGCGGCAGAGTACTGGCGGCTGGCTGCGCAGACGGATTCGTCTGCCGGATGGGACTTAGGGTTCATACGCCAAGAATGGGACCGTGTAGTCCAGACACACGACATAAGGACTAAAGACGAATACCTGCGCGTGTCGCGCGTCGGGCGCGGAAAGACGCTGTCGCGACCTGACCGGGCGCGGCTGTGGGGGATTTTCGAAGCGTACCGCAAAAACCTGGAGGAGCTAGGTAAAGCTGAGTGGCTCGACATCATCAGGGACACGCGCCGTTTCATTGAGATGGTGAAACCGGTGCTTCCCTACCGCGCCGCCGTGGTGGACGAGGCGCAGGATCTGCACGCCGAAGAGTGGAAACTTATCCGCCGCCTCGTCCCTCCTGGCCCTAACGATCTTTTCATCGTAGGCGACGCCCACCAGCGCATCTACGACCGCAAAGTTATCCTAAGCAAATGCGGCATAGATGTTCGCGGCAGATCCGGCAGGTTACATATCAACTACCGGACGACTGAGCAGATACGCGGCTGGGCCGTGGGCCTCCTGTGCGACTTCCGCGGCGACGATTTGGACGCGGGCACGGACGAACAGGCCGGCTACCTCTCCCTGCTATCCGGGCCGCCGCCGGAAGTACGCCATTTCGAGACTCAGGAGGAGGAAGCGGCTTTCATCGGCGAGTCAGTCCGGCGGCTGGTTAGTGAACGCCGCCCGGAAGATATCTGTCTGGTCGCGCCGTCGAAAGCGGCATTGAAGGACACATATCAGCGTGCGCTGAAAGCGGCCGGGGTGGAATTTACCGTGCTGGAGAAGACTGACGACCGCCGCACGCTGGGGGTGCGCTTGGCGACCATGCATAGGGTAAAGGGGCTAGAGTTTCCCTGCATGATTCTGGCGGGAGTCAATGAGGGCACTCTGCCGCGCCGCCTTCCGGCCCTCGCAGACGACCCGATTGCCTCGGTCGAGCACGAGGAACGCCAGCGTTCGCTCCTCTTCGTCGCAGCGACAAGGGCGCGCGACCGATTAATCATCACATCGTCAGGGAGGCCCAGCCCTTTTCTGCCGAAACAGGAGCAATAATCCATCCGTTTCTGGCCGATCTGACGTTGCCGAAGTACCTCAACAAGGTCCACTACCGGTCGTTGTAGCCGTTTAGTCCTCCTGTCTTCGGAGTCCACTCCCGCCCGTCAGCAAAGGCGAGATGGCGCGAGCGTTGCTGAGATTTTAAGCAACATGAGACCTCAAAGACGTTATCCTATGAGGAGCAATTAGCAGGAGTCCAGAAACGCAGCATCACACCAAAATAGCCCGCGCGAGTGTGTAACACTCGCGCGGGCTATTTAATGCACAGGGTAAGATTCCACTTCAGGCCGCGTTAGCATGCTCGTCAAGCCAGTCTGATATTTCGTCATCCTGACTGCCGGTATGATACAACGATTCTGCTAGACCTTCCGGGTCGTAGATTCTGCGTCGCCCTAGCACCTCTTTCTGATAGGTGACGAACTTGAGGCAGATCTCGAAGGAATGGCGTGAGCTAGGGCGTCCGAACCAGCGCTTCCTCCTTTTTGATCTGGACGGAGAGGTGGCTTTTGCCACCGCCCCTGCCTGCACCTCAGTTGAGGGTTGCGGAAAACCCGATTCGATAGCGAAGAGTCGCGGCTGCGTCTCCTCGACAGATTGCGCCGCGGGTGTAACAGTATCGGCCTGCGTTGGTACCTTATTCTGAATCGCCCACGGGTGTCGCGGGAAGGAGATGCGCACATCCTCCTTGTTGACATTTCCGCGCGAAGACTCTATGAACCCTGACTCCTCCAGCTCGACCAGATAGCGCACCGCAATCCTTTCCGACTCACCGATGGAAGTAGCGAGCAGCGGCAGATTCAGTTGAGTCGCGCCGCGGGCGTTGGCCTGTTGTGCCAGCACCGCGTAGCAGACTTTAGCGCCAGCGCTGAGGTTCCTGAGTGAGAGTAATCCGTGGGGAACAAAACAACCGGCGAATTGGTAGAACACATTGAACTGAGAAGATGCTTTCACGTTGGGAACTCCCTTCAAAATTGGTAAAACTCCCAACCTTCTTCCCCTGAACCTTTCGCACGTCCTCCCTGAAGTAAGAATCCGTGTGAAGGCCGTGCAGCCTGACGGGGCCTGCGGGTAAGAAAATATCTACCACCTGAGAATGGACGACTATGTTTCATCGGCTGGGGCCGCGTTCGCCACGCTCGCCTTGGGCCGCTTCCCTTTCTTGCGCGGTGCTCCGGACCTGTAGAAGTTCGGCAGTATCTTTACCTACGCCGGGCGGAATATGCTTTTTCAACGGCAGTTCTTCAAGCTTTGCGATCTCTGTGGAAGCTCTGACATCAAGCTGCTCCGGATGATCTTCTATCCCCTTAGCACAGGCTCTCTGATTTAAGTGTGTAGAGGACTGACCATCTATTACTTCATATGGGGAAGCACTACCCCACAGACTCTTAATAACTTCGTCCACGACAGAAGACCGTTTAGGCTTCGATTCATTACTGGTCAGCACACCGTCTCGGCCCGCCCCTCGGTAAGAGTGACTGGGTTCCTTTAAATCAGCATCTCCCCATGATTCTAACGCCTCCGTTCCTCGGTCTGAGGCTGCCTCGTAACGAACCACAGCGCGCCCGCTGCCGCCCCCGCGGCGAACGCGACCAGGAGAATTACTGCCGTCCCTACGACAATCAACCTGCTCAGGCGTCTGTAGACCTCCCGGAAGTCTTGCGCCTGCGTCCCCATCTCCTTGCGGTGAACCTCGGCGGTGGCCTTCAGGTGCGCTTGAGTTTTTTCCGATATCTCCAGCACCCCGGCACTGCCCTTGTGATACACGGCGCTGCTCATGGCTACCATGTCCTGGCACCTCTCCACCATCCGCTCGTTTTTCTCGCTTAGCTCCAGCACCCTGTCGAAAAACAGTTGGAGGATTCCCAGTTGGTGCTCGAACTCCCCCTTGATCTCCTCGGCCGTTCCAGCCACCTGCTCTTTGTACCCGCTGAGGCTCGACGTCAAGCTGTTCCGGTGCTTCTCGATCTCGTCGCGCAGTTCTTTTCCTGCCAGCACGACCGTCGCGAACTGCGTCTCGGCCTTCTTCGCGGACGGCACGAGGTTGATGAGATAGTTTTCGATCCGGGCCTGCCTCGCGTCTAGTTCTCTCATTTGCTGGCTCATCTCCACCAACTTCTCCAACGGGTCGCCCTGTCCATCCTGACTCAATTGCTCTTCTTCCCATTGTGCCGCCTCTTGCACGGCCGATTGCTTCATGATCTCTCGCCGGGTCATATGTCATCCTTCCTTTTCTTTCTTGTTGATCGGGCCAACTCCTCTGCAAACCTGACCACGTGAAACCGCGGCCGAGCCTGCGTCCTCTGATGTGCTTGCCTTCAAATTCGTAAATGCTTCCTGTTACCTTGCCCTCGTCGCTGACGAGAAAGTTTAACCTAACGCCCCTCCGCTCCAATCTCTCCTGGAATTCAGTGAGCGTGACGTCGCGGTCCAGCCCCGAATTAACGAGAGCTTGAAGTCTGAGCGGCCGGCTGAGCTTTCCGGTCCGCTCGTGCTGCTTCCACTCGCCCTGCGT
The DNA here is from genome assembly GCA_035563515.1 of Pyrinomonadaceae bacterium. Lineage (GTDB taxonomy): Bacteria > Acidobacteriota > Blastocatellia > Pyrinomonadales > Pyrinomonadaceae > QHXM01. The sequence continues at coordinate 59,018 of DATMVE010000022.1, forward strand.
CGGGGCGCGCGACATCGCATCCCGGCTCGACCTGTTAGGCTTGAGGCCGAACTCCTTCTCAAGCTGGCGGGCGATTGCTTCGCCCCTGTCGTAGTCGAAGGAGTCCGACGGTAGCCTTCCCTTAAAGTCAATGGTCGAGGAGATGATGTGAATCTCTGTGTGCTTATGCTCCTCCTCTTTGTGTTCGACAGCAGCGAACATCGTTCTATCCAGACCTTTAAGCTTTGCGAAGCGCAAGGTGATCTGCACCTTCGTCTCGCGTGACAAGACATCTTCCTCCGGGAAGCTGAGGATTCCATGCAGGACGTTAACTTCGACTTCAGGCCGCAATGCTGCCAGAGCCTCGAAGTGTTCGCGCAGCTCTTCTTTGCAGCGCCCGGCCATGTTAGTAATGAGGAGTTCTCCCCTTTGTTCGCGTTTAGCGTCTCCTGTTTCATCTGGAGATACTTTTCTATCATTCTCCGTGTAATCGTTCGGCAGCTTTTCACTGCTTGGCCCGGCCCTACCCACTTCGCTTTTATGCCCTTTGGTCAATGAAAGCTCTTCGTTAATGCTCTGATCTGTCGGCTTGCCTCTCGTAGCGAGTTCCCTCGGTGGGGCCTTGTTCTGAGGATCAAAAAGATAGTTCAGTAGTCCGCCGAAAGTTCTTCCTTTCAAAATTTTGATTACCACGCTTGTTCCCCTTTCATTAACTGATCTTGCATGCGGCGAAGTTCGTCCAATATCTGCACGGCCAACTGCCGATCAATGCCGACGCTTTTACCAGCGTCAATGAGCGTCAGAGCGTAGCAGAAACCGGTAGATAGGCGACCCAGTTGCCGGTACGCACGATAGTTGATCGCTGGCACCGGGCGGTGTAGGTGTCTGCTGAGCCCGAGATGTCTCAGGAAAGCCCCTTTTTTCATGTGCACGAGCTTCGCCTTCTCCTCAATAGCATCGTCCTCGTTCTCATTGACCGGGACGCCAATTCTTCTGGTTCGCCTATCAGTGTCTTCCAGCCGGGGTCTTCCACCGCGCGCATTGCTGGTTGGCGCATCGTAATCTTTTCTCCTCCTACGGCTCATGAAAGTTTCTTTCCTCCAGGCCGCCTTGAGAAACCGGTTTTCGTTTCACGCAAACATTGCTGGCTGGTGCGGATAAGAGATAGGCAGATGCATGGCGCAATATTTTCGTCTAATAGCTGAGATTGAGTGCGTCGCTTGAAGCTTCGGATGGAAACAATGGGAGAGGAACCGACGTGCTTAAAATTGGGCGAGGAGACGAGCAAAGCAAATCTATGGAGGTCAGAGCTTTGAGAACTGGCTGAACAAAGATGCCGATTAAAAGCTATGGACGAGATGCGAACAGTAGTATCAGCAGCTTGCGGGAATATGTCGTAGCTACAGGCAAACAATTGAGCGTGACAGTGGTCTAAAATTTGTCGTTGAATTAAGCGAGTCAAGAGCATGTGATTGAAAGATTGTGAGAGAAACAGAGTGTGCATACTGCCTAGATTTGCATAGCTGAGCTGTCTCAAATTCCCAACGACAATTGCCTGCCGTCTTGTATGTCGCCGGGTTGGCTTTGTGGAAGTTGAGCACGCTCCCGGCTTTTCCCTGGCTTTCTCGTCTTAATCGTTCGATGAAAGGAGGTGATTGCCTCTGCCAGGATTTGAGCTTTTTCTTTGCCTGTCAGCTCCAGAATTTCTGAGAGCAGACAGTCCACTTCTTCCGGGATATATGCTCGTAGCAGGATGGAAGATTTACGTCGCGCGCATGTGGAATTATTCTCAATGCGCTTGAGACCACGAACATAGGCTCTGAATCTCTCACGCCTGTAGTGCGGGTCAGCGGATTGCTTAACGGCTATCCGAATCGCCGCGTGCGGATCGGGCGCGCCAAGTGCTATCACGTAATATTCGCGCGGCAAAAGTGACTCGCGCGCGAGTGTAGTTTCGCCGCCAGCGGTGAAGAAGACTTCGCAGATCCGCGCGTCCGTATTCAGCGTGCTGATATTGATGCCCGTGGTTTCTGCCAGCCGCATTGTTTGCGCGTTGATCCCTTCACCCGCGTAATCGCGCTTGCCTCGCCCGCCGTTAAGCCGATCCTTGATGCGGCTCCGCAACTCCAGTACGCACATTCCGCGAGCAAGGAAGAAATACGCTTCCATGCGTCCGGCGTTTGCAATGACTTGTATAAGCTGCTCTTCAGTCAGCGTCCGAAGCCCGTCTAACAACTGGCGCATGCCTTTCTCCATCCGGCCGAATCTCTCAATCAAGCTATCCATTGTTATAGTATTCTCCTTTCGACTTCGACGACCGCCTTTGCTTTAGGCTATCAGTCTGATGAACGCGCAAAGGCACTGCTCGCTGGCGTTTCTATATCCTTGCATTTGTATTTTGCTGTTTTGACAAGGAGCGCTTGAAATCAGGTAGCGGTTGTTGATGCGTTGAGATAAAGTGATTGAGGTGTTCCTGGGTGTAGAGTATTTTAGCTCCAATGCGACAGTGCTGAAGCTTGCCCTTGCGCCGGAGTTTCCAAGCAGTGGTTCGGCTGATTCCGACCCTCCGACAAAATTCAGCTTCGGTTAAAGTCAGTTTTGTCATTCCAATTTTCCTCCTAGCAGTAATTAACTGTCAGCGATTGTTGCCGACAGTTAATTGATTACTAGACGGAATCAGAGCAAATCAAATAAATTTGATTTTATGTGAAGGAATGGACTGGCCGCGCATTTTCAAGTTTGCATGAAAGTATGCGAGCGTCGTTTCGGCCAGGTCGGCCAGGCTGGCAAGGATTAATGAATCTTCTTGCTAACAATCGGAACTTGCTTTTTGGCCTGGAGGTAGCGAGCCTTGACGGTATTCGGCTTTAATTTGATATTCAATGCTTGGCGGGCATGTTCGATGGCTAAACTCAGAGGCTCAAGTTCCGGTTTGCGGGAACTCTTTCGCTTGTAAACCTTTCTCAGTTGCGCATCCGTCACCGGGTATGTGTTAGAGAGGCGCTGGAATTTAGAAGATGCTTTTATCATTTCAATGCATTCGGCTTCATAATCGTTTTTCTCAAAAAATTTCGTCACGTATTCCCATAGCTCGCGTAGCTGGTCTATGACCAGCACCAACTCCTTCAGTTCTGCCGGAGATTTTAACTGTGTTGCTTTTCGCCTGCTTCCCCCGTGCCCTGTTGGAAGACCAAAGCTTTTCTTTGTTGATTTTTCAAAAGCATCCAGTGTGTGTTTGATGAAACCTTCATCAACATCTTCAAGTGGAGAAATCCCATTGGCTATCCGTCTTAACTTCTCCTGTTCAATTACCTGTCGGTGCAGCATTCCTACAGACAGGTGAAACAATAGGTCCAGTCCCCTGCTCATCATCGGGTAAAGCTGCTTTAACATAAGATTGAGGCAGAAAATGACTGTGAAACCAACTTTTTCCACCTCTTCTTGGGAGAAGTTTAACTCTCTTCGCCTCACTTTCCCCTTGAGGAAAAACTCCATTAAGCCCGCCACCGCTAGGGCGGGCTCGTATTCACAGTAAAGTCGGCCTGTCTTCTCTTCTATGGTGAAAGCAAAACGAATCCCGCGCTCGTCTTCGATTTTGGTTAGAACGGATGGCAACTCTGTGAATCGTGAGGCTAGATCGATTGTTTCTTTTACCGCAGCTAAGACTTGCTGTTTTTCCTCTTCTCCCATTTCTTGAATTAGTCCTTATAGCAAGAATTTCGTAACCCTGTTCATGCAGGCGGATAGAGCGTTACATCAGCTTAGATAGAGTCAAGGAGTTTGATGAAGTTCCGCTTCGGCTTGTGTTTGATGCGGAGGTCGCTGGTAAACTCTCCGAATTCAGAGGCCCGCCCCATTCGATCCATCAACTTTCCGATCTTCTGAATACGCCCGATGGCTTCTTCGTAAGCCTGATTGTTTTTCTGGTCAATGAGTGGTTCAAGGCTCTCGCGATAGATGTGCAATGCCTCCGATGGGCGGGGCTTTTCCAACGCTTCTGCGAGTTTCATCCAGTGCGCGTCGGAGCATCCGTGCGCTTCTGCCGCTGTCAGAGCCGCGTCAACATCGCCCTCCCACAGGTAAATCTCAACGAGCGTTGAGTTGTCACCTGCTCCCCACCATACGGAGGAGACGCCGCGATTCTTTATACCCTTCCGCCGCTCATCAAGCATGGCGTGCAAGTGGGTCAGCGCTCGCTCGCACCATTTCTCCCATTCTTCCTTTTGTTCGCGAATGGATTTTCCGGTGCTGCGTGCAGCATGCTCTTTGAGCTGGCGATAGGTCTCAAGGTCCGGCGCGTCAGCATACAAATTCCAGATTTGTTCCATCGCGTCCATGTGACGATGTCGCCGATGATACTCTTCGGCCAGGAATTCGCGTAGACGGCTATCCGTCTTATCGGGGAAAGCCTGCGCGCCGCGTTCAGCCCACTCAAGCGCTTTGTCGTGCTGCCCGGCTTCACGATAGATTTCGGCGATTCGCAGGAAAGAGTAGGCTGATGATAGATCGCGACTCTTGACTGCGACCAGCGCTTCCACATCGCCGGAGGTGCGTGCGAGCGTCTCCATGATGCTCGTGATGCGAAAGCGCCTGCCGTATTGCGCGGCGTTTTCAAGGTCTTCGTCGGTCAGTCTGCGAATAACAGGAAAGTTGCCGACGCGCTTTGTCTCTTTACTCTCCGGCGGAGCGAGGGCAGGCACTTTCGCCCATTCGGCTTCGGCCAATCGGCGATACTCGGCCAATCCTTCTTTACCAAAAACTTTCCGATAAGTTTCAGCGGCACCGTAGAAGACTTCCCACTGGCTATCGAGTTCCCACTTGAACAATCGGCGCGCGAGTTTCACCCCGTCCGGTTTAGCTTTCTTGCACGCTTCCAGGTGCAGCACTTGCAAATCATCAAGCACGCCTCCGACCTGTCCATTAGAATCGTCCACCTGCCCAATTGCCCGCTCGACCTTCTTCAAGGCGTACTCCGTGAGATTAATGCACGCTACAGCGTGCCCGTCGCGCAACAGATCATGCAATTCCTGGGTCACTTTGCGAATGCCGTGCGCGTAAGCTCCGGCCTCGTAGTAATCCACGAAGCGGCCCGGTTTCACGGCATCTTTGATGGCGCGGCGGTAGGTCTCAGGGTCAAGCCCGGCAGGATTGGAGCGGGCTGCGTTGAGTAGGAGACGCTCGCGTAAGCTTTTATCTTCCAGAGCGTGCTCCAATAAGAGTTCAATGAGGGATTCCTTGCTCTGCCGTTCAAGGTAGGTACGAGCGTCGTCAAGCGTTCCGGTTCGCGCGCCCGCTTTTGCGCCGCCCTTGATCTTTTTCTCACTTCGTTTATTACCGATGCTTTTCGCTTCGTTCGCCCACACTAGCGCCGTCGCGACACAATGCTTGCAGAACTCGCCCATCTCACCCATCGGGCAAGTGCATGAGGATTCGAGCGCATCATGCTCTATCCACAGCTTGACCTGATAATCATGAGTGCCGGTGACGGTGGCGACGAGCTTTCCTTTGTACTCGGTGATGGAATGCACATACCCCTCAGCCGCGTAAGTTTCGCCGCGCTCGTAGCTGCGTGGGCCAGCCAGATCACGCAAGAGTTCTGTATCGCTGACCATCTCTATGAGAGTCGCCGCCATAGTCGTTATTCCAGCCGCTCACTTACATTCCCCTTTTTAAGGGTATTACCTCTTCTACGCCATTGCGCTCCCAGTTCACGACCTGAAGACTCTACTCTCCCCGCCTCTTTGAGATGAGGGTCGCGGCAGGCTCTGAAAGTCGCTTTATATTGATGCGGGGCGATTGACACGAACGAGCTGGCCCTGTGGAGATGAAATCTTTTCTATTGCTTCGGCAATTCTTTGTGCCTGCCTCGTAAAATCCGGGTCAAACGTGCAAACAATGATTCCAGCGTGAGTGGGCTGTTTCCGATGAAGAGTGATGAAATGCCTGCGATTTGTAGTGAGGACGGCCCTTTGCTTTTCTGTGGCGAGAGTGAGAACTTGGTCGTCCGGCAAGGATTGATTGGCCTTTCCATCTTCATACATGGTCAGCACATCGTACCCGAGGCGACGAAGCTCTTCCACCACAGGCAGCGGAACATTTTCGTCGGAGTAGATTTGCCACATTATGGCTCGTCCTCTTCATTTTCGACGATCTGTTGCTCAATCTCGCTCCGGTGGCTCCGAACATAAGCCCAGGCATTAGTAAGGTCATCAGCGCGCAGCGTGGGATATGCTTGAAGCAATTCTGCTTCACTCGTCCCAAGTCGCCGAGCTTGCTCAAGGAGCCAGACCGGAATGCGCGTTCTGACGATGCAGGGAGCGCCTCCGGCAACTCCATCGTAACTCTCGATTCCAGGGAAAGAGTCACCAAGATCGCGGGCGATTAATTGGAGTAGATGAGCCTTCTCTGCACGGGTTAGGTTGGCTAATAGTTTTTCCGTCTCTTCTATCACTATCATCCGCCTTTCTTAATGTCCGACAGGAAACTGTATTCTAGCATCCTTCGGATAAAGTTATTGAAGCGCAGTTTACAATAAGTCCCAGATGACTGCGCTTAGGATATCAATGAATAATTTCATCCCCCTGACTAGTCGGAACGCTTGATTGGGCATTGAATGCGCTTAACATCTCTGCGGCGCGTTTCAGCGAGTGCTGGTTCGGATTGATGTATCTTGCGAAGGTGGACATCTGCGTGTGACCGCTTATTTTCATCACCTCCATCGGCGGAGCGCCAGCAGCAATCATGCGAGTAATGGCCGTATGACGGCAGTCATGCAGACGGAAGTCGTCAATCCCTGCCTCGCGTAGCAGTGACGCAAAGCCATGTTTGATCGTGTCCGTGATGCCGAAGACAAGCACGTCCTCATCCTGCGGGGAGCGTTCCCACAAATCAACCAGAGCTTCATAAACCCGGTCGGTCATACATACATTACGTGCTCGCTTCGTCTTGGTATTCATCGCGATGATGGTAATGTCTCTGTTATCTAAATCAACATCTCTCCAGCGCAATTTGAACATCTCACCACGGCGCATTGCAGTATCGAGCGCGGTGATTAACAGGGGCCGTAGATGTTCGCGACGCCCGGTACATGCTGCCAGCAGACGCGCCTCTTCTTCGTGTGTGAGGGTGCGCTCGCGCTGAATCTCGTCGGCTTTGCTGATAAGCGGCGAGCCTGTCTCGAATGGACTGCGCGAGATCCATCCCTGACGAAACGCATAGCGCATCAAGGCGCGCATCAGTTCCATCTCGCGGTTGACGCTCGCAATCGTTCTCTCATTGTCTCTGACGGTCCTGGTCTTGAGTCTCTTCATCTTGTACCGCTCAATATCGGCATGAGTAATGCTCTTGAGTGTTTTATTGCCGAAGCTGCTGACCAGCATCTTGAGCGTTCCGCGCAAGGTCTTCCATGAACTCAATCCGGCGATTTTTCTCCCTCCATGATATTCGGGCGGAATGAGTTTCGTCTCTTCGTAGATGTGCGCAAGGTCTCGGAAGCGAATGCGGTCGCCTTCAAGCGACTGTGGTCCCGTCTCTTCAATGTCGCGGAGCAATTGCCGGATGATCTCACGCGCATGAGTTCGCGTCTCCGCGCGTCGCCGCAACTCGCGCCGCTTTCCGTCGTCGCCAACATAAGTCACACGCGCCCAGATTGAGCCATCCTTGCGCTCCTGAACATAGCCTTTGCGCTCTCTCGCCATCGCTTCTTCTCCTCCTTAAAATCACCCGCCTTTGAGACCCAGCGGGCCAGTCGCGCCCACATTCGCGCCCACATTGGAGCTTAACACCGGCGAGCAAGCGAGTACAACGGGAAACTTTACTTCGAATATAAATGGAGAAATAACGCCACTTACGGGATTTCTCTGAACAAAGGCGAACAGCCGAAAACAGGGGCGGGACTGGCTTTTAACCAGTGGGTCGCAGGTTCGAGTCCTGCTCGGCTCATCTTTAGTTTCAATAAGTTACGGCCGCTCGACGAGCGGCCGTAACTTTTACCTGCCCCTTATTCTGCCCCTCCCTTTGACGGCCCGGCGATTTTTCGGGGGTAAAAATGAAGGCGAAGATGTAATCATTTTCGCCTAGCGCTCGCGCCACCTTGCACAGCGAACGAGCGACGGGGTCGGTCAACTACTGGCCACCCGTCTTTCTTTTCTGCTTCAAAATTATTGACACCCCGCCCCGCCTCGCATATCTTTCGTGCGCTCACAAGCGGCTAGCCGTCAGCCTCAAGCTCCTTTATTCAAACCCTTTTATTCGGGCCTTATCCATCACGAACGAAAAAAAGGAAGACCTCATGAAAGAAATCGCGAGTAAACACTACGACGAAAAATACTTCGACTGGCAATCCCCCATCGGGGAATTCGGCGGGTGGGCGAATCAGACAAAATTCGTCGAATACGTCGGGATCGACGACGAGGTCCTGGATTTCGGCTGCGGCGGGGGCTTTCTGTTAAGCAGCCTGCGCTGCGCGAAGAAAGTGGGGGTCGAAGTCAACGAATCGGCGGCCGAGACGGCGAGGGGCAAAGGGATTGAAGTGTTCCCCAGCGCGGCCGAAGTCCCGGACGATTACGTCGACACCGTCATCTCAAATAATGCGTTAGAGCACACCTTGCATCCTCTCGAAGAACTGAAGACCTTGTATAGAAAACTGCGGGGCGGCGGGAAGATCATATTCGTGGTCCCGTGCGAATCTATCTCATACAGTTACGTGCCGAACGACATTAACCACCACCTGTATAGCTGGAGTCCGATGTGCATCGGCAATCTGTTTACCGAGGCGGGGTTTTCCGTGATCGAGTCCAGGCCGTACATACATAAATGGCCGCCGAGGTACAGGCAAGTCGCAAGGCTCGGCGGCAGGAGTCTATTCGAGATAGCGTGCCGCATATATGGGAGGTTAGAGCGCTCGTGGTATCAAGTCCGAGTGGTCGCGGGAAAGGAGGCGCAGGGCAAAGCGGCGGCCGAAGAATAAATCTCCTGCTCGCCGCTCTTTGCTTTGCTCTGAAGCCCGCCTAATTAATTGTGGAAGGTGAAGAACGGTACGGCGTCCGAGCCGGTGATCGCCGTCATGCCCGTCAGCGTCGCCGGCATCACGCCCGAACTGGAGAGCGCCGTGCAGGTGCCGAACTGGACGGAGCCCACGTTCCAGAAAGAGTTCTGCCCGGCCGTCAGCGCGGCGGTCGAGAGCAGCGTCGGCGTCGTCGAGCTTGCCGACCAGACGACGATGTATTCAGCGCCCGAGTCCCAGGTCAGCGACGTGTACGTCTGCGTGTTGTTGGCCGCGCCGGCCGCGAGCGAGATGGAATCCACCGAGCGAATCTTAGCGAGCGTCGCCCCGTTGTAGATTCCGACGGCCCCGGTCACGCCGGCCGTGCCCACGCGGAAGGAGACTTTCGTGGTCGTGCGCGAGTGCGGAACCGTGAACCGCAGGAACTTGCAGCCGTCCGCCGAGTCGGCCATGTTGTCCGTCGAGTCTACGCCGTTCCTGTAAGGCACCTTGTCGGGCAGGCGAAACTCCGCGGCCGAGCCCGCGAGCGGCGTCTCCCCGACGGTGATACTCCCCGCGCCGTTCGTCACGGCCAGGCCGTTGCCCGCGGTGAGGGTCGCCCACGTCACGCCCGAGCCGGTGCCGATGGGGAGCTGCCCGTTGGAGCCCGAGAGAGAGGCACCCGCGCCGCCCTCCCAGGCGACGCCCCAGTCCGTCCCGTCCCGCGAAATGAAGCATCGGATACAGGCCATACGCGGAGATAGTGCGGATGGTCGAAGCGGGCGAGGTTGCAGACGTGGTGGGCGCGGCGGTGCTCGCGGACGTGGCGCAGGTCGTAGATCGAACCGATTGCGTCCTGGTCTCGCCGGGCATCAAGCGAGAAGAGGCGGAGCGACTCGGTTTCCGCTACGCAATGAGCGCGCAGGAAGCGTTGGAGATGGCTTTCGAGCGGCAGGGCAGCGGAGCAAAGGTCGCGGTGCTGCAACACGGCGGTCACATTCTGCCGCTCATAGAAAGCGAAGCGGCGGGAGCGTAGAACGGATGAAGCGGCCCACTGAGAAAGGCGGGACGGTCAGGAGCGCAAAGGAAGCTGTGCGCCTGTTCAAGATGGGCGCGCCGATGCACCCGATCTTCGTGCATTTTACAATCGCGCTGACTGCCTCTTCGCTCATCTTCGACGCACTCGGTTTCTTCACAAGTCGCGCGTCGCTCACGGCCGCCGGAGGGTGGACTCTTCTGGGCTCGGCTTTGATGACGCTGATGACGATTTCGACCGGGCTGACTTCAAGCACGAGAGCGCCTGTCGAAGAGGGCGAGGCGCGCTCGTTCCTCCGCGCGCACATGGCACTCGGACTCGCCTTCTACGGGCTGCTCCTGGCGGTGACGCTTTGGCGGTTATCCTTGTGGCAGACCGGGGCGGGCGTCTCGTGGTTGTATCTGGGGGCGCTGGCAGTTGTCACGTTAGTAATGACGGTGCAGGGCTACCTGGGCGGCGAACTCGTCTATCGCTACGGCGTCGAAGTCGAGCAAGCGTATCGTGAGTTGCCGGAGCGAGAGACAAAATCCGCGCCGCCGGTGTCAGCTTCTTCATCGCCGCGCGCGGCTCCGGCGACTGTTGCGTGGAAAGACGGAGGCGCGGCGTGACGGGAGCACGATTCATCGGCATGTACCCGTTTCAGTGGATTGCCTTGCTGGTAGCGGCAATGACACTGCTGCTTCTCGCAGACGCTCTGGCCGGGCATTACCGTTCGGGTTTCGCGTTTCGCTCGCAGTACGCGCCGTTCGTGAGCGGCGGGTTACTGATTATCTGGGCGCTGGCGGCGAGCATCGCGCCAGACGTGTCGTGGGCGAACAAGGTGTTGCGCGTTGCTGGTTGGCTGGCAGTGGTAACCGGGGCAGTAGGCTTTGGGTTTCATCATTACTACGGAATCGTTAAAAAGCCGGGAGGTTATGGTTGGCTGCTCCATTACCTGATGTACGGAGCGCCGCAGCTCGCGCCGCTGGCACTAACAGCCACGGGCGCGCTCGCGCTCATCGCAGCGCAGGGTCTGGCAAAGCAGACGACCTTCGGCGGAATAAACATTCGCGCGGCCATTTTTGTCTTCCTGGCGGTCACGCTTGTCGGGGCGGTCTTGCAAGCCGGCATCCTGCACTATCGCGGCGCGTTCAATAACCCAATGATGTTCGTGCCGCTGACGGCCCCGCTCGTCGCCATCATCATTAGCATCTGGATGGCTTTCACGCCGGGGCGCGGGGCGTCCGTTGCGCTGGCGGTCCTGTTGTGGCTGACATTCCTCACAGGCTTCGTCGGTCTGGGGATGCACCTGCGCGGACTGGGACGGCAGATGGGCGGGTTGTATGTGATTGTCTTCAACTGGCTGGAGGGGCCGCCCGCCTTTGCGCCCGCACTTTTCGCGGGCCTCTCCGCCGTCGGGTTGGTGGCGATTCACCTGTTATGAGTAAAAGAGGATCAAGCGAGGAGGAGTTCCATGGGAGATAGAAGGAAAGTAACCGGTCGTGACGAAGGTAACGTGTGGAAGGGACTCGCCGCAGGTCTGATCGGCGGGCTGGTCGCTTCGTGGACGATGAATCAGTTTCAAGCCGCCTGGAGCAAAGTCGCGGAGGGGTTTGAGAAACCACATGGCGCACAGTCAATGAAGCCGAGCGAAGGCGGGGAACCAGGCCAGGCATCGGAGGAGAACAAAGAGGAGCAAGACGACGCGACGGTCAAGGCCGCCAGGGCTGTCTCCGAGGGCGTCTTCGGCCACGAGTTGAAGGAGAGCGAGAAGGAGACGGCGGGCGCGGTGGTGCATTACGCCTTCGGCACGGCGACCGGCGGGCTGTATGGCGCGGTCGCGGAACTCTCGCCGGAAGTGACGGCCGGGGCGGGGCTGCCTTTCGGCGTAGCCTTCTGGCTTGTTGCCGACGAGACAGCGGTGCCGCTGCTCGGACTAGCTAAAGCGCCGACAGAGTATCCGGTCTCGACTCACGTCTATGCGCTCGCGTCGCACCTCGTTTACGGATTGACGGCGGAACTCGTGCGGCGGGCCGTGCGCAACGCACTATGAGCGACGAGGTAGGCTGAAATGGTTACTGAGGGGAAGACGCAACAGGACAATCAAGTAGCTGAACGGTCTCTCAAAAAGGACAAAGACCCGACACCTGTTGCCAGACAACCGGAGGTGGTCGTCGTCACGGGAGCTTCGGCTGGCCTGGGTCGCGCAATCGTTCGCGCGTTTGCGCGTCAGGGCGCGCACATAGGGCTCTTAGCGCGCGGGCGCGACGGGCTGGAAGGCGCGCGGCGTGACGTTGAAGCTTTGGGCGGCCAAGCCTTGGCGCTGCCGACGGATGTGGCCGACGCCGACGGGGTCGAGCGAGCGGCTGAAGCGGTCGAGCGCGAGTTCGGCCCCATAGACATCTGGATCAATAACGCGATGGTGGCCGCAGTTCTCCTGGGTCAAATCACGTCTTCCGAACAAGCCGCAGCCCGTGCCGCCGATCTACCAGCCGGAAGTCGGCGCGGAAGCCGTCCTCTTTGCCGCCCACAACGACCGGCGCGAGATGCATGTCGGCTACCCGACAGTCGAGGCGATAATCGGTAACAGGATCGCGCCCGGCTTCGCCGACTGGTACCTGGCTAGGAACGGCTACGAGGCGCAGCAGACCGACGAACCCGTGGAGCCCGACCGCCGCGACAACCTCTGGGAGCCCGTGCCGGGCGACCACGGCGCGCACGGCGTGTTTGACGACCGCGCGAGCGAGTCGAGTCCGCAGCTCTGGGCCAGTATGAATCGCAACTGGCTGGCGATAGCCTTTGTCGGCCTCGCGGGTTTCGCGCTCGGAGCTTTTTATAAGCGGAAGCAGTAAGACCGATCATTCGGGGAAGACGGCGATGTCGGCCGAGGAGCGATAAGACGGATGAGCAGTGTCACTTTCTTCTGTAATCTGGCCGAAGGCGGCGTGCCGCTGACGCATTTCTGGGAGCACACGGTCGGGAGCGATCACGCGCCCGTGGCCCTTCGCGCCGATTGGCAAGGTCAGTTGCGGCGTTGCCATGAAGAACTGGGCTTCCGCCACGTCCGCTTTCACGGCCTGCTCTCGGACGACGTGGGCACGCTCATCAATCATCAGGAGAAGTTTCTCTACTCATTCTTCAACGCCGACCAAATCTTCGACTTCCTTCTCTCAATCGGGATGAAGCCTTTCGTCGAGTTGAGCTTCATGCCGGAAGCTCTCGCCTCCGGCAACAAGACCGTCTTTCACTATCGCGGGAATGTGACGCCGCCAAGTGATTACAGACAGTGGGCGACGCTCGTTCGCAAACTCGTCTCACACTGGGCCGAACGCTACGGCGTCCAGGAGGTGCGCGAGTGGTTCTTTGAAGTGTGGAACGAGCCGAACCTGAAAAATTTCTGGACGGGCACGCAAAGTGATTACTTCAAGCTTTACCGCTACACGGCGGAAGCGATCAAGGGTGTGGACGCTTCGCTCAAAGTTGGAGGGCCGGCGACCGCCGCGAACGAGTGGGTTGAAGAGTTTCTGGATTTCTGCGAGAAGAATGATGTCCCCGCCGATTTCGTGACGACGCACCACTACCCGACCGATGCGTTCGGCGAAGAAGGCGATGAGACGCAGTCGCAGTTAGCTCAAAGCCGCCGGAGCGTTCTTCGTGAACAGGCGCAGGATGTGCGCCGCCGCGCGCGCGGGCTACCTGTTTACTATACTGAGTGGAACACCTCGTCGAACCCGCGCGATCCGCTGCACGACGGACCTTACGCGGCAGCGTTCGTCACGAAGACCGTGATGGAGGCGAACAACCTTGTCGCAGGCTACAGCTTCTGGACTTTCTCGGACATCTTCGAGGAGGACTACTTCCCGTCCGTCCCCTTTCACGGCGGCTTCGGATTGCTCAACCTGCACGGCGTCCCGAAGCCGTCCTATCGGGCCTTCGAGTTGTTACATCGTATCGGCAATGAACTACTGCTCGTTGACGGTTCGCACGAAACCGTCAACGCATGGGTTATTCGCAAGGAGCATTCGTTCACTGTGCTGCTGACCAACCACGCGTTGCCGCGACACCCCATCAAACCAGAGCAGGTGGAGATCAGGTTAAACAACGCGCCGAAGCGATGCTACGCCTACGTGGAGCGGATTGACGAAGCGCACGCCAATGCGAAACGTCTGTGGCACGAGATGGGCGAGCCTGAGTACCTGAGCGCGCTGGAGGTCGAACACTTGCAGGAAGCGTCGCTGATGTGGAAGGAGCCGCACCCGTGTGAGCATGTGAACGAAAGCCTCTATCTGGACATCAGTCTGCCGCCGCACGCCGTGGCGGCCATCACGGTAGAGTGTATGCCCGAACACGGGGTCGGAGGTTTTCGGGAATGAAGCGACGAGCGTTCAGCGACCAGGAATTGTCTGTGCTTCAACGCAACACGTTCAACTACTTCTGGAAGGAGACCAATGCCAGTAACGGTCTGTTGGCAGACAACACGAGCGGCGACGCTCCGGTTAGCATCGCGGCGGTCGGCCACGCGCTGGCCTCTTACGCGATTGGCGTCGAGAACGATTGGGTCGCGCGCGATAAAGCTATCGAGCGCACGCTCACGACGTTGCGCTTTTTCTGGAATAGCCCGCAGGGTCAAGAGCCGGGCGCGACAGGCTACAAAGGTTTTTACTATCACTTCCTGGACATTGAGACAGGGCGGCGCGTCTGGAAGTCTGAGCTTTCGACGATTGACACGACGATCCTCCTCGCGGGCATGTTGACTGCCGCGATGTACTTCGACGGCGACAATGCGCCCGAGCGCGAGATCCGCGAGTTGGCCGACGCGCTCTACCGTCGCGTTGACTGGCAGTGGGCGCAAAACGGCGGCCTCACCGTCTCGCACGGGTGGAAACCGGAGAGCGGGTTTCTGAAGTATCGCTGGGAGGGTTACAACGAGGCGTTGATTCTCTACGTGCTTGGACTGGGATCGCCGACGCACCCTCTGCCCGCCGGGAGCTATCAGGCGTGGACGAAGACTTATCGCTGGAAGAAGATTTACGACATCGAGTTTCTCTACGCCGGGCCGCTCTTCGTTCATCAGCTTTCTCACATCTGGATAGATTTCCGCGGCATCCAAGACGACTTCATGCGCGAGCGTGCGATTGATTATTTCGAGAATAGCCGCCGCGCTGCTTACGTGCAGCAGCAGTACGCGATTCGCAACCCGCGCGAATTTAGAGGCTATGGCGAATACTGTTGGGGCATCACGGCGAGCAACGGACCCGGCCCGGCCACGCGCCGGATTAAAGGCGTCACGCGTCGCTTCTACGACTATCACGCGCGCAACGTCCCTTACGGCCCGGACGACGGCACCCTCGCCCCGTGGGCTACTACCGCTTCGCTCCCGTTCGCGCCGGAGATCGTGCTGCCGACGCTCTCGAACTTCAAAGAGAAGTGGGGCGAGATGCTGAACCAGTACGGCATCTCGTGCAGCTTCAACCCGACCTTTCCGAGCAAGGAAAATAAACATGCAGGCTGGATTTCGGGCGGCCATTTCGGAATCGATCAGGGGCCTGTAATCCTGATGATTGAAAACTATCGTTCGGGCTTGCTCTGGCGGTTGATGCGGCAGTGTCCGTACATCGTCAAGGGATTGCGCCGCGCCGGATTCCGCGGCGGCTGGTTAGGGCCTTGCAAACAAATTTGATTCGAGAATTCCTGATGGAAGAAGAGACATTTCGCACGCGCTATCCGAACTATAACGTCCTCGACAAGTGGTCGTCGCCAGACTGGGACGACCAGACGCGGCGGGCCGTGCGCCGTCGGCTGGAAGAGATTCCGCCGATTCGCTTCTTCTCTGAGCGAGAGGCGCGCACGCTCGCTGCGGTTGCCGAAAGGATCATCCCACAGCCCGAACGCAGGCAGTCGGAAAAGGTGCCGATTGTGCCGTGGATTGACGAGAAATTTTATGAAGACAGGCGCAACGGTTATCGCTACGAAGAACTGCCGCCGCAGCAGGAAGCGTGGCGACTCGGCCTCAAGGGGATTGACGAGACGGCGCAAGCACTCTTTGGCGGGAAATCATTCGCCGACCTCGACCCGCTCTCGCAGGATGTGGTGCTCACGCACGTCGAGCGCGGGAGCGCGCCCGGCGCAACGTGGGAACGAATGCCTGCCGCGCTTTTCTTCAAGAGCGTGCTCTCCATCACGATAGTGAAAACTTATTACGCGCATCCCTTGGCGTGGAACGAGATCGGCTACAACGGCCCGTCATCGCCGCGCGGCCACGTCCGCAAATGGGAGGGCGGCGTTGACCCTTGGGAAGCCGAAGAGCAGGGATGAGGGATGAAAAAGAAATCAACCAGCGTAAGTCCTAGACTTTCATCCCTCATCCCTCCGCCCTCATCCCTTGATGATTGGACACTCTCTGCGCCGGGCATCCACGGAGAGCGCGTGCCGATGCGCGATCTCGCGCGCGAGGAGGTTGACTTCTGCATCGTCGGCGCGGGCGCGGGTGGCGGCGTGCTTGGCGCGAAGCTCGCCGAAGCGGGATTCTCCGTCGTCATCCTCGACGCTGGCCCGCACTGGAATCCGGTCAAAGACTTCGTCTCCGACGAGGTGGCCTCGCGCAAGCTCTTTTGGACTGACGAGCGGATTACGGGAGGCGAAGACCCCGTCGAACTCGGCTCGAACAATTCGGGGCGCGGCGTGGGCGGGAGCACCGTTCATTACTCGATGATGGCGATGCGCGCACACCCGGAAGACTTCCGCAGACGCACGCTCGAAGGTGAGATGGCGGGGGCGGACGTGCGCGACTGGCCGCTCAGTTTTGAAGATTTAGAGTCGTACTACGAAGAGGTCGAGGAGGCGCTGCAAATCGCCGGGCCGACTTATTACCCGTGGGGAAAGCGCCGTCAGCGTTACCCGCAACGCGAGCACGAACTGAATGCTTCGGCTCAGGTACTCGTCCGAGGCTGCACACGACTCGGCATCCCCGTAGCGCCCGCGCCGATTGCCACGCTGAGCGCGCCGCACAAAGATCGCCCGCCATGCGTCTACAGAGGGTTCTGCAATTACGGCTGTACGACCAACGCCAAGAGTTCGATTCTTGTGACTTACATCCCGCGCGCGATCCGCGCCGGGGCGGAGGTGCGCGCCAACTCAATGGCCGCTCAAATCTCTACGGACGAGCGCGGTCGCGCTACAGGCGTACTCCATTTCCGCAAAGGAAGCCGCGAGTTGTTCCGGCAGCGCGCGAAGAATGTCATCGTCGCGGGTTACGCGGTTGAGACGCCGCGCCTTCTTTTGAACTCGGCAAGCTCGCTCTTTCCCGACGGCCTCGCCAACTCGTCAGGGCTGGTGGGCAAGTGCTTCATGGTGCATTCGGGCCATCAGGTCTTCGCGAAGTTCTCCGACCGCATCAACCAGTACAAAGCGCCCCCGCCCGGCGGCGCGCTCACGGAGCACTTCAACCGCACAACGCCGGGCGCAGGTTTCATCTGCGGCTATACCGTTGAGGTCGTCGGGCCGCACCCGGTAGACTTCGCGGCGCGCATCGCAACGGCGCGCGGACTTTGGGGCGCAGAACTTCGACGCTCAATGCTCGACTATAACTACTACTCGGGCATCGGCATCGTCGGCGAAATCCTGCCGCAAAGGCGGAACGCGGTGAAGCTGCACGGCACGGAGCGAGACCAATACGGCCTGCCCATCCCGCATGTCGTTTTCAGCTATCACGAGAACGACAGAAGAATCATTAAGCACGCCGTCGCCAAGCTGAAGGAGATTCTTGAGGCCGCCGGAGGGGAAGACGTCTGGTCAGCGGATCGCACGGCGCACCTGCTAGGCACTTGCCGGATGGGTAATGATCCATCAGATTCAGTAGTTAATGCCGACTGCCGCACCCATGATGTGCCAAATTTGTACGTCTGCGATGGTTCGGTCTTCCCCACCTCCACGGCAGTTAACCCGTCGCTGACGATCCAGGCAATTGCTGCCCGCACCGCCGACCGACTGATTAAATAAAGTTTCCCGCCGAGCAGCTTTCCCGCCTGCATCCGGCACAGAGACTGAGTCCGCGGCTAGACCAAACGCATAGACAGTTCCCCCCTGTTTTTGTACAATTTGTACAGTTCCCTTCCTATAAATTGATATGGCCTGAGCGATATTCCCCCTTGAGCGAAGCCGGACTCCATACAGGACCAGGCAAACGTGTGTCTTTTAGTTGAAGACCGAAATGGAAGAGGCGCGCGCGAGTCTCTTCGAAGGAGGAAAGAATCATGCAAGTGAAAGACGTTATGACTTCCGGCCCGGCGTGACAGTTCGGCGTCGGCCGCGGGCTGAAGTGAACGCGAGAGCAGATGACGGGGCGACGGCCCTGATGCCGGCGGCGGAGAAGGGCCACACCGCCACCGTTGATTTGCCCAAAGGATTAATGGCCCGGAATTAGTGAGCGTCGATTAAGAAGCCGAAAGGAGATTTTTGAGGATGGAAGCAACCAGAGTAACAGTTGACGAGGTGAAAGAGAGAATGGACAGGGGAGAGCCCCTGGCCTTTGTAGATACCCGTAATCCGCAGGCGTGGGGTGAGGCCGACACCAAACTGCCGGGGGCTATCCGCGTGCCCGCCGATGAGGTGGAACAACACCTCGATGAAATCCCGCGCGACCGGGCGGTCATCACCTACTGCACTTGACCCCACGAAGGGTCGAGCGCCCGTGTGGCGCAAGTGTTGATGGATCGCGGCTGGAAAAACGTGCACCCGCTTTACGGAGGCTTCGACGCCTGGCAGCAGGCTGGCTACGAGGTCGAGCCGAAAGATTAGCGCGCGTCAAATTGGAACGAGTGGAGAACGAATTGACTCAGATTAGTTACGACTTCCAAGAGGACAAAAAGTAATGGCGAACAATTCCGATAGTATTGGAGGATTCGTTAAGCCCGCGCCCGAACGCTGGTCGCTGTTAGACCCGGAGCCGCCAGTGCCCGAGCCTCCCGACCCGTGGCCGGAGCGTCCGCCGGCTGACCCGACCCCACCGGGGCCAAAACCACCAGAGCCGCTCCCCTCGCCCACGCCTCCCCGGCCATTGCCAGTCCCACCGGAACCGCCCGCGCCGCCGCTCATCCCGCCTATTATCATCTCGCGAGATGCGGAAAGCGCGTCCGCCCGCTCGGGGGTAACGCCTTGAGCTATCTGGACCAGATTGACTTCGGGTCGAAATGGTCGAGGAGAAGCTATGAAGATACTTTTAGCCGTTGACGGATCGGAATACTCAGCGGCCGCAGCCGAAGCGGTCGCGACACGCCCGTGGCCTTCAGGGACGACGGTGCGCGTGCTCACGGCTATGGAGCCCGTCGTCCCGCCCGCCGCAGAGTTGTGGTACGACGCGGGCGGCAATCTCGAACGCGCGCGGCAAGAGTTGACGACACATGCCGAACAACTGACGGCCGGCGTCGCCGAGACGCTGCGAGCGAGCGGCCTGAGAACGGAGACGGCAACACTTGACGGCGATCCACGTTCAGTGATCGTAGACGAAGCTGAGAAATGGTCGGCTGATCTGATCGTCATAGGCACGCACGGCTACACGGGGATTAAGCGATGGCTGCTGGGTAGCGTCGCGCAAGCGGTCGTGAGCCATGCACCCTGCTCGGTCGAGGTCGTGCGGAAGAAATCGTCTGAAGCAGCCTGAACTTAACCGCGCTGGTTTCATTGTGGCTGCCCGTCCCGGCGATAGAAAACCGAGTTCCCTGTGGTGGGATTGCATGACAGGAGATAAAAACGATGGGGTTTTCAAAACTGCTGACGGCTATCGTTCTGCTGATTTCAACGTGCAACCTGCTCGCGGCGCAGACCCCGGCCTCAACGCGAACCGAATCGTCCAGGGCTGAGAGCAAATTGGCGGACACGCAGTGGCGACTCACATCTTTCGGCGCAACGGGCGCGGAATCCCCTGTCATCGAAGGCACCACGATCACACTCAAATTCGGCGCGGACGGTCGCGCCGGGGGGTCAGGAGGCTGCAACTCTTACGGGGGCGAATACCGCGAGCGTGGAGACAATCTTTCGTTCAGCCGAATCATCAGCACGAAGAGGGCTTGCCTTGAGCAGGGCGCGAATCAGCAGGAGCAACGATACTTCGCCGCGTTGGAGTCGGCAAGTAAATTCAAGCTCTCCGACAATCGCCTGACGATCTTCCACGGCGACGGGCGCAGCGCGCTCGACTTCGTCAACGACACATCCTCCAAGTCCGCGGAGCAGCGATACGAGGACATGAATAGCCCCGTGGCGCTGCTCGCCTCCTTTTACAACGCGGTGAACGCCAAAGAGTACGAGCGCGCCTACCGTTACTGGGAAACCCCGCCCGGCAGACTTGAAGACTTCGCACGCGGCTACGCGGAGACGGCGAGCGTGCAACTGATCATCGAGCCGCCGACGCTCATCGAAGGCGCGGCTGGGAGCCTCTATTCGGAAGTGCCGGCGGTAATCGTCGCGCGTCAACGTGACGGCAGCGAGCGCATCTTTGCCGGCTGTTACGTGACGCGTAAATCGAACCTGCGCCCGTCGGACATCCCGAAAGAGGAAGTTTGGCGCATCTACAGGGCGAGCATCTCTCCTGTCACGGCCGATTCGGCAATCCCGAAACTGCTCGCTCAAGCGTGCCGGAATCAATCCGGCATCGCTGAACCGCCGCCATCCCGGCGGTCGTCATATTCGCGGCACTCATGATCGCCCCGCGATATTCGCCACGCAGCGCATCTTGCGCCAAGTTGCGAAAGATGGATTCCACAAATGATAAACCCAGGCAGTCCCCCGCTTCACCGCGCACTGGCGGTCACGAAGGCGACCCCGCTACCGAATCTGTTGTCGCGGGCGGCTCAGGGGTTTCTCCCAACACACTAATCTGGAGGTGACTCTGCTCTTGGTCGGAAATCGTCTTTTAGCAGCCCTGCCCCGTAGCGAGCAAAAACAACTCTTGCCAAAGTTGGAGCGCGTGCCGCTGGCTATCGGGGACATCCTTTATGAACCAGACGAACCCATCCGTCACACTTATTTCCCTTATCAGGGCGTGGTCTCCGTCTTAAGCCTTCTTGAAGGACGCTCAAGCATTGAGGTGGGCACGGTGGGCAACGAAGGGGTGGCAGGCGTCACCATCTTCTTAGGAGTTGATTCATCGCCCAACCGCGCCGTAGTTCAGGTTCCGGGAGAGGCGATGAAGATGAAAGCCTCCGACTTCAAAGAGGCGGTCAAAAAAGACGGGTCAAAGTTTCGCGAGTTGGTGCAGCTTTATGCCTACGTGCTCCTGACTCGGTTGTCCCTGTCGGTCGCCTGTAACCGCTTCCACAATGTCGAGAAGCGATTGGCCCGCTGGCTCTTGGCGATTCAGGATCGGGTGCAATCGAACGAGATTCTCCTCACCCAAGAATACATCTCGCAGATGCTTGGGGCGCACCGCCCGCACGTGACCAAGGCCGCCGGCAATCTACAGAACGGCGGGGTGGTTCGCTTTAGCCGCGGCAAAATCATCATTGTTAACCGGCGGGGCTTGGAAAAAGTCTCTTGCGGTTGTTACCACACTGCTAAAAACAGGTTCGACGGACTTTTCGGCGGCTAAACTTCCACAGTTCAGCTCTCCCCGGTTGTTTGTTTACGGGGCCAATCTACCGTTTCGCCACGGCCTTCCGACTGGAGTTCCCCTCACGCCGGACCCGCGTTATTTAGTCTTCGCTTGCGGGATTCGTTTCCGGCTCGGCGGCGAGTTGCCACTTGATGCCGCTGCCCATGTCGATCTGCCTGAGCAGGTTGCCTGTCTCGTCGTAGAAGTCGTACATGCCTTCGTGAAAGTTCTGCTGGTCAACGCGCACGGCCTCGGCGATGAGTTCGGTCGAGCCGTCCGGGTAGGTGACGAGCATTGCCATATATTATCCCTCCGAAGATGGTGTCGTTAGTTCGGGCGTAGGACGCGCCGCGCTTCGGACTTTGCATAAACCTGGCCCAGGAAGTTAGCAGGGCGAATTGGCACACCAAGCCCAAGTCACCTGCGCCGTGTGACGGGCGGAGCCGGCGGCTTTGACAGTGAAGGCGGGCGGTTGTCGCTTCCCCAGGACGAAGGTCTGTCGCCCATTCGCAGCGAGAGCCTGCCGCCGCCTGCGATCTCCGCGTGGGTCAGCCAGGCGCGGTCCAGCCGCCTGCCGTTGAGCGTCGCGGATTGGACGTACTTGTTCGCGGCGGACGCGTCCGGGGCTTCGACGGTGAAGGCGCGGCCCGCGCCAAGATCAATCGTCGCGCGCGTGAAGACGGGGCTCCCGACGTAGTAGAAATTCTGCCCGGCGTTCGGGTAGAGGCCGACGGCGTTCCAGACGTACCACGAAGACATCGTGCCGGCGTCGTCGTTGCCGGGCAGCCCCGCGCGGCCCGTGCGGTACTCGCGCTGCATCAGCCGGCGCACCTGCTCCTGCGTCCTGTCGGCGCGGCCGGCGTGTATGTAGAGGAAGGAGGCCAGAATGTCCGGCTCGTTGCCGTGCGTGTAGAGACCCTCCGGGCGCAACTGCTCGGGCGACTTCTCCTGGCCGAAAAAGATGTCCAGCCATTTGACGAAGGCCGCGTCGCCGCCGACTTTGTTGATGAGCCCCTGCGCGTCGTGCGGGACGTAAGTCGAGTACTGATAGCCAGAGCCTTCGTAGTAAGGCGCGCTCATCCAGGTGAAGCGCGGCGAGTCGAAGAAGTAAAGTTTTGTCTTGTCATAAGGCGTCATCCAGCGGCCGTCCGACTCACGCGGGCGGACACTCATCGTCTCCGCGTCCCACAAATTCATCCAGTTGCTTGAGCGCGCGAGGTACTTTCTATAGTCCGCGGGCTTGCCCAGAGCCTTCGCGACCTGCGCGAGGCAGAAGTCGTTGTAGGAGTATTCGAGCGTGCGCGAGGCGGAGCGCTCCTCCTTCATGCTCAGGTAGCCGCGCTCCTTATATTCACTTGCCACGCGGCCCTCGTGGTAAGGGCGCGGGCTGTCCACCTCCGCGTTCCTGACCATCGACTGGTACGCGGTCTGGTAATCAATCCCCTTGAGACCTTTGACGAGGGCGTCCGCGATGACCACGTCTGAATTCGAGCCGCCCTGCGTCATGCCGTTCGCGCCGGCGATGCGCGCGTCCGGCATCCAGCCCGTGTGCCTGTATGTGTCTACGAGCGAGCGCACCATGTCGCGCTGCCTCCCCGGCTGAATCAGGGTCAGCAGCGGGTGAAGCGTGCGGAACGTATCCCAGATGGCGTAATAGTCTTCGTAGTGCGGCTCAAGGGACTGCCACCAGACGTTCTCGCCCGTCAGGTCGTGCGGCATGTAGTGCGAGCGGTAGAGCGCCGTGTAAAAGATGCGGCGCTCGTCGTCGGTCCCGCCCTCGACTCTGATTTTCGCGAGCGCCTGCTCCCAAAGCTCCGCGGCGCGGCGGCGTATCTCGTCGAAGCTCGCGCCGCCCGTCTCGCGCTCGACGTTCCGCCGCGCTTTTTCTGTGCCAAGAAAAGAGACGCCGATTTTGACTTCGACCTGTTTTTGTTCGCCGGTCGTGTCGAAGGTGACGAAGGCACCCGCGCCCGTCTGCTCGCCCGTGACGTTGGCCGCGCCCGAGTACAACTCGGTGCCGCGCCAGGTTCCGTAAGCCTTGAAGGGGCGCGAGAACTCCGCGGAGAAATGGAGCGTGTACGGCGCGGGATTCCAGCCGCCTATAAAATCGCCCCGGCCCTCGATGCGGTTCGGCGCGACGACGCGGGTGTCGCTCGCGAGAGGTCTTTGACGCCGCCCAGCGCCGCCGCCCGTGAAGACGATTGAGCCCGTGTCGAGAATCAAGTGTGACTGCGTCGAAGACGGGAAGGTGTAGCGGTGAACCGCGACGAGGCGCGTCGTGGTCAACTCCGCGCGAACGTCCGGCTCCGTGAGCGTCACCGCGTAGTAGCCCGGCTCGGCCCGCTCGTCCTTTTTAGGCGAGGCGAGGTCTTTGAGGTCAATCCGGCCGACCTGCGGCGTGACGCGGAAGTTGCCGTACTTGCTCTCGCCGCCCGTGCCGGAAACGTGCGTCTGGCTGAAGCCTATGATCTCCTTGCCCGACTCGTAGCCCGAGGTGTCGTACCTGTTCGGGTCCGTATTTGGCACAGTATCGGGACTGGGGTTGCTGAAGCCGAACGGGACGGCCGCGCCCGGCACGGTGTTCCCGTCCCTGTCGACTCCGACGAACGGGTCAACGTAAGAGACCAGCCGCGGCCGAGTCTGTGCCAGAATTATCTGTTGCGTCGAGAGCAGCAGACACGCCAGCACCGCCGCCAGCCGCCGGCCAGTTTCCTTGAGCCTCATTTTCATCTTCGCCGTCACGGCATTGACCTTGCACTTACCGCACCTTCTCGAAAATTATCCGGTAGAGGTCGAAGCCGAGCGCTTTGGACTGGCTGTGCTTGCCGACCAGTTTGAACATCACGCGGTTGTCGCCCTCCTTCATCTCCAGCTCGGCCATCTGTAGGACTCCGCTCCTCACGCGCTCGGGCGCGTAAAGGTCCGCGCGCTCGCCCTGCCCGACCTCGTTCCTGAAAATTTGCACGACGCCCTGCGACGGCCCCTTGATCGCCTCAATCGAAACCCTGTAGCGGCCTGCCGCGGGCATCTCGCAGATGAAAGAGATGTAGTGATCGCCGAAGACCTCGCGCCCTTCGGCCCGCAGCGAAAGATGACGCAACTGCTCGTCACCTATCTTGTCATCCGTCTTGAGCAGGACGGCGTTCGACCACGAGAAGGCGTGAACCGGCGTGTTCCAGCCGGGAGTGAAGACTACCCTGTCCGGGTCCGCGACCCTTCTTTCCGCGAGCTTCGGCAGAGGGTTGCGCGCCGCGGGGTTCGTGTCCGAGTAGAGAAAGGTCACGGCCGTGTAATCCGCCCGAACCTTATTGCCCTCCGGCCCGTGCTCTATCGTCGAGACGATATTTTTTCTAAACGCGTAGGCGTCCGTCAGCAGAAAGCGGTAGCCGCCGGTCCTTCCAAGATGTCTCTTGAAATCCAGACTCCCGCTCAAAGGCAGCGAGACCCTGTCCTCCCAGCGGCCGGGCACGTCGTACCAACCGCCGTTGAAGAAATCCTCCGACCCCGTGCCGTGTATCGCCGGCTCGCCGTCAATCGTGGTCTCGTCGTCGCCTTCGAAAAATTCGGGAGTCGCGCCGGGCTCCAACCCTTGTGCCTGAAGAATGAAGCCGACGACGTGGCCCTTCCCAGTGGCGTCAACGAAGGTGAAGGGCTTGCCCTCGGTCGCAGGGTTCTCGCGCCGCCAGACGGCGTAGAGCCGGCCCTCGTCGCTCCTTCTCCCCACGTCCGAGAACTTAACTTCGCCGCGCACTTCCAACGCTTGCCCGCCGCCCCCCTCAGACACCAACTCGATTCGCGCCGACTTGTCGAAAGGCATCGGCAGGTAGATGTAGTTATCGTCGCCCGACGTTCCGAGCAGAAGTGACTTGACGGCCGGCTGCCCCCAACTGTAGCCGAAGAAGTCGCCGACGGGGCAACTGACGGCAGGCGTGCTCTCGCCGTCCCAATAAAACCTGATGAGGATGTCGCGCTCCTTGCCTGCGAAGGCGCGCGCCGGCCCGAGCCTGAGACCGGCGACGCGGCCGGGCTTATTAGATTCAAAGATGGTGACGGATTTTCCGGGCTGAAGCGTCTGGCTGAATTGGTGTGTTTGCAGCCCGCGCCCGCCGCCGGGCGTCGTGTAGGCGCTCAGGTCCGAGCCAGAAGAGGCGAACAACTTTCTGGCCCTGTCCAGGTGTTGCGTGAACTCGCCCGCTGCCCGCGCAGAGTAAGACTCGACCTGAGAACCCGCGGGGTAGGTCGCGTAGTTGATCTGGTAGAACATCAGCCGCTCGGCTTTGAGCAGGACTTTGCAGGACTCTTTGTAGGGCAGCGGCAGGTACGAGTAGAAGCCGCCCGCGCCGATTCCGACCACGGGCGAGAGGAACGGAGACTCTCTGCCGCTGAAGAGGTCTATGAAGCGCACGCTGATGCGCGGCTTCTCTTCGCCGTCGAAATAGAATTCCACGATGTCGTCCGTCGGCGTCGGCGTCCAAATCCTGTAGATGACTCCCGGCCCCTTCAGGTCCGCGATGACCAGCCCGCCCGGTTCCTTCCTGACGAACGAATACTTGCCCGAGAACCCGTCGTCGTTGCCGCCCGTGCGGTCGTAGCTGGAGACGGAGCCGACCTTGACGGAGCGCTTGAAGGCCGGCAGGAGGTCCAGCCTGTATAACTCTTCGACGCCCGGTCGAGTCACCGTGGCGGAGTCGGCCGGCTGCTGCCCCCGCGCGGGAGAGGTCGCGGCGGCGGTCGCTAGTATCAGGCAAGCAAAAAGGGTTCGCTTCATCTTCGGAAACGCTTTCGTGGCGAGTTTTAAATTAGAGCCTGGCGAACGGTCGGACCAATTCTAACGGCTTTGCCCCGGCTTGACACGCAAAACTTTACCTTTACCGCTTCGCGCCGTTGGAGTATAAGTCACAAGAGCAGGACGGCGCTGCCTCGACGGCCCCGCAGAGAACACTCGCGGACGTAGAGAGCGTGACGGCCGTCCCGGCGGGTGCACTAACTTTCTTTCGATAACAAACTCACGCCGAACCAGATGTCCGACGAACCTTCAGCGACCGAGCGGCGCGCGCAGCTAATCTTGCATGAGCTGCTGCGCACGGGGGAACTCTCCGTCGGCAAGATGGCGAAGCGGCTGAAGGTTTCGGCGGCGACCATCCGCCGCGACCTGAGCGAGTTGGAGCAGCGCGGCCTGCTGCGCCGCAGCCACGGCGGCGCGATTCCCATACAGCCCCTGCTCTACGAACCCTTCCGTCACCTCTCTTACTATCACGAGCAGGAGCGGCAACGCGGGCCCGAGAAGCGGCGCATCGCGCTCGTCGCCGCGGAGTTCGTCACAGACGGCGACATCATAGCCATCGGCGCGGGCACGACCGCCACGCAGGTCGCGCGCAGCGTCTGCCTGCACAAGGGGATCACCGTGCTGACGAACGCCGTCAACGTGGCGATGGAATTGAGCCACCGCGACGACCTGAAGATTTTCGTCACGGGCGGCGATTTGAGCGGCGACTGGTTCGCGCTCGTAGGCCCCGCGGCAATTCAGAACGCCAGCGAGATGTTCGTCGACAAGGTCTTCATAGGCGTGGACGGCATACACATAGAGCACGGCCTGACGACGAACTACCAGGACCAGGCGAGCATACACCGCGCCATGATGCGCCAGGCCCGCCAGAAAATCGTCGTCGCGGACCACCGCAAAATCGGGGCCGTCGGCACCGCCCTCATCTGCCCCGCCGACGATATCAACGTCCTCATCACAGACAAAGGCGCGAAGGACGAAGACATTGCTCCCTTCACCGCCAAAGGCATCACCGTCCGACGGGCGTAAAAAAGTACTGAGTGCTGAGTTAAAAACTTCTTTCTTTACTCAGTCCTCAGTCCTCAGCACTCAGTACTTTTTTATCTCGGGCCAGCCGTCCGCGTCCCAGTCGAGGGGGGTGATTCTGAGCGTGGGGATGCCACGGGCTTCGGCGTCGTAGGCGTGGTAGACCAGATACTCGGTCCCCCTTTCCTGCAAAATGGCACAGTGGCCGGGGCCGCGCCAGCGCCCTTCGCCTGAGAGCAGCGGCGTGCCCCCGTCTTCCATCATCGGCTTGCCGCCCCTGTCCACGTAGGGGCCTGTGACCTTGCGCGAGCGGCCGACGCGTATGTTGTAGGTGCTGTTCACGCCGCGGCAGCAGAAGTCGAAGGAGACGAAAAGGTAGTAGTAGCCGCTCTTCCTCAGAATGGCGGGGGCTTCGATTGCGCCGGGCAGCTCTTTCGACCTGGGGCGGCTGGCGAGCGAGTAGAGCGTCTGATCTTCCGCCGAGAGCTTGCCGGTCGCGGGGTCGAGCTTGCGCATCTTGATGCCGCCCCAGAAACTCCCGAAGGAGAGCCAGGGCTGCCCTCCCTCGTCCAGCACTATGTTCGGGTCAATCGCGTTCCAGTCGTCCGCGGCCGTCGAGCTGATGACTTTCCCCTGGTCTTCCCAGCGGTACTTGTCGCTCTCCGGGTCCAGCGTGCGGTTGGTCACGAGCCCTATGCTCGAACGGTTGCTGCCGAAGGTGGACGCCGAGTAGTAAAGGTGAAACTTGCCGTTGAAGTAAGAGATGTCCGGGGCCCAGAGGCCGCGCAGACCTTTCACGTCCTCGACGGCCCACCCCGGCAGGTGGCCGAACACGTCGCCGCAGAGTCGCCAGCGCACGAGGTCTTCCGAGCAGCGGACGGCGAGTCCGGCCCTTGTCGAGAAAATATAATATTTGCCGCCCTCCTTGATTATCGTCGGGTCGTGCACGTTGCGCACGTCGCCTGTTGGCTCGGGCGCTTTCGGCGCAGTCCCCTTCTGCCCGCCGGCTTGAATGCAAAGGAGCGCGAACACGCAACCGGCGGCCGCCGTCAGGCGAAGTTGATTTTTCCCACGCATACTCGGCCCTCGGGTTTCCCCTTTAGATCCCCTCTTGACTTTCTGCTTATTTGTAGTTAAAACGAACAAACATCCTGAGCAATATTCGGACCTTTAAGCATACTGCCCGGCGACTTTCGACTGCCCCGGCGGGCGAGTCATTTCGGCGTTTGAAACCGCCTTTGATTACTTGGGATGTCTTGTAGCTTCCCCGTTTTAATCTTTAATTGGCAATTTAGCAATCCCCTACACCCTTTGACATCTTCCGGGACGCTGAAGTTTTACAAGCGGCATCCGCGCGCAGACGACAGAGGCGGCAAGGTCTGCTCATCATCACGGAGGGGGGCGAGCCCAAGCTAATGAAAATCAGGAGACGCGAATTCTTAAAGACTGCGGCGGTCGCGGGCGGAGCTTCTTTACTTTCGCTCAGGGCCGGCGGCTTCGCACAGACCTCGCGCGCGGGCGATGCGCGCGTCGAGGTGCTGCTCGGCGAGGAGATTGGCACAATCAACCCGGACATCTACGGGCACTTCGCGGAGCACCTCGGCGGCGTCATCTACGACGGCATCTGGGTGGGCGAGAACTCGAAGGTGCCGAACGTCGGCGGCATACGCTCGGCCCTCGTAGACGCCATGAAGCTCATCAAGTCGCCCGTGGTGCGCTGGCCGGGCGGCTGCTTCGCGGACAGCTACGACTGGCGCGACGGCACGGGGCCGCGCGACAAGCGGCCGCGGCGGACCAATTTCTGGGTGGACGCGCCCGAGTGGCCGAACGCCGCGCCGAGTGAGAGCCCAGGCCGCTACGAGCCGAACCACTTCGGGATTAACGAGTTCATGAAGTTCTGCCAGTTGACGGGGTCCCAGGCGTATCTCGCGGCGAACCTGCGCAGCCTCGGCGCGCAGGAGTTCTACGAGTGGGTCGAATACGTCAACTCGCCGCCGGGCTCGACCACCTGGGCCGACGTGCGCGCGAGCGGGCCGATGGGGAGCCGCGACCCTTACAAGGTGCGGTTCTGGGGAATCGGGAACGAGTCCTGGGGCTGCGGCGGCAACTTCAAGCCAGAGGAGTACGCGACGGAGTACCGCCGCTTCACGGCCGCCGTCCCGCGCTACGGGGTCGATTTGAAGTTCATCGCGTCGGGCGCGAACGTGGACGACTTCAACTGGACGCGCGGCTTCTTCGAGAAGACGGCCGAGAAGGGGCCGTTCCTCTTCGGCGGCATCTACGGCTTCGGCCTCCACCATTACGCCTGGAACGTCAGCCAGGGGAGGACGACCGACTGGTTCGCGGGCAAGGGCGACGGGCTGAAGTTCGACACGGGCGAGTATTACGAGTTGCTCAAGGAGGGCGACCGGATGGAGTCGCTCATTAACCAGCACTGGACGATCATGGGCGAGTACGACCGGCAGCACCGCGTCAAGCTGGTGGTGGACGAGTGGGGCGCTTGGTACAGGAAGGGCTCCGAGGTTCACCCGACGCACCTACTCGGCCAGCAGTCGACCATCCGCGACGCGGTCCTCGCCGGCCTGACGCTCGACACCTTCAACCGCCACGCCGACAAGGTCGCGATGGCGAACGTCGCGCAGCTCATCAACAGCCTGCACGCGCTCTTCCTCGCGCACGAGGACAAGTTCGTGCTGACGCCGACCTTCCACGTCTTCGAGATGTTCGTCCCGCACATGGGCGCGAAGGCCGTGCGCGCGCTGTTCAGTGCGCCCGAGGTCAAGTGGACGCGCGCGGACAAGCCCGCGGAGTTCTGGGGCCTCGCGGGCTCGGCAAGCGTCAACGGCAAGCAGTTGACGCTGACGGTGACGAACCCCGACATCAGCCAGCCGCGGGAGGCGGAGATCGTGGTGCGCGGCGCGCGGGCGCAAAGTGCGCAGGCGCGCGTGCTGAACGCGCCGGACGTGCACGCGCACAATTCGTTCGATAACCCGCGGGCGGTCGAGCCGCGCGACGAGACGGTCCGCGTCGGCGCGGGCGGCGCGCTCTCGTTCCGCTTCCCGCCGGCCTCCGTGACGCGTCTGTTAATAACGTTGGCGTAGGATTTTCGATTTGCGATTGGGAGAGGACGGGATTTTCAGATTTTAAATTTGAAATCCTGGACTTCATCCTCGCCCAATCAAAAATATAAGTGAGAGCTATGTACTGGGAAGAACGCTGGCATCCTCTTCGCGAAGAGTGGGTCATCATCGCCGCGCACAGGCAGAACCGGCCGTGGAGCGGGAACACAATCGAGCACGAGGAGGAGCCGCCGCCCGTCTACGTGCCAGACTGCTACCTGTGCCCCGGCAACGTGCGCGTGAGCGGCAAACGCAACGACGACTACACGGGAACGTTCGTCTTCGACAACGACCACCCGTCGGTCGGCCCCGACGCGCCGCAGGACTTGCAGAAGCCCGCGGGCATCTACCGCAACCAGCCCGCGCAAGGCATCGCGCGCGTCGTCTGCTACAGCCCGAACCACGGCCTGACGCTCGCCGAGCTTGAGCCCGAGGAGGTCGTCAACCTGTTGCGCGTCTGGCAGGAGCAGTACAAAGACCTCGGCGGTCGCGACGAGGTGAAGTACGTCCTGACCTTCGAGAACAAGGGCGAGGCCGTGGGCGTCTCGAACCCGCACCCGCACTGCCAGATTTACGCGACCAACTTCGTCTTCAAAAGCATCGAGACCGAGGCGCGCGCCGGAGAGCGTCACCAGCGCGAGACAGGGCGCATCCTCTTCCAGGACATCATCGCCGCCGAGCGCGAGGACGGACGCCGCATCATCTTCGAGAACGACACGGCCATCGCCTTCATGCCCTACTTCGCGCGCTACGCTTACGAAGTTTACGTCGCGCCCAGGCGCACGCACCCGAGCCTCGCCGCCCTGCCCGACGACGAGCTGACGGATTTCGCCGCCGCCCTCCAGAACGTGCTCATACGGTTCGACAACCTCTGGCACATGCCCTTCCCTTACGTGATGGTGCTGCACCAGGCACCGACCGACGGCGGCGACTACGGCTCTTACCACTTTCACATACAATTTCACCCGCCCCTGCGCCGGCCCAATCTTTTGAAGTACCTGGCCGGACCCGAAATCGGCGGCGGCAACTTCCTCTCTGACACCGCGCCCGAGGAGAAGGCCGCCGAGCTGCGCGCCCAGCCGGACGTGCACTACAAGCGCAAGGCCGAGGGGGGCAAGGGATGAGCGCAGAAATTGGCACACGCGAGATGCTGGACATCGTCCGCCGCGTGCACGAGCGCGTGCGCGACGCGGTGGTGGCCGAGACCGAGCGAGCGCGGGTGGACGAGCTGGCCGAGGTCGCGGACGACGAGTCCGAGGGCGACACCATTTACGCCGTCGACCGCGTCAGCGAAGAGCTGCTGGTCGAGATGTTCGAAACGGAACTGGCACAGCGCACCTCGCTCGTGCTCGTCGCCGAGGGGATCGAGGGCGGCCAGTTGATTCTCCCGCGCGGGTCTTCGGAGGACGGGGCCGCGTGGCGCGTCGTCGTCGACCCGATTGACGGCACGCGCGGCATCATGTACCAGAAGAGGAGCGCGTGGGTGCTGACGGGAGTGGCCCGGAATCGCGGCGCTGAGACCAACCTGCAAGACATAGAGGTGGCCGTGCAGACGGAGATTCCGCTCGTCAAGCAGCACCTGTGCGACGTGCTCTGGGCGATTCGCGGCGAGGGCGCGCACGGCGAGCGGCTCAACCGCCTGACGGGCGAGCGCGAGCCCCTGCACCCGCGCCCCTCGCGCGCGACGACCATACGCCACGGCTTCAGCATGATCGCGCGCTTTTTCCCTGGCGCGCGCGACGAGCTGGCCGCGATTGACGAGGAGATTGTGCGCGGCGCGCTCGGCCCCGTCGAGCACGGCAAGGCGCAGTGCTTCGAAGACCAGTATTTGTCGTCGGGCGGGCAGCTTTACGAGTTGATGATGGGTCACGACCGCTTCGTCGCGGACCTGCGGCCGCTCATCGAAACCGTGATGAACCGGCGCGGGCTGACCCTCGGCCTGTGCTGCCACCCGTACGACATGTGCACGGAGTTGATCGCGCGCGAAGTAGGCGTCATCGTGACGGACGAGCGGGGCGAGCCCTTGCGCTCGCCGCTCCGGGTCGAGCCGGACGTGGCCTGGGCCGGCTACGCCAACGAACACATACGCCGCGAGATCGAGCCGCTCCTGCGCGAAGCCCTCGTGCGGCGCGGGCTGCTGGATACCTGAAACCTTAGCGCAAGATGATCGAGATGCAACGCGAAAGTCCGCAGGCCGCAGACGGAATTGCTCGGGGCGACGGGCCGCAATCGCCCGACGTGGCGGAGTTCGTGGAGAGGCTGAGGTCGCTCGAAGACTACCCCGTGCCGGAAGTGAGCACGCTCTTTGACGCGGGCGCGGAGTTGGTCATCGCGCGCGCGCCGGGCCGCCTGGACGTGATGGGCGGCATCGCGGACTACTCCGGCTCGCTCGTGCTTGAGCTGCCGATTGCCGAGGCGACCTTCGCCGCCGTGCAGCGGGACGACTCCGACAGGCTCCGCATCGTGACGCTGGCTAGCGACGGCGGCCGCGCGGTCGCCTTCGAGATGCCGCTCGCGGACTTCGCGAACGAAGGCGGGCCAATCAGCTACGAGGCCGCCAGGGCGTATTTCGAGACCGAGCGTTCGCGCGGGTGGGCGGCTTACGTCGCGGGCGTCCTTCTGGTCCTGATGCGGGAGCGCGGCGCGAGTTTCCCCGGCGGGGCGAGAATTCTCGTCTGGTCGCGCGTGCCGGAGGGGAAGGGCGTCAGCTCGTCGGCCGCTTTGGAAGTGGCGACGATGAGCGCCGTGGCGGCCGCGTACGGGCTCGACGTGGGCGCGCGCGAGCTGGCGATTTTGTGCCAGCGGGTCGAGAACCTGGTCGTCGGCGCGCCGTGCGGGGTGATGGATCAGATGACCTCCGCGTGCGGCGAGGAGAACCGGCTGCTCGCGCTTTTGTGCCAGCCCGCGGAACTGCTGGGGACGATTTCCCTGCCCGAAGAGTTGGCCGTGTGGGGCATTGATTCGGGCGTGCGCCACTCGGTCGGAGGCGGCGACTACGGCTCCGTGCGCGTCGGCGCGTTCATGGGCTACCGCATCATCGCCGCTCTCTCTGGGCTGAGCGCCGAGGAGTCGGGCCAGACCGTTTCGATTGAAGACCCGCGCTGGGGCGGGTACCTGGCGAACCTGACGCCTTCTGAGTTCGAGGAGCGTTACAGTCCGCGGCTGAACGAGACCCTGCGGGGCGACGAATTCCTCGCGCTCTACGGCGGGACGACCGACACGGTCACGCGCATAGAGCCCGAGAAGGTTTACGCCGTGCGCGTGCCCGCGGCCCACGCCGTCTACGAGAATTTTCGCGTCCGCACTTTCGCGGAGTTGTTGCAGGGCGGCGCGCAGGGCGAGCGGCGCAACGAGTTGCTGGGCGAGCTGATGTACCAGTCGCACGCGAGCTACGGGCGCTGCGGCCTGGGCTCCGCCGGCACGGATCGCCTGGTGGAATTGGTCCGCGAGGTGGGGACGGCGCGCGGACTCTACGGCGCGAAGATAACCGGCGGCGGGAGCGGCGGCACTGTCGCAGTCCTCGGCCGCCGC
Organism: Pyrinomonadaceae bacterium; assembly: GCA_035563515.1. Classification (GTDB taxonomy): domain Bacteria; phylum Acidobacteriota; class Blastocatellia; order Pyrinomonadales; family Pyrinomonadaceae; genus QHXM01. The sequence continues at coordinate 93,038 of DATMVE010000022.1, forward strand.
GACGCCGGCGAAGCTATTTCGGAAGTCGCGCGCCGCTACGGCGAGGAGAGGGGCCGCGCGCCCTACGTCTTCAGCGGCTCGTCGCCGGGCAGCGCCGCGTTCGGCCATTTGAGACTCAAGAAGAATTAACAGGGATGGACAGGATGGACAGGATGAAGAAATTTTGAAAACTCAAATCTTTATTATCCTGTCTCTCCTGTCCATCCTGTTTGAATCCGTATTGATTACCCTGGGGATGGTGACGTAATGGCGATTTTGGTGACTGGCGGCGCGGGCTACATCGGCAGCGTCACGACTGAGTTATTGCGCGGGCGCGGCGAGGAGGTCGTCGTGCTCGACAACCTGTCGCGGGGGCACCGCGGGGCCGTCGCTCCCGAGGTCCCTTTCTACGAGGGGAACGTTGGCGACGCGGAACTCGTCAAGCGCATCGTCACTGATCACGGCGTGGACGCCTGCGTGCACTTCGCGGCCTTCGCCTACGTCGGCGAGTCCGTCACGCGGCCAGACCTCTACTACGAGAACAACGTCACGCAGGGCGTGCGATTGCTGGGCGCGCTCATAGAGGCGGGCGCGCGCCGCGTCGTCTTCTCCTCCACGTGCGCGACCTACGGCGAGCCGCAGCGGATGCCGATTGACGAGGGGCACCCGCAGAGCCCGACCAACCCTTACGGCTGGTCGAAGCTCTTCGTTGAGCGTATTATGGCTGACTACGACCGAGCTTTCGACCTGAAATTCGTCGCCCTGCGTTACTTCAACGCGTCGGGCGCGATTCCCGAACGCGGCGAGCACCACGAGCCCGAGACGCACCTGATCCCGCTCGTCCTGCGCGCCGCGCAGGGCGGCATCCCTGCCGTCACCGTCTTCGGCTCGGACTACCCGACGCCCGACGGCACGTGCGTGCGCGATTACATACACGTCGCCGACCTGGCCGAGGCCCACGCGCTCGCGCTCGACTACCTGCGCGCGGGCGGGTCTTCGACGGCCATCAACCTCGGCAACGGCCAGGGCTATTCCGTGCTGGAGGTGGTCGAGGCGGCGCGGCGCGTGACCGAAAGAGAGATCAAGGTCGAGATGCAGGGCCGGCGCGCGGGCGACCCTTCTCACCTCGTCGCGGACGCCCGGCGCGCGCGCGAGGTCCTGGGCTGGCAGCCGCGCGTCCCAGACATCGCGGCGATCATCAGCTCGGCCTGGGATTGGCACACGAGCCGCCCGCGCGGCTACGACGCGTGAGTAAAATTTTACTGGAGGAGAGCATGAAAAAATTCTTTCTGAGCGCACTCGTTTTCACCTGTCTACTGCTTCTGGCCGCGGCCTGCAACAAAGGGGACGGCGGCGCGGGCGGGGGCGGCGGCCGCCGCCTGGCCTTCGTGACCAACAACGCCTCGGACTTCTGGACGATCGCGCGCAAGGGCACGGAGAAGGCCGACCAGGAGCTGAACGACGTGACGGTCGAGTTCAAGATTCCTTCGGACGGGACGGCCGCCGAGCAGAAGCGCCTTGTTGACGACCTGCTCGCGAAGGGCGTGGAAGGCATCGCCATCAGCCCCGTCGACCCGGACAACCAGACGCAGTTGATTAACGAGACGGCCAGCAAGGTGCTCGTCGTCACGCAGGACTCGGACGCGCCCACCAGCAACCGCGCCTTCTACGTCGGCACGGACAACGTCGCTGCGGGCCGCCAGGCCGGCGGGCTCATTAAGGAGGCGCTGCCCAACGGCGGCAAGATCATGCTCTTCGTCGGCAAGCTCGACGCGCGCAACGCCCAGGAGCGGTACAACGGGATCAAGGAAGTCTTGCAGGGCTCGAACGTCCAGATCATCGACGTGCGGACGGACGACACGGACCGCGTGCGCGCCAAGTCGAACGTCTCCGACACGCTGGTCAAGTACCCGGACGTCGTCGGGCTGGTCGGCCTCTGGAGCTACAACGGCCCGGCCATCGTCAACGCCGTGCGCGAGGCGAACAAAGTGGGCCAGATAAAAATCATCGCGTTCGACGAAGAGGACGAGACGCTGGCGGGCGTCAAGGACGGCTCGATCTTCGCGACCGTGGTGCAGCAGCCTTACGAGTTCGGCTACCAGGCCATCAAGCTGATGAATCAGTACCTCGGCGGCGACAAGTCGGTCGTCCCCGCCGGCAAGCAGGTCTTCGTCCCGACGCTCGTCATCAAGCAGGCGGAGGTGGACGCGTTCACGCAGAAGATCAACCAACTGCGCGGGCGAGGTTAAGTCAGTGCCGCCTGCCGCGAGCGGGCGGGTCTGCAAGCTTGAGCGCCCGCCCGCTCGCGGCAGGCGGCACTGACATGGACGCATTTCGAGAGGTGAATCGATGAGTGCTCCGGTCTTACAGATGCGGGGAATCGAGAAGCGCTTCGGCGGCGTGCGCGCGCTGAGAGGGGTCGACTTCGAGATCGCGGCGGGCGAGGTGGTCGCGCTCGCGGGCGAGAACGGCGCGGGCAAGTCCACGCTCATGAAAATCCTCGGCGGCGTGCACCAGCCGGACGCGGGCGAGGTACTCGTGGACGGCCAGCCCGTCAAGATCACGGGCGTCTCGGACGCCACGCGCCTCGGCGTCAGCTTCATACACCAGGAGCTGAACGTGCTGGAGAATTTGGACGTGGCGGCCAACGTCTACCTCGGCCGCGAGCCCGTCAAGGGCGGCTTCCTCAAGCTGGTCGACAGCCAGAAGATGCACCAGGACTCGGCCGTCTACCTCAAGCGGCTCGGCCTCGAAATCCCGACCAACACGCAACTGTGGCGGCTCTCCATCGCGCAGCAGCAGATGGTCGAGATCGCCAAGGCGCTCTCGCTCGACGCGCGCATCCTCATCATGGACGAGCCCACGTCGAGCCTGACGCTGACGGAGACGGACCGCCTGCTCGCACTCGTCCACGAGTTGAAGGCGCAGAACGTCGCCATCATCTACATTTCGCACCGCCTCAACGAGATCGAGCAGATCGCCGACCGCGTGGTGGTCCTCAGGGACGGCGCGAACGCGGGCGAGCTCGGCCGCGGCGAGATCACGCACGACCGCATGGTCAAGATGATGGTCGGGCGCGACATTGAATCCTTCTACCAGCACCCGGAGGGCGATCGCGCGCGCGGCTACGTGCAGATTCAGGGCTTGCGGACGCTGCGCTACCCGAAGCACGAGGTCTCCTTCGACGTGGGCCGCGGCGAGATCATGGGCATGGCGGGCCTGGTCGGCGCGGGGCGCACAGAGGTCGCGCAGACCGTCTTCGGCATCGACGGCCCGGTCCAGGGGCGCATTACCATCGGCGGCCAGGAGCTGCGCATACGCTCGCCGCAGGACGCCATCCGCCACGGCATCTACCTGATTCCTGAAGACCGCCGCCTCGCCGGGTTGATAACCGACATCCCCATCCGCGAGAACGTCACGCTTCCCTCGCTTGAGCGTTACGCGCAGGCGTGGCTCATCGCCAGGGACCGGGAGCGCGCGGCGGCGACCGAAGTTTGCAAGAAGCTGAACGTCAAGACGCCCTCGGTCGAGCAACTCGTCATCAACTTGAGCGGCGGCAACCAGCAGAAGGTCGTGCTGGCGAAGTGGCTCGCGCTGGAGCCGAAGCTGCTGATTTTCGACGAGCCGACGCGCGGCGTGGACGTGGGCGCGAAGGCCGAGATTTACGCGCTGATGAGGGAGCTGGCCGAGGGCGGCGTGGCGATCCTGATGATCTCCTCGGACATGGAGGAGGTCTTGCACATCAGCGACCGCGTCGCCGTCATGCACGAGGGCGTGCTGACCGGCGTTCTGGAGCGCAGCGAGTGCACCGAAGAGAACATCATGCAGCTCGCCGTCGGGAAACGGGCCGCGTAAGGGTAAGGCAATTGTTCCGCTGTAAAATCCACAGTCGGAGGAGCTGAGAAGCCTTGAAAAAAGAACTTGGCACATTCATCCTGCTGGTAGTGCTTTGCATCGTCGTCGCGATACTCAACCCCGTGTTCCTCTCCGCGACCAACCTGCAAAACATGGCGCGGCTGATCGGCGCTTACGGCATCTTCAGCCTGGGGCTGGGCATCGTCATCATCACGGGCGGCATAGACCTCTCGGTCGGCTCCGTCTTCGCGCTCCTCGGCGTGGTGCTCTCGATCATGCTGACGGAGTGGATGTGGCCGGCCGCGCTGGCGGTCGTCGTCATCATCGCCATCGCGATGGCGCTCGGCACGATTCACGGCCTGCTGATCACGAAGATGCGCATCCAGCCCTTCATCGTCACGCTCTGCGGCCTCTTGTTCTACCGCGGGCTGGCGCGCTTCATCGCCAACGACGAGACGAAGGGCTTCGGCTCGGCCCAGGGCTTCGACTGGCTGCGCTCGCTCGCCACGGGCGACGTCCTCGGCGTCCCGACGCCCTTCGTCCTGCTCATCATCATCAGCGCCATCATGTGGGTCGTCCTGCACCGCTCGGTCTACGGGCGCTACCTGTTCGCCGTCGGCCGCAACGAGACGGCCTCGCGCTACTCCGGCATCAACTCGCAGATAATCATCGCCAGCGCGTACGTCATCCTCGGCCTGCTCGCCGGCATCTCGGCCATCATCTTCGCCTTCTACACCAACTCCGTCTCGCCCTCGTCGCACGGCAATTTCTTCGAGCTGTACGGCATCGCGGCGGCGGTCCTCGGCGGCTGCTCTTTGCGCGGCGGCGAGGGCTCGGTGATAGGCATTCTCATCGGCGCGGCCCTGCTCCAGGTCTTGCAGAACCTGGTCAACCTGCTGGGCATCCCCTCGTCGCTCAACTTCGCGGTGATGGGCGCGGTCATCCTGCTCGGCGTCATCGCGGACCAACTGCTTCAGCGGCGCTCGGCGGCGCGCACGGCCAGGGTCTAAAGGGGCACAAGGGGATGAAGCTGCTGGGCATAGACGTGGGCACGGGCGGGACGCGCGCGGTCGTGGTGGACGAGGCCGGCGCGGTCGTCGCCTCCGCGACCTCGGAGCACGAGCCGTTCGCTTCGCCCCAGACGGGCTGGGCCGAGCAGGACCCGCGCGACTGGTGGCGCGCGACGACCGAGGCCGTGCGCGGCGTTCTGGCACAGGACGGCGTCGGCGCGGACGAGATAGCCTGCGTGGGCTTTTCGGGGCAGATGCACGGCGCGGTGCTCCTGGACGAGCGGGACGAGGTGCTGAGGCCCGCGCTCATCTGGTGCGACCAGCGCACGGACCCGCAGTGCAAGGCCATCACCGAGAGGGTCGGCGCGGAGCGGCTGATAGAACTGACCTCGAACCCGGCGCTGACCAATTTCACGCTGACCAAGTTGCTGTGGGTGCGCGAGCACGAGCCTGAGTTGTGGGAGAGGTTTCGGACGATACTCCTGCCGAAAGATTACGTGCGGCTGCGGCTGACGGGTGACCGCGCGATTGACGTGGCCGACGCCTCGGGCACGCTCCTGCTGGATGTCGCCAACCGCCGCTGGTCGGACGCGATGCTCGACGCGCTCGAACTCGACCGCGGCTGCCTCCCTTCCCTCTTCGAGTCTCCCGAAATCACCGGGCGCGTGTCGGCGGAAGGCGCAGAGGCGACGGGCCTGCGCGCGGGGACGCCCGTGGTCGCGGGCGCGGGCGACCAGGCGGCGGGCGCGGTCGGGATGGGCATCGTCCAACCCGGCGCGGTCAGCGCGACCATTGGCACGTCCGGCGTCGTCTTCGCCGCGACCTCGCGGCCCGCCCTGGACAAGCGCGGCCGCGTGCACACTTTCTGCCACGCCATTCCGGGCCGCTGGCACGTCATGGGCGTGACGCAGGCCGCCGGGCTTTCCCTGCGCTGGTTCCGCGACCGCTTCGGGATCGGGGACAGTGACACGGGCGCGGACCCGTACGACCTTTTGGCCCAGGAAGCCGCGACAGCGCCGCCGGGCTCGGACGGCGTGCTGTGGGCCCCGTACCTGATGGGCGAGCGGACGCCGCACCTTGACCCGCACGCGCGCGCGGCGCTCGTCGGACTGGCGGCGAGTCACGCGCGGGCGCACGTCGTGCGCGCCATCCTCGAAGGCGTGGCGTTCAGCTTGCGCGACACGCTGACGATTTTCGGTGAGATGGACGTGCCCGTGGAGAACATACGCCTCGGCGGCGGCGGGGCGCGCTCTGCGCTCTGGCGGCAGATACAGGCGGACGTGTACGGGCGCGCGGTCGAGATTCTGGCCGCCGAGGAGGGCGCGGCCTACGGCGCGGCGCTTCTGGCCGGCGTCGGCGCTAAAATCTGGCCCACGGTCGACGAAGCCTGCGCGAGCGCCGTCCGCGTCGCCGAGCGCGTCGAAGCGGATAAAGAGACTGTGGCCGTGATGAATAGAAGCTACGCGGCGTACCGCGCGCTTTACCCGGCGCTGCGCAGCGTCGCCGACGCGGCAGGCCAAAAAACTTAACTGTCCGGGCGGGGGCGAGTCCCCTTTGCCCGTGCTATTACGCGAGCATCCGGGCAGAGGACTTGGCCCTGCCCCTTACATAACATTCGAAGTGAGGGTTTTTGAGATGACACAAGACAAGTACACACCGCGCCCGGAGCACAAGTTTACTTTCGGCCTGTGGACCGTGGGGAACCGCGGGCGCGACCCGTTCGGCGACGCGGTGCGCCCGTCGCTCTCGCCCGTCGAGCTAGTCAACATGCTGGGCGAGGTCGGCGCGTGGGGCGTCAACTTCCACGACAACGACCTCGTGCCGATTGACGCCACGCCGCAGCAGCGTGACCAGATCGTCGGCGACTTCAAGCGCGCCTGCGAGGAGCAAGGTATCGTCGTCCCGATGGCGACCGTCAACCTCTTCTACGACGCCGTCTTCCGCGACGGCGCGTTCACCGCCAACGACCGCTCGGTGCGCTCCTACGCCTTGCAGAAGACTATGCGCGCGATGGACCTCGGGGCCGAGTGCGGCGCGAAGATTTTCGTGCTCTGGGGCGGGCGCGAGGGCGTGGAGACGGACGCCTGCCGCCGCGCGGACGACGCCGTCAAGCGGCTGCGCGAGGCGCTGAACTACCTCTGCGAATACAACATCGAGAAGGGCTACGGCTACAAGTTCGCGCTCGAAGCCAAGCCGAACGAGCCGCGCGCGGACATCTACATGCCGACCACTGGCGCTTACCTGCACCTGATTACGACGCTCGACCACCCCGACATGGTCGGCGTCAACCCCGAGGTCGCGCACGAGCACATGCCGGGCCTCAACATGACGCACGCGGTCGCGCAGGCGTGGGAGGCGGGCAAGCTCTTCCACATAGACTTGAACGACCAGGTGCCGGGCCGCTACGACCAGGACCTGCGCTTCGGCTCGGCCAACCCGAAGGCCGCCTTCTGGCTCGTGAAGTTTCTGGAGGACGTGGGCTACGACGGGCCGCGCGCCTTCGACGCGCACGCCTACCGCACGGAAGATTACGAGGGCGTCAAGGACTTCGCCCGCGGCTGCATGCGCACCTACCTGATCCTCAAGGAGAAGGGCGAGCGCTGGAACGCGGACCCGGAGATTAAGGCGCTGCTCGCGGAGATAGCGGAGACGGACGGGGACGGCGGCGGCTCGAAGTATTCCGCGCAGGGCGCGGGCGAGCTTTTGTCGTCGAACTTCGACCGCGCGCAGTTGTCCTCGCGCGGCCTGAAGTACGAGCGCCTGGACCAGTTGACCATAGACATCCTGCTCGGCGCGCGGTGAGAAGGAAACTGCCGTGTTCGTCCCCGCAAGGGGGATGGGCACGCTGGCCGGGGGCGAGCGCGAGCGCCGCCCCCTGTATCGGTCGAGAATTGATGGCCGACCCTGAAGGGGTCGAACCTTCAACCTTGAATGTGCGGCCCCTTCAGGGTCGGAATGTTTTCAACGTCAGACCGGGGGCGGCGCTTCGCTCGCGCTCGCTTGCCCCCGGCTATTTTGTTCATCCCCCCCGGGGATAAGGCCGAACTCCCCAGTTGATTTGTCGACGGCTATAACCGCCGGGCCATTTTCAGGCGCTCCTGCGGAGCAAAAGAGCCGCGCTTCTGGTGCGATGTTAAGAAGAACTCTCGCGCTGTTTCTCCCCTTGTGCCTCGCCTGCCTGATGCCGTCGCAGGCCCGCGCGCAAAGGCGCGTCTCGAACGCTCAAACAAAATTCGCGGGCCTGGCGCGGACGCCGCCGATGGGCTGGAACAGTTGGGACTGCTACGGGCCTTCCGTGACCGAGGCGGAGGTCAAGGCCAACGCCGCGTACATGGCGCGGCACATGAAGCGCTTCGGCTGGCAGTACGTGGTCGTCGACATACAGTGGTACGAGCCGAAGGCGAAGGCGCACGGCTACCGCCCGAACGCGGAACTGGTCATGGACAAGTACGGGCGGCTGCTGCCGGCCCTGAACCGCTTCCCTTCCGCGGCCGGCGGGCGCGGCTTCAAGCCGCTGGCAGACTACGTGCACCGCCTGGGGCTGAAGTTCGGCGTGCACATCGTGCGCGGCATCCCGCGCCAGGCCGTGCGCGCCAACACCCCCGTTTTTGGCACAAAACTGCGCGCGCAGGATGTCGCCAACACGGAGAGCACTTGCCCATGGATTGACGACATGTACGGCGTGCGCGCCGGCACAGCGGGTGGGCAGGCTTATTACGACTCCGTCGTCAGGCAGTTCGCGGAGTGGGGCGTCGACTACATCAAGGCGGACGACATGTCGGCGTACACGCCGGACGAGGACACCGGAGCGGACGCGGAGCGGCTGGGCGAGATCGCGGCGCTCGGGCGCGCGGTTAGAAAGAGCGGGCGGCCAATGATCCTGAGCCTCTCGCCGGGACCGGCGTCGCCGCGTCAGGTCGAGACTTTGCGCGAGAACTCGCAGCTCTGGCGCATCTCGGGCGACTTCTGGGACCGCTGGGAAGACCTGCGCCGCCAGTTCGACCTGGGGCGCAGGTGGATCGAGCACACGGGGCCGGGCGGCTGGGCCGACGCGGACATGCTGCCTCTGGGGCGCATCAGTATTCGGGGCGAGCGCGGCGACGACCGCATGTCGCTGCTGACGAGGGACGAGCAGGTGACGCTGATGACCTTGTGGTCGATCTTCCGCTCGCCGCTGATGATGGGCGGAGACTTGCCCAGCAACGACGAGTTCACGCTCTCGATTCTGACCAACCCGGAGGTGCTCGCGGTCAACCAGCGAAGCACAGGCAACCGCGAACTCTTCGCGCGCGGCGACCGCATCGCGTGGGTCGCCGACGTGCCGGGCACGAGCGACAAGTACCTGGCCGTCTTCAACGTCGGCGATAAAGAGGCGCTGGTCAAAGTGAAGTGGGAGGAGCTTGGGCTGAGCGGCGAGTGCCGCGTCAGGGATTTGTGGGCGCGGCGTCACAGGGGCGTCGTCGCGGACGAACTCTCTGCGACTGTCAGCCGCCACGGCGCGCAACTGTACCGCGTCAGCCCGCTCAGGGCGCGTCGTTAAAAATTTGATGGGATGGTCCAAAACTACTAAATGATTCTCGGAGTCATCATGGCAAAAGGAGACGGCAAGACAATGTTAAGGAAAGCAACGCAGGTGCTCGTCACGGTTCTCTTCCTCTGCACGGTCGCGGCGGCGCAGGGGCAGAGGTGGACCGAGCAGCAGGCGAAAGACTGGTACGCGAAGCAGCCGTGGCTGGTCGGGGCCAACTACAACCCGGCGAGCGCAATCAACTCGATTGAAATGTGGCAGGCCGACACCTTCGACCCCAAGAGGATTGACCTCGAATTGGGCTGGGCCGAGGATTTGGGCATGAACACAATGCGCGTCACGCTCCACGACCTGCTCTGGCAGCAGGACCCGGAGGGCTTCAAGAAGCGCATAGACCAGTTCCTGACCATCGCGGCGAAGCACAAGATCAAGCCCATGTTCTGCCTGTTCGATTCGGTCTGGGACCCGGACCCGAAGCTCGGCAAGCAGCGCGACCCCAAGCCGGGCGTGCACAACTCCGGCTGGGCGCAGGGGCCCGGCCGCGCGGCGCTCCAAGACCCTTCCCAGCACGCGCGCTTCGAAGCCTACGTCAAGGGCGTGGTCGGAGCGTTCGCCAAGGACGACCGCATCCTCGCGTGGGACGTCTGGAACGAGCCGGACAACGAGAACCAGGGGAGCTACGGTGAACTGGAGCCGAAGAACAAGGTCGACCTCGTGCTGGCGCTTCTGCCCAAGGTGTTCCAGTGGGCGCGCGAGGCCGGCGCGACGCAGCCGCTGACCGCCGGGCCGTGGAAGGGCGACTGGTCGACGCCCGAGAAGATGTCCGCGACGGACCGCCTGCTGGTGGAGCAGTCGGACATCATCACGTTCCACAACTACGACCACCCGACGGAACTTGAGAAGCGCATCAACTGGCTGAAGCGCTACAACCGGCCGATGATCTGCACGGAGTACATGGCGCGCGGCAACGGCAGCTTCTTCTCCGGCGGGCTCACCGTCGGCAAGGCGCACAACGTCGGGATGATTAACTGGGGGCTGGTGCAGGGCAGGACGCAGACGCACCTGCCGTGGGACTCGTGGCAGCGGCCCTACACGGACCGCGAGCCGACCATCTGGTTCCACGAGGTCTTCCGCAACGACGGGACGCCCTACATGCAGGAGGAAGTTGACTTCATACGGCGCATAACCGGCAAGGCGAAGGGGAAGGCGAAGTCGGCGCGCGCCGTCGTCCCTCCCCTCTTCGCCCTCCCGTCGGAGATGCTGAGGACGGAGATGTTAAGGCAGAGCGCGGCACGTTAGCCAGCAGGTCAACACCGCCTGCCGCGAGCGGGCGGGGAGAAGGGATGAGGGATGAATGAAAGGCTTTCCGTCTTTACTTCATCCCTCCGCTGACCCGCCCGCTCGCGGCAGGCGGCACTGACTTTCATCAAGGGGATAAAGTTTATGAAGCGGCGTTTGTTCAATAACACCGGGGAAGAGGTCTCGGAGATAGGGCTGGGGACGTGGCAGTTGGGCGGGGCCGACTGGGGCGAGGTCGATGAGAATCTCGCCCTTGAGACGCTGAGGGCGGCGGCCGCGGGCGGGGTCAACTTCTTCGACACGGCGGACGTGTACGGGCTCGGCCGCAGCGAGGAGATCATCGGGAAGTTTTTAAAGGAGACGCCGGGGCGCATCTTCGTGGCGACGAAGCTCGGGCGCTTCCCAGAGCCGGGCTGGCCCGAAAATTTCACGCTCGCCGCGATGCGACGGCACACCGAAGCCTCTCTGCGCCGCCTCGGCGTCGAGGCCGTAGACCTGACCCAGTTGCACTGCATTCCCACGGACGTGCTCAGCTCCGGCGAAGTCTTCGAGTCGCTCCGCGAGTTGAAGCGCGAGGGCAAGATCAAGCATTACGGCGTCAGCGTCGAGTCGAATGAGGAGGCGCTGATTTGTCTTCAGCAGGAAGACCTGGCCTCGCTCCAGATCATCTTCAACATCTTCCGGCAGAAGCCGATTGAGTTCTTCGAAGAGGCCAAGCGCAAAGGGGTCGCGCTCATCGTGCGGCTGCCGCTGGCGAGCGGCCTGCTCTCGGGCAAGTTCACGAAGGGGACACAGTTCGCCGCGACGGACCACCGCGCCTTCAACCGCGAAGGCCAGGCGTTCAACGTCGGCGAGACTTTCGCGGGCTTGCCTTTCGAAAAGGGCGTCGAGCTGGCGGACGCTTTGAAGCAGCTCGCGCCCGAGGGGGTGACGATGGCGCAGACGGCCCTGCGCTGGATTCTGGACTTCGACGCCGTGAGCGTCATCATCCCCGGCGCGAGTAACCCGCGGCAGGCGCGCGCAAACGTCTCTGCGAGCGACCTCGCGCCGCTCGGCGCGGAGCTGCACGCGCGCCTGAAAGAGTTTTACGAACGGGAAGTTGCGGCCCACATACGCGGGCCGTATTGAGAATCTGTCATCAGTGAGCGCGCAAGCCGCCGAACGTGGCCGCCTTCCGGCGCGCGCTCCTTCAGGGAGTATTCAGTCATGAAAGCACCTCGATTCCAACAGACCAAGGGGGCGCGGCTCGTCGCGCTCCTCTGCGCGCTCGGCCTCGTTTTGGCACAGGCGCAACTCGGCTTCGCCCAGACGCGCACCATCAGCGTGCAGGTGGACCGCCCCGGCGGCGCGATACCCAAAACGCTCTTCGGCCTCTTCTTCGAAGACATCAACTTCGGCGCGGACGGCGGCCTCTACCCGGAGCGCGTGAAGAACCGCTCGTTCGAGTTCCCCAACCCGATGATGGGCTGGAAGCAGGTCGAGCGCGGCGGCTCGAAGGGCTCGCTACAGGTCTACGACCTGAGCACGGACAGCGACGCGCCCAACTCGCATTACCTGCGCGTCAGCGTCGAGACGCCCGGCCAGGGGTTCGGCGTCTCGAACGAGGGCTTCCGCGGCGTCGGCGTGGAGCAGGGTGCCGAGTACACTTTCTCCGTCATGGCGCGGCGCGTGGACGGCGCGCCCGCGGCCCTGCGCCTGGAGGTCGAGGACGCGAACGGCAAACAGCTCGGCGCGGCCAAAGTCTCCGGCTTCACGTCGGACTGGAAGAAGTACACGGCGACTTTGCGCGCGACCGGCACGGACGCGAAGGCGCGCGTCAACCTGCTCGTGGACGGGGCGGGCACTCTCGACGTGGACATGGTCTCGCTCTTCCCGAAGGAGACTTGGGGGAACCGCCCGAACGGGTTGCGCGCGGACCTCGTGAAACTGCTCAAAGAGATGAAGCCGGGCTTCCTGCGCTTCCCCGGCGGCTGCATCGTCGAGGGGAGGTATCTGGAGCAGCGTTACCAGTGGAAGACGACCGTCGGCGAGCCCGAAGACCGCCGGCTCATCGTCAACCGCTGGAACACCGAGTTCAACTGGCGGCTCACGCCCGACTACTACCAGTCCTTCGGCCTCGGCTACTACGAATACTTTCTGCTCTCGGAAGACATCGGCGCGGAGCCGCTGCCCATCATGAACTGCGGGATGGCGTGCCAGTTCAACTCGGGCGAGCTTGCGCCGATGGACGACCTGGACACCTACATACAGGACGCGCTCGATTTGATCGAGTTCGCCAACGGGGCCGTCACGACCAAGTGGGGCAAGCTGCGCGCGGAAATGGGCCACCCCGCGCCGTTCAATTTGAAGATGATCGGCGTCGGCAACGAGCAGTGGGGCCCGCAGTACGTCGAGCGTTACCGCGAGTTCGCGAAGGCGCTGAAGGCGAAGCACCCGGAGATACAGCTTATCGGCGCGGCCGGCCCGAGCCCGGACGACGAGCGGTTTCACTTCCTCTGGGGCAAGATGCGTGAGCTGAAGGCGGACCTGGTGGACGAGCATTTCTACATGGCCCCGAAGTGGTTCCGCGACAACGTCGGCCGCTACGACAACTACCCGCGCACCGGGCCGAAGGTCTTCGCGGGCGAGTACGCGGCGCAGAGCGTCGGGATAGCGAGCCCGGACAATAAGAACAACTGGGAGACGGCGATGTCGGAGGCGGCATTCATCACGGGCATCGAGCGCAACGCCGACGTGGTGCACATGTCTTCCTACGCGCCGCTCTTCGGCCACGTGGAGGCGTGGCAGTGGACGCCCAACATGATCTGGTTCGACAACCTGCGCTCTTACGGGACGCCGAACTACTACGTCCAGAAAACCTTCAGCGTCCACAAGGGGACGCAAATCCTGCCCGTGATGCTCGACGGCTCGGAGAAGAACGGCCAGAACGATCTGTTCACGAGCGCGTCGTTCGACGCCCCCTCGAACGAGGTGGTCTTGAAGGTGGTCAACACGGCGGCTTCCGAGAGCCAGGTCCGCATCACGCTCGCGGGCGCGAAGAGGCTCGGCAAACAGGGCAAGGTCTTCGTCCTCACGGCCCCGGAACTCAAGGCCGAGAACAGCCTGGACGCGCCGACCAGAGTCGCTCCCGTCGAGAAGCCGCTCGCCGTCGCGTCCGGCGAGTTCACGTACACCTTCGCGCCGAACTCGCTCACAGTCATCCGCGTCGGCGTCGGAGGCCAGTCGGCCCGACGTTAAGATTGCGGTCAGAACCGCCCGCCGCAAGCGGGCGGTTCTGACCTGTAGCGACACTCAATCGAAAAGAGAGTGGCTCACCCTATTGAAGCTCAAGCACGACGACGGACTTGGGCGGGACGGTTAAGGTCAGTTTATTGTCCTGAAGTTTGTGGCCGCCGAACGGCGCGGGCTTGACGGTGTCGGGGCGGTCGAACGTGTTCATGGCGTTCATCGCCGGGGCCGTGAGCACTTCCCCTGTGACGCCCCTGACGGTCGAGCCCGCGACCGTCGCCGTAACTTCCGCCGGCCGGTTCGGGTCCAGGTTAACTACGGACAGGTGCAACCTCCCGTCCTTGTCGCGCGAGGCCGAGGCGCTCAGCGACGGCACCGACGCCTGCTCCAACTTGTACTCCGGCGCGCTCAACTCGGTCGGTATCAGCGTCGCGCCCTGGTGCGCCCTGTACATCCTGAAGACGTGGTAGGTCGGCGTCATCACCATCCTCCCCTTGTCCGTCAGAATCATCGCCTGCAGGACGTTCACCATCTGCGCGATGTTGGTCATCCTCACGCGGTCGGCGTGCTTGTGGAAGATGTTCAGGTTGACGCCTGCGACGACCGCGTCCCGCATCGTGTTCTGCTGGTAGAGCGCGCCCATGTCACGGCCCGGCTCCGCGTCGTACCACGTGCCCCACTCGTCCACCATCAGCCCGACGCGCTTCTGCGGGTCGTACTTGTCCATGATCGCGCTGTGCTTCGAGATGAACTCATCTATGCGCAGCGTCCTGACGAGTGTGGCGTGCCACTCCTTCTCCCCGAACTCGGTCGCCGAGCCCTTCCGCGCCCAGTCACTCGTCGGCAGCGTGTAGTAGTGAAGCGACAGGCCGTCCATGTGCCTCGCCGCCTCCCGCATCAGCACTTCGGTCCAGTTGTAGTTGTCGTCGTGCGACCCGACCGCCAGCTTCTGGATGCGGTTGCCCGAGTGCTCCTTGACGAAGGTGGCGTATTGCCGGTACAGGTCAGCGTAGTATTCGGGGCGCATGTTCCCGCCGCAGCCCCAGGTCTCGTTGCCGACGGCGAAGTACGGAACCTTCCAGGGCTTCTCGCGCCCGTTCTGCCGCCGCAGGTTGGCGAGGGTCGAGTCTGAGTCCGAGGTCATGTACTCGATCCACTCCATCATCTCCTGCGGCGTCCCCGAGCCGATGTTGCCGTTGATGTAGGCGTCGGCCCCCAGCATCTCGGCCAGGTCCATGAACTCGTGCGTGCCGAAGGCGTTCGTGTCCACGCCGCCCCAACTCGCGTTGGGCCGCTTGGGGCGCTTGTCGCGCGGCCCTATGCCGTCCCGCCAGTGGTACTCGTCGGCGAAGCACCCGCCGGGCCAGCGCAGGAGGGGGACGCGCAACTCTTTAAGCGCGGCGATCACGTCGTTGCGTATGCCGCGCGTGTTCGGGATGCTTGAGCCCTCGCCGACCCAGAGGCCCTCGTATATCAAGCGGCCGAGGTGCTCGGCGAATTGCCCGTAGATGTTGCGGTTGATGACCCCTTTGGGCTGGTCTGCACGTATCACCAGCGAGGCTTTGTGGGGGCCGGGATTCTGGGCCATTACGTGATGGGAAGTGGGTGCGGACAGAAAAAAGACCGCTAACGCGGCGAGCCAAAATACACGACGCCCGTTCGGAAACACCAGTTGCCTACGCGCCAATGTCGTCTCCTCCTGATTGAAGTTTTCTTTAATCGTCTACCGCTTCACCCGCGGCGCTTCGACAACCGCGGCGGGTCTTCCCTCGGTGGTCGCGATGATTGACCGGCCTTCGAGGCTGTAGCAGACGGCCTCGCCCTGCGTGCGCTGGCCCAGTTTGACGACCACGGGCTTCTGCTTCCAGACCTCGTCGAATCCGCCGGCCGCGCGCTCGGCGGTGACCAGTTCGTAGGCGTTGAAGTAGTCGCAGAAGACGACGCGGCGGCCGTCCGGCGAGATGTCCGCGCCGGTGAGCATGCCCGGGAAGAGGCTGGGGACGCGCACCTCCCCGATCTTTTCGAGCGTGTTGACGGCCGCGGCGTTGAACGGCGCGGCGAGTTTGTAGACGCCCGCACCCGCGGCCGGGTTCCCGGTCTTCGTTATCACGTAGAGGTCGCCGCTCACGGGGTGCACGGCGAGCGCCTCGGCGTCGTGCCGCCCGTCCGGGTACTTCAGGCGAAGCGCCTCGGCGCGCGCGGTCTCGTAGGGCTCGACCGCGTTGTTCACCACCGTGTCGGCGGTGATGGCGGGCTCCGCGACGCGGTAGACGACGATCTCCTTCCTCTCCCGGCCGTTGTCGCCTATGTCGCCGACGTAGAGGTAAGGTTGTCCGCTCATTGGTCCCGGCCCGGCGGCCACGTCCTCCCAGTCGTAAGCCTTCGCCCCCGCGACGCGCCAGACGCCGCGCCTGCGCCCCCTGCGGTCGAAACTGTAAAGGAGCGGGCCGTCGCCCGAATCGTTGTGCGTCCAGAAAAGTCCGGGGTTGCGGCGCGAGGCGACGACGCCGCTGCTCTCGTCCACGGCCTTCTCTTCGAGGTCCGCGAGGTGCGCGGGCGGCCCGTAGTCCTTCGACGGCTCGCCCGCCTCCACCGGCCGCTTCCCTACGGCCCCCTCCGTCTCGCCCGGCCTGCCCGACAGGAGTTCGCAACCGCCGGTTAAAGAGACGACTAGACAGATGATAAGGATGATGACTGCTTTCACGCTGATTCCCTGCACCGATTTTCTGCGACGAATATACAGCAACTGAAACGACAAATCACCGGGCCGGGCTCTTTTGCCTAAGGGCGCGGATTTAAGATAATCTCGAAGCGTCCTGATTTCTGTCGAAGAGGATTTTTCGCATGCGCAGTAAAGCCCGGCCGTCCGGTCAACTTTTCCGACTCGCCCTACTTTGCGCCGCCGCGCTTCTCTGCTCGGCGCAGGTTTTGGCACAGCGCCCGCCCGAGCAGGACTACCTCGTCTACGTCGTCTCGGAGTCGGCCGACAAGATTAGCCTGGTGCGGTTCGGGCCGAAGGGCGCGAGCGTCGAGCGCAACTTCGGGACGGGCGTGATGCCGACGGACGTGGACGGGCCGCACGGCGTGGCCGTCTCGCCGGACAAGAAGTTCTATTACGTCTCGCTCGGCCACGGCAGGCCCTTCGGCTACGTCTGGAAGTACGCGGCCAGTGACGACAAGGTCGTCGGCCAGGTGAAGCTGGGGCTCTTCCCGGCGACGATGGACGTGTCGCCCGACGGCGAGTTCGTCTACGCCGTCAACTTCAACCTGCACGGCGACATGGTCCCCTCCTCGGTCTCAATCGTCGCCGCGGGCGAGATGTTGGAGGTCGCGCGCGTCACGACCTGCACGATGCCGCACGGCTCGCGCTTCAACCCGCAGGGGACGAAGCACTACTCCGCGTGCATGATGGACGACATGCTCGTCGAGATAGACACGCGCACGCTCAAGGTCTCGCGCCACTTCCTGCTGACGCAGGGCAAGGAGATGGGCATGGCGGGCGCGCCGCCCGCGCGCGGCGCGGGTCACGCGGGGATGACGCACGGGGACACGGGCGGGCACGGGATGGAGACGCCCAAGCCGGGCGACGTGTCCTGCTCTCCGACCTGGGCGCAGCCTTCGGCCGACGGCTCGAAAGTTTTCGTCGCCTGCAACAAGTCGAGCGAGATTGTGGAGGTGGACGCCAACACTTGGAAAGTCACGCGCCGCATCCCTGCGCGGCAGGGAGTTTACAATCTGGCCGCGAGCAGGGACGGGCAGAAACTGGTGGCGACGAACAAGCGCGACCAGTCTGTCTCGGTTTACGACGCGAAGTCCGGCAAGGAGCTCGCGCGGATTCCGACTAAAAGAAAGGTGCTTCACGGGGTCGCCATCTCGCCCGACAGCCGCTACGCCTTCGTCACCGTCGAGGGCATAGGCTCGGAGCCCGGCACCGTCGAGGTCATTGATCTGGAAGCCATGAAGACGGTCGCCACCGTCGACGTTGACCCGCAGGCCGCGGGCGTAGATTTTCTCAGGACGGAAGGGAAAAAGTAGGCAGTTGGCAGTGAAGACAAAAAAGGCAGCCGAGTTAATCACGCGCGGCTGCCTTTTGCTTTAACTGCCAACTGCCCGCTGCCTGCTGCCAACTATCTTCCGGGCTCAGTCGTCGAGCCCGTGTCTTTGCGCGGGCCGCCGAGTTTCATGATCCAGAGGCCGCTGTTCATGTCGTTGAAGAAGATGAGACCGTTGTGCGGCTGCGCGCCCCAGGCGAAGGGCGAGTTCGGGCGGAAGCCGTCTTCGGCCCCGGTCCAGAAGCGGGCCATTTCCCTGCCCTGCTTGTAAAGGTTGCCGCGCAGTTCGCCCGAAACGTCCAGCACGCGCGCCCCGCCGTTGTAATAGCCCATGTAAAGAATGTCGTCCTCGACCCAGACGTTGTGCGCCCCCGCCTCCGGCACCTCGTACTCTGCCACCTTGCGCGGGCGCGTGATGTCGGACACGTCCACGACGTGAAGCACGCCGCGCACGGGGATGCGATTCTTGCCCTGGATGTCGAACAACTCCGGGAAGACCTCGTCACCGACGAAGACGTAGTTCTTGTAGCGGAAGACGGCGTGCGCCCCCGAGAGCCAGCCGTTGCCGTAAAGCTCGTGGTAATTAAAGCGCAACTGGCTGACGAGTTGCGGCTTCTCCGGGCTCCCGCCCTTGATGCCGTTGCCCACGTCCAGGATGACGAGGCCGTCGCGCCAGTAAGCCAGGTAGGCGAGCCCGTCCTTGACCTGCACGTCGTGCACGTAGCGCCCGCCCTGCATGCCGCCCGTGGTGACGTGCGGGCTCTCGACCTGCCAGCGCGCGACCTCCTTCGGGTTCTTCACGTCCTTGAAGTCGATCACGCGGATCGATCCCGTCGCGTCGTCCGTCAGGTAGACGTAGTGGCCGTCAATGAAGGCGCTGTGCACGCCGCCCGTGACCGTCTCCGTGTACTCGGAGAGGATTTTCGGGTGCGCGGGGTCGGACGTGTCCAGGAAGACGATGCCGTTCTTGCGCGACGACGCGCCCTCGCGGGTGATGACGCCGATTTTGCCGTCAGCGGTGACGCTCACGTCGTTGGTGATGTGCGCGTCAAACTTGAGCGTGTCGGTCAGCTTGGGGTTCGCCGGGTCCGAGATGTCGAAGACCGAGAGCTTGTCCGAGGCCGACGAGACGTAAGCGTAGTTGCCGAAAATCCACTGCTCGGCGGCCAGGAACTCTTTAAACGGCGCGCGGCCGACGAGCGTCAGCTCGCGCTCGACGCCGCGCGGCGCGACGACGACCGTTGCGACCGCCGTCTGGTTGCCGGTCGTGGCCGTCACCAGGTAGGAGCCCGCGCGCTCGGCGACGAACCCGCCGTCCGGGTCTATCGTCGCGCCGCTGCCGCTCACGGCCCAACGCACGGAGGGCTGAGAGATCTGAGCGCCCTTCTCATCTTTGCCGTTGGCCTTGAAGCGTACGACGTCGCCCGTGCGGGCGCTCGCCTGACCGGGCTCTACGGAAAGGGCGCGCACGGGGTTGGGCACGACCTCTATGGTCACCGTGTTGTTCGCGCCTTCGGCGGTGGCGCGCAAGGTGGCCTTACCCGGAGCGACGCCCGTGACGAAGCCCGCGGCGTCGACGAC
>DATMVE010000023.1:0-8146 GCA_035563515.1 Pyrinomonadaceae bacterium
CGACCAGCCGCAGAACGACCTCATCCCGAAGCTCGTCCGCGGGCTTCTGGCCCACCGCAAGCAGGGCCGCTGGGAGAACACGCAGGAGAACGTCTTCATCCTGCTGGCGCTCGACCGCTACTTTAATACTTACGAGAAGACGACGCCCGACTTCGTGGCGCGCGTCTGGCTGGGCAGCGGCTACGCGGGCCAGAGAGTTTTCAGGGGGCGCTCGACAGACCGCCAGCAGTTGAACCTCCCG
Source organism: Pyrinomonadaceae bacterium (assembly GCA_035563515.1). Taxonomy (GTDB): domain Bacteria; phylum Acidobacteriota; class Blastocatellia; order Pyrinomonadales; family Pyrinomonadaceae; genus QHXM01. The sequence goes on from DATMVE010000023.1 coordinate 242, forward strand.
ATGGCGGCGCTCGCGGAGCGCACGGCGAAAGCTCCCGCCAACCTCACCATCGGCAAGGAGGGCGCGGGCCGGCTCTACTACCGCATAGGCGCGCGCTACGCGCCGTCGAATTTGACGCTCGCGCCTGTCGACTACGGCTTCAAGGTCGCGCGCACGTACGAGGCCGTGGACGACCCCGCCGACGTGCGGCGCGAAGCGGACGGGACGTGGCGCATCAGGTCGGGCGCGCGCGTGCGCGTGCGCCTCGCGCTGACGAACCCCGCGCGCCGCTACCACGTCGCGCTCGTCGACCCGATGCCCGCGGGGCTCGAAGCCTTGAACCCGGAGCTGGCCGTGACGGAGAGACTGCCGGACGGTTCGAGCGAGGAGGGCGTCGCTCGCGGCGGGCGCGGGATTTACGATTACTACTGGCACTGGCGCGGCCCGTGGTACGAGCACCAGAACCTGCGCGACGAGCGCGCCGAAGCCTTCACGATGCTCCTCTGGGAAGGGGCGCACGAGTACACCTACTTCGCGCGCGCGACCACGCCCGGCCTCTTCGTCGTGCCCCCGGCGAAGGCCGAAGAGATGTACGCGCCCGAGACCTTCGGCCGCGGGCAGACGGACCGCGTGCGCGTGGAATAAACGCGGGGCCGGCCGCTCATTACTTCTAAGCCCGGCGACATGAATTCTTGGGACACGCTGCAAACGACCTGCAACGCGGACGAGCTCAACCTCGACTGTCAACTGCAAAGTCTCGGCACGGTCCTGGTTGACGGCAAGAAGGCGACTGAGGCCGTGTGTGTAGAGATAGACGAAGAGGAAGTCGGGAACCTGACGATTGAGGAGTTCAGCGAGGAGAGAGAGTCCGAGGCGCTGTTCCGCGGCAGGCCGTTTATCCTGACCCAGTCGGGCGACGTTCTGGTCTTCAGAGAGTAAGGCCCGGCGCGCGGCTATTCGTCAAGCAATCTTTCCGCCCCGCGCTCGCGCAGACGCAGGGCCAGCTCAAGGCCCAACTGCTCCGCGTCGGCCGCGGCCCCTTCCACGGAATCGCGTATGACGGTCTCGCCCGATGGGACCGCGACCAGTCCGTTCAGCCGCAAGCGCCCTTCCCCAACCATGACGGCGTGCGCCGCGATGGGCAACTGGCAGCCGCCGCCCAACTCCCTGAGCAGTGCGCGCTCTGCCGTGCAGGCCGCACGCGTCCTCTCATCGTTTACCGTCGCGGCCATGCTCACGGTCTCTTCGTCCGCGTCGCGCGTCTCTATGCCCAGAGCGCCCTGGCCGACCGCGGGCAGCATCTCTTCGGTTTCCACGGGCGCGCTGATGCGCTCCGCGAGCCCGAGCCGGCGCAGGCCCGCGGAGGCGAGGATGATCGCGTCGTAGTCGCCCGCGTCCAGCTTCCTGAGCCGCGTGTCCACGTTCCCGCGCAACTCCCTGACGTTCAGGTCCGGGCGCAGGTGTTTTAACTGCGCGACGCGCCGCGGGCTCGAAGTCCCCACGGTCGCGCCCCGCGGGAGGGTTTCGATTGAAGGCCGCTCGACCTCGAACCCCGCGCGCAGGACGAGGGCGTCGCGCGCATCCTCGCGCTCGGTGATGGCGGCAATCCTGAGCCCTCCGGGGAGAACTGTCGGCAAGTCTTTGAGCGAGTGGACGGCCAGGTCAATCCGGCCGTCGAGCAGGGCCTCTTCGAGCTCTTTGGTGAAAACTCCCTTGCCGCCGATCACCGTGAGCGGGGCGTCCTTGAGCACGTCGCCCGAAGTCTTGATGATTTCTATCGAGACTTCCGTCCGCGGGTAAAGCCCGTTCAGTTGCGCCTTCATCCACCCGGCCTGCCAGAGCGCCAGCTTCGAGCCGCGAGAACCGATTGTCAGATGCGTTTTCATCCTGCCGCCGACCCCCTTTCGAGTGGGCTGCGGATAGAATGCATCACCTCACGCCGTTAGCTCAAACGCAGGCGCGCGTGCCGGAAGCCAGGTGGGGAAACCGTTCGGCGCTGTGACGCCGCTTTTCATTGTTCGCTGCGGCCGCGGCTGCTTTACTCGTTGACTTTGATTCCTTCCATGTTTTCGAACTGCGCCGTCACGCCCCAGCCGCCGAAGTTTTCCGTGACGGCCAGCCAGAGTTCGTTCTCGCCGCGCCTGAGCGGGAGGTAAAGCTCGTCGAAGAGACCTATCGTCCCCAGGAACCTGTAGTCCCTGGACTGGTAGACGTCGGTGCCGCCGTAGAGCAACTGGTCGTTGAAGTAGACTTTCACCTCGTCGCTGAAGCCGAAGCGGATTTTCTTGACCTGCTCGCGGTCCGACTGTATGACGAGCCGCGCGAAGACCGTGTCGCGGCCATCGGCCGCCCCTTGCAGCCGGGCCAGGTTGGCCGTCCCGTTCTGCTCCACGCCGAGCTTCCTCCAGTTGAGTTTCTCCCTGTCGGCCGGCGCGAGTTGATATTTGCCTTCGAGAATTTTCCGGTCGAAGGCGTCGGACACCATCCAGGACTTGACCGTGCCCGCGGGGGCAGGGGCCGCCGCCTCCCCCGCCTTGCCTTTGAGCGGCGGCGGGTCACTCATCGCCGTCACGTTGAAGTTGGAAAAGTAGGCCGGCGCGAAGTTGCCCACGGTCAAACCGACGCGCCCCTCTCTGGTCTCGCGCTTCAACTCGCGCACGACGAGCGCGGGCGTCTCCGTATCCTTGATGTAGATTTCCGCACGGTTGCCCGAGACGACTATCCTGACGCGCGTCCACTGGTTGTTGTCGTACCTGGTGGGCGCGGAGTAGCTCTCGCCGTAGTACAACTGCCAGGCGGCCTGGCCGTTGAAGACGGGCTGGTACTGGTTCGCGTCGGGGTTGCCGGACTGGTGCGGCCGCAGGTAGAACTCCTCGTAGTTCTCGAAATCCTGCAACCTCCACACGGCCCCCATGAACCCGCGCTCGCCCGTGAACGCGATGTCGAACTCGATGACCCCGTTCTTAAACTTAGTGTCCCTGACGGCGGCCACGCCGGCCTTCAGGTACAGGCTGTTGCGCCCCAGGTGATTTACCACCCTGCCCTCTTTGGCCTTGATTTCCCAGCGCCCGGAATCGAATGGCACAGTTTCCGACCGCGCCTCCGGCGCGAGCGCCGCCGCGCACAAAAAGGCCGCCGCTAAAAAGATGAGACGCTGAGCCATGATTGCCCCTTTCTGTTTTGGCACACGCCGGAGCTGGCCGCGGCGGCGGGTGAATCTCACCTGAGCGCGTACAGGAACCCGTCCGTGCCGCCGAAGTAAACCACGCCGCGGTCCACCACCGGGGAAGAGACGATTGCCCCGACGGAGAAATATCTGTACCAGGTGACGTACATGTCCTGAAAGTCGAAGAAGGTCGGGGTGAATCCGGCCTGATTCCTGGTCCCGTCCGGGTTCAAAACTTTCAGCGGGTCGTTCCTGGAGCTTTCGGTCTGGAACTCCCACGCGAGTTTTCCCTCCTTCACGTCCACGGCGTACAGCCTGCCGTTGAGCGCCCCGACGTAAATCATCTCGCCGGCCAGCGCGGGCGAGGAGAACAGCGCCGTCTTCGTGTCGAGCGAGAACCGCAGCCTGCCCGTCTTCGCGTCGAGCGCGAGAAACTTGCGCGTGTCGCCCGTGCCCACGTACACCGCGCCGCCGCCGACCGCGGGCGTGCCCATGACCCAAGCCTTGCTCGTGTAGTAGTCCCACTTCTTACGCCCGGTCGCGGCGTCCAGGGCGTAGACGTGCGCGTCGCGGCAGCCGACGTAGAGGACTCCGTCGACGACGGCCGGCGAGGACTGGAAGCCCACCTGGTTATGGTTGACGGGGTCCTCGCCCGTCTTGAATCGCCACCTCTCAACCCCCGTCTCGGCGTCCAGCGCGTAGAGGTAACTGTCCCAACTGCCGACGTAGACCGTGTTATTGACGACGGCGGGGGAAGCACGCACCACCTCGCCCGTGGAGAATTTCCACTGGAGCACGCCGGTTTGCGCGTCCAGGGCGTAGACGTTGCCGTCGCCGCTCCCGAAGTAGACACGGTTGCCGTAGACCGCGGGCGACGAGGTGAAGAGGTCGAAGGGGTCCGGCGCGGTCTGCGCCCTGGGCCTGGTGCCGTGCAGCCCCTTAGCCTCGAACCGCCGCTCGCCCCGCTCGGTCGCGAACCTCCACCTGACGGCCCCCGTGTCGGCCGCCAACGCGTAGAACACCCCGTCGTTGCCGCCGAAGTAGACCGTCCCGTCCGCCACCGCGGGCGACGACGCAACCGGCCCCTCGGTTTTGAATCGCCACTTTTGCGCGCCCGTCTCCTGGTCCACGGCGTAGAGGTTGGTGTCCAGGCTGCCGACGAAGACTAAGCCTCCCGAGACGGCCGGCGAACTGACGACCGCGCCGTCCGTTTTGAACGCCCACTTCACGCCGCCCAACTGTTTGGGTCCCGGTGAACTGTACACGCCGGTGCGGGCCGCGCTGCCGTGAAAGGTCTCTTGGGCCGCAGCAGTCTGCGGGGAGATGAGCAGGAGGCAGAGCCCGGCCGTGAGACGTTTCATCGCTAGTTTCCCCAGGCTTCGCGGTAGGCGGCCGTCACCAGGCCGGGCATGGAGAAGCCGTCGAAGAACTCGCGGTTGTCCTTGTCGTCGCCGGCGAACTTCTGTCTCCAGGCGGCCACGTCCACGGCCTTCATCACGGCCTCGCGCACGGCGTCCAGGTTCCTCGCGCTGTTGCCGCGCCGGTAGACCTCGACGCTGACCTGCGCGACCACCGTCCGCACGAAGTCTATGACCTGGGCCAAATAGTTTCTGGCGTAGTCGCCCCGCAGGACGTCGCCGTGGCCGGGGATGATCGTCTGCGCGTCCAGCCGGCTCATCCTCTCCAGGGTCTTGACCAGCTCCGAAGGGAAGCCGCCGCCGAGGTACGGCACGGGGTGATCCAAGAGGTCGCCCGCGATCAGGATTTTCTCTTTCGGCAGGTAAATGATGGCGTCGCCCTTCGTGTTGCCGCGGCCCAGGAATTTGAGTTGCACCTCGCGGTTGCCGAGGTCTATGCTGAGTTCCTGGTCGAAGGTGAGGTTGGGGGCGCGCATGACGAAATCCTTGAACTCGGCGAGCACCTGTTCGCGCGCGGCCAGATTTTTTTGCAACTCCTTGCGGGCCTCTTCGGTCAGCGGCTTGCCGTCCTCGGCCTTGCCCGTTTCGAGCCTCTGCCTCACGTCGGCAGTGGTCTTCTGGTAGCGCCCGATGAAGGTCGAGGCGTAGCCCGCTATCTGCCGCTGCGTCTCGACGTGGGCGACGATGGCGAGTTGCGGGAACGCCTCCCAGTAGGTGTTGTTCCCCATGGCGTGGTCGCCGTGCCAGTGCGTGTTGACGAGGTAGCGGACGGGCTTGTCCGTCCACCGGCGGATCTGCTCTATGTCCTTGCGCGCCTCCGACAGCAGGTAGCAGGAGTCTACGACCAAGACCTCCCGCTCGCCGACGATCACCGTCGTGTTCCCGTTCGGGAAGCCCGTCGGGTCGTCCGGGTGGCGTATGACGTAGACGCCCTGTGCCACTTCCGTCACGCCGCGCTCGCGCGTGTTCACGGAGTCGGCCGCCGCCGCGACCGCACCGCACGGCAAGGCGAGCAGAAGCGCCCAGACTCCCCTTGATAAGACGCCGCCGCTCAATCGTCTCACTCTCACGCCACCTCCGTCGGAACGCACTCAAGTTGGAAAACAAAAATCGGCCGGGCCGCATTTCAACCTTTTCGAGCGCGGCGTGGCAACGATTACGTTACGAGGCGCGGCGGGCTGTTGTGAGTTGGACGCAGGGGCAGACGAGACGGAGCGCGAGGTTAGAGCGACTGGCGGAGGCGCGTCTCCAATTTGGGGCGGTAGCTGCGGCTCAGCTTGAGCCGGGTGCCGTCTTTGAGCACGGCCGTGTAGTCGCCGTGCGAGTGCGGGAAGAGTTCCCTGACGCTGAGGATGTTGACGATTGAAGAGCGGTGGATGCGTATGAAGCGGTTGGGGTCGAGCGAGGCTTCCAGATCGCTGAGCGACGCGCGGTGCAGGTACTTGCGGCCCCCCGTGTGCAACTGCACGTAGACGCCCGCCGCCTCTATCCAGTCAACGTCCTCGGTCGGGAGAAAGATTATGCGGCCGCCGACCTTGACGAGCAGCCGTTCGAGGTAAGGCGCTGAAGAGAGCGCGGCGGCCGCCCCCGGCTGCGCGCCCCGGTCCGCTTCGGACAGGACGTTGATGAGGCGGCGGCTCATCTCCTCGCGCCGCTGCGTGCGGACGTAGGCGAGCGCCCGCGCCAGGCTCTGCTCGAAACGCTCGTCGCTGTACGGCTTCAGGAGGTAGTCCAGGGCGCTCGCCTCGAACGCGCTGAGCGCGTAAGTGTCGTAGGCCGTGACGAAGACGGTCACGGGCATGAGCGCCGCGCCCACTTGCCTGATTACGTCGAAGCCGTTGAGCACCGGCATCTGTATGTCGAGAAACAGCAGTTCCGGCTGACGCTCGCGAATCAGCCCGACGGCCTCGGCCCCGCTGGCACACTCTCCGGCGACACACACTCCGGGGTGCTTCTCCAGCAAGTCCCTCAGCCTCTGGCGTGCGGGCTTTTCGTCGTCAACGACGAGCGCACTAATCTTCTCCATGCTCATGCACGTTGCGCTTAGACACTTCCTCACGGTAAGGGATGACGATTTCCGCGACGACACCGCCGTCGCTTCCTTCGCGGACGGCGAACGTGTGGGCCGCGGGGTAAAGCTGCGCGAGGCGTTGCTGCGTGTTCGAGAGGCCGATGCCGGCCGACTCCGGGAGTTGCCAGCTCGGCGGCAGGCCCGGCCCGTCGTCCATCACGCGCAGGTGCAGTTGGCCGTTGTCCCTCCACGCGGAAACCGTGATGCTGCTCGACGGCTTCGTGGCCCCGTGGCGGATGGCGTTCTCGACCAGCGGCTGTAGTATCAGCCCCGGCACGGCCGCGCGCAGCGTCCCAGGCTCCGCCGAGACGGACACCTTCAAATGGTCCTCGAAGCGGACGCGCTGAATCGCGAGGTAGTGGTCGAGCGCGGCCAGTTCCTCCTGGAGCGTCGTCTCCTGCCGCGCGGAGCCGTCCAGGGAGAAACGCAGCAGGTCGCCCAGGTGTTCAATCATGCGCCGCGCGCCCTTCGGGTTGCGCTCGACGAAGGCGGAGATGGTGTTCAGCGCGTTGAAGAGGAAGTGCGGCTGAAGCTGCGTCCGCAAGGTCTGTAGCCGGGCCTCCGCGAGCAGCTTCTCCAACTGCGAAGCCTTCAACTCGCGGTTGCGCGACTCGTGGTAATAACTCCACGCCAGCCAGCCGCCCAGGATCATCCAGTAGACCTGCACGTTCCACTGGAAAGTCCCCCAGAAGTCCGCGCGCACTTTGTCTGCGAAGCCGGCCGGGTTGAGCGGCCGCCCGGAGAGCGCGATGCTGATGACGAAGAGCGCGAGGACGAAGACGCAAGTCCAGACGAGGCTGGCCGGGAGGTGCAGCAGGAGGCGGCGCGTCAATGAATGCGCAGAGGCGGCGAGGCGGCGGTCCGTCCAGATGATGAAGGGCGTCAGCGCGCCCCAGACGTACCAGCGCGGCAGGGCCGCGAGCAGGCTGCCCGCCGAGATGCCTTCCGAGCCCCTGACCGAGAAGAACAGCCCGACGGCCGTACAGAGGCAGAATCCCAGGGACAGCTTGACGAATAACTTACGCGGCCCCGATGTAGCCTGTACTCCCGGCATCAACCGGAATGTAGCACAAGTCCCTTCCAAAATTTAATCGTCGGCCGAAACCCGCCCCTGCTTTCGAGACCGGCGCGCGCTCTTCGAGCGCCTCGAACGTCTTGAGGCTCCGCCTCTTGATCTGGAGCGTGACGAAGCCCGTCACCACGCCGGCCAGCAGCAGGAGCAGCCCCTTTAAGACGTGCGGCGAGACGCCCGAGAGGATCGGCTCGATCGC
>DATMVE010000024.1:0-13897 GCA_035563515.1 Pyrinomonadaceae bacterium
TGGCGCCTCAAGTTAACCCGGCCGGCGGGCGATGAAACTTGAGGCGCCCTCCCTGACGGTCGGGCTTCCGCTGTTGAGGGCTCAGGCGGCGGGCGCGGGCTCGGTCTCGCGGGGCGCGGGCGGGCGGACGCCGGGGGCGGCCGAGATGAGGTCTTTGGAGCGCTTCGAGAGGCGGACGCGGCCCGCCGCGATCTGCCCCTGCTCGCACGCCTCGACGAGCGCCGAGACGACCTGTTCGTCGTAGCGCGTCCCGACGAAGGTCTTAATCTTGGAGAGGGCCACGTCGAGGCTCATGCCCTTCTGGTAGGGGCGGTCGGTGGTCATCGCGTCGAAGGTGTCGGCGACCGAGACGATGCGCGCCTGCATCGGTATCTCCTCGCCCTTCAACCCCTGCGGGTAGCCGCGCCCGTCCATCATCTCGTGGTGCATGTACATGCCCGGCAGGAAGTCCCTCATCGCCGGAATCTGCGACATGATCTTGAAGCCCTTCTGCGGGTGCTGCTTCATGATGTCGTACTCCTCGTCGGTGAGCGCGGCCGGCTTCTTGAGGATGTTGTCGTCGATGCCGATCTTGCCCACGTCGTGCAGGAGCGCGCTGATGCGCAGCTTCTCGATCTCGTCGTCGGGCAGCCCCAGCCGCTCGGCGATGGCGACCGAGAAGCGCGCGACGCGCTCCGAGTGGCCGCGCGTGTAGGGGTCTTTGCCGTCGATGGCCGCGGCCAGAGCCTTGACCGTGCCGATGAAGAGCTGGCGGTTCTCCTCGGCCGCGCGCCGCAGGTCTTCGATGTAGTTTTCGAGGTGGTCGGTCATCTGGTTGAACGACTCGCCCAGCTCGCCCAGCTCCGTGCGGCTGCGGACGCGTATGCGCTGTGAGAAGTCGCCGCCCGCGATGCGGTGGGCGCCGGCCGCCAGCTCGCGCACGGGCTGCGTCAACTGCTTGGCGAAGAAGAAGCCGATGATGAGCGCGAAGGTCGCGGCGAGCAGGCTGATGATGAGCGTCTGGCGCCGCATGTCCCCGACCGAGCGCAAGGCCGCGTGCTCGTTCTGGATGGCGATGACGCCGAGCACGGCGCCCTGATCGAGCCGCGCCGTCGAGTAAGCCCCGAGCATCTCGACCTCGCGCCCGTCGCGCTCGGCCTTGAACGGCGCGAGCGCCGACTTCACCTGCCTGCCCGTCGCCACCCACTCCTGCACCACTCGCAGGTCGAGCATCGAGCGCTCCGAGAGCGCCACGCGCGCGTCCGGGTGCGCCACGGCCCGCCCGCCGTCGTTGACGACGAAGACCACCGGCAGCCCGCGTTCGAGCAGCTCGGCCTCGCTCAGGGAACTCTGCTGCTGGACGGTGGCGAAGACCTCCGAGAAGGAGACGACGGCGACCACGGCCGCGATCACCTCGCCGCCCTCGCCCCCGCCCATCACCGGCGCGGCGATGGTCAGCGCCATCTCCTGACTCGAACGGATGAGGTGCGGGCCGCCGATGCGCACGCCCGGCCCGGACATGTCCGCGAGCGCGAGGTTGACGCGCGCGTTGACCTCCTCGCGCGAGATGGCGTCGGGCTTGTAGGCGACGTGCGGCGCGGCCGCGACGGGCAGGATGGCCAGCGCGTTCAGATTCTTGTCCGCCTCGACCGCCTTCTGGAGCCGGCCGTCGCTGCCTTCGAGTTCGAGGACGCCGACGCCGCCCGTCAGCTCGAAGGCGCGGGCGAGGCCCGTCACGACCTCGCGGTAGCGCTGGCCGAACAGCTCGATCTGCCGGGCCTTGTTCTGCACGAGCTGCGCCTGATAGCGCCCCTCGATCGAGCGCAGCTCCGAGGCGCTGCGCTCCGAGAGCATCCAGCCGGCCATCCCGAGCGGGACGAGGCCGACGACGAGCAGCGTCGCCAGAACGATGTAGAGCAGGCGCAGGCGGAGGAACCGTTCGAGCATGGGCGGAAGAATTTGCGGGCGAAAGGAGTTTTGCGGGCGGGCCGGGCGGGACTCGAAATTCGTCTGCGGCGCGGCCGACCGCGAAGCCGCACACATTTTCATACTACGTGGCGGGCCGCGCCCCTGTCAACAGTTTAATCGACTTTAACTTGTTGACATGCTTAGGCAAAACTGTCCATCGAACCGCTCTCGCCCGCCGCCGCCGGCGCCGCACTCCGCGCCCCCCGCGAGCCGCCCGCCGCGCGCGAAAACGTTGACAACTAAGCGCCGCAGCCTTATTTTTACCCGCGCCCCGGCCCTCGCGCTTCCGAGAGCTGTCTTTCCGTGAGCCTCACGTTTCGGCGCGGGCGCACGGCCGTGAAGTCTCGGCGCGCCGGCCGACGATCGAACCCAGACCCGTAGAAAGGCCCCCATGATCCACAAAGTTAAGTCGGGCGACACCCTTGCCAAAATCGCTAAAGCCCACGGCATCACCCTCGCGCGGCTACTCGACGCCAACCCGCGCTTCAAGGCCAACCCGAACCGGATTCGCGTCGGCGACGTGGTCAACATCCCCGACGGCCAGCCCGCCAAGCCGCAGCCGCAGCCGACCCAGCCGCAGCCGCCGGCCCCGCAGCCACCCGCCCCGCAGCCCACGCCGCCGCCGCAGCCGCAGCCCCCCGCGTCCAGAGTCCTCGGCAAACTCTCCGAGCGCTACGAGACGGGCGGGCGCGGCGCCGGCACGGTCTCGACGGGCGCGGGCGACGCCGGCGGCGTCTCCTACGGCTCTTACCAGATGACGAGCAAGCCGAACGGCGGGACGGTCAAGCGCTTCGTCTCCCAGCCCGATTTCCCCTTCCGCGACCAGTTCCGGAACCTGACGCCCGGCGGCAGCGACTTCTCGGCCGTCTGGAAGCGGCTCGCCGCCGCCCAGCCCGAACAGTTCCAGAGCGCCCAGCACGACTACATCAAGAAGACGCACTTCGACCCGCTCGTCCAGAAGATCATCAACGAGGACGGGCTGAACGTCCTCACGCGCTCGGGCGCGTTGCAGGACGTGATCTGGTCGACGGCCGTGCAGCACGGCCCGGCCAACAGCATCCCGCACCGCGCCCTCGCCGCCCTCGGCGCGAGGCCCGAGGACGCCGACTTCGACAGACTCTTCATCACCGCCATCTACGCCGAGCGCGGCCGCAAGCGGGCCGACGGCGCGCTCGCCTACTTCTCGCGCAACTCGCCGGCCGTCCAGAACGGCGTCGCGCGCCGCTTCCGCGACGAGCTTAAGGACGCCCTCCGGATGCTTGAGGAGGAGACGGCCGGGCGGTAAAAGCCGCCGAACGCCGACCGCCGACCGCGAATCGAAGTCACCGCCCGTCACCCGCCGGTTTTGATGTCTTTACCGGCGGCCGGCGGGTGACGGGCGGTAACTGCCTTTCCGATTTACGATTTACGATTCACGATTTACGGCCTTTCCCCTTGACGCACCCGCCCCTTTTTGCACATCATAGCTCGCTCGCTTAAGCTGACCGCATGATTTAGCTTTCAGTCGAACGTCTGGACGTGGGCGGCCGCCCGCCGTGGGCCGAGGCCCGCGGCCCCGCGCGAGAGTTCGCCGGTCAGCCCATCACCTGCGCGACTAGCCCCGGAAGGCTTCCGACGCCCGGCATGAACTTCGCCCTGCGCTCCCTGCTGGAGGTACAGGAGACCACTTTGCTCGCGGCGCGCGCCGCGCGAAGGCTCTTCCGCCGACCGGCCTACGTCCCCGAGATGGTCACGCAGATGGACGTGATCGGCGTCGGCTCGCTGACCATCATCCTCCTCACCGGCTTCTTCACGGGCGGCGTGCTCGCGCTCCAGACCTACCCGACCCTCAAATACTACGGCGCGCAGGATCAGACGGGGCGGCTCGTGGCGACGGCGCTGGTGCGCGAGCTGGGGCCGGTGCTGTCGGGGCTGATGGTGGCGGGGCGCGTCGCCTCGGCCATCGCCGCCGAGCTGGGTTCGATGGTCGTCTCGCAGCAGATCGACGCCATGCGCGCGCTCGGCACCGACCCGGTGCGCAAGCTGGTCGCGCCGCGCCTGATCGCGCTGCTCGTGACGCTGCCGCTGCTCACGCTCATCGCCGACGCCGTCGGCATCCTCGGCGGCTGGGTCGTCTCGACGCAGTTCTTCGGCATCGTCTCCGGCTCCTTCATGGCGGCCGTCTGGGAGGGGCTGACGATAGACGACATCCTCGGCGGCTTCATCAAGTCCACGGCCTTCGCCCTCATCATCGGCACGGTGGCCTGCCGGCAGGGGCTCAAGACCGAGGGCGGGACGGTCGGGGTCGGGCGCTCGACGACGACCGCCGTCGTCTCGACCTCGATCCTCATCATCGTCGCCGACTACTTTATTACGCGCGCGCTTCAGATTATTCTAGGCCTACCGACGTGAGGGCGGCCCGAGGCTTTATGGCATCAACCACGGAAGTCGAAGAGCGCGAGCGGGGCGGGGTCGAGGGCGGCGTCAGCGAGGCGGCGGCCGAGTCGACCTTCGCCGAGGTGGACGACCGCGAGCGCACCGTCCCGGCCATCGAGTTCCGCGACGTGCACCTCTCGTTCGACGACCGCAAGGTGCTCGACGGCCTCAGCTTCACCGTCCGCAAGGGCGAGACCAAGATCATCCTCGGCGGCTCGGGCGGCGGCAAGTCCACGACCATCAAGCTGCTGCTCGGCCTCCTCAAGCCCGACGAGGGGCGCATCCTCGTCGACGGCGAAGACATCACCGACTACTCCGAGGCGCGGATGATGGGCGTGCGCAAGAAGATGGGGATGATCTTTCAGGAGGGCGCCCTCTTCGACTCGCTCTCGGTCTACGACAACGTCGCCTACCGCCTGCACGAGCAGGCCGTGCCCGAGGAGGAGGTCGAGGAGGAGGTGCGCCGCATGCTGCGGTTCGTCAACCTCGAAGACGCCATCGACAAGATGCCGATCGAGCTCTCGGGCGGGATGCGCCGAAGGGTGGGGATCGCGCGCGCGCTCGTCGGCGGCCCCAAGATCGTGATGTTCGACGAGCCGACCGCCGGCCTCGACCCGCCCACGGCGCGCACCATCTGCGAGCTGGCCATCAAGCTCCGCGACCTCGAAGACGTCTCCTCGATCTTCGTCACGCACGAGATGAACAACGTCGGCTACCTGACGAACGAGTACGCGGTCGTGGACGACAAGGGCGAGATCAACTTCGAGAAAGAGGGCGAGCGCCTCTGCCTGATCAACACCAAAGTCCTGATGCTGCGCAACGGCCGCATCATCTTCGAGGGCTCGGACGAGGCGCTGCACCGCCACCCCGACCCCTACATCCAGCGGTTCATCCGCGGACACTGAAAGGAGAGCGCGGAAGTCAGAGTGCGGAATGCAGAATTAAAAACCACGCGCCGGCTTGCTCGATTCTGCATTCCGCACTCTGACTTCCGCACTTCGGTTCTATGCCTCCACAGAGAAAGAGCGTCGGGATGCGCGAGCTGCGCGTCGGGCTGTTCGTCGTCGTCGCCGTCGGCGTGCTCATCTTCCTCATCCTCAACGCCTCGGGCGACATCTCGCCCTTCTCGCAGCGGATCAAGGTCAAGGCGCGCTTCGCCAACGCCGACGGGCTGCGGCAGGGCTCCGAGGTGCGGCTCGCCGGCGTCCGCGTCGGCAAGGTGGACGACGTGCGCCTGCTCCCGCCCTCGGACAACCAGACCGAGCGCGTCGAGGCGACCTTCTCCATCGACAGCGAGATCGACGGCCGGCCGGCCGCCGAGCTGATCCGCGACGACTCGACGGCGCGCCTCGGCTCGCCCAGCATCCTCGGCACCGACAAGCTCATCAACCTCACGCCGGGCACGGCCCTCGGCGGCCCCATCCGCGAGGGCACGGTCTTGAAGACGGGCGGCGACCCCGGCACCTACGAGGCGCTCGCCTCCTCCGGCAACGAGCTGATGCAGCAGCTCAACAAGCTCTCGACCGAGTTCACCGAGATCGCCGACCGCGTCAACGAGGGGCAGGGCACGCTCGGCCGCTTCATCAACGACGAGGCGTTCTACAACAACCTCAACCAGACCGTGCGCGACGCCAACGACCTCATCCGCCGCATCGAGTCGGGCGAGGGCTCGGCCGGCCGCTTCGTCAACGACCCCGCGCTCTACAACAACCTCGCCGAGGTCAGCGCCTCGCTCCAGACCATCGCCGACGACCTCCGCCGTGGGCGCGGCACGGCCGGCCGCCTCCTCACCGACGAGGCGCTCTACGACGACGCCCGCGCCGGCATCGCCCGCTTCAACCGCTCGCTCGACGAGGTCAACGTCATCGTCGCCGACCTGCGCGCCGGCCGCGGCACGGCCGGCCGCCTCCTCACCGACGAGGCCATCTACAACGACGCGCGCGCCGCCATCGCCCGCTTCAACACGGCCGCCGAGCGCATCGACAACGTCGTCGCCGCCATCCAGCGCGGCGAAGGCACCGCCGGCAAACTCCTCACCGACGAACAGCTCTACTCCAACGTCAACCAACTCTCCTCCGAAACCGTCAAACTCCTCTACGACTTCCGCCAAAACCCCAAGAAGTACCTAACCATCAAGTTCGAGCTGTTCTAACCCCGGCGGTCTGTTGACGGAGGACAATTAAGTTGCGGACTGGTGTTTACAGATAATAAAGTTTGTCCTCAGACAATAAAGTTCGTCCCTGAAAGGCTTTGGTGAGGTTACTGGTGAACAGACGTTGCCTCTAGGTGGCGGCGTCTTGTTTGGGGTCGGACTGTTTCTGGAAGGCTTGGTAAACCAGATCAAGAAGTAAGGCGGCGAACCCTTTCTGCACCTGCTCGTTGTTCAACACCTGATCCGCCATTGACTGATAGTTGTCCAGCCCTTCAATGACGGCGTCCATCATCACGTCGTGAAAGTCGCCGAGGGCGAACTGCTCCTTGCTGTTCGTCGCCGCCTGCTGCGCCAGCACTTCACTCTCCAGCATCTTATCCCTGACGTGGTGGGCGTAGTTGATGAGGTCGGCGTCCGTCAGCTCGCCCTCAAAGAGGCTGTTCATCTGAGCGACTATCTCGGACAGGGAGGCTTGCTGCCGATCCCTCGGCACAGCCGTCCCCACGTCCGTCATGGGCTTGAGCTTTCCCTCTTCCTCCGCCTTGTCGTCTAACCGGATACGCCGCTTACCCAAGTCCTGCAAGCGGTAGTGGGTCAACTCAACGCTTGACAGGTCAATCGGCTCGCTCAGGTTCTCCGTCTTAAGCCAAGGGAGCAAGTGCCGGTAGAATGCGCTCCGCTTCTCCAAGTCGGTGTCGCCGTAGTTGATAATCTGAGAGAGGAAGTCATAGGCGCGGATAAAACTCGCCAAGTCCTTGCGGAAGACCTCTAACGCATCAAGCTCCTGCCTGTCTCCTTCTTGAAGCGCAGCCTTCCTCCGCTTACGGTAACGCTCGACGGCGGGGGCGACCTGCGCCTGCAACTGACGCTGCCCGCCCTTGGGATCAAAGTAAGCGAGGGCGAAAGCGTCCACTTCAGTTGGCGTGTAGATGCGTGCGCTGTCTAGCTTCGTTTGCAGGTCGTGGATGATGTTCGGGTCGGAGACGCCCGAAAGGCGCGCGGTTTTGTAGTAAGGCAAGAACGCCTTGAGGATGCGGTCGGACGTGTTCACAAAATCGAGCACGAATGTATCTGTCTTGCCGGGGTACGTCCGGTTGAGCCTTGATAAAGTCTGCACCGCCGCTACGTCATCCAGTTTCTTGTCCACGTACATGGCGACCAAAAGGGGCTGGTCAAAGCCTGTCTGGAACTTGTTGGCGACGAGCAGGATTCGATATTCGTCGGTGTCGAACGCCTCGCGCAGATCGCGCCCGCGCAGGTCGGGGTTCATGTTCGCCTCAGAGAACTTGTCGGGGCCGCTTTCGGGGTCGGAGATTTCGCCAGAGAAGGCGACGAGCGTTTTGATGTTCTCGTAGCCCTCATCCCTGATGTATTTATCAATAGCCAGCTTGTAGCGCACGGCCTCCTTGCGGGAACCGGTGACCACCATCGCCTTCGCGTGACCGTCCAGCAAGGGCGCGACACTACTGCGGAAGTGCTCGACGATGATGGCTACCTTCTGGCTGATGTTGTAGGGATGGAGTCGCACCCACCGGGCAAGTTGTTTTAGACCTTCAGCTTTATCAACTTGCTCGTCGTCATATTCCTTGCCGCCGTGCGCGAG
Source organism: Pyrinomonadaceae bacterium (assembly GCA_035563515.1). Taxonomy (GTDB): domain Bacteria; phylum Acidobacteriota; class Blastocatellia; order Pyrinomonadales; family Pyrinomonadaceae; genus QHXM01. The sequence continues at coordinate 8,118 of DATMVE010000024.1, forward strand.
TTTGAAGGCGAGTCTGTATGACGTGTAGTTCTTCAGCACGTCGAGGATAAAGCCTTCTTCGATGGCCTGCTGCATGCTGTAAACGTGGAAGGCTTCGGGCAGACCGGACTCCCCTTTCCGCCCGAACATCTCGACCGTCTTGGCTTTCGGCGTCGCGGTGAAGGCGAAGAAGCTGATGTTTTCCGGCTGAGTACGAGCATCCATCGCCGCAACCATCAAGTCCTCGGCGCTGACTTCTTCACCCTCCTCAATCTGCTCGGCAGTCAGCACTTCCCTGAGCGTTCTCGCCGCCGCGCCAGTCTGGGAGGAATGTGCTTCGTCGGCGATGACGGCGAACGTGCGGTCTTTCAGCGTAGCGACCTCGCGGATTGCATCCAACACGAAGGGGAATGTCTGAATGGTAACTATGATAATGGGCATCCGATCAACCAATGCTTTCACAAGTTGCTCGGACTTAACCCCTTCCCTTTTTATGCGACAGACGACGCCTTCCTTATGCTCGAACTGGTAAATGGTCTCCTGTAGCTGGTCGTCCAGTACGGTGCGGTCTGTGATCACAATGACGGTGTCGAATACCTTCCGGTCGTTTTCGTCATGCAGGCTGGCGAGCTGGTGCGCGAGCCACGCGATGGAGTTCGACTTGCCGGAGCCTGCCGAGTGTTGAATGAGGTATTTATGTCCGGCCTTCTCTGTTCGCGCAGTCTCAATCAGCTTATTGACAACTTCCCATTGGTGATAACGCGGGAAGATCATGCTCTCTTTAACGATCCTGCTGCCGTCCGGCTGCTTCTTTTCTTTCTTTTCGAGGTGGACGAAACGGCCCAGAATGTTGAGCCAGCTAGCACGCTCAAGCACACGCTCCCACAGGTAGCTTGTGCGGTAGCCTTCAGGGTTGACGGGATTGCCCGCGCCTTCGTTGTTGCCCATGTTGAAGGGCAGAAACTCCGTGGCCGCGCCTTTGAGTTCGGTGGTCATGCAGACCTCGTCGCTACTGACGGCGAAGTGAACCAGCGCGCGGCGTTTGAAAGCGAGCAGGGGTTCTTCCTTTTTGGTGAGCGGGTCTTTTGGCTTTCGGTCGTACTTGTACTGGCGGATGGCGTCGTGGACTGACTGAGTGAAGTCGGTCTTGACTTCCAGTGTGGCGATAGGAACACCGTTCACAAAGAAGACAAGGTCAATGCTGTTCTCGTTATTGAGGCTGTAGCGCACCTGCCGCACGACGCGGCAGCGCACTTTGTTATACCGCTCCAGCGTCTCAGGGTTGAGCCCCTGACTCGGCTTGAACTGGCAGAGCTGGAATCTGGCGTTGAGGTCTTTGAAGCCATGACGGAGTAGGGTGAGCGAGCCGTCCCGGTCGAGCAGCTTGGCGACGCGGGTGAGCAGCCCTCGCTCGGCGTCCGCGTTAGCTTGTAGCTTCTCCCACTCCTTCGGCTGCGTCTCTTTCAGCCAGCCGATAAGGTCTTCGGGATAAAGGGCAAGTTCACGGTCGTAGTTTTTCCAATCGCCTAGCAGCCAACCGTGAGCGGTCAGATGTCCTACAATGTCGCCTTCAAATCTTATCTCGCGGTGCTTATTTGACATGAGCTTTGCTCGTAATTTCGAGCCGAATAGTTTGTGAGGGCGGCAGCGTTCAGACGCTTAGGCTCTGGATGTGTGGTCTCAGAGCTTTGTCGAGGTTAATCATGGCGCTGACTAACTGCTCGAAGATTCTCGGCCATTCGTCCGAGGGTGATCTATAACCGCCCGCGACTATTTTTCTAATGCGACAGCCTCTCTTTTCAGGTAAATCTTCCCACTGGAGTTCACCGCCGAAAACTTGCTCGATGTTCTCTTTCTGAGACGCCAACTGATTGAAGACCTGAAGATTCTTATCGTCAGAGCCAGTGCCGAAGTCTATGTAAAGTTCCGCCTGTGCGTCATCCTCCCTGACCGCGTAGTTGTAAGACAATCCGCGCTTACCTGTCGAGCCACCAATCCAACTGTACTTTCCGGGTGATCTGGTGGCATGGAGCGACGTTCGAGTTTTCGCGTATTCCAATAGCCCCGTCCAGAATTGTAAACGCAGGTCATAACGCTCGGCGCGGTGCTCCTTGCCCTCTCTCTCTTTGGCGCGGATGCGTGTTTGATAGTCGGAGGCTTCGGGCAGCGGGATGATCTGTTGCACGTCAACTAAGAGCGTGCTGTTCTCCATCCGGTAAGGCCGGAAGCGGACGCAACGAATGTCGAGACCGAATCGGTTGAGCCACATGACGGAGGTCGTTATCTCGCGGGAGAAGTCAGCGGAAGCGAGGATGATTCGAACTTCTTTGGCGAAAATCTCTTCGTCCGGCTCGCTCCATTCGAGAAATTCAAGAATGGCTTTTTCGGCCTCGCCGTCGGCGGCATCGGCAGAGCGTAAAAACTTCGCGTGAGCTTCAACGAGTTGTTTGAAGGTCATGGTCGAAACCATCGCCGCGTAGCGGATGGCCTGAAGCTCCATGTGCCCGCCGTCGTCCGTGCGTTTGATTTCGACAACTACGAGATTGGCATCTTTATCAATGCAGAGGAGGTCAATGCGCCGGTTACTGTCAGCCCAATCGCCGAACTCTTCGGCGATAACCTTAAGATCGGACGAAAGGGCTTCGACGTTCGATTTCAGGAGGCGTTGAAGATCTTTACGCTCGTAAATCTTCTCGGCATTGAATGAAGTTTCCGAGAGGCGATTAAAGCCGTTCTCAGTAATTTGGAAGATAGCCATTTCTGTTTTGCCTTACATCAATTTTGCCAGTAACGGCGGCAGAGATGAGCGCGGTACGGTGTTCTCTTAAGAGTTCAGTCGCGCCATCAGCTTTTTCAATCAATGAATCTAGTTCAGTGAACTTGCATTTAATGGATGCGAGTATCGCGGATTGTTCCTCCAGCGAAGGAAGAGCAAACACAAGATTTTTGATTGTTCCCTGAGTGATGTTGTTTGCAAGTCCCTCAGCACCGCTTATAGATTGCTTGATTTGAGTCCTGATGTTCGTTGAATTAAGGACAGTTGAAAGGTATTGTCCATCAATAAGATTCTCTCTTCTGTGTAGACGGAAAGTTTTGTCTGACAACAGAAGTTGTTTACGGCACTCGTAGACGTAAGCTGCCGAGCCAACAAGGTCAGGAGACCCACTTGCGCGAGACATAAGCACATCTCCCACATTTACTTCATACTCTCTAGCAGGCTCAATGTTTGCTGGCAAAGTTTTATGCTCGTATTCGTTGAAAACGCCGCGATTAACGCAGCCAGTTTTCAATACCCCCCACTCATTTTCTCCGGCGAGTCTAGCTTCACAATCAGGACTCCAGCCTTGTTCAATCCAAGATAATACATGCTTCAACCGCTTCACTTCCCAATGCACTGGAATCTCGCCGAGCCACTTGATGCCGCTATCCTTCATCGGCACGGTATGGTTTAACCCTTTGGTAACGGCGTGGGAAATCAAGGCTTGTCGCTTCTCTTGCAAGAGCGTGGTTAGGCGTTCTTGTTTATCAATCAACTCATCTATCTTCAACGTCTCCACGTCCAAAAACTCCGCGATAGCTTTTTGTTCTTCTATGGGCGGAAGGATTGCAGCAATCACACGAAAGTCATCGAAATCTAAATCCCATTGGTTTGGTCTAATGCCCTTTGAATAACGAAGATACTGAGAGATGTAAACAGGCGAACGCAGCAAATAGTGAACAAACCTCAAATTAAATTCTCTTTGAGGCTTGGCGACGAAATAGGCTGGACTGACGATCCCTTCAAATTCAGAGATGGCAATCGAGCCTTGCCATGTCTTCATTTTGTTAAGAACTAAGTCGCCAACTTCAACAAGTTGATAAGTCGATAAATCATCAGAAGGTTTATTGAAATTGTCATCCCTTGAAGATTTAGGAATGACGCCGTAATCACGGTAAATAGACAGTAGTTCAGCATCGGATCTATTCGTTGTTTTGCTTCTTCTGAAAAGCCAAGAGAGCCTCAACGGCTCCCAATGCTCTGGAATCTCGCCGAGCCAATCAATGCCTGAATCTTTGTAGCGTGGATAGGGCAGAAATTTCATGCCGTCACCTCTTGCAACATTCGCATGATCTCCGCGTTGACCTTCTGCAAATCCGCGTCAATCGCTTCTAATGAGCGCGGCGGCGTGTACTTGTAAAAGTGCCGGTTGAACGGAATTTCATAGCCGACTTTCGTCTTATCGTAGTCGATCCAAGCGTCTGGAACGTGCGGCAATACCTCGCGCCGGAAGTACGTCTCGATGTCATCCTTCAACGGCACGTTTTCAGTGTCTCGCAGATTCGGGTCAGGCTCCGGCTTGCCGTGCCTGTCTGTGCAAACGTCGGCAGTCTCGTCCGGCTCTGAAAGAGCCTGCCACACGGCCTTAAGCTGGGCGGCGGTCAGGCCCAACTCCATAGAGGCGGCAACCTTCTTGAAATCTTTCAGGAACTCCTCACGATTCTTATAGACCCGCGAAGAGTCGAGCTTAGCAAGCGCGGCGTTCAGCTTGCTTAAATCCCCGTTAGCCTTCGCCAGCGCATTCACTTCACTCAACTTGGCGATGCGTACTGGACTAGCCTGAAAATTCAGCCGCAAAGGTCTTTCGACCGTGATAGTCGAATAACCAAAATCCTCATTGTCGAAAATCTTGCTATGTTCGTTATCCTCATCCTCGCCGTAGAGCCTAACAATTCTGGTGATGTCGTCGTCGGAGAGTTCCTTACGCTTGCTCCCCAAAGACTTCCTCATCTTCTGATAAAACTCTGTTGCATTGACTAACTGTATCTTGCTCCTGCGCTCCGGCTTCTTATGATTGGTCAGAACCCACACATAGGTAGCGATGCCGGTGTTGTAGAACATATCAGTCGGCAGCGCGATGATGGCTTCCAGCCAGTCGTTCTCAATAATCCACTTGCGTATGTCTGATTCGCCTGACCCAGCACCGCCCGTAAATAACGGCGAGCCGTTAAAGACAATCCCAATGCGACTGCCACCCTGCTCCACCGGGCGCATCTTTGATAACAGGTGAAGAAGAAAGAGAAGACTTCCATCCGAGACTCTCGGCAATCCTGCACCAAAACGTCCCTCAAACTTCTTCTTCGCCTCCTTCCGCACGGCATCCTCAACTTTCTTCCACTCCACGCCGAAAGGAGGATTTGAAAGCATGTAGTCAAACGTCCTACCAACATGCCCATCATTGGAAAGGGTGTTGCCAAAGATGATGTTGGCAACATCCTGACCTTTAATGAGCATATCCGCTTTACAGATCGCGTAAGATTCAGGATTAAGCTCCTGTCCGAAAACAACCAGACGAGAATCGGGATTGAGATTGCGTAAATGCTCCTCCGCAATGCTCAACATTCCGCCAGTCCCGGCTGTGGGATCGTACACGCTCCGTACGATGCCGGGCTTCGTCAGCGCGTCATCGTCGGCAATGAACAGCAGATTCACCATTAACCGGATGACTTCGCGCGGCGTGTAGTGCTCACCCGCCGTCTCATTTGAAAGCTCTGCGAACTTGCGGATTAACCACTCGAAGATAAGCCCCATATCGGCGTTACCGATGACGTTGGGGTGCAAGTCTATGGCAGCGAATTTTTGGACGACTTTAAACAGGAGATTCGCACCGTCGAGCCGCTCAATTTGGGTTTCAAAATCGTACCGCTCAAAAATATCTCTGGCGTTATCGCTAAACCCGTTAATGTAGCTCGCTAGGTTAGCTTTGATGTTATTTGGATCACCAAGCAACTTCTGAAAATCGAACGGCGAGGTGTTATAGAAG
>DATMVE010000025.1:0-260281 GCA_035563515.1 Pyrinomonadaceae bacterium
CGGAGGGCGGCGCGGCCTCTGCCAAAAAAAACGAGGCGCTGAGTTACCTCGAACAGTTGCTGACGAGGCCGCCCGCGGCGGCGCAAAGTACGCCCGCGCCGGCCGCGCCGCGCCGCGCCGCGTCAATAGAGTCGCTGGCACAGTCCGCGCCGCAGAGTCGGACCACGAGTGGAGGCGGCGGGACGTGGTCGCGGGTAGAGTTAGAGCCTGGACTTGAGCTGCACGTGCACGATCAATACAGGCCGCCGCGCGAGGCGAAAGGGTTACGCAGGTTGACGCAGCTCGTCATGCGCGTCATTGAGTCACAGGGCCAGAAGCCTGGAAAGTAAGGGAGGTTTTTCATATGTCCAAAGAAGTCCCGAAAGTAGAATTCCTGACCGAGCGTCCGAAGCTCGCCGCAGGGCGCGAGCAGACCGTCGACGTGCTGATTCGCGTCACGCCGCCCGAGGCGGACGCCGGAAGCGTGGCCCGCCGCCCGCGTCTCAACCTGAGCCTGGTGCTGGACCGCTCCGGCTCCATGGACGGCGAGAAGATGCTGCGCGCGCGCGAGGCGACGGCCTACTGCATAGACCAGTTACTGCCCTCGGACCGCCTGAGCGTCGTCGTCTTCGACAACAAGATCGAAGTCCTGATTCCGAGCCAGCTCGCGGAGAACAAGGCGCTGTTGAAGGAGAGGCTGAAAGAGGTCTACGCGCGCAACTCGACGGCGCTGCACGAGGCCTGGGTGCGCGGCGGGCTCCAGGTCAGCGAGCACCTGACGGACGGGGCTGTCAACCGCGTCGTGCTGATTACGGACGGCCTGGCGAACGAGGGACTGACCAACGTGGATCAGATCGTCACGCAGGTGAAGGGACTCGCGGAGCGCAACGTCAGCACCTCGACGATAGGCATCGGGGACGACTTCAACGAGGACCTGTTGATACCTATGGCGAGCGCGGGTGGCGGCAACAGTTGGCACGTGAAGACCGCCGACGACATGCAGCGCATCTTCGCCGTCGAGCTCGAAGGCTTGATCGCGCAGGTGGCGCACACGGTGACGCTCGGGCTGGTCCCGGCCGACGGCGTGCGCCTGGTCGACGTGCTCAACGATTTCGAGCTGGGCGAGACGGGGCGTTACAAGTTGCCTAACTTGCAGGCCGGGTCGCCTCTGGACGTGGTCGCGCAGTTACGCGTCCCCGCGCAGGAGGAGGGAACAAGGCTGCGCCTCTTAGACCTGCGCCTGGGCTACACGCCGCAGGAGATGAAGGCGGCGGAGGTCGTCAAGCAGGTCTTCGAGGTCGAGTTCGCCCCGGAGCAGGCGGTCGAGCGCTCGCTCGTCAACCACGAGGTCATCAAGGCCGTGCAGATGTTGATGAACGCGCGAGCCCGCGCCGAGGCGGTCCGCCTGATGGACGCGGGCGATTACGTGGGCACGCAGCGCGTGCTGCGCCAGGCCGTCGCGTCGTCCCGCGCGGCCTTCGCCCCGATGCAGAGCGCGCCGGAAGTCAAGGAGGAGATGAATCTCCTGGCCGAGTATGACGACTCTCTGAACAACCGCTCCTCGGACAAGATGAGCCGCAAGCGCCTGCTTTACGACCTAGTCTCGCGCCGCCGCAGCCAGAAGCTCAGTTAAGAGCAACAAGGAAAACTCGCCACAGAACCGGTGACGGGCGACGGGAAGGAAACTCGTTCTTTCCCGTCGCCCGTCACTTTTTCTTGTTTGCCCGCCGGAATCCGCAGGACGTATGATTGAAGGCCGAATGACAGAGGCGAATGAAAACAGGCGTCGGGCCGTAGTGCTCTTGAGCGGCGGGCTCGATTCAACGACCACGCTCGCGATTGCGAAGAGCGAGGGGTACGAAGTCTACGCCCTGACGTTTCGTTACGGGCAGCGGCATGAGGTGGAGATCGAGGCGGCCCGCCGCGTCGCCGCCCGCTCGGGCGTGGCCGAACACGTCGTCGCCGAGATTGACCTGCGCGCCTTCGGCGGCTCGGCCCTGACCGACGACATAGAGGTCCCGAAAGGTCGCGCTCTGGATGAGATGGCGCATGGCATTCCCGTCACTTACGTCCCCGCGCGCAACACCATCTTCCTCTCGTTCGCGCTCGCCTGGGCGGAGGTGCTGGGCGCGAGCGACATCTTCATCGGCGTCAACGCGCTCGACTACTCCGGTTACCCCGACTGCCGACCCGAATACATCGAGGCGTTTCAGCGGATGGCGGACTTGGCGACGAAGGCCGGGGTCGAGGGGAGGCAGAGGCTAAAGATTCACACGCCGCTGATTAACCTGACGAAGGCTCAGATCGTGAGGAAGGGAATCGAGCTCGGCGTGGATTACTCGATGACCGTGACGTGCTACGACCCGGCGGCGGCCGGCGCGGCCTGCGGCCGCTGCGACGCCTGCCTGCTCAGGCTGAAAGGATTCGCGGAGAACGAACTGAGCGACCCCGCCGCCTATCAAACGGCTTCGCAGGCTGGGACATGAGTTACAGCGTTAAAGAAATCTTCTTCACCCTGCAAGGTGAGGGCGCCAACACGGGCCGCCCGGCGGTCTTCTGCCGCTTCAGCGGGTGCAACCTCTGGACGGGCCACGAGAAAGACCGCGCCGACGCAGTGTGCCAATTCTGCGACACGGATTTTGTCGGGACGGACGGCGAAGGCGGCGGGAGATTCGCGGCCGCGATAGATGTCGCGAGCGCCGTGTCAGACGCCTGGCCCGCGGGGCAAAGGTCCGCGCGCGTTCGCCCGCTCGTCGTCTGCACGGGAGGCGAGCCCCTGCTGCAACTGGACGAAGAACTGGTCGCGGCGTTTCACAGTGCGGGCTTCGAAGTCGCCGTGGAGACGAACGGGACGCGTATTGCTCCGCGCGGAATTGACTGGGTCTGCGTCAGCCCGAAGGCCGGGGCGGAACTCGTCCTGCGCTCGGGCCAGGAGTTGAAACTCGTCTTCCCGCAGGAGAACGCCGGGCCGGAGCTTTACGAGAGCCTGGACTTTCAGCACTTCTTCCTGCAACCGATGGACGGGCCCAGCCGCGAAGAGAACACGCGGCTCGCGGTTCGATACTGCCTGGAGCACCCGCAGTGGAGACTGAGCCTGCAAACACACAAGCTGCTCGGCATCCCGTAAATTTTAAAACCGCGCGAAGGCAACTCGTGTTTACGTTCGCGTCGTCATAGTCGTTGGCCGACTGAGGGCCAGAAATTTTTCGGCGACGAAAAAATTTCTTGACATCAAACCGAGATGGGTTTATACATGCGCGTTCGCGTTTTCGAAAATGAGGACGCGTGAGAAGAAAGAGACTTCAATGTTGACGAACCGGACAAACAGATTCGAGACCCGCGGCGCGAGGCCGGCCACTCATCGGTGGCTCGCCGTCATGCCCGGCGTCTCTTCGTCTGTCTATTGTTTAGGTTCAATACCGGCCATTTTCTCGATTGGCGGCAAAAACCTTCAGGGACAGACCGAAGAGCTGAATTCGCAGCAGGCGAATTCCGATAGCCGTCAATTGCAGATGTAAGTTAGCGGGAGCGGCTCCCGCTCCCAAATCTCCTAAGAAAATCTAAGAGAATTGTTGGAGCGGGCAGTGAGCTTCCCTGTTGAAGCCGCCCGCTCTTTTCGTTGTTTGATAACTGAAGTACCTGTGAAGAGAGAGATGAGGGCAGGGATGCCTTCTCTGGATGGCTCGGCCTCGTTGCTTTGCGAGAGTCCCGAAGGCCGCGCCATCCTCGGGAGAAGTGTGCGCCGAAGTGTGTCTTCAGGTGCCTCTAACTCTCTGCCCTCATCGTTTTTTAATATAACAGATTTCGCATGCGTAGCCTCAGCGGCGAAGGCACCTGACTGTAAATCAGGATCACACCGACGTGACACCGCAGGTTCGAGTCCTGCCGCATGCACCAAGAGAAGGGGCGTAGCATAACTGGCAATGCAGCGGACTCCAAACCCGCGTCCACCGTAGGACGATGCACGTTCGACTCGTGTCGCCCCTGCCAAATTTAAATCGCGGAAGTCTCGCCTAACGGTATGGCACGACCCTGCTAAGGTCGCGGGTGAAATATCCTGTGTGGGTTCGACTCCCACGACTTCCGCCAAACACGTTGGAAGGTTGGGCATGGGCAACGCCAAGCGGTCCCGAAAACCGTCGGAGCCTGAAAACTCCTGTGGGTTCGACTCCCACACCTTCCTCCAATAATTTCACGGACCCGTAGCTCAGCGGAACAAGAGCGCGACCCTGCGGAGGTCGAGGCCGCTGGTTCGAATCCAGCCGGGTTCATTAAAGATGCCGAAGTAGCCCAACTTGGCAGGAGGCGTTAGTTTTAGAAACTAAACAGTGGGGGTTCGAATCCCCCCTTCGGCACCAAACCTTTTCAGTGCTGTCGTGGCGCAACTGGCAGACGCGCACGGATGAGAGCCGTGTTGATGAGAGTTCGAGTCTCTCCGGCAGCACCAAAACTTTTCACTGCTCGCGTAGTCCAACTGGCAGGAGACGGCAGTTTCAAAAACTGCACAGTGCAGGGTCGAATCCTGCCGCGAGCATCAGTTTGATTGTTCGGATAACCCGCGCGCGTATCCCAAACGGCAGAGGAGTCAGACTTAAAATCTGAAAGTTGAGAGTTCGAGTCTCTCCGCGCGCACCAGAAAAAGTTTGAGGGGCATTAGGCGAGAGCGTTAAGCCGCCACACTTTCAATGTGGAGAACGTGGGTTCGAGTCCCACATGCCCTGAATCTCGTGTTGGCTGTGGCCCAAATGGCAGGGGCGCTGCGCCGTGAACGCAGAGGTTGTCGGGTTCGAGTCCCACTAGCCAACCCACCTTCACAAAACGGAGCTGTAGCTCAGATGCGCAGAGCGCCCGGCTGTCTATCGGGAGGCCGCGGGTTCGAGTCCCGTCAGCTCCGCCAACTCTTTCACGAACAAACGCGCGCCATAAGCTAAACGGGTGAAGCAGTCGCCTCTTAAGCGACGGACAGAGAGTTCGAGCCTCTCACGGCGCACAAAAAAATCTCTCGCGCGGGAGTAGCTCAAATGGCTGAGAGCGCAAGTCCGCCAGACTTGAGGCTGCGAGTTCGAGTCTCGTCTCCCGCTCCAAATTTGTGGGGCCAGTAGCCAAGACGGATCAAGGCACCTGCCTTTTAAGCAGGGGATCGAAGGTTCGAATCCTTCCTGGCTCACCAAAAGTTTCATCCGGGTATGGTGTAGTGACTAAGCATCCGAGTCCTGGGAACTCGTGGCGGAGGTTGGAATCCTCCTACCTGGACCAAATTTCGATCAACGGGCCGGAGGTGTTGATAGCGGCACACTTGCCTTGCAAGCAAGAAGGCTGAGTGCGAGTCTCAGGCGGTCCACCAAGAACAAGGGACGAGGGATGAATGATTGAGTGAATGCGTCAAGTGAATCTTTCATTCAACCCTATTCATCCCTCATCCCTTCGTCCGGGCCAGTAGCTCAGTTGAATGAGAGCGCCTGTCTTCGAAACAGGAGGCCGCAGGTTTAAGTCCTGCCTGGCCCGCCAACTTTTTTGCGTGCGGGTGTAACTCAACTGGTAGAGTGCGGGGCTTCCAACCCCGATGCGCCGGTTCGACTCCGGCCGCCCGTTCCAATCTCCTCGCTTCACTTTCAGGTCGAGTAGCTCAGCCCGGTCAGAGCGTCTGTCCTACAAACAGAGTGTCAAAGGTTCGAATCCTTTCTCGACCATTACTAACATTGATGTCGGCGGCCATGAAAAAAGCGCGCCTTCCAGAGACCATCCGAAAGCCAACCAAACGCGAATCCTCACCTCTGGACGAATCAGCCGGACGCTGAAGCCCGCGAGGGCTTCAAGGGGCGCGGAACCGACATCAACTTTGGGGCGTAGCCAAGCTGGAAAGGCACCTGATTGTTAATCAGGCCACGCGTGGGTTCGAATCCCTCCGCCCCAGCCAACCTCTTTTCTGTGGTGTAGCTCAATGGGCCGGAGAGCGTCCGTCTCGTAAACGGGAAGATGCAGGTTCGACTCCTGTCACCACAGCCAGACTCTTAAATTTTCGGGGCGTGGCTCAACCCGCCAGGACGTGACTCGCGCGGGCCCGTGGAGCGGCGAGGGGACATCTCCTCACGCCCCGACCAGAACAGACGAGTGGCTGGATAGCTCAACGAGTGGAGCAAGCGTCTCATAAGCGCTAGGTTGCCGGTGCAAGTCCGGCTCCAGCCACCAGACTCTTTGACGAACCGGCTGGGTAGCTGAGACAGCTCAAGCGTCGGCCTGAAGAGCCGAAGAGAGTGGTGCGAGCCCACTACCAGCCGCCAAATTTTTCTTGCGGAGTGGCCGAACTGGCAAGGCGCTCGGCTCTGAACCGAGAGATGGGGGTTCGACTCCTCCCTCCGCAGCCAACTTTCGGGGCATAGCTTAATGGTAAAGCAGCCGGCTTATACCCGGTGTTAGCGCCAGATCAGCGCGAGATTGCAGGTTCGAGTCCTGCTGCCCCGACGAAACTTTTGCGGAGTCGTCCAACCGGCAGGACGCTGGCCTTTGAAGTCAGAGATTTTGGTTCGACCCCAAACTCCGCAGCCGGAGATACGGTGGCGAAGCTCAGGTGGTAGAGCAAGCGCATGATAGGCGCTAGGTCGCAAGTTCGAATCTTGCCGCCACCAGGAACAGGGATGAGGGCGGAGGGATGAGGGATGAATGAACAGCCGTTGAGTTAATGACTCGACGAGCGGTTCACTCAATCCAACTTCATCCCTCATCCCTTCGTTCGGGCCTGTAGCTCAGATGAACGAGAGCGGCCGGCTTCTAACCGGCAGGTCGTGGGTTTAAGTCCTACCAGGCCCGCCATTTTTTGAGCCAAAATTTTCAGGGCACGCATAGCCAAGCTGGAAAGGCACCGGCCTGCAAAGCCGGGAATCGTCAGTTCGAATCTGACTGCGTGCTCCAAGATTTTAATTAACGCGGAGGCCGCGCGCGTCCGCCAGATCACGACGAAAGGAGGTGCGGGGAGATGGTTTTGTCTAGAAGAGTTTTGCTCTTGAACGCTTCGTTCGAGGCGCTGGGCACGATAGACGTTCCCCGCGCCGTCCGGCTGGTGTGGAAGGGCGCGGCCCAGGTGGTCGAGAAGGACGGCGGGCGCGTCCTGCGGTCGCAGCACTTCACGTTCGAGGTCCCGAGCGTGGTGCGCCTCGTCGAGTACATAGACGTGCGCAGGCGGCGCAGCGCTTCCGGGAAGCAGCGGCTGCGGATTCTGATGCGCGACAGGATGAAGTGCCAGTACTGCGGCGTGAAGGGGACGCAGTTCGAGTTGACGCTGGATCACATCGTGCCGCGCTCGCGCGGCGGGCGCGACGACGCGGAGAACCTTTGCGCGGCGTGCAAGCCGTGCAACCAGCGCAAGGGGATGCGCACGCCCGACGAGGCGCGCATGCCGCTGCTGGCGACGCCGAGCGCGCTCCGCTACGGCCTGGACAAGGCCATGCTCCGCCACTTCGCGGCCTCGCGCCCCGAATGGCGTCCCTACCTCTTCCTCACGGAAGAGGCCGAAGTCGCGTGAAAAAGCAGTTGGTCGCAGGCAGTGGGCAGCGGGCAGTTAAGAACGAAAAGCGTTTTTCTTTTACTGCCCGCTGCCTGCTGCCAACCGCCCACTGCTCTTCGCAGGTGCTTGGAGTTATCCGGGAGAAAAAATCATGGTAGCCGTCATCAGTCATGAAACAATTGTGCCCTACCGCACGTCGGCGGAGGTGTTGAGGCTCGTGCGCGAGTTCGAGGAGTGTACGCTGCCGCGCGCCGAGTGGACGCATCACGCGCACCTGACGGTCGGGCTCTGGTATCTGCTCAGGCACGACGCGGCGGCGGCCACGCGGCTGATCCGCGACCGCATCAAGCGCTACAACAAGGCGTGGGGTGTGGAGACGACGCCGACGGGCGGCTACCACGAGACGATCACGCTCTTTTACGTTTGGGCCATAGGCAAGTTTCTGGCACACGCGCGCCGCGACTGCACGCTCGCCGCGCTCGCGAACCTGCTCGTCAACGAATGCGGCGACCGGGAACTGCCGCTCACTTACTACAGCCGCGAGCGCCTGATGTCCTGGGAGGCGCGCACCGGCTGGGTCGAGCCCGACTTGAAGGCCCTCGATTGAATTTTCAGCATTAATACCTTGCGGAGGTGGAGTGAGATGAAACTAGCAGAAGCATTGATTCTACGCGCGGATTGCCAGAAGAGATTCCAGCAGTTGCAGGCGCGAATCCTGCGCAGCGCGAAGGTGCAGGAGGGAGACGAGCCGGCGGAAAATCCTACGGAGTTGATCGTAGAGCTCGAAGCCGTCTCGGGCGAACTCGCGGCGCTCGTCAAGAGAATCAACAAGACCAACGCGACGACGCCGTTTAGTGAAGCGCTGACGCTGGCGGACGTGCTGGCCGAGCGCGACGTGCTGGCGCTGCGCCGCAACACGTACAGCGGTCTGGCGCAGGCCGCGTCCGTGACGCAGGAGCGCTACAGCCGCTCGGAGGTGAAGTTCAAGAGCACGGTCAGCGTCACGGAGATTCAGAAGCGTGCGGACGATCTGGCGAAGTCCTACCGCGAACTGGACTCCAGAATCCAGGAACTCAACTGGAGGGTGGAGATGGTCGAGTAGCAACGCAGTCGGTAGCCGGTTCAATAAGGAGCGAGCACAACCCGCCAACTGGGTAAGTTGGGCAAGTGACCGTAAATCACTTTAGGCGGCGTGCGGGGCCACGCCAGCGGTTCGATCCCGCGCTAACCAATGACGCCCAGTAAAGTCACAGGCGTAATGGGTACTGTCAAAGTCACTACCGCGTGCTGGCCTTTTGAAACGGTGAGGGTGGGTCAGGGGAACTGCGAAGCAATGATGAATGCGGGATGATGAATGATGAATGAAAGACGATTGCTCTTAATTCACCATTCCGCATTCCGCATTAGCTTTTGCCCATTCGCCAGAGCATGACGAAGCCTATGACGAGGCCGATGGTGATGACGGCGCGGCGGACGAAGGGGCGGCCGAGGCGGCGTGCGGTGTTCGCGCCGAAGTAGCCGCCGGCGGTCGCGGCCACGGCCATCAGCAGGGCGACGGGCCAGACGACGAGCCTGGAGAGGGCGAAGCCTATGACGGCCGCGCTGTTGATGGCGATGCCTAGAAAATTCTTGATGCCGTTGGCGCGGTGTATGTCGTTGAGGCCGAGCAGGCCGAGCGCGGCCAGCATCAGAATCCCGTTGCCCGCGCCGAAATAGCCGCCGTAGACCGAAGAGAAGAACTGGAAGACGATTGCGCCGAGCCACCAGCGGGCGCGCGGGCGTTCGGCCGCGGCCGGGGTGCCCAGGCGGCGGCTGATGGGCTCCTGCAAGATGAAGAGCACCGTGGCGAAGAAGATCAGAAATGGCACAAGACGCGCGAACGTCTCCGAAGGCGTCAGGATGAGGAGCAGTGCTCCGACCGCGCCGCCGACCACGCTCGTCAGCCCGAGCCGCACGAGAATGGTCCGGCTGTTGGCCGTCTCGCGGCGGAAGCCCCAGAGGCCGCCGAAGAGTCCGGGCCACAGCGCCACAGTGCTCGTCGCGTTCGCCACCTTCGGGTCCAGGCCGAGCCAGAGCAGCACGGGGAAGGTGATGAGAGTCCCGCCCCCCGCGATAGAGTTCATCATCCCCGCCACGAAAGCGGCGGCCACCATCGACAGTCCCTGAAGCAGGGTCGCGTCCATAAAATGAATGCAAAAGGAAAAAGGTAAAAGGAAAACATCCCCTCCGGGGTCTTCACCCTTTGCCTTAATTCACAGGTCTGTCAGTCGGTGGCTGCCGGGCAAAAAAGTCCGTGTAAAAGCGGCGCGTGTATTCATCAAGCAGCCGGGCGACCCGAGCGGGGTCCGGCGAGCGCACGATGAGACCGGCGTGGTAGGGCTTGTTCATGCGCCAGGCGACCTCCGGGTCGTTGTAGGCCGAAGTGTCCGGGTGCTGCTGCCGCGCGAGCGAGACGAGCAGGCCGGCGTAGTCGTGGCCGGTCGGCGGCAACTCGTACCCGCGCTCGCCGCGCGCGATCTCGATCTTGGCCCACTCCGCCCAGAGGTTGATGCCGGTCGCAGCCTCTACCAACTCCACTATGTTCGCGCCGCCGACGCGCGCCGAGGTTTCGAGGAAGTAGAAGCGCCCGTCCTCGCGCCCCTTGATGAACTCCGTGTGCGAGACGCCGCGCATCAGGTTCTTCGCGCCGAGCACGCGGCCGTTCATTTCGAGCAGGGCGCGCTCGTCGTCGGAGCCGCGTAAGACCGTGGCCGTCGTGAAGACGCCGCCCTCGTGCGCCACGTCCAGGGGCGGCGAGCCGTACTTGTGCGCGGCGGCGAAGAGTATCTCTTTCTCGGAGACGATGGAGTCGACGTGGTAGATGTCGCCTGGGACGTAGCGCTCCAGCAGGTAGTAGGACTGGCGGTCGCCGAGCGCCTCGATTGTGGCCCAGAATTCGTCGGGCGTGTTCAGTTTCTTGATGCCCGTGGCCGAAGCCTCGAAGCGCGGCTTGATGAGCCAGGGCGCGGGCACGCGCTTCATGAAGTCGCGCAGCCGGTCGTAGTTGAGGACGTGTATGAACTCCGGGACGGCGATCCCGGCCTCGCTGGCGCGCACGCGCATCGCCAGCTTGTCGCGGAAGTAGCGCGTCGTGGTCTCGCCCATGCCGGGGACGCGCAGGTGCTCGCGGATCGCCGCGGCCGTCTCAAGGTCGAAGTCGTCGAGTGGCACAATCCTGTCAATCCGCTCGGTGCGCGCGAGGTAGCTGATGCCCTTGATCACGTCGTCCAGCTTCCACAGTTTCTTGCCCTGGTCCGGGATCAGGAAGACCTCGTCAATGCTCTCGCGCGGCCAGTCGGCCTGGGCGATGCTCTCGGACGTTAGGAGCAGCACGCGGCAGTTCTGGCGCTTGCACTCGCGCATGAACTCGTGCCCCTTTTCGTAGCTCGCCAGGCAGAGAATCGTGATTGGCCGCGGGTCCGTCATGGGAGAACTCCTCCGAAAGAGATTCCAGAAGCGTTAGCTGAAAGTGAGGCATCATAGCCGGACGGGCCGCAGTTTCCAAGTGAACTTTGTCTCGCGCCTTTCGTTTCAAGTATTATTACCAAAAAGAGAGCGGGCAAGCATCGGGCCGGAAAACAGTCTCGAACAGGAGCGGCGATGGAAGGCTACATTTTTCAACTCAACTGCTCGGACGGCGGAGTCCCTAAGCGTTCGGTCGGCTCGGCCGAGTTGACCGAGACGGGGCTCGTCGGCGACAGGCAGGCCCACACGAAAATTCACGGCGGGCCGGAACGCGCGCTCTGCCTCTACGCGCTGGAAAACATAGAGCGGCTACAGGGCGAGGGCCACCCGATCTTCCCAGGCTCGGTCGGCGAGAACGTGACGGTCGCGGGACTGGATTGGAAGTCGCTTGAGCCCGGCAACCGCCTCGCGCTCGGCGACGAGGTGGTCGTCGAAATCACCTCCTACGCGGGACCGTGCCAGACAATCGCCGGGTCGTTCGCGGGCGGCAAGTTCAAACGCATCTCCCAAAAAATTAACCCTGGCGAGTCGCGCCTCTACGCGCGCGTCGTCCAGGCCGGGCGGCTCGAAGCGGGGCAGAAGGTGAAAGTCCTGAACGGGGCGGAAGCGAATGCAAAGCGGGGGGCAAGCTTGTGGCCCTGGAAATGAGAAGCGCCTGCGAAAAATGCGGGAGGGCACTCGCGCCGGGCGCGGAGGCTTTCATCTGCACCTACGAATGCACGTTCTGCCAGCCCTGCACCGACGAGATGCAAATGAAGTGTCCGAACTGCGGGGGCGAGTTGGTGCGCCGCCCGCGCCCCGTCGGCTCGGCCGGCAATGATTCGGGAGGCTCTTGATGGCGCGCATCGACGGAGTCAACGCGGACGAGGCCGAGGGTTACGTCAAACAGGTCTTCGACGCGCAGGCGAAGAAGTGGGGCGCTCCGCTCCTGAATCATCTCGTCTACGCGCGGCGGCCGACGATCTTCCGCGGCGCGCGCGGGATGTGGACGGGGATAGACTCTTCGGGCTTGATCGACCCGCGGCTCCAGGCGCTGCTGAACCGGCGCGTCGCGTCGCTCAACGGCTGCGAGTTTTGACAGGACATCAACGCTGCCGTGGGCAGCGAACTCGGAGTCTCGGAAGAGAAAATCCTGGCGCTCGCCGATTACGCGGCGAGCCCGCTCTACAGCGAGGCCGAACGGGTCGCGCTTCTTTACGCCGACTCGATGACGATCACAGGGCGCGAGGTGACGGACGAGTTGTTCGCGCGGCTGCGCGAGTTCTACACGGACGACGCCATCGTGGAACTGACGGCCGTCATCGCCTGGGAGAACTCGTCCAGCAAGTTCAACCGCGCCCTGCGCGTGCCCTCGCAGAAACTCTGGAAGCGTGAGGACAAGCATTGATGGAAAACTTCGAGCAGACCGCGCGGACGACGCTCAAGCGACTCCCGAAGCGCGGCCACTACGAGCGCGAGACCGTCTACCGAATCCTGGACGAAGGCTTCATCTGCCACGTCGGCTTCGTCGTGGACGGCCGCCCGTTCGTCATCCCGACGGGCTACGGGCGGGCGGGCGACCAACTCTACATACACGGCTCGGCGGCGAGCCGCATGCTGCGCACTTTGCGCGACGGCGTGGACGTTTGCGTGACGGTCACACTCGTCGACGGGTTGGTGCTCGCGCGCTCGTCCTTCCACCATTCGATGAACTACAGGTCGGTCGTCGTCTTCGGCCGCGCGCAGGTCTTGGAAGACGAGGAAGAGAAGATGGAGGCGCTGCGCGTCTTCACTGACCACGTCATGCGCGGGCGCTGGGAGGACGCGCGGCTGCCGAACAGGAGCGAGCTGCGCCAGACTTTGGTCCTCGCCCTTCCGCTCGCGGAAGCCTCCGCCAAGATACGCACCGGCCCGCCCATCGACGACGAGGAGGATTACGAGTTGCCCGTCTGGGCCGGCGAGCTGCCTCTGCGATTGGTGACCGGGGAAGCAATCGCGGACCCGCGCCTGAACGCTGGGATTGAGCAGCCGCAGTACATGCACGATTACAAGCGCCCTCAGGCGGACGAAACGGGGAGCGACCCGGAGAATGATTGATAAATCCTATGACGAATCACAAGAGCCCTGTCAGGCCGTTCGCTTTGCTTGTCATCGCACTGCTCCTCGTCCCCGCCGTCGTGTCCGCTCAGGAAGGGAATAAGCCCGCGAAGGAGCCGACGCTCGAAGAGTACAAGGCGATGCGCGTCGTCCACAGCGTGCCGGGGATGGAGCGCGCGAAGGTCCAGAAAAATCTGGTCTACAAAAAGGCCGGCGAGCTTGAGTTGCAGATGGACGTTTACGCGCCGCCCGACCTCAAGCGCGGCGAGCGCCGGCCGGCCGTCATCTTCGTCTCGGGCGACGCCCCCTGGGAGCTTCTCAAAGACCTGAAGGACTGGGGCGTCTACACGTCTTACGGCCAGCTCGTCGCCGCCTCTGGCTTAGTCGGCGTCGCCTTCAACCACCGCTCGACCGAAAAGTTTACGAAAATCCGTGACGCCGCCTCCGACATTGACGACGCGATCACTTACGCGCGCGCGCACGCCGACGCCCTCAACATCGACCCCGACAGAATCTGCCTCTGGGCTTACTCGGCGGGCGGCCCCTTCCTGCAGACGATGCTGCGCGAGAAACCGGCCTTCGTGCGCTGCATCGTCGGCTACTACTCCATGTTCGGCCTGCCGCAGGGCGCGGCCGCCGACGACATCGTCCGCGAGTTCACGGTCGCGAACTACCTGGGCCAGAATCCGAAGAGCGTCCCGCCGCTGATGGTCGTGCGGGCGGGGCGCGACGTGCCTTTCATCAACGACTCCGCGGACGCCTTCCTGCGCGAGGCCGTCAAACAGAACCTGAACATAGAGTTCATCAACTACGTCGAAGGGGTGCACGGCTTCGACGTGGAGAACAACACGGACCGGACGCGCGAGATCATCAGGCGCACCCTCGAATTCGTGAAACAACACCTCCGCTGAGCGCGTTCTAAAACCTGGAATCCACCCTTTGAATTCAGAACGGGAGTCCGACTATGAGAAAAGCCGTGTTCGTCCTGCTGCTCTTGTCCGCGCTCGCGCCGGCGGCCCTGACGCAGAAGGAGGTTGACAGGGACGCCGCGCTGCGCTCACTTGTAGAGGCCGAGCGCGCGTTCGCCAGTCTGTCCGAGGCCAGGGGAATCAAGGAGTCGTTCGTCGCGAACCTGGCCGACGACGGCATTCTCTTTCGGCCCGGCCCCGTGGCCGGCAAGAAGTGGATGGAGGAGCACCCGGCCCCCTCGGGCGTGCTCTCGTGGAGGCCAGACTTCTCTGACGTGGCGAGTTCGGGCGAACTGGGTTATACGGCCGGCCCGTGGGAATTCAGGGAGAAGAGCCTGGCGGACAAGCCTGTCGCGCACGGCCAGTTCGTGACCATCTGGAAGAGGCAGCCGGGCGGGGCTTGGAAAGTGGCCGTCGATCTCGGAATCAGCCACCCGCCGCCGGCAAAGCCCACTACGAAAGTGGCACACCCGGCGGGCGTGCGCGGCGACAAAAAGCTGCCACTGACAACGGACGTCGAGGCCGCGCGGTCCGCGCTCATCAGGATGGAGAACGACTTCTCGCGGGACGTGGCGGCGAAGCAGACTGTTGACAGCTTCCTCGCAAGGGCCGCCGCCGACGTGCGCCTTTACCGCGCGGATGCTTTCCCGGCCGTGGGCAGGGAAGCGGCCCGCGCGCTGATGGCGAAGAAGCCGGGCGTGTTTACGTGGCAGCCCGCGGACGGGGGCGTCTCCCGCTCTGGAGAGTTGGGCTACACCTACGGCGGTTACGAATTCAAAGCCGGCGACGGTAGCGCGGCCGAGAGCGGAAACTACCTCAGAGTCTGGAAAAGGCGACCCGGCGGCGAGTGGAAAGTCGTGCTGGACATTTCTTACCCGATTCCGCCGCCCGCGCCCGCGGGTTAGAAACGATTTTCAAACGAATGTGAAAGGGTGAAGCCGGAGGCTTCGTCAACGCACTCGGCCTCCCTCTCTGTCTTTAGTCTTAGACATCATCACGGAGACCAGGAGTGCGCCCGCCGCAAAACCGATTGCCGAAAAGACTAGAGAGCCTACGCACTCCCTGGCCGTGCGCGGCAGTATCGTCCCGGCCTGGGGGTAATAGCCGCCGCCCGCCCCGCCGCCCAAATCCTTCTTGATTCGCGCTATCTCGTCTTCGTAGTATTGGACGTTGTGCTCCGCCTCAATCAGGTCCGCCTCGTAGTGAGATTCTTCCGTCCCGTGCTTCGCGGTCTGCTCCTTCAACTCCCTGATGTAGGACTTCAGCCCTATCACCTGCTGCTTGTACTCCTGCAAATGGTCTTCCAGCACATCGCGTATGACTTTCATGACTCTCCTCCTCGTTAGACAGTAAGGCCACCGGGCGTCGAACTGAAAATAGAAGCAGCGGCGAGTGTGGCCGCCGCTGCATGTTGACAATCTTGGTGCACCCGGCAGGACTCAAACCTGCGACACCTGGTTCCGAAGACCAGTGCTCTATTCAACTGAGCTACGGGTGCGCGAACTCAAATCCTTCTCACTTGTGAGCCGGGGGCTTCTGCGTCAGCCCGGCCTGTATGTCGCGGCGGAGGAAGCGGACCATGTTGTTAATCTGCTGCTCGTTCATGCGGTCTTTGAAGGCCGGCATGCCGTCGCCGCCGTTGGCGATCTGCTTGGCGAACTGCTCGTCCGTGTGCTCCAGGCCGTGGCCCTCCAAGAGGCTCGGGACTTTCAGCCGCTTGCCCTCAATCTTGACAGTGCCGCCCTCGCCCTTCTCGCCGTGGCAACTCTCACAGATCTGCACGTAGGTCGTCTTCGCCTCGGCCAGCTCGTCCGGCGTCGGAGTCGCCTTGGCCGTGGCGGCCGGCGTCGCCGTGGGCTGCGTGCCGCCGTTGCCGGCAGTTTGATTCGTCCCCGTTGAATCGCCGCCGCCGCACGCCGAAACGAAGAGCGCCAGGGCCGCGACGACGAAGGCAAGTTTGCTGAGTCTCATTTTCATCCCCGAAATCGTTACCAGGATTTTAGAGCTGATGCGCCGCAGTATAACACAGCGGGCAGCAGGCAGCGGGCAGCGGGCAGTAAAAACGAAAGAGAAGAAGGCAGCCGAGCTAATCAAACTCGACCGCCTTTTTTTGTCTTTAACTGCCCACCGCCTGCTGCCCACTATTTCAGCCCCGCGACCCATTCGGCGATCTCGCGCTTCTGTTCCTCGGTCAGCTTCTCTTTGTAAGACCTCATCGGCGGCTCTATGCCGTAGGCGAGCGGGTCGTTGAGCAGGTTGACGATGTCCTCGACCGTGCGGCGCGGCTTCGAGCCGACGCCCGTGAGCTTCGGGGACCCCTGTACGCCCTGGCCGCGCGTGCCGTGGCAGGACGAGCACCATGTGACGTAAGACTCGGGCGGCAGGCCCGAGTCGCGGCCCTGCGTGTTGGGCGAGCCGGTGGCCTGCGGGCTCGGCGACGGCGACCCTTCGGCTCGCTGCTCCACTATCAAAGACTCACTCGTGCGCGCGCGCAAAGGCACGAAAGGCGCTTCGCGGAATGCCTTCTCCTCGGCCTCCTGGCGGCGGAGTTGTTTGGCGACGAGCGGGTTGCGCGCGTCGTCCACGTAGGCGACGATGGTCAGCCCCGCGACGAGCAGGAAGCCGAGCGAGAAGAGCACGGCCCCGATGTTGCGCCGCGGGTGCTTCATCACGCGGTTGAGCGGCTTGTAAAGGAACGGCAGTATCGCCAGCCCGAAAAGTATCACGCCCGGCAGCGTGACCGCGATGACGGAGGCCGTGCGTCCGGGCACGTACTTGAGCATCTGGAAGAGCCAGAGGAACTGCGCGCCGGGGCGCGGCAGGTAGCCGGGCGCGGCCGTGTCCGCGGGCGGCCCGAGCGGCGCGGCGTACTTCCAGGCGTAGAGGGCGAGCGCGACGAAGACCGCGCCGGCCGCAACCGCGTTGCGCACGACCTGGCGGTGCATCCACTTCTCCAGCCGCCTCTCCTCGGCCGCGCTCACGAGCGCCCGCTCGCGGAAGACGAAGAGGCGCGCGGCGAGCACGATGAGCATGATGGCGGGGATGATGAGCGCGTGGAGCGCGAAGAAGCGCGCGAGCGTGATGGGCGTAATCTCCGAGCCGCCGATGAGCCACTCGCGCGCCGAGTGGCCGACGAAGGGCAGCCCGCCCGCGATGCCTTCGGTGACGCGTGTGCCAAAAAACGCGCGCGCGTCCCAGGGCAGCGAGTAGCCGGTCGTGCCGGCCGCGAGAATCAGCCCGAGCAGGATGACGCTCGCCATCCAGCCGACGGGCCGCCGGCGGTACGTCCCGCGCCAGAACATCTGCGCCAGGTGGAGCACCAGCGCGAGCGTCAGCCACATCGAGCCGTAGTGGTGTAGCGAGCGAATCCACGCGCCGCCCGGCACGACCTTCTCTATGTAGGCGACGGTCGTGTGCGCGTTCTCGGTCGAGGGGACGTAGTAGAAGCCCAGCAGGAGGCCCGTGACGACTTGCAGGGCGAGCAGCATGACGACCACGCCGGCGGTCGTGCGCGCCCAGGCTTCGAAGCCGCTCGAAGGCTTGTCGATGAGCGTGCGCTCGATGTCGCCGAGCGTCGTCCAGCGCGTGACCCAGCTCTGGCGCTGCCCCTCTGCGTCGAATTTCTCGGCCCGTTCCTCGCTCATCCCCGGACAATCCGCTCCTCTGTGTTGTTCAGATAGCTCTGATACTTGACCTGTAGACGGCCGTCCTTCTCGCGCGTCGGGAGCGGGTCGAGGCCGCGCCTTGAGGGGCCGCTGACGCGCTCGCCGTCCGCGGCCCAGTAGCTGTCGTGGCAGGGGCAGAAGAACTGGTTCTCCTCGCCGCGCCACGCGACGTTGCAGCCCTCGTGCGGGCAGATGCTGGAGACGACCTGGTTGTTCTTGTGCGGCAGGACGTAGACGAAGTGCTCTTCGAGCGTGCTGGCCCAGCCCGCCTTGTGCTCGGCGACGATGCTCTTCATGATGGGCTTGTCGCCCGTCAGCGAGCTGACGGGGCCGATGTCGTTCCAGGTCTCGTCCTGGGCGATTTTCGCGGGGCGCAGGTAGCGGAAGGCGGCGGCGGCGACCGTCGCCGCCAGCCCCGCGAAGATGCCCACGGGGACCCAGATCAGGAAATCCCTGCGCCCCCTGTCCACTTTCCGTTCCTTCGGCTGTTTGGAGTCCGGCATGATTATTTTTGAGTCCGGCGAGTCTGGTAAAGTCGTCGCGGGGTTCGCTAGACTTTTAAAAGCGTTCGCAGCAGAATAGCTTTTGACTGTACGGCGCGCATTCTATCTTACCGGGTGAAATTGTGCGACCCTTTTTTCGCGGCAATCCTAAAAGAGAGGTGAAACAAGCGTCATGAGCACCGAGAGTGAGCAGGGCAAGCCTTCGGCCCGCGGTTCGCTGCGGCTGGCACCGGCGGCCGAGGACGAGACCGTCCGCCCGCGGCCGTCGCTCCCGCGCCAGTTCGTCAGCTTCACTTTTTACCGCGCGCGTCCCGAGTGGCGCATGCTGGACGAGGAGCGGAAGGAGCGCGCCCGGCGGGAGTTCACCGACGCGGTCGAGGAGTTCAGGCGCGAGCTTTTGATTCACACCTACTCGCTCGTCGGCCTGCGGACCAACGCCGAGTTCATGACCTGGCGGATAGGCTATCACCTGGACCCCATACAGGAGATGACGGCGCGGCTCAACCGCACGGAGCTGGGCCGATACCTGGAGGCCACGCAGTCGTTCCTCTCCATGACGAAGCGCTCGATGTACATAGACAAGGACAACCCGGAGCACGTCGAGGACCGCCTCCACATCGTCCCCGGCAAGTCGAAGTACCTCTTCGTCTACCCGTTCGTCAAGACGCGCGAGTGGTACAGCAAGCCCAGCGACGCGCGCCAGGAGATGATGGACGAGCACATACGCATCGGCTCCAAGTACCGCTCGGTCAAGCTCCACACGACTTACTCGTTCGGCCTCGACGACCAGGAGTTCGTCGTCGCCTTCGAGACGGACGAGCCCGCCGACTTCCTGGACCTCGTCCAGGAATTGCGCGAGACGAAAGCCAGTTCCTACACGCTGCGCGACACGCCCATGTTCACCTGCCGGCAGCGCACGCTCGCGGAGTGTCTCGAAGCAATCGGCTAATCGAAGAGCGGCCCTGGGCGCGGAGAACAACTATGAAGCTTGAAAAGCCTTACCGTTGTTTCTCCGCGTTTCTCTGTCTGCTCACAATTTTTTTCGGCAACTCGCCCGCCCAGACTTCCGCGCCCCAGCCCGCGCCCTCCCACGAATATCTCTGGTACGAGGCGGAGAACATGCGCGGCTTCTCGACCAACGAGCGCCACGAGCCGGTCCAGAATCCTTCGTGGTCCCAGCCGCCGCGCGCCGCGGCCCCCGGCTGGGGGATCAACGGGCCGGGGGTGTCCGCCGAGTGGACGCAGGGCGGCGAGAGCGAGTGGAACTCCGCGGCCGCGAGCGCAGACGAGACCCGCGCGACGATTTACCAGGACGTCGAGGTGCCGCGCGCGGGCGCGTACAGGGTCTGGGTGCGCTACGCGGACTGGGCCAGGCGCTCGGAGAATTTTACGGTGCGCGTCACGCAAGCGGGGCGCGAAGTCTTCGCCCGCGAGTTCGGCGCGCGCGACCTGGTTGATCCGCACGACGAGGTGAGCCTGTACTGGGGCTGGGCGTTCACCTGGGACGCTGCCTCCGCGACGCTCGCGAAAGGCGCGGCGCGCGTCTCCGTCGAAATCGAGAAACGGGCGGAGGCGCGCCGCCACGTAGACTGCCTGCTCGTCACGAACGACACGGGCTTCGTGCCCGAGGGCAGAAGGAAGCCTGACTTCGCCGCGGCGCGCTACTTGCGCCAGTGGTCGCAGAAGCGCACGCCGCTCGCGCCGCTCGTCGGGCCGGAGACGACAACGGATGTGCCAATTCTCTGGCGTCGCCCCGCCCTCGCGGGCCGAGACTTCCTGATGCCCTGGAACGTCTCCAAAGAGTTCTGGGCGCTCTACGACACGCAGCCGCCCAATGAGCGCCCGCTCTACCCGTTCCACGCGGAGCCCGTCGACGAGTTCGTCAAGACGTACAGGGGTGCGCGCGACGTTCCGCTCTTCAGCTCCAGACTCGTCGTGCCCGTCGTCTACATCGCGGACCTGCCTTCGTACCTGAAAGAGGGCAGCCCGTTCGTGCGCTACCTGCGCGAGACGCGCGCGCCCTTCGCCGTGCTGATTAATTACGGCACCGCGCGATGGCCCACGCCGGCCGAAGCGCAGGCCGCCTGGCGTCTGCTGTCCGTCGATTTGCGCGAACAGTTCCTGGGGTGGATTTCGGGCGAGAGCGTCGGGCACGTCTGGGGCGACGCGTCGAAGGATTTGAAACTGAGGCCCGAGATGTCGCGCCGCGAGATGCTCGGAGCCTTGCGCGTCGCCTACACGGGCGCGCTCGAACGCAAGTGGGCCAGAATCTTTCAGACCGCGGAGCCCGGCGCGATGTGGAAGGAGTTGATCCCGGCGCAGGCGACTTCGAGCACCTCTTTCGCCCACGCGCTCGGCGAGTGGGGAGTCCGCACCATCGGCGTCGAGACGGCCGCCGTGCAGCCCTCGACCGCGATGCGCGTGGCGTTTACGCGCGGCGCGGCGCGCCAATACGGCGGCCCGTTCCTCTACTACCACGCGCCGAACTTCGGCGACACGGCGACGACTTTTACAAAGCAGCAAGACTTCGCGGGGCCGGACAACTTCTTCCACACGCGCTACGGCGCGACGATGGGGCCGTCGCTCTCCTGGTATCGCAAGAGCTACTACTATTACTACATGGCCGGCGCGAGCGCCGTCTATCTCGAACAGGGCTTTGACCAGTTCTTCAAGCCCGGCCCGGGCCAGCACCCGTTCCAACTGAACCCGCTCGGGCGCATCACGGACGAGTTCATGCGCTTCGCGGAGAGACACGCGGACCGCGGCACGCCCTACACGCCGATAGCCTTTCTGCTAGACCCGGCGCACGGCTGGGACATGACGGACTACCCGCACTGGCCCTTCGGCGTCTCGCAGATCGACAGGTCAGATCGCGCGCTGCGCGAGTTGTTCGGCGCGGCCTACTACCCCGTGAGCGTCGCGGAGGGCGAGCCCGCGAGCGGCGACCGACAGGCTTACGTCGCCTCCGTCTTCGGCGACATCTTCGACGTGCTCGTGGCGTCCGAGACGCGCAAGGATGCGATTGACGCTTACCGCGCGGTAGTCGTCGGCGGGCGCGTGGAGTGGAGCAACGCGTGGGCCAAGCGCCTGGAAGACTACGTGCGCGAGGGCGGCACCCTCGTCCTCAACGCGGCGCAGGCGAAGGGGCTCCCGGAAGAATTGACGGGCGCGCGCCTGACTGGCACAAAATCCGAGGCGGACGGCGCGCTGTGTCTCGCGCCGAACGAGGCTGGCACAAACCTCCACGGGCAGGTGTTCCGCTACGAGAAAGTCGAGCCGCGCGCCGGCGCGCAGGTCCTGATGAGGACGCAGTCGGGCGACGCGCTCGTGACAGTCAACAGACTCGGGGGCGGACGGGTCGTCTTCGTCGCGCTCCCGGACCTGCTCGGCGAGGACGAGCGGCTGACGCCTTTCGCCGCGCACCTGCTGGCACATCTTTGCGCGGACGCCACGCCCGTCCGCGTCCGCGGCGAAGTCGAGTACCTCGTCAACCGCAAGACGCGCGGCTGGGTCGTGACGCTCATCAACAACAAGGGCGTCTGGAAGCCCCAGCAGGGAATGGCACAGGTTGACCGCACGGCGAGCGTTGAAGTGACCCTGAGCCTCAAAGATCAGGCCATCGGGCAGGCCACAGAATGGACCGAAGACAAGCGCCTTGACCTCTCGCGCGAAGGCGGCGCGGGCGTCGTCAAACTCACCCTCGCGCCCGGCGGCGTCGCCGTCGTCGAGTTAGCCGAGGGCCGTTGAAAGTCTGCCGCGGCTTTCCCATAAGCCGTGAGGTGCGGGCCGAGCGCGCCTGTGCTATCCTCCGTCGCGTTCCCGCGGCCGTTCTAAAATTCGTCGAGAGTGCGTGGATGAAAATAGCGCGTAAATTTTTAATCGGTGGCGAGGTGCAGGGCGTGGGCTTCCGCTTCTTCGCGCAGCGGGCGGCGGCGCGCCACCAGATCACGGGCTACGTGCGTAACCTGGCGGACGGGCGCGTCGAGGCGCTGGCCGAAGGCACTGCCGAGGCGGTCGAAGCCTTCAAGCACGACCTGGCGACCGGCCCCGCCTTCTCCTCCGTCGAGAACGTCGAAGAGATCAACCTCGACCCGACCGGCAATTATTCTCATTTCAGGATAGAAAGGTGAAATAGTAGTCAGTAGTCAGTACTCAGTAATCAGCAAAGACAACTTGCTTTTACTGACCACTGACCACTGACTACTGACTACTACTTATGGATGACCTTAAAGCGCTGATCCGCGAGGTGCCGGATTTCCCGAAGCCGGGCATCAACTTCTACGACATCACGACGTTGCTCAAGCACCCGGAGGGGTTGCGCAAGACCGTGGACGCGCTGGCCGCGCAGTTCGAGGGCGAGCGCGTCGACACTGTCATCGGCATAGAGGCGCGCGGCTTCATCTTCGCCCCGGCGCTCGCGTACCACTTGGGCGCGGGCTTCGTGCCCGTGCGCAAGCCGCGCAAGCTCCCGGCCGAGTGCGCCTCCATCTCCTACGACCTGGAGTACGGCCAGGACACGCTGGAGATTCACCGCGACGCCGTCGGCCAGGGCCACCGCGTCCTCATCGCCGACGACCTGCTCGCCACGGGCGGCACCGCGAAAGCCGTCGTAGACCTCGTCGAACAACTCGGCGGCACAGTCGCCGGCCTCGTCTTCGTCGTCGAGCTGGAGTTCCTCCCCGGCCGCCGGAAGCTGGAAGGCTACGACGTGCGTTCGCTGATTAAGTATCAGTCGTAGGGAAGGGCCGCCGCGTCAGCTTTCGACCGTTGACTCAAAACTCTCTGGGCCACTAATATTCGCCGACACGAAAGGAGATTGAATGATTATGCCGTCCCACAGGAAGTACGTGGTGCTTTTCGCGCTGGCACTTTGCTGTTCGGTGCTGTTCGCCTCTAACGCTCGGGCCCAGGACAAAGCGGCCGGCGACGCCCCGAAGGAGACCAGCGGCAAGGTCAGCATCTGCAAAGAAATTGACGACGACTGGAAGTGCGTCGGCCAGTCGAACGAGTGGGCGGCCGACACGCCGTTCAACGTCCTCTTCGAGAACAAAGGCCCGGTCGGCGTGGACTTCATCGGCATCGTCTTCTACAAGCAGGGCGCGGACGGCAAGGACGTGGAACACGTCAACGAGTACCAGCAACAGATCGGCGAGAAGAACAGCAAGTACGCCACCGTCGGCGACATGCTGAAGCTGCCCGCAGGCACTTACAGCGTCTACATCATCTCCTGGGGCAAGCGCGAGCTGATGATGAAGAACGGCAACCTGACCGACTACTTCGCGAAGACGACTCTGACCGTGAAGTGAGTTGAACAATCGAAAGCGATCGTCAGACCCGCCGCGCCTGTTCCTGATGGGTGCCGTGGTCGCTGCCCCGTTCTCTGTCCTGGCCGTCCTGATCCTGGGAAAGAGAAGCGCCGGTGCCGTCGGCTCCGAAAGCGACGCGCGTCAGGCCGTGCCCGCCGGCGAGCGGGCCTGGAAACTCGCCCTCCTCGGCATCGCCTACCTGATTTTATATTTCACTTTCGGCTGTCTCATCGCCTGGCGCAACCCGGCCGTGCGCGAGTGTTACGGCGGTGTTGATGCGGGTGGCTTCATCGCCCACATGGGGGCCGTTCTGCGGGACACGCCCTGGCTCATCCCTTTCGAATTGTTGCGCGCAGCGTAAATCCGAGCCGCGGTGCCGCACCGTACTTACCAGTGAAAACAGCATAGGGAGCAGCCGAGGTCGCTTACCTGGCGTGGGGACGGACTCTATGCCTAGCTCACTCCTAGTTGTTTCGCGGGGGTGAGTTTCCTTCAAGGTTGATTTCTACGAATCGTCGGGCCCGTGTGTCGGCTGAAGACGCGAGGCCCGAGGGCGTGGTGGTGTGCCTGCGAGACGTGAGGCGCGCCGCGTGACAATGTTACCCCGGCCATCTATTTGAGACCCTCGCGGGCCGCCGTCTGAGGAGAGTGTGAAACGCTCTCCGCTGAAAAGGAGATATAGATGAGAAAGACATTGACCCTCGCTTTACTCTTCGTCCTGGGATGCTCGCTGCTCTTGAGCGGCATCACGCGATCCTCTCAGGCGTCCAGCCACCGCGAAGCGCCGCTGATCGTGGGCGACCCCCTGGCAGACAACACGGACGTTTACGCCTTCCGCAGCACGGAGGCGGGGCGCGAAGGGTTCGTCACCTTCATAGCCAACTACATCCCGTTCGAGGCCCCCTACGGCGGGCCACACTTCTACAAGTTCGACGACACGGTGCTCTACGAGATCAAGATCGACAACACGGGCGACGGCGTCGAGGACGTTTCCTACCAGTTCCAATTTACCAACAACATCAAGAACGGCGACATCATCCTGGGGATGGCCGCGCCCAACGAGGCGCTCGCGGGCAAGGGCGGCATCGACCCGCTCATCACCAACGGCAACGACCCGGACTTTAACGAGACCCAGTACTTCTCGGTCACGCGCGTGGACAAGCACACGGGGCCGAAGGGCAAGGTACTCGCGACGGGGCTGCACACGCCGCCCTGCAACATCGGCAACCGCACGACCCCGGACTACGAGATGCTGGCACAGCACACGGTCCACCAGCTTCCGGGCGGCGGGCGCGTCTTCGCCGGGCAGCGCGACGAGGGTTTTTACGTTGACGTTTCGACCATCTTCGACACGCTCAACCTGCGCTCGATTACGTCCACGGGCAGCAAGGACTCGACCGCGGGCTTCAACGTCCACGCCATCGCCATCGAAGTCCCCGTCAAGGACGTGACGCGGACGGGCAAGGTGCCTTCGGGGCCGACCGCAGACGACGCTGTGATAGGCATGTGGGCGACGGCCAGCCGCCGCTCGACCAACGTCTTCCGCGGGCAGCAGTCGCACGGCTCGCGCAACGGCCAGTGGGTCCAAATCTCGCGCCTCGGAAACCCCTTGGTCAACGAGGTCGTGATCCCGCTCAAACTCAAGGACACCTTCAACGGCCTCTCGCCCAGGGACGACGCGGCGGCAGCGCCCTTCGTCCTGGACCCGCAACTGCCCAAACTGCTCAAGGCCGTTTACAAGATAGACATCCCGGCCGCGCCGCGTAACGACCTCGTGGCGATCTTCGCCACGGGCATCAAGGCCGGCTCTGTGCCGGGCGCGCCGGAGTTCAACACCTGGCTCTCGGACGGCAAGCCGCACGAGATGCTGAGGCTCAACGTCGCCATCCCGCCGAGCGCGAACCCGAACCGCTTGGGGCTGCTCGGCGGCGACCCGGCGGGCTTCCCGAACGGGCGGCGCGTCGGCGACGACGTGACGGACATAGCCCTGCGCGCGGTGGCGGGCGGCACGCCGTTCACGCCCGAGACGAACAAAGCGCCGAACAACGCGCTCGGGGACGGCGTCGAGGGCAACGACGTGCCGTACCTGACCCGCTTCCCCTACCTCGGCACGCCGCATTCCGGCAACCCGAAGTAAGGCCGAAAAGATGAGCCCGGAGTCCGAAGTCTAAAGGTCGGTCTTCCAAACTTCAGACTTCGGACTCCGGGCCCGGTCTTGCTGAATCAGGAGGCATTCATGAATACACTGAGCAAGAGAAAAGCGTTGGCCGTGTCTGCGGCGATTGCGGCTCTCGCCGTCGCGATAGTGATGTTCGGCTTCATGCGCCGGGAGAAGACCGCGCCTCAAGGCCCGTCGGAAATGGGCCAGCAGGAGACGCCGGCCGACGCGCGTATCAGGGCTGCGCAAGTCAAGATCGAGCAAGCGCCGGACGTGGCCGACGGCTACAACCTGCTCGCCTCCGCCTATCAGCAGAAGGCGCGCGAGACGGGAGACTTCGGCTTCAACGCCGAGGCCGAGGCGGCCCTCGCGCGCTCCGAGGAAGTCGCGCCGGACAACTACGACGCGCTCAAGCTGCGCGCCAAGCTGCTTTTGACCTATCACAAATTCGGCGAGGCGCTCGACGTGGCCCGCCGCGCGCAGGCCATGCGGCCGCAGGACCACGACGTTTACGGTGCCCTGACGGACGCGCTCGTCGAGCTGGGCGACTACGAGGAAGCAGTCAGGGCCGCGCAGACGATGGTGAACCTCAGGCCCGACACGGCCTCTTACTCGCGCGTCTCGTACCTGCGCGAGCTTCACGGCGACACCGAAGGCGCGATTGAGGCGATGGCCGTCGCGGTCAAGGCCGCCAGCCCGCAGGACCCAGAGAACTCCGCCTGGTGCCGCGTGCAGCTAGGCAACCTGCTGATAAACGCCGGGAGGCTGGCGGAGGCCGAGCGCGAGTTCGACACGGCGCTCAGGATTTCACCCGACTACCGCATGGCCCTCGAAGGGAAGGCCCGCGCGCGCATCGCGGCGGGGGATTTGGAGAGCGCCGTCAGTATCTACAAACGCGAGCAGGGACGTGACCCCAACTCGGCCGACGCGGCCTTAGCGCTCGGCGACCTCTACACTCGGACGGGGCGCGCGGATGAGGCTGCGCGCCAGTACAAGCTCTTCGAGTCCGCGGAGCGCGAGAACGCGGCCGCCGAAAACGACTGGCATCACCTGGTCTACTTCTGGGCCGACCACGACCTGAACCTTGACGAAGCACTCGCGCTGGCCCGCCGCGCGCGCGAAACGCGCCGCGACATACACACCTGCGACGCCCTCGCGTGGACGCTCTTCAAGCGGGGCTACGTCGAGGAAGCGCGGGCCGCGATAGACGAGGCGACGCGCCTCGGCACGCGCGACGCGCGCATCCTCTATCACGCCGGGCTCATCTACAACCAATCGGGCGACCGCCGCAAGGCCGCCCAATACCTGAAACTCGCGCTCGAAACCAACGCCTCCTTCGACGTCCTACAGGCCGTCACGGCGCAACGCGTTCTCGACGCCATCAATGTTTGATGGGGGCTTGAACACCCTTATGTCGGCTACTAAACGCGGCGGGTCGTCATCGGCCCGCCGCGCTGCTGCCAGCCTCGGCAGCGTCACCGGAACTGGCGCTCCCAATTAAGTAACAGGACCGAGTTGTGCTAAACTGCCTCCCGGTTCGCTTCATGTTGATTCTTAGTGCTCCCGTAGCTCAGTGGATAGAGCACCTGCCTCCTAAGCAGGGGGTCGCACGTTCAAGTCGTGCCGGGGGCACCACCCATCTCAAAAGATGAACGTACGTTTGCGGCGCACCGCGGAGGGCGACCTGGATTTCGTGTTGGCGGCGGAGGGGGCGGAGGAGAACCGCCGTTTCGTGGGCCAGTGGACGCGGGCGGAGCACTGCGCGACGCTGTCGGACCCCGATTTGGCACACTTCGTCGTCGAGGGCGTCGGGGACAATCGGCCGGTGGGCTACGTCATCATGGCCGGGCTCGCGGACGCCAACCGCTCGGTGGAGTTCCGGCGCGTCGTCATCACGGAGAAGGGAAGGGGGTACGGCCGCGAGGTCCTGCGCGCCGTCAAGAAGATGGCCTTCGAGGAGCTGAAGGCGCACCGCCTGTGGCTAGACGTGAGGGAGCACAACGAGCGAGCGCGGCGGCTCTACGAGTCGGAGGGGTTCGTGGCCGAAGGGATGTTGCGCGAGTGCGTGAGCGTGGGCGACGGCTGGGAGTCCCTGGTCTTGATGTCCGTGCTGGAGGAGGAATATTACCGGGACTGAACGCGATGCTTCAGACCTGCAAGCGCGCGCGTTGGTGTGCCTCGCGTGTGAAGCCGTGTATGTCGTAGGCGAACGTGCTCGACTCCTGCATCGACAGGTAGGCCGGGCGGGAGAGGGCGTAGCGGACGACATCGAGGCCGTAGATTTTGGCCCTCCTTTCGAAAAGCATCCCGGACTTCTCCATGACGCGGTGAGACGCTGCGTTGGCCGTCTTCGCCATGGCGATGACGCGCTCGAATCCCCGTTCCTCGAAGCCGAACTTGAGGCAGGCGCGCGCCAGCTCGGTCGCCAGCCCGCGCCCCCAGTAAGACTTCTTCAGCAGGTAGACCAACTCCGGCTCGCCGTGAAAACTCCGCAGCCCGCCGTAGCCGATGAGTTCGCGCGTCGGCCTGTGGACGGTCGCCCAGCGGCCGAAGCCGTGAAGGCCCCAGTGCGCGATGATGCTGCGGAGCGCCATCTCCGTCTCCTCACTGGAAGCGGGCTGACCCGAGCCCAGGTGTTTGACGACTTCCGGGTCCGCGAAAATCTGTGCCAGCGCGTCCAGGTCAGCGAGCGTGAACTGTCGAAGCAGCAGGCGGTCCGTCTCAATTTCAGGCATATGAGTCCGACCTCTTGAACAGACGAACAAATCAAACGAGCGCGCGTCCCGCGTGGGCGCGCGCTCGCACATTTCATGCGGCCAGTATGCTCTCCTCTCGGATGATGCTGTCGAGTGTGGAGAGCGGAATCGGGTAAGTCTGGCCCTCGGAGAGAAGGCGCGCGGCCCCCTTCGCGTCGAGCGGCTTGGAGAAGTAGTAGCCCTGGCCGTACTCGCACTCCAGCAGCGCGAGCTGCGCGAGCTGGTCGCGCGTCTCGACGCCCTCGGCCACGACGCTCATCTTCAGGCTGCGCGCCAGCATGACGATGGTGCGGACGATCTCCGCGTTCTCGTTGTTCTCGATCATGCGGCTGACGAACGAGCGGTCGATCTTCAGGGTCGAGATGGGGAAGCGGTGCAGGTAGCTCAACGAAGAGTAGCCTGTGCCAAAATCGTCGATGCTGAATTCGAGGCCGAGCGTGCGGAGCTGTTCGAGCATCTCGACGGCCGTCTCGAAGTTCTCCATTACCATGCTCTCCGTGATCTCAAGCTTGAGGCTCTGCGGCTGGACGTCCGTCTCGCGCAGGATGCGGCGGATCTGCTCGGTCAAATTCGAGTTGATGAACTGCTTGCTGGACAGGTTGACGCTGATCTGGAGCGGCGGGAACTGCGGGAACTCGTCCTGCCAGAGCCGAATCTGGCGGCACGCCTCTTCCAGGACCCACTGCCCGATTGGCGTAATCAGCCCCGTCTCCTCGGCAATCGAGATGAACTCGTCGGGCGGGACGAAGCCGCGCTCCGGGTGCTGCCAGCGGATGAGCGCCTCGAAGCCGCGGATTGTGCCAGTTTCCAACTCGACGATCGGCTGGTAGTGGAGGATGAACTCGCGGCGCTCGATGGCGCGGCGGAGGTCCGACTCCATTTGCAGCAGGTTCATGGCGCGGGCGTGCATCGTCTTGTCGAAGACCTCGTGGCGCGCCTTGCCGAGCATCTTCGCGCGGTACATCGCGGTGTCGGCGTCGCGCAGGACCTCCTCGGGGCGGTCGTAGCCCGTGCTCGAAAGCGCTATGCCGATGCTGACGGTCGTGAAGACCTCGTGGCCGTTGAGGTTGAAGGGGAGGGCCAGGGCCTTTTGCAGCCGCTCGGCCACGTCAATGGCCTCCGTCACGCTCGTCAAATCTTCCAGCAGCACCGTGAACTCGTCGCCGCCGAGGCGCGCGACGGTGTCGCCGGGGCGCAGGCAGATTTCCAGGCGGCGCGCGATGCCGACGAGGAGCTGGTCGCCGACCATGTGGCCGAGGGAGTCGTTGATGATCTTGAAGCGGTCGAGGTCGAGGAAGAGGACTGCGAAGAGGCGGTCCTCGCGCCGCTTGCCGCGCTCGACCGAGAGCTTCAGGTGGTCCATGAAGAGGGCGCGGTTCGGCAGGCCCGTCAGCACGTCGTGGAAGGCTTCGTGCAGCAGCCGCTCTTCGGCGCGCTTGCGGTCCGTGATGTCCTGAATCTGGAAGATGAGGTTGACGGAGTCCGTCAGCGAGTCGCGAATCACCGTGACGCTCAGCAGGACCCAGACGACGTGGCCGCGCTTGTGGTTGTAGCGCAGCTCCATCTGGTAGGTCGAGAGCCTCCCCTCGATGAGTCTGCTGACCTGCGCCATCATGTCCGCCAGATCGTCCTCGTGCGTGATGGCCTGGAAGTTCGACGCGAGCAGCTCCTCCTCGGAGTAGCCGACCATCTCGCAGAGCGAGCGGTTGACTTTGATCCAATTCCCGTCCGTCGCCACCAGCGCCATGCCGGCCGCGTGGTCGAACGCGCTGCGGAAACGCTCCTCGCTCTCCCTGAGGGCCGCGACGTGGCGCTCGGCCTGCTCGGCCTGCGCGACCGAGGCCTCCACGTTCTTCAGGTAGGTGCAGTAGGTGAAGTAGACGATGGCGATGATCGGGGTCGTCGCCAGGAAGGCGTAGAAGCCTACGGTGTCGATGAGCTTGGCGATGATGCCGGCGGCGGACGCGCCCGCGAAGTAAGTGATAGAGGTCCAGAGGAAACTCTTGCGCCAGGTCGTCCACAGGGGCTGGTTGATTTTGAGCGCGGCGGCGGTCGCGACCATCCCTGAGTTGCCTATGTACTGCACGAGCGCCATCAGGCAGATGCCGACGATGAAGGGGGCCGAGTAGCCGCCGCGCAACTCGAAAATTGAGCCAAAACTGACGCGCAGCAGCCAGACCGTGAGGAAGGTCGAGAGCGCCGCGGTAGCCGTGTTGAAGGCGATGGTCATGCGCTTCTTGCTGAAGCGCAAAGATGAGCAGAGCGACTCGATGGCCGCGAGCATGATCGCCACGTCGCCGCCGAAGAGCAGCATCGAGAGGAAGATGAAAGTGTCGGAGACCGAGATGTGGGAGCTGAGGCGCGGAATCCGAATGGTGATGCGCGAGCCGATGCAGATCGTGATGAGGGCCAGGAAGAAGAAGCGTATGTCAATCTGCGCGCCGGTGACGTTGACCGCGGAAAAGAGAAAGGCCGCCGAGCCGAGGACGATGATCGTCCACATGTACGGTGCCGCGTTCTTTTTTCTGCTCAAAGCGCGTGACCTCTAAGAGTAAGGTTGACCTGTCTTGTTCTTCTGGGAAGTCGGGAATTGCTCTCGCGGGACTGAAGACTGCGTCCCGGCGCTGCAAAAACATTGGCAAGCACTATGCCGCGCCGGCAGGGCAGGTTAACCCGCAATATTTCTTCACTTAAGTTTCCGGGGCGGTCTTTGGGGAGAGGTCAGAGAGAGAGAATTCGGTCAGATTGAAGAGAGGCGTCTCTCAAATTGAGAGAAAGCAAAGGCGTCCCGCCGCGCCGCGTCGGGCGCGATGAGAAACGCCGCGAGGTCCTTTCCTGTGAAGAGGCGCGGAACAACGGCAAGCCTTTCAACTCACTGTTTCCGAAAACTCGTTCGTCGGGGATGTTAAGTCAACTCCTAAACCCTTGTTCGTGTCTCCTCATCTGGTGCTGCCGTTTACAGACTACGGCCGCGCCGTGCCGTCGGGGGGCAGGCGTCCGTGGCGTCGCCTAGTCAATTAATGTGCCAGTTGTAAAAAGGCGGGAGAATCGCCCACACGGCCGCTCGTTCAATCAGGATGCCCGGTCAGTTCCGGTCAGGCTGGGCGATTGGTGAGAGCGGAAGTAAGAAGGGAACGAACGACGAAGACACACGAGGCGACACGAAAATTTGATCTTACTTCGTGTCGCCTCGTGTGTCTTCGTCGTTCAAATTCTTAATCAGTAAGCTCCCTGGGCCGGAGGGTTCTTCTTGTTGATCATGATGTAGAGCCTCGCGCCCAGGTTGGGGTTCATCTTCTCCAGGATTTTATATTGCTCGGTGGCCTGCTTCTTGTCGCCGCTCTGGAAGTAGGCGACGCCCAGGTTGAAGATGGCCCCGGCGTAATCATCCTTGAGTTGAATCGCGCGCCGATGAGACTCTATCGCCTCCTTCCAGCGCTGCTGGCCGCCGTAGGCGTAGCCCAGGTTGTTGTGCGCCTCGGCCCACTCGGGCTTGACGCGGACGGCCTGACCGAAGGCCTCGGCGCTCTCGGCGAACTTGCCCAGGCGGCTGTACGCTATGCCCAGGTTGAAGTGGGCCGCGGGGTAGTCCGGCTGGATGCGCACGGCCTGGCTGAGCGGGCCCACGGCCTCGCTGAATTTCCCGGTGTTGTTGTAGACCCAGCCGAGGTTGGTGTACGCCTCGGCGTCGTCGGGCTTGAGGCGGACGGCCTTGTTCAGGGCGTCAATCGCTTCGTTCCAGCGGCGCGACTTGCCGAGCGCGTAGCCCAGGTTGTCGTAAGCCTCGTCCAGGTTCGGGTCGAGCCTGAGCGCGTTGTTGTAAGCCTCTATGGCGTCGCTGTAGCGCGTCAGCTTGGTGCTGACGAAGCCCAGGCTGTTGTAGGTGTCGGCGTCGGCCTGCTTGAGCAGGATGGCCTGCTTGTAGGCGTCCGCCGCCTCGGAGAGTTTATTCAGGCGGCGGTAGGCGTCGCCTATGTTGTTGTAAACGTCCGGGTGCGCGCCGGGCTTCAGGCGTGTGGCCTGCCTGTAGGCGGCGATGGCCTCCTCGTAGCGGCCCGCGTTGTAGAGCGCGGCCCCCAGGCTGTAGTGAACTTCCGTGTAAGTCGAGTTTAGGCGCACGACCCGGTTGTAGGCTTCTGCGGCCGGGCCGTACTGCTCCAGGCGGTCGTGAGCCTGGCCCAGAAAGTTGTACGCCTCCCAGTCGCTGCCGTTGTAACGCACGGCCTCCTTGAGCGCCGCGACGGCCTCCTGGTTCCGGTTCATCCCGAAGTAGAGCTTCCCGAGGTTGAAATGGACTGAGGCGTCGTCGGGCTTCAGGCGGAGCGTGTCGCGGTAGGCGGCGATCGCCTCCTCGTCGCGGTTCAGGTTGGAGAGCGCGTCGCCGAGCCCGTTGTGCGCCTCGGCCCAGTCGGGCCTGTAGCGTATGGCCTGCCTGTAGGCGGCGGCCGCGTCCTCGTACCTGTTCAGGTTGAAGTAGGCGTCGCCGAGGTTGTTGTGCGCCTCGGCCCAGTTCGGCTTGAGGCGAATCGCCTTCTGGTAAGCCTCGGCGGCCTTCTCGAACTGGCGCTGGTCGAAGAAGTCGTCGCCCTGGTCGTTGAGGTCTTCGGCGGTCACTTCGGGCTTCGGCTGTGGCCTGGGCTGCGGCCTGGGTTGCGGCGTGCGCCGCTTGGGTCCGCCGCCGCCGCGTGGCGAGCCCTTGACGGGGCGCGCGCTCGCCTGCTGAAGCCTGGACGGTCCTGGTTCGCGCGTCGGCGTGGGCGTCGGAGTCGGCGTCGGCTTCGCCGGGCGCTTGTTGTGCTGCCGGTTAACTTTGGGCAGCTTGACGACGCCGACCGCGCCGCCCGTGATGTCTTTAGCCAGGTCGGCCCCGCCGGAGATGTCCTGCGCGGGCGCGGGCACGGCGGCGCGCAACAGGGCCAGGACGAGAAGCAGGACCGTGCGCGGCGCGGGCCGCGCGCCGCGGCGTAAGCGGGTGGAATTCATCTTCGGCTCCAAAACAGTGAATCTCAGCTCAAACGTGTGGCTGATTGAAGTGACGTTGCTGATGAAAGTTTGTTGCCGCTCTCCTAACGGGCGCGGCGACGAGTATAGCCGCAGGGCGTTTGAGAAGAAAGCCTCTGACCGGGCCGAAATCGGCCGTTTCCGAAATTCGCAGAATGAATATTGACTCGCCGCCAAATTTGGCATAGAAGAGGTGCAGCTTTCTAGTAGCATACGCGAAAAGGTTCGGGCGGGCCCCGCGGTCCGCCCAGAGGGAGAGACAGATGAAACGTTGCCCTAACTGCCAGCGAACTTACCCGGACGACGCGCCGGGCTTCTGCGTCAACGACGGGACGCAACTCGTCACGGAGGAGGCCCCGGCCTACGACCCGCAGAAGACCATTCTGGCTTCGCCGCCGCCGCCGCCCGCCGCGCCGCCCCCGCAGTACAACCCCGCGCCGCCGCAGGCCCCGCCTCCACCGGCTTACCAACAGCCGAACGAGGCGGCGGGCATCAAGCCGCCTACGGGCTGGCAGCCTCAGCCGCCGCCGCAGGCGCAGCCGCCGGCCGCGGCCCCCTGGCCGCCGCCGCCACCCCAGCAGCAGGGCGGGCAGTGGGGCGGGGGCTACTACCAGCAGCCCGGACAGCAACCCTACGGCGCGCCGTACGCCCCGGCCGGAGGCTCCAGCAAGAGCCTCAGTCTGGTGACGATAATCGTCGGCGGCGTCAGCGGCCTGCTCGGCCTGCTCCTTTTGGCGGACTACCTCGGCTGGGCGCACATCTTCGACCGCGACACGGGCTACGCAACAATCATCGGCGCAGTCGTCACTGGGGCGGCCGCGCTCGTGACGGGAATCATCGCGCTCATCTCGAAGCGGCAGACGAGCAAGGCGCTCGCCATCGTCGGGATGCTGCTGGCCGCCTTCAGCATCGGCCTCTGGATTTACTTCGAGGTCGAGTACGGCGTCCTGTTCGGCTAGCCGGGAAATTCTTTTGAGCGCCGGCAGGTCGCGCGGGCTTGCCGCCGCGAGTCCGCGGCGCGGCCCGGACGGAGAGCGCGGAGAGCCAGAGGTCAATGAAACGTTGTCCAACGTGCCAGCGGACTTACGCGGAAGACGCGCCGGATTATTGCCCGAGCGACGGGATGCGTTTGATGAGGGAGACGCCCGGCGCGCAAGACCACGAAAGGGAAGTG
This sequence comes from Pyrinomonadaceae bacterium, assembly GCA_035563515.1. Classification (GTDB taxonomy): domain Bacteria; phylum Acidobacteriota; class Blastocatellia; order Pyrinomonadales; family Pyrinomonadaceae; genus QHXM01. The sequence continues at coordinate 34,592 of DATMVE010000025.1, forward strand.
CTCTCTTCCGGGCTGCGCGTGCCGACGCCCGTCCTGCCGGAGCGGCCGCGGCCGCAGCCGCCCGCAGCAGTGCCGGAGCCTTCAGCCCCCGAGCCGCCGGCGCAGCCGCTCTATTACGAGCCGGAGGAAGCCGGACGACAGCCTCAGCCTTCGGCACCGCCGATCACTCAGCCGCCTCCGCCGCCGCCGCAGTTCGCGTCGCAGGGCTGGTCGCCGCAGCAGCCGCCGCCTCGGGCCGCACAGCCCTGGGGCAATCAATACCAGAGCCCCGCCCCGACGACGCCCATCGCGCCACCCCAGACGCCTGTCGCGCCGCTACCGTGGCCTGGGAGAAACGAAGCGATTTCGGTCGCCGCGCTGGTGACGGGCTGCTGCGCCGTCACGATCATGTCGGCGCTGGTCGCCGCCAGCCTCGGCGCGGTCCTCAAGCTGATGCTCGTCCTGGCAATCCTGGGTCTCGCGCTCGGCGTCACGGGCTTGATTCTCGCGCTGCAAAAGCCATCGCGCTTCGGGGGCATTCCACTGGCGATTGCGGGGCTGGCGACCGGCACAGCCGCGCTCGTTTATTACTTCACCCTGTAGAGTACGGACCCGCAAAACCTAAGAAGGAGAAACCATGAAACGTTGTCCCACTTGTCAGCAAATGTTCCCCGACAATGCGCCGCCGCAGTGCCCTTACGACGGGACGTACCTCGTCGCCGAAGCGCCCCCGCAGCAGCCCTATTACGGGAGCAACCAGCCCCCCTACGGCCAGCCCGCGGACCCCGCGCAGTGGCAGCCGCCCGGCGGCGGCGGCGGTTACTATCAGCAGCCGGGCGGATACCCGCCGCCCCCGCCCGCCTACGGCGGCCAGTACGCGCCGACCGGCGGGAGCAAGGCGCTCTCGACCGCCGCGTTCGCCTGCGGCCTCGGTGCCTTCCTCATCCTGGTGTTCGTGATTTTCGTCTTCGTCATGGCGAAGAACGGGTCGATGAGCTTCGACACGCTCCTCTTCCTGGCCCAAATCATACAGCCGCTCTCCTGGCTGATGCTCCTCTCGGCCGTGGCGAGCATCGTGCTCGGCATCGTCGCCCTGGTCACTTCGGGGAGGAACCCGGCCATCAGCAAGCCCAAGGCGATTGTCGGGATGTGCCTCGGCGCGATCCCGCTTATCCTCTTCCTCATCGGGCTGGCGAACATGCCCGGCCGTTAGCGGGCGCGGCCGATTCAGTCGGCGCGCGAGAAGAAGACGACGGTCGCGCCCCAGCCCCCCGCCTCGGCGGGCGCGTCCGTCCAGCGGGCGACGTAAGGCGTGCGCGCGAGGATGGAGCGCACCATCTCGCGCTGCACGCCTTTGCCTTTGCCGTGGATAATCCGCACGCTCCCGAACCCCTTGCGCCGGGCCTCGCTCAAGTACTCCTCGACCACGCGCCTCACGTCGCGCGGCGCGATTGTGTGCAGGTCGAACACGTCGCCGATCTCCAGACGCACGGGCTCGGGGAAAGGGTCGAAAGGGTCAACCTCGCCCTCGTCTCCCGTCTCCCCGGCCGCCTCGGCCTCACGGTCGAGCCTCCCGGCCCTACGCTTTTTTAGCCACTCGCGAAAACCCATCGCCGGTGAATGCTCCTCGGAAGGGGCCGCATGTGCGCCCTGCCCTTTCTTGACACTCGCGCTCGCGCGCTTGTACACTCGCGCTCTTTCAAGAGAACAATCTTACACCGAACATGACGGGGCCGGGCGCACGAAAGCAAGCGGGCATGCGCCTGGGCGCGAAATCTCCGGGCGGCGATTTTTCTGACTACTTCTTCGAAAGGAATTATCTGATGGGCAAGCGAAACAAGATTACGGTGGTCGGCGCGGGCAACGTCGGCGCGACCGCCGCGCACTGGCTGGCGAGCAAGGAACTCGGAGACGTGGTGCTCGTCGACATCGTGGAGGGCGTGCCGCAGGGCAAGGCGCTCGACCTCGCGGAGACGGCCCCGATTGAGGGCTTCGACGTGCGCCTGACGGGCGCGAACAACTACGACGGGACGGAGAACTCCGACGTGGTCATCATCACTGCGGGCCTGCCGCGCAAGCCAGGCATGAGCCGCGACGACCTGCTGAAGACCAACGCCGACATCGTCTCGAAGGTCACGGACGAAATCAGCCGGCGCTCGCCCGAAGCGGTCTTAATCGTCGTCTCGAACCCGCTCGACGCGATGTCCCAGGTGGCGTTCAAGCGCTCGGGCTTTCCGAAGCACCGCGTCATAGGCATGGCGGGCGTTTTGGACTCGGCGCGCATGCGCTGCTTCCTGGCCGAGGCGCTGGACGTTTCGGTCGAGAACGTGACGGCCTTCGTCCTCGGCGGGCACGGCGATACGATGGTGCCGCTCCCGCGCTACTCGACCTGCGCGGGAATCCCCGTCACGGAGCTTCTGCCGAAAGAGCAGTTGGACGCGATTGTGAAGCGCACGGCCAACGGCGGCGCGGAGATCGTCGCGCTGCTCAAGACGGGCTCGGCCTACTACGCGCCGTCGGCCGCGGCCGTCGAGATGACCGAAAGCATCCTGAAGGACAAGAAGAAGATTCTGCCCTGCGCCGCCTACCTCGAAGGCGAGTACGGCATCAACGGCCTCTACGTCGGCGTGCCCTGCAAGCTCGGCGCGCGCGGGCTCGAACAGATCATCGAGATCAACCTCCTCGCCGAAGAGCGCATCGCCCTACAGAAGAGCGCCGCGTCGGTGCAGGAGTTGATTGACGTGTTGGGAATCTGAAGCAAGGCGAAAGTAAAAAGTTAAAAGGCGAGAGGGAGGGCGAGGAGCTTGGCTCTCATCCTCCCTCTCGCCTTTTACCTTCTGACTTTTTACTTCACCGCGGCGGCGCGCGGCGACTCTTCGTCGCCTTCGTTTAACGAGAACAGGTACTCGTTCTTCTGCCACCTGAGCAGCTGCACGAAGCAACTCACCGCGTAGACCCCGTGGAACGTGATGCCGACCTCCAGGAGGAAGTCAAAGCTCGTCAGGGTGTCGAGTGTGAAGCCGAACCGCGCCAGTCGTTCAATGGCGGCCGCGGCCGCGACGGCCAGCGCGATGGGCAACCCGGGGAGGAGGAGGAAGCGGTTCTTACCCTGCGTCCGCGCGACGGCCCACCCGGCCCTCTCGTGCGGCGTCAGCCTCGGAATCTCCGGGTTCGTGTGAGTCGTAATCAGATTCATAACTTACTTCACAGCGGCCGCCGGGAGGAGTTGGCCGATGACGCGTTGGAGTTCGTCGCGCATGATGGGCTTGACGAGGAAGCGGTCGCAACCGACTGCGGCGGCCGCCTCGCGCTCGTTGTCCGTGTCGTGGCCCGTCAGGACGATGACCGGGACCTCCCGCTGGCGCTCTTCCTCCTTCATCGCCGCGATCAACTCCCCGCCGCCCATCCCGGGCATTGACCAGTCCGTGAGCAGCAGATCGACCGGCTTGGCCCTCAGTATCTCAAGCGCCTCGACCGCGCCGGAGGCGACCTCCACCTGGTAGCCCATGCGCTCGACGAGCTTGCGGAGCAGGAGCAGGAGTTCCGGCGCGTCGTCGACGATCAGGACGCGGCGCATCTCCGCCACGGAGACCTGCTGGCTCGCGGGCAGCACTAATGAGTAGACGGTCCCGCGGCCGCGCTGGCTGCGGACGGAGACGTTGCCGCCGTGCGCGGCCGCGATGCGCTTGGCGATGGCGAGCCCTATGCCCTTGAAGCCCGCGTTCCGGTTGTCCGAGGCTTGCCAGAAGGCGTCGAAGACGAACGGCACCTCTTCGGGCGGAATCCCCTGGCTGGAATCACTGATGCTGATGATAACGAAGCGCTTGCCTTCGTCGCCGATGCGCGTGCCCATGATGGTCTGCGCCTCTATCTGGACCGCGCCGCCGTCGGGCGTGGCCGCGAGCGCCGTCGTCAACAAATGGCACAGCGCGCGCCGCGTCTGCCGCGCGTCAACGCGCATGGAGAGGCCGCGCGCGCCCACCTGCACGTTCAACTCCACGCCGCGCAGCGCCGCCTCTCCCCGCAGGGGCTCCGTCACCTCTTCGAGCAGCCCTTCGGCGCGCATGTCTTCCAGGGTGAGCGCGAGCGGCTGCTCGTGCTGGCGCGCGATCTCCAGGTGGTCGTCCAGGAGGTGGCGCATGCGGTCGCCGTTCTCTATCGCGTTGCTCAGGAGCTGGCGGTCTTCCAGGTCGAAAGGCTCGCGCGCCTGTAGCTTGCTCTCGAAGAGTTCCAGCAGGCCGAGCACGCTCGTCAAGGGCAGTCGTATGTCGCGCACGAGCGTGTTGACGAAGCCGCTCTTGAGGCGTTCCATCTCGCGCAAGCTCTCCGTCGCAACGTCCAGGCGCGCGCGCAGGAGCAGCACCTGGGCGGCCGCCGCGGCCACGTCTGCGAGCCACGCCAGCCTGTCCGCGTCGTCTTTGGAGTAAGCGCCGGCCTCCGTGCTCGCGAAGCAGAGCACGCCGAAGCAGACGCCGCCCGTCGAGAGCGGCAGCGCGAGCGCAGACTTCACGTCGCGCCCGAAGCCCTGCAAGTCGCCCTCACCCACCAGCCGCGAGGAGCCGTCGTGCAGCACGCGCGCGAACAGCGCCTCCGACTGCCCGAAGGCACCGGCCGCGGTCCCGCCGCTCGCGCGGCGCGAAGCACGCCAGAGGCGAATCCCGCGCCCGTCGGATTCGGGCAGGACCAGGGCGCAATCGTCAAAAATAAGCAGGCGCGCGCACTCCTCCGTCAACGACTCGACCAGCGACTGCGGGTGCTTGGCACGGTTGACGACAGAGGTGATGGCGGCGCGCGACATGTCAACCCGCACACTTGACTCGTCTGCACACATATTCGTCTATTCTTTTCTCCTGTGGAATATTATTGGAAAACGGGAAGAGTCAGGTAAAACGAGGGCGGCAGTACGGGCTGCCCAACGCAGTTTATACAAGTTGGCCGGTGATGGCAAGAAAAAATTCCAGGAAAAACGGGCGGGAGGCGCGGAATCGTCAACTTTCTTTGCGACTTTGAGCCCCCGGCGTGAGGAAATCTCACGCCGGGGGCTCAAAGTCGCTGAGAAAAATCAGACGACGTAGAGGAGAATCGCCAGGGCGAGGCTGAAGACGACGAGCGCGGTCTTGTAGAGATACTTGAAGGCTTTCTGCCTGCGCTCGACGATCTCGGACATGGCGTCGTAGAGCGAGAGCGTGGCCTGCTCTTTCTCTTCGGCGGCGACGGCGCGGGCGCGGCGCGTGAGTCGGACGCGGTAGGTCTCGCCGCCGCAGTAGCCGCAGATGGCTGCGAGGTCGCCGGCCTCGTAAGAGATGCCGCCGCCGCAGAGGCGGCAGTTCGTGACCTCTGCCGCGCCGACCTTTTGCCCCGTGGCGGGAATCGCGGGCAGCCGCTGGCGCGTGCCGCCCAGGTAAGAGGCGTAGGCCCAGAGCGCAACGGCGAGGCTGAGGCCGCCGAGCACGGCGAAGAGTCCGAGGAAGGCCGTCTTGGTGTCGACCGCGAAGAGGCTGTCGCCGAGTTTGCTGAAAGTGCCGAAGGCCGTGACGACCAGGAGGACGGGCGCGAGCAGCCACAGCGTCAAGCGCAGCGGCCAGACCGTGAAGAGGTTCGCGCGCCGCCACGCCGCGACCGCGCGCTCCATCTTCTCCGCGACCTTCGCGCGCAGCCGCACGGTCTCGCCGTAATCTTCCGGCACGGGGATGGGCGTGTCGCACCGCGGGCACTTCATCTCCTCGTGGTTGAGCGGCACGCCCGCGCCGCACTGCGCGCACTTGAGCGGGGCCAGGTGCGGCAGGTCGTCGCCGCTCGCGACGGCGTGGCGCTTGGGCTCGGGCCGCGTCAGCTTCTTGCCGAAGTAGCCCACCAGAAAACTGAAGACGATGAGGAAGGGAAGAATCCAGCCCTCCACGCGCGCGACCTTGTAGCCGAAGTACTGAATCTTCTGCCGCGTCGTCATCGGCGCGCCCGCGTCGATCAGCGCCTTGACCGCGTAGCCGCGAAGCTCCTGCGCCGCCACGCCGAGCGGCGTCTCACCGTCATTGTTCTTCGTCGCGAGGTTCGCGCCGCGCGCGACGAGCGCACGGATCGTGTCCGCGTCGCCGATTCTCGCGGCCTCTTCTAAAGGCGTCACGCCGTCCTCGTCGCGCGCGTTCACGTCCGCGCCTTTTTCCAGGAGCGCGCCCAGGAGTTTCCGGGAGTCGGGCTCGCGCCTGTAAAAGTTGGTGTCGAACCCGCGCTTGATGGCCGCGAGGAGCGGCGTCCTCCCCGTGTCGCGCGCGAGGTTAGGGTCGGCCCCTTTACCTAAGAGCGTCAGCGCCAGATTGTAGCGGCGCTCGACGGCCGCGGCGAACAGCGCCGTCTGGCCGTACTCGTCGCGCGCGTTCACGTCCACGCCGTCCCTGAGATATTGCTCGACCAGCTTCTCGTCGCCGTCGGCGGCCGCGTTGATGAGATTAGCAATCTCTTCGGAGGGCGGGGCCTGCGCGCGCAGAGTCGGCGCGCGGGCGAGTGAGATGTAGAGAAGGAGCGGGGGCAGTAGAAGAAGGCGCGACAGTTTCGGCACGCGGGCGGCTTGACCTTTCAGTAAAGGATCGTCTTGCTCTTGACCAACTCGCAAACGGAAGCGCAGGCGGCGCGGGCTCAGAGGCCCCAGGCCAGGCGCGCGGCCCACCAGGCCATGACGAGCGCGAGCATCGCCCAGGTCGCGAACGGAGTCGGGCGCGGCAGGCGGTCTAAGATAGAGCGCAGCCGCTCGACGCGGAAGACGGCGGCCGCGGCCCTCGCCCACGCTGCGAGCGCGGCGAGGAAGAGGAGCGGGCTGAAGGGATTCAGTCTTACGGCCCGCCAGAGTTCGCCGTGCATGAGCGCGCAGAAGGCGCGCGTCATCCCGCAGCCCGGACACGGGTGGTGCGTCAGCGCGCGGAACGGGCAGAGCGTCACCCCCAACTCGTCGCCCGCGTCCCACAAGGCCGCGACGACGAACACGGCCGTCAGCCCCAGCAGCACGCAGCGCGCACGCCAGTCGCCGGACGAAGACCGAGCCCGCGCGCCGCGGCCCAACTCCGGTAACGCGTGTGTGGGGGACCGCGCGCTCATCTGCCCGCGGCGCTCCAGATTTTATTCAGCTCGCTCTGAATCATGTAGATCGAGACGGGCGCGAAAAGGATTCCGAGCAGCACAGTCATCCCGGAGATGTCGTTGGGCGGGAGCCCTACGCGCCGCTGCAAGTCCACGAACAGTTTCGGGTAGTTGTAGTAGAAGGCGATGATGCCCCAGATGCCGCAGGTCACGAACATCAGTAACAAGTCCCTGCCGGGGCTGAGGTCCTGCCGGTTGAGCGCGTTTTTCACTTCGGTGGCGTACGTGTGATACCACCAGAGGGCGTAGATGCCGCAGGTCAGGAAAGTGAAGAGGATGACCAGCCCCGGCTCGCGATTTTCGCCGACGGAGAAGAGGCCGCCAGCCGGGCCTGGGAATCCGGCCGGCTGCATGCCGCCGTAAGGCTGGTTCCCGTAGCCTGGTGGGGCACCGTAACCCGGAGCGCCGTAGCCGGGAGCGCCGTAACCGGGCGCTCCGGGGCTCTGGTCGCCGTACTGGCCGCCGTAACTTTGAAAGCGGTAGGGCGGTGGCTGCGGGGGCTGGGGCGGATACGGCTGCTGACTCTCAGGGACGAGGGGCATCCCGTCTCGGGGGCAGAAGTTCAACTCGGGGTCGTCGTAGGCTTGACTGCACGTCGGACAGCGTTTCACGTGTTTCTCCAGTTCGGTGGCAATAGAAGCAAAATTACTGCCGGGGTCAGATTCCGGGCCGGGCGGGTCCCGTGGCGCGAGTCTCTGGCGATGTCGCCTCAGAGCTTCCGGGCTGGAAGAAAGTAAATCCGTTCCGCCGGCCTGTCAAGAAGTTTGCCGCCGGAACTCGGGCTCGATTTCATTTTCGGGGAAAGGCGGAAACCACGAAGCCGCACGAAGGGACACGAAAGAGGTCGTTCCCTTCGTGCGGCTTCGTGATTCGTATCTTTGAGCCGCGGCCCTACCGCTTGAGCCAGCCGAAGAGGGCGTGGACGACCGTCTCGCGGTTCTCCTCGTAGATGGCTTTCGTCAGGGGGATGGACATCGGGCAGGCGCGGACGCAGTTCTGCGCGTTGCCGCAGTTGGCGATGCCGTCCGAGCCGACGATGGCTTCGAGGCGCTCGTCGCGCGTCATCTTCCCCGTTGGGTGCATGTTCATCAGGCGCACCTGCGCGATGGCCTGCGGGCCTATGTACTGGTCGCCGTCGTACTGCGGGCACGCCTCCAGGCAGCAGCCGCACGTCATGCAGCGCGAGTAGGCGTAACGCTCCTCAACTTCCTCCTGCGACATCTTCGGCCCCGGCCCCAGATCGTAAGAGCCGTCGATCTCTATCCAGGCGTGTACGCGGCGGAGGTGGTCGAACATCTGCGAGCGGTCGACGACGAGGTCGCGCACGTTCGGGAACTTCGACATGGGCTCAAGCGTGATGGGCTGGTCCAACTGGTCTACGAGCGCAGAGCAGCTTTGCCTGACCTTGCCGTTGATGACCATCGTGCAGATGCCGCAGACCTGCTCCAAACAGTTCATGTCCCAGACGGGCGGCGTCGTGCGCTTGCCGTCTTTGGTCACGGGGTTCTTCCTGATCTCCATCAGGCACGAGATGATGTTGAGGTTCGGCCGGTACGGGATGCGGAACTCCTCCCAACGCTGCGGCGCGTCCGGGTTCTCCCGCCGCCTGATGCGTATGTCCACGTACTCGCCCGCCCTCTGCCTGGCCGCCCCCGCCGTAGCTGTCGCGTCAGTGTGTGCGCTCATAATTTGTCTGACTTACCCCCCGCGTCTTCGATTGACTTGCCCCGCTCGCGCCGCGTCTCCGCCTCGCCCTGGTTGGTGGCGGTCACTTCCTCCTTGTTCTGCGACCACACCTTCGGCCCCGAAAGGTCTTCAGGCTTCTGCTCCTCGCCGCCCGTCGGCTGCGGCGCGCCGTCCTTCGGGGGCAGGCCCGACGCGCTCGCGGCCGCCGTGACGGTCTTCGCCGTCTCCTGCTTGCCCTTGCTGTAGTCGCGCTTGCGCGGCTTGACGAGCGAAACGTCCACGGCCTCGTAAGAGATGACGGGGCCTTCGCCCGAGTACTCGGCAATCGTCGTCTTCAAAAAGTTCTCGTCGTCGCGCTCGGGGAAGTCGGGCTTGTAGTGCGCGCCGCGCGACTCGTTGCGGTTCAGAGCGCCGAGCGTGATGACGCGCGCCAGCTCAAGCATGTTCTTCAGGTGGCGCGCGTGCGGCAAGGCCATCGTCGCCCAGAGGTTCGAGTCGTTAATCGAGATGTGGCGGTAGCGGTCCATCAATTCGAGCAGCTTGGCGTCGGTCGCCTGTAGCTTGTCGTTGTAGCGGACGACCGTCACGTTGTCCGTCATCCACTTGCCCATCTCCTCGTGGATGACGTACTGGTTCTCCGTGCCCGACTGCTTGACGAGCCCCTCGTTGACCTCCTCCTGCCGCTTCAGCTCCTGCTCGTAAATGCGCGAGCCGTCCGCGCCGTTGCGCTCGACGGATTTCGCGTACTCTATCGCGGCGGGCGCGGCGACGAAGCCGCCGTAGACGCACGAGACGAGCGAGTTCGCGCCGAGTCGGTTCGCGCCGTGAATCGAGTAGTCGCACTCGCCGGCCGCCAGGAGGCCGGGGATGTTCGTCCGCTGGTCGAAGTCAACCCACAGCCCGCCCATCGAATAGTGCACGCCGGGGAAGATTCTCATGGGCACGTGGCGCGGGTCGTCGCCGACGAACATCTCGTAGATTTCGAGAATCGCGCCGAGCTTGCGGTCGAGCGTTTCGGCGGGGATGTGCGAGAGGTCCAGGTAAACCTGGTTGTCGCCGCCTATGCCGTAGCCGTCCAGGCAGACCTGGAAAATCTCGCGCGTCGCGATGTCGCGCGGGACCAGATTGCCGTAGGCCGGGTACTTCTCTTCGAGAAAATACCAGCGCTCACTCTCGGGGATGGACGAGGGGTCGCGCGTGTCGTTCTGCCGGCGCGGCACCCAGACGCGCCCGCCCTCGCCGCGCGCCGACTCAGACATCAGGCGCAGCTTGTCCTCGCCCGGAATCGAAGTCGGGTGAACCTGTATGAACTCGCCGTTGGCATACTTCGCGCCCTGCTGGTAGCAGGCCGAGACGGCGCTCCCCGTGCAGACCATGGAGTTCGTCGACTTGCCGAAAATCAGCCCCGGCCCGCCCGTCGCCATAATCACGGCGTCGGCCTTGAAGGCTTTCAGTTCCAGCGTCTGCAAGTTCATCGCCACGATCCCGCGGCAGACCTGGTGGCCGTCGAGGATGAGCGACATCATCTCCCAGCCTTCGTACTTCTGGACTTTGCCTTCGACCTCGCGCCGGCGGACCTGCTCGTCGAGCGCGTAGAGGAGTTGCTGCCCGGTCGAAGCCCCGGCGAAGGCCGTGCGGTGGTGCTTCGTCCCGCCGAAGCGGCGGAAGTCGAGCAAGCCTTCTTTCGTGCGCGAGAAGGGCACGCCCATGCGGTCGAAGAGGTAGATGATGGAGGGGGCCATCTCGCACATGGCCTTGGCGGGCGGCTGGTTCGCCAGAAAGTCGCCGCCGTAGACCGTGTCGTCGAAGTGCTCCCAGGTCGAGTCGCCCTCGCCTTTCGTGTTGACCGCGCCGTTGATGCCGCCCTGCGCGCAGACCGAGTGCGAGCGCTTGACGGGGACGACCGAGAAGAGGTCGACGGAGTGCCCGGACTCCGCGATCTTCATGGCCGCCGCCAGCCCCGCGAGGCCGCCGCCGACAATCGCTATCTTGATTCCGTTCGTAGCCATGTCAGTAAAAGAGACCTCCCCATATTCCGCCAGGGTAGACGAAAGCCGTCAGCGCGTTGATCCCGACGGCCAGGAGCACGAAGCCGAAGGCGATGCAGGCGTAGCCGGTCAGGCGCTGGGCCTTCGCGCCGATGGTGATGCCCCAGTCGACCATGAAGAGCCAGATGCCGTTGGCGAAGTGCCAGACGGTCGCCAGGATGCCGATCACGTAGACGGCGAAAATCCAGGTCTTACTGAACTCTGCCTCCACGATGTTGAAAGCTTCCTTCGGGTGGTGCGCGACGGCGTTGCCGTAAGTGTCCAGGCCCGGGATGATGCCGAAGCGCATGTTCAGGACGTGAAAGGCTATGAAGAAGAAGAGAATGATGCCCGTCAGGCGCTGGATCGTGTAGAACCAGTTGCGCGGGTACGGGTAGGCCAGGTTGTTCGGCCGCGCCTCCCACGTAATCACCAGCCCGTAGATGGCGTGGAAGAGCAGGGGGATGAAGATGAACGTGATCTCGACGAGCAGGATGTAGGGGATGCCTTGCAGGTCTTCGACGGCTTTATTAAAAGCTCTCGGCCCGTCCGTCGGGTGGACGGCCTTCGAGTTGGTGTAAAAATGCTCCAGGAGAAAAGCGCCGAGCGGCACGATTCCCGAAAGCTGGTGCAACTTCCGCAGGACGAAAGTCCTGCTCATGCGGATAGCCACGGTGAAACACTCCTTCGCCCGAAAGCCCTCTCACTTGCGAGAGCTGAGACAGTTCAACGAGGCGGGATGATTTAAGATTGCGCCGAACGCCGGAAATTATATGACGCAGGCGGACGGCCCCGCAACCACACGCCGCCTCCTTATTCGGACATGTAACATCCCGCCTCTACTTGGCACCTCGAATCATAGCGCCCCATCCATATAAGGTAAAATGAAAAATATTGCGCTTCCAGGTGAGGGATACTTATAACTCAGGCGGACGGCGGGCGGCGGTGTCTGTGGGGATCGTCGGCCCGGCCGCAGAGTGAATCTCTGCGGCCGGGCCGCGCGCGGCTTATTGATGTTGCAACCAGAAGGCGCGCTCGATGGTGAACCATTCGTCTTGGGGCTCTAGCTTCCTCAGCACTTCTCGTTCAAGCCCGCTGGTCACTGCCAGGTACGTTAGCCTTTCTAACGGGTGCTCGGGTTCCTGGCTTAACTCGGTCCGCAGTCCCGATTGCCTCAGGAAACTCAGGTCGTGCCGCTGCGTCGTGACCACGAGCTTGAAGTATTCTTTGCCGCGCGCGGGACTCCCTCCGTCCGGCTGCGCGAGAAAAGTGAGGTTCTCGGGAAAGTAGAGTTCCAGCTCGTCTCCGGGCTTTTCGCCGACGGAAAGGACGCCGCCGAGTTGTGTCTGTGTGCTATCCCCGCCGGAACGTTTGACCGAGATTTCTTCACTGGCACTGGCCGACGGATAGAGCACGTCTATCTGCTTACTGAGGCCGAAATCCAGAACGCTGGCGTAGACGGGCTTCTCCGAACGGTTAGCCACGCGGAAAGCGATGGGCTCCCCGTGCCGGTAAACGGCCTCTTCGTCGCCCTGCGCGACCGTTCGCCAGGTTCCGTCAGCCCCTTTTTTCAGAAGATCAAACTCCACTTTGCCTTTCAACGTGCTCTGGTCATTTCGCAATTCCAAGACCTTGTTATAACGCCAGATGGTTTCCAGGTTCTCCTTGATGCTGTGTTTACTCTCCGGCGCGGCCACCGCACGTTGAGACATCAATGGCGTTTCCGAGCGGTCCACGACGTTCCACACTGCTTCGGCAGACGCCTGGCCCTGGGGTGAAATATCGCCGGGCTTCGCCGTCGCGTGCGGCACCACTACTCTCACTTCCACGCGGGCCTCTGCCGCAGAATCTGTTATTTTCAGTAGCCTTGATCCTGACAGCGCTTGCCTCATTTCCGCCACGGCCCCTTCGTATCCCGGCGGCGGGGGCGCGAACCGGACCGGCATTAGAGTTTCATGGTCGGCGTGCAGGACTTCGACGGCGCGAGCGTTCGGGGTAATGGGTTGCGAGCTGTTTTCTTCGAGCACCCTGGCTCTGGCGGACACCGGACTGACCGTCGTGATTTCCACTCTTCCCTGGCGCTCTTCTTTAGTCTCCGAAATTTTTTTGGTCCCCGCCGGATATATCTCCCAATGCGAGCCGACCGTAAGGCCGTGGACCGCCCCCCCGTTGAGTTGCACTTCGGAGCCCTGGCGCTCCTGCACTAAGAGGTAAGGCATCGGAACGAAGTCCTGGACGCTAAAAATTTGCCTGTTGCGGGTGCCTTCAATCTGGGGAGTTTGCTTCTTGAATCTGTTATTAACTTTGAGGGCCACTCGCTCCCAAATGTCCATGTAGGTGCAAGCGTTCTGATCGGCTGCCAGGCTGATTTCCTGTGCCAGAAAGAAAGTGAAAGCCCCATTCCGTTGGGCTTTGCCGTCCGTTTCGTGATCCAGTTCGTAGGCCCCCTGCTCCGCCGCGCAGGCCGCAAGCAAGACGTACTTGTCATTCAGGGGTAACCAACCGCTCGCGCCTGTTTCGAGGGCCGGTTCGTGCCCTTCCGGCGAGCCGGTGGGCCGGGGAGACCTCGGCGGCAAAGGGTCAGGCGGGATCCAGCGCAACCTGGTCCCTTCTTCCTCCGAATCACCGACCAGGCGGGTGATGGAGCCGGAGTGACAGCTATCGAAAATCAATGTGATGTACGGTGTCTTGCGAGTGAGGCGTGAGAGCCACTCCTGAATTTGCGTGTCACGGATGTCGCGCGGCTCGACCTGCTTCGGGAAAACGGGATTCATGCGCCCGCTGTCATAGGGCATGATTGACTCGTCGTAGCCTCGCGGCTTGTCGCCGCGCGCCGCCATCTGGGAGCCGTGCCCGCTGTAATGAAAAACTATTATGTCGCCTTCGGCACAGTCGGCTGCCAGTTTCTCCATCGCCTCGCGGATGCCTTTTTCCGTGGCCTGTTCATTAACTAAAACCGTGATGTTCTCCGCGGTGAAACCGAACAACGTCTCCAGCAGATTGCTCATTACCTGCACGTCGTTGACGCAGCCTCTGAGCTGCGAATAGTCGGGCAGGTTCGGGTACTCGTTGATGCCGACCAGCAGTGCCCTTTTGTTCGGCTTCGGAATCTCGTCGCTCATGGCCGTGCTCTCCCTGTTTCGTCCCTTTCGCAGACTAAGGCGCAGTGCTTCCCCTCGCTCGCCAGGAGGAAATGCTTTCTATTTTGTAATGCGCCCGGTCGCCAAAGATTACAGGCATATCGCGCTCGTTTGATTTGCCCAATGGTCAAAGGTTCCGACCTAGCCGGCTGAGAAGGCTGACCAGAACGAAGCGGAACTCGGGTTTCGCCCGCTACTACTGATGCCCGAGCGAGGAGGAAAGGCGGACCCGTTCGGAGAGAAGCTCAGTTTGAAACTACTCGGGTAGTCAACGGTTTTCAACTACGCGGAAAGCGTAGCCGCCGGGCTCCTGATTGTTATCCGAAACGCTCAAATCTATCTGATAATCGCCACGTTTGAGATATTTGGCCGGGACGAAGAGTTGGATTTGTGGGCCGTCCAGAGTATTTTGAGCGGCCAGGTTCTGAATGGCGAACAGCTCGCGGCGGCGGTCGTCGAGGAAAAGAGCGCGATACCGTGCCGCGCCGCTTTGCATGAGGTTCAAGCGCAACTTTATCAAACCATCCGGGTCGGCATTATTGATGACGACACGGGGCATGGCCCCGCCGTAACGCTGCGTGGGCGTCAAGTCAACGGTCGCCACCTCTCGGCCGTTCAAGGCGGCGGCGTCGCGATTGAGCCGCGCCAATTCATCCTCTCTGGCCTGTCGCTCCGCCTGCGCCGTCGCATCGCCCACCGGGGGCCGGAACAAACGCTGGATCAGCACACCCCCGATTGTCAGCAGCAACAGCCCCGAAAGGACCGCGGTGTAGGCCCAAACGGGGCGTTCGGTAAAGAGAGCACGAACCCGGCTTAGCCAACCCGCCTGCTCCGGGATCTCTCGCGGGGCGGACGGCGGGTCGGCTCCAGACTCGGGCGCGCCCGTTTCCGCGGCTGCGGAAGAGGAATCACCAATCGCCACACTTACCTGGGGGCTGTCGGCGGACTTCGCGCGGACGAGTTCGTAGAAGACGCTCTCGCTCTCCACCGCCCGGAGCCCGGCCGGGCTCGACAGGTATTTCTGCACAAAAAGATCGCGCTCGGCGGGGCTTAGGTTTCCCGCCTGGTAATCGAGGATCAACTCGCCCTCGATTATTCGCACCTCTTCGGCGAAATCTGACTCGGCAAAGATTCGGTCTTCAAGCCTCTCGGCCCTCTCCTCGGGCAACTGCCCCAGCAGAAACTGCCTTATTTCATCAGCCGATTGGTTAAAGTCCGTCATAAAAAGGTCCCTGCAAAAAACCTCCCCCTGTTCTAATTATGCAGACTGGGGGAAACTATTTCAGGTTCTTTCTTGAGAGTTTTCTCGATGCAGCGCTTCACTTTGCTTTTGAGCCGGTGCACCATCACCCTGAGCGCGTTGAGCGACAGGCCCAGCTCACGCGCCAGCTCTTCGCGGCTCTCGGAGAGTTTCTGGGGCGGCGTCCCCAGGCAGTAACGTGACAAAATCTCTTGTTTCTGCGGCGAGAGTATCGTCCAGCAGTGTTCCAGACTTTGTAAGAGCCGCTCCTTCATCTCGGCTGTCATGTCTTCAGACAGCACGGGGATGTGTGGCGGCAACTCCGTCAGCACCGGCTGCCGCCGCCATTCCGCCAGGACTTTACGAGCCAC
Source organism: Pyrinomonadaceae bacterium (assembly GCA_035563515.1). Lineage (GTDB taxonomy): Bacteria > Acidobacteriota > Blastocatellia > Pyrinomonadales > Pyrinomonadaceae > QHXM01. The sequence goes on from DATMVE010000025.1 coordinate 50,163, forward strand.
GGCCAGAAAATAGTGCGCCGGGTCGCCTACAAAATTTATGGACACCGCGCGTACTTTTTTAGTAACGCGGGCGAACACTTCGTCCGTCAGGCTCGGCGGGTCGATGGCCCCGCGGCGGCGAAAGTAGTCCAGCAAATTCTGACGGATGCGCTCGTACTTTTCTCCTGCCTTCTGCCGGTCGGGCCCCAGCCAGGCCAAAAGTTGTGCAAAATCCTCCTCTGATTTTTGATCGGTAGGCATCTCTTCTAAGCTACCTTCGGTGAATGGCGGCTGCTGTTAGGACGACGGCGTTTCCTCCAGGAGTAGAACAGCCATAATATAATCGCCGCCACTGATAACCAAGCCCACAGTGTTCTGGATTTAAGTAAGCTGCTCCAGGTCAGGGGAGGGCGGTGAAATTCGCCTTGAATGACGAAGGCCGACCAGTAGTAAGGCGATTGCCGCGAGCTTTGCCGGTACATCGTTAACTTGGCACGGCGCAAAGCCTCGGCGGGAGTCGCGCCCTCGTTGAGCATGGCCTGGTAAAACTGCGTCATGAGCGCCGCGGTGGCTTTGTCTTCCACTCTCCACAAGCTCACGATGACGCTTCTTGAGCCGGCGTACAGAAACCCCTGAGACAGCCCGACGACACCTTCGCCAGGCAACTCCTCGCCTAAGCCCGTCTGGCACGCGCTCAACACCACCAGGTCAGCATTGAGCCGCAAGCCGTAAATGTCTGCCATCTGCAAGAGGCCGTTTTGATACTCGCCTTGCTCGTTGACGGTGGAAAGCAAGAGGCCGGAAAGCGCCGGGTGAAGGTCGCTGACTTGGGCGTGCGTGGCGAAATGCAAGATACGATAGTCCTGTAAGTCTCGCTCCAGGACGCTCTCCCGGTTGGCCGCAAAACCTGTCAGCAAGACGACGTGCCCGGCGGGGGCGGATTGCTTGATACGGTCGGCCTCCTCTTGCGTCCCGAGCAGGCGTGAAAACGGCAGCCCGTTCCCGTAGGGGATGGGCTCTTCCATCCGCCGGGACTCAGGCCCGCCAGCGTCCGCGTCAAGCGGGGCGCTCGCGCCGGGGGCGAGGCGAGGGTCGTCGTATTCGAATACGGGATCAGCCCAAATAACTATGTCTTGAGTCTGACGCGGGGCGGAGCCTTCTAATTGACGCAGCAGCGCCAGAGAAGAGACGGAAGGCAGGTGAATGACTTCGAAGTCCGTCAGCAAAGGGGCGTAGGTCGGCGGCTCGGCTCCCAGCCGGCAGCCCTGGGCCGCGCTCGCGGCGAAGGGCGAAGGCAGGGCGTCGAAAGGGATGTATAGCAAACCGCCGTCGGCGACAACCAGCAAACGACGCGCCCCAGGTGCAGTCTTGAGCGGCCCCAGCAGGTGCCGGCTCAACTGCGTGGCGCGCGGGCAGAACTGCTCTTCGGCGAGCGCGACGCGCCGGTGGTAACTGGACATCCCTTCCCGCGGACGGAATTGCCGCGCCGACAGGGATTGATAAACTTCCTGGGCCAGATTCTCCAGGCTCCTGCGCGCCGGCAGTTCCTGGGCGACCAGAGTGTCGGCAGTCACGAGCCAAACGTAGCTCCGCTCGTCGCCGAGAAGGTATTCGAGCAGGACGGTCCCTTCGTCTATCTTGAGTGTCGCTTGAATCTCAGCCAGGTTCAGGATTCGCGGCTGTATCAAGTGGGCATAGGCTGGACTTTGAGCCTTGACCTGCGCTTGCACAAAGTCATACTCGTTGCTCAGCTCTCTAATCTCGAACTCTATCTCAGATATCTCAGCCTCCGGGCGGGACGCGTTGAGCATCTGTGTGAGATAAGTAGCCTTGCCTATCAGTTGCTGGCGCAGTTGCCGCTCTTTCGTCACGAGCGCCGGGTCGGTCGTGCCCCGTATCCCGCTCTGGGTTTCGGCCAGCAACTCCATCAGGGCTCGCGCCCTGGCTCGCTCGCTGGCCTGCAAAGCCAGCGCCGCGTAGTCGCGGTCGGGCTGTTGCCAGTGCAACTGCATCAAGAGATCGACGTACAGTTCAAAGTGGCGATGCACCGAAGCAAAATAAGCGGAGCGCCAATTCTGCCCGAGCACGCGCCCGCGTTGAGTCTCAATCAGGTTAATGGACTTCTCGCTCTCGGCCAGGGCTGCCGGCAAACGCGCCTGCTCCTGCAACAGCTTCGCCATCCAAAAACGCGACTCCGCCTCGCCCTGCGGGTCTTTAATCGCCTGGAACAGCTCAAGCCCTTGCCGGTATTCGCCGAAGGCCGACTCCCGCTCGCCGCGGGCGCGATATAATTCGCCGAGCCCGTGGCGCGTCAGAGCCTGTCGTCTCAGGTCCCCGATTTGCCGGTAAAAAGCCAGACCTTGTTGGTAGAGCCGCAGGGCCGCTGAATATTTTTGCTGTCCGACGTAGATCGCGGCGATGTCCATTAAGGAGTGTGTCGCCATCCGCTCTTTGCCGCTTTGCCGGCTGAGGGCCAGGCTGGCTTCGTAATAGCCGAGGGCGCGCGTCAAGTCGCCCATGGCACGATAGACGCGCCCCAGATAGTAGCTGCTGACGGCCTCGAAATCTCTATTCCCGATGGCCCGGTTAAGTCGCAAAGCGCGGGAGTAATTGTCTATCGCCTCCTGTTTGCGGTTTAAGTCTTCGTAGACGTCGCCGAGGCCGTTGGAGGTGATGGCCTCGCCCTGCCTGTCTCCTATCTGGCGGAAAATATCCCGCGCCGTGCGGTGCGAAGCCAAAGCCGCGTACTGATCGCCTAACAGCGCAGAAATATTGCCCTGGGCGGTGAGCGTCAGGGCCTCCCCGCGCCGGTCGTTAATCTCGCGCCACAGCTGCAAGGCTTGTTCGAGCTCGGCGGCGGCTTCGTTGACGTTCCCGGAGTCCAGTTCGGAGTGGCCTGCATTAAGGTGGGCGAGCGCCAGCCCCTGCCGGTCGCCTATCGCTTCCCACAGGGCGCGCGCGCGGGCGAAGAAGTCAAGCGAGGATTTCAGATTGCCGCGCGCGTACTCGATCTCGCCGAAGTTATTTTGCAACTGCGCTTCGATGCGCTGGCGCAGGGAAGTGGGGCTGACGGAGACTTGGCCGAGTCGCGTCTGGACCTGCTCGCACAGGGTGGTCGCCTGGTCAAGGTCGCCGAGATAGATGTGGACGTAAGCGATGTTGTTAAGTTGTAGGAGCGCGAGGAAAAGATCGCCGCCCCGCCGGCTCAGGCCGAGCGCCCCCTGAAACGCTCGCAGAGCCTGACGGTAGTCACCTTGAACAAAATGTGCCTCGCCCAGTCGCTGCCGCGCCTCGGCGGCGGCGGCCCACTGCGCCTGCAGCTCCCAGGCGCGGCCCGCGGCTTCGTATCTCTCCAGCGATTGAGTCAGTTCGCCGCTGCGCCATTTGAACCTCAAGTCTTCGGCCTGGTAAAACGCGCTGGCGGCCCGCCCCGCCTCCCGTTCATGTTGGGTCGCCGCCCTGATTTGCTCGACCCTCAGTTCGTATTTACGGGGCTGCGTCTTCGGCTCCAGCGAACTGAGCTCAAGCCGGTATGAGCCTTCTTCCGGGGCGACGAGTTTCAAGGTCAGAGGGCCGTAACGTCTATGGACAATCTCTTCAAGCTTGCCGCCGCTCGGCGCGGACAGGCGCGCGACGAAATTAAGATCGCCGGCGGAAACGGTCAGCACGATAAGCTGCTGAGCCATGAGCGTGGCCTCAAAGACGTGCGACTCCTGGGGGGGAATTTCACGCGTGATGGAAGAGCCATGCTGCAAGGCGGTCGGCGGCGCCTGGCCGAAGGCTGAAGACGCGAAGGCCGCGAGCAGGCAGGCCCGGAAGCATAGTGATTTGAGCGGGAGGGTGTTTCGGAGTGAAGAGTGGGGCCGACATGTCATAATTAAAAGCGGCGGTATCCTTACGAATCGTGAGCTGTCACCTTTTTTGATGTCGGAAAAGAGAGTAAGAGCCCAACCCAATACAGATTGTGCCAAAAATGGGTCGTCGAATTATCGAAACCGGATTGTCATCGTGTCAAGGTCGGAGGGGGCGGGCGCAGACGGACGGACGGGCGCCGGCTTCTCCGAGCCACGGTGGGGACCGGCGACGGAGAGGGCGGCCGACGACTATCTTTTAATTTCCTGCGACTATCTTTTAATTTCCTGACGGCGTTCGAGCACGAGGTCGGCGAAGCGCTTCAAATGCGCCCGCCCGGTGAATTCCGGGTCGCTCTTTAACTGCATCGTGACGTTCCTGACCAGGTCGTCCTGCGGGCTGAGCAGCAGTTCGACGTACAAGTCCTTCATCACCTGCCGGTACTCAGGCACCAGCCAGGAGCTGTCGGCCCAGCTCTTCAAGTGCAGTAAAAACTTCCGGCGCAGGTACTGTCGCACGCGCGGGTGGAACGACTCGGAAAACTGTTGATAGGTGGCGGCCAGAAAACTCGCCGCCTGGCTGATGGCCTGCGGCTCATTTTTCGCGGCGGCCCCCAAAGCTATGACCACGGGGTGGCAGCTGGGGATTGTGTCGTTGACGGCGGCGTGAGGGACCGGCATGGGGCGACCCAGGCGGTCCGCGATTCCTGCTTCCATCCAGAAAATCCAACTGGTCAGGGGGGCCAGCCCTTTGCGCCCCTGCCGAAACCAGTTGTTCAATTCCACCATGACGGCGAACGCCCCGGCTTGCCGGCTCAAAGCGACGAGCGAGAAACAGATGGCTAGCATGATCTTGCCGTCCTCGTCGTGGTAGAGCCTGTTCAGGGCTTTGCGCAGTTCTTTGAGTTCTTTGGACGCGACGACCACCTCCTGCCTGTTTTTCTGTTTTTTCTGCTCGAAGCTCTCCAACTCCTGCTCGATCTTCTTCTCCCATTCCAGCCAGCCTGTAAAATTCTGTTCGGTAATCTCGCCCAGCTTGGCGATGGCCGTAGCCAGGTGCTCCCCGCCGCTTTGCCCGCGCTGCTTGTAAACGGCGATGGCAGTCCACAACTCGTCCCCGTCACTGTCAGCCAACTGCTCCAACTTAAGCTGACACAGTTGCCGGTAACTTTCGTCCTGGCTGTCCCAAACCCCCTCGTAGAGGTAGCCGACCGCTGCCTTCTGCCAGAACGACTTCGCGTTGGCCCATTGCCCGATCAACCCGAGCGTGATGAGCGACGGATTGATCTCCCCGATGCGCCCGAGCATTCTGGCGGCGCGCGCTCTGATCTGCGTGTCGCCGGATTGCGCGAGCCTTTGCAGGACGGGGAGTATCAGGGTTAAGACCTGGCGGTTGGAACTGGTAAAGACGCGCCAGAGTTCGGCCGGGTAACTGCTATCAGTGAAGCGCACCAGGTCGCCGTACCCGACCTCGCGGACGATTTGCGCGCGGCACCTTTCGAGCAGCGCCTGTTCCGCCAGCAGATTGGATAAGGGACTCTCCTGCTGATGACGCCACAAGCGCAGCTCGCGCGAGAGGTGCTTTACGATTTCGCGGCGGATGGTCTCGAACTCCAGCCACGGCACGCCCTTGGTCCCCGCCCCGCACAGGCAGAGCGCCAGCGTGAAAACGAAACACCAGGCTTCAAAATCTTTACCCAGGTCGTTCAAAAACCATTTTTCGGGACTCGCCGCCAGATCAATGGCGGCGCGCAAGTCCATCTCCGGGTGCTCGCCTACGAGGCGCAGCAGGTAACGCTCGACGAAGAGCGCGAGCTGCGACATTTTCGGCAGCCGCTCAAGGAGCAGCGCTTTATTCTCACTGACGTATTTCCGGGCCGCCTGGTGCTCCGCCTGCTCCGCCGGGATGTCTCTCTCGGCGAGAAAGCGCGTCAACTTTTTTTCGAGCCCCAGTTCGAGCAGGTGCCTGGGCAGGGGCGGGATTTCACGCAAGACCCCCAAAGCCTGCAAGTCATCTTTTAGTAATTTGATGTGAGGCGTGTCGACCGTGAAGAGGAAAAAGCTGCCATTTCTCCTGAGCGCGTCAACTATGTGCTCCAATTCGATTGTCTGCAATCTGGCGAACAGGCCCAGGAGGTCACGGTTCTCGCTCTCCCCGATTCGGGGAAAGATGACGGCTCGCTGCCCGAAATCTTTCCTCGCCTCGGCGACCTTTTGCAGCTCTACTCTGACCCTGCGCTGAAGCGCCCTGGCTAACAATGTCTCGCGACATGGTTCGCCCGCGCATTGCCGCAGCATCTGGCTCAGGTGCAGCGCGAGCGTTTGCTTCCCGGTTTCCCGCTCGCCCGCCAGAATGAGAAAACGTTTGGACAGCAAAGCACTCAACAGCTCAGACATCAGCTTTTCTTCGAAGACAACCAGCTCCTTTAATTCGCGCTCCTTTTCCTCTGCAATCGGGTCGCAGTACTCCGCGGAAAAAGCGCGGATGGAAGAGTCTTCGCCGCCTTCGGTCAGGGCGGTGTAATACTCGTTCACGATGTTGGCGCTGATAACGCTGCCCCCTGCATTGATGACCTCGGAGCGAACCTCCACGTTGCTGCTCGCCCGTTTGTCCTCGTCCTGCGGCTGCGCCTGCGAGGGGCCGGCGGTTTCCTGTCCCTGCGCGGGCGGCCGCGCGGGCGGCGCGCCTTGCGCGACCGCTCCCTGCGCGGAGGGTTCGCCGGCGGGCATGTTGTCTTGCGGAGTAATCTCTTCGGGCACGGCTCTTTCTCCTCACGCCTTGGCAGCTTTGACGGGGCGGGTCACAGCCGCTCGATATTGAGTAACAACGAGAGCGTTTCGCTCTGGGGCGTTTTCAATTCGTGCAGGAATCGGTCGAGGATGTCCTGGTATATCCTTCGGTAATGGGCCAGGGCTTCCGGCTCTGCTTCGCCGGGGGCCAGCAACTCGCCCGCCAGGTGAAAGATGGCCGAGAGCAACTCTCTTTTCTCTCTCTCTCGGAGGTCTAACTGCGCGACCACCCCGACGACTTGCTGCACTAAAGAGAGACCCCTGCCCGGCAAGGCGCTGGCGTTTTCGGAGATCAGCTTGGGCGAGACTTCCGGCAAGGCCGGAGCCTGCGGGCCGGGCACCGGGACTTGCGGGGAGAAGTATGAGCCGATAGAGGACAGATTATCGAGCAACTCGCCGGCCGTGTCAGTGTTGTTGGCAATCTTACCCAGACTGGTCGCCATGGCTTGCGTGCCGGCGTCCCAGGTTTGCCGTCGTAGCTCACGCGCCTTCAACACGTCTTCGATGTCCTGGTCCGCGTGTGTCACTTCCAGATCCCGCTTTCTTTGCGCCAGGAGCCTCTGATGCTCGGTCGCCTGCCGATGCTCCACGACATCTGCTTCCAACAGGCGGAGCGAGAGTTTGATCTCGCCGATTGTGAGCCCCAGGTCGTGCGCTTTGCTTTGGAGGCGGCGAAACAATTCCGTGTCCGTCGCCGTCAGGCTGTCGGCGACATCGTTGAAGGCGTACTCGTCCTTGACGATTTCCCAGGGGATGCGCGCGCAGGCCCGGCTGAACTCGTCCCCGATGGTGTCGCGCAACTGGGCCAGTTGATCCTCGTTGATGGCGCGCAGGCGCACGACCAATATTTTCGGGTCGCTGACGTGATATTCGATTCTGAAATAGAGGTCGAAATGGTTGGCCTGATTCTGGTGAACCACGCGCCGGGGAAACTCCAACAGCAGGTGGCGCTCCTTGCTCACGGCGTAAACGAGGTATTCCGGCTTCGCGCCGAAGACGCCCTTGAAGAGCCCTTTCTTTTCGGCCGGAAAATCTTCCGCTTCATCCAACAGTTGGAGTAACCGGGTCCCTTCGCCGATCCTCTCAAAAACCACGCGCCAACAGCCCGCCACAGGGTTCAAGTCGGTCCTCTCCTGCACCACCCCTTTGTCGAACAGTAACTTTGCCATCTTCTTCGTTCTCCTTTCTGTTAAGGCCGGGGCCTTTCACTCACTGCGGCCGGCTTGGTCGAGGCTGCGATTCATTTCAGATAAGAGGCTATTTGCTGACGGAGGCCGGCCGCTTTGGCCGGCGATGCCGAGGCCCGAGCGGAGAGATTGCTGAACTCGCCATCCAGCAAATAACTTGTCGCGGCGCTCCATGATTGCGACCTGATGAGCTCTCGCACGTCGGCGTCCGCGCTCGTCGGCGCTGAAGCCGGCCGGAGTTGACGGTAGAGAGAGAGAAAGGTCCGGTGCGGGGTGAGCTCAACTTCCAGGTCCGCCAGCAGGCGCTCGGCCAAAGCGAAATGGCGCTCTCGCAGGAGCGCTTCCACGCCCCGGAGCGCGGCCTTGTCGGCCCAGTCCGCCCGCCCCGCTGGCACAAATCGCGCGACATCGTCGCACAGGGCCAACAGCTGCTCTAGCTGCGGCTGAAACGTCGTGGGCGCGGCGTCGTACTTCCCGCCGAGAAATTCGCTCCGCCCGCGGCACGCGCGCGCCAGCAACTCTCCCTGCCTGTATTTGCCGGTTTGCAAAAGCGAGGCCGTCTCGTTCAGCAGGAGCTTAAGATTTTGGAGCGTGAGCAAGGGCTCGCAGGCGGACGGGAGCAAGGCGGCCAACGCTTCATAAGCGGCCCGCGCCGCCTCGTAGGCGAGGTTTGCTTGCCACGCGCATTCGATGCCCGCGACGGCGCTCCGCCCGTGCCGCAGACAGGCGAAGGCCGCCGCGTAGTCGCGGCTGGCCGTGGCGCGCAGCGCCCCGGAGATGGCTTCGTCACAAGCCCTGATGAGGTGGCCCGGATGCCTCTGGCTCGGCACGCCGCCGAGCTGCCGGCTCCATTCGCCAATGACCTTCGTGAGTTGTTCGATCTCGGCCTTCATCTCTTCCGCCAACTCTGCTTCGTCTTCGTCGGCCGTGCGGTAGCGCAGGAAGAGGGCCTCAAGTTTTTCCTTCATGGTCTTAATTCCACCGGTCGCCCGCGACCCGCCGCGCCGAATCTCTCAAGGCTTCGCCGCCCCGAAGAAAATATTTACCTCCACGCGCCGGTCCGTCATCTGCCGCGGCTGAGCTTGAGAAGCTGGCGGCGGGCGCAGGTCGGCGTAGCCGTGCGCGGAAAAAAGCGCGGCATTGAGCCCGGTCTCCGCCGCCAAATATTTAAGGGCGCTGACGGCCTGCCCGCTGGAGAGCTCCCAGTTGTCTCGCGGATAGGCGGCCGCGGCAAATCCGTCTCGATCCGTATGCCCTTCGACTTCGATTCTCTGGTAGCCCGCGCCGGGCGAAGCCCTCAGCGTTTGGGCCAGGCGGCGCAAAATGTTTCTGCCGCCGGGCCACAATTCCGTTCCGTGCTGCGGGAAAAGCAGTTGCGCGCTGATGGCGACTTGAATGTGTGTCCGCGCGCCTTTGACGGCGACCACGCCCTGCTGGCTTTCGCCGGCAAAAGTTTGTTGCAGTGAGCGAAGTAGATTCTGCTGCCGCTGGGCGCTTGCCTGGTCGGGGCCGGGCGCGGCGTTCGAGCCGGCCGAGAGCCGCCGGCTGACGAAGGCAACCATCGTCAACACAATCAGCAGGAACATCAAGCTGGCCCACAGCGCGGTGTGCGGCTCGGCCTCCGTTAACTTGAAATAAGGCGGCTGTTTCATCGCGGCGAATTCCTCAGCGCGTTAACAGAATGAGCAGAATCAAAAGGAACATCAGCGGGACCGAATACAAAAGTAGTTTCGGGGCTTGAGCGAAAAACCCCGGGGCCGTGGTCACCGGCGCTGGGCCGCCCGCCCCACGCATCAGGTCGTTTACGCGCCGGAGGACGGCTTGATTGCCGTGCTGCAAGGCGTTCAGCGTGTTGGGCAGATTTTCATTCACGGCCGCGAGCGATTGAGTTAACTTCGCGTGCTGCTCCTGGCTCTCCTGGCTCAACCCGTCGATGCGTGCCAGGACGCCCTGATTTTGCGCGCGCGTGGCCTCCAGAGCTTTGGGGACGCTGTTAGCCAAACTCAGGACCGAGTCGTTAGCCCGCGACACTTGCCCGAGCACCTGACCCATCTGCCCTAAAACTTTTTGCACGTCGGCGCTCGCGCCTTTCCGCGCGCTCTGCTCCAGACTGTCAACCAGACGCGTGAAGCCTGCGGCGACGACCTCGAAATCTTTAACGGTTTGATCGTTTTGTTCGGCGATTTCCTTGATCCGCTCGAAAGCCTCGCCGATTTTGTAATGCATCTGTCGCAGCCAGGCCTCATTTCTAATGTCAGGCACGGTCTGCGGCAGCAGTTCTTCGACCGTGAAGCGCTCGAATTGTTCGTAGAAACGCGCCTGCGCGTTTGACAGCGCCAGGCTGAAGAGAGAAATCCAGAGGGAGCCTAGCAGCCCGGCCACGGCCGAGGAGAAGGTCGCCGTCATCGCGCCGACGGCGGCGTTATCGAAGTCCGCCTCCGGCCGGCCCAGTCCTGACAGCAGCAGGCACAAGCTGGCGACAGAGCCGAAGAGCCCTAACAGCAAAACGAAGCTGGCGGCGAAGCTGGGGGCGCGCAGGCCCAGTTGCGACGACTCGACGGCGAAGGTGAGCTGCTGGAGGGCCTCGAAATCCACTTTGACGTTAGTGGCCCTCATCCGCTCGATAGTCGTCAAGCGATGGCGCGCCAAACTGCTCGGCATCGTCACCCGCTTCAACTCTTCGAGGTTGGCGAGTTCCAACTGCGAGGCGCTGCGCTCCACCTGCCAGCGCTGCAACAGACTTTTGAGTCGCCCCAGGCTGCTCATCTCGGCCACCCGATAGCGCCAGATGTGGTACAGGGCGAACACCGTGGCGGCGATTGATGCGAGCACCACCAGGACGATGAAAAAGCGGCCCAGACCTGAGTTTTCCGACCAGACGAAGTTAATTAGCTCTCCCATGATTTTTAGTTCCTCGCCAGCGGCTTAACCAAAACCGATCAGCCGGCCAGCCATTTTGGAATGAGGAGTCTCCGAACTTGAGCAGACCTTAGGCGAATCAGCCTGCGCTCTACGGCCGCCCGTTTATTCATACTTATTTTTTTCGCCGATGATGTTGATGCCGCCGTCCGTTTTGACGCTCTTGCTCTTCACGTCCAGCTCGCGCCTTTTGCTCACCCGCGGCCCCGCAGCAGATGAGAACCCGCCCGGCCCTTCGTTGCTGACGTTTATAATGTTGATGTCATCCACGGTAGTCACGTCGCCGAACTCAACTCGCGTGACATAGTCTTCGACTGGCGGCGGGGGGGGCACCAGCGGTTTGTTCTCGTCCGCGCCGGCGCGGACGAGTAACTCATATTGCTCGGCCCTCTCTTTGTCTCCGCTGATTGCCAGCTTGCCCTGGGCTTTGTGGAAAGCCTCCCGCGTCGTGTCGCCGACGGCCAGGGCCTGATAAAAGTGTGCCGTGAAGCGCACCGCCGCGTCGTCCTCGATGGGGGCTTTGGTCCCGACGATGAAGTCAACCAGCCGGCCCAACTGCTCCACCTGCGACGCCGAGCAGCAGGCGTTGAGGACGACCAGCCGCAAGTTCTTCAGCGATGGCTTGAAAAGCAACGGCAGTAGTTCTTTGCCGAGGGGCCGGCTCATGCCGCGGTCGTCTTCGAGGCAGATGCCGCTCTCGTTTCCGTGCCCGGCGAAATGGACGATGTGCGGTTTATATTTCGTCAGGGCGATCAACAAATCGGTCGGCCTCGCCGCCCACTCGACCATCAACTCGCAGTTTCCCGCCTCGGCGTTGTCGTGCATCATGTTCCGCAGCAGGCGGTACTCGTTGTCTAAATCCAGCCGGAGCCTGTCCGCCGGGTTGGCAGTCAAAAGTAGAATTTGCAGGCGCTCGCTCATCAGAAGCCTCCTTGCACGGGCCGCCCTCCTTCAAGAAAGTTTTGGCCCATAATGAGTCAGGTCGTCAGCGCCCCCGACTGTCTCGAACAGCGGGCTGTGGCTGTGGCCCGAGACGGCGAAGGCGGCCCAGTAAAGCGGATTACCGTAGCGCCGGTCGTCCTTCAGCTTGAGCATGGCTTGGCGCAGGGCTAACGCTATCGGCTGGCCGCGGAGCAGGCCGTCGTAAAACTCGACCATCAGCTCTTGCGTGGAGCGGTCTGCCACCGCCCAGAGAGAGGCCACGACACACTCTGCTCCCGCCGTCAGGAAGGCGCGCAGCAAACCGAGAATGCCGTCCGCCGACAGACGACCCCGCCCGGTGTTACACGCACTCATGACAACCAGCCTGGCCTGTAAATCGAGGGCCGCGATTTGTCTCGCAGTTAAAAACCCGTCGTCTCCATTCGCCGGGGCGAGCGCGATAGCGCCGGGCATTTCCGCCGTTCCTTCGGCGTCCTCAAGCAGACCATGCGTCGCCAGATGGACGAGCCTTTGCTGCGGCAGGAGTTTAAGGACATGCTCTTTACTGGCGTCCGCGCCGAGGACGGCGGCGCTCTTGAGCTTTCGTGCGATCTGCTCCGCCTCCCGGCGCGCGAATTCAAGTTGGGGCAGCCTTTCACCCGGCCGCCGGCCGTCGCGCCGCATCGTCGGCATGAGTGGGTCGCCGACGACCAGAAGACCTGGCGGATGGGTCTCGCGCGTGGCCGCCAGTTGGTACGTCGTTTCGACAAAGCGTATGGAGGGCGCTACGGAAATAGTGTGGCGCTCGATCAGGTACTGCTGCCGGTCGAACAAGGCCGGGAAGGGGACTAAAAAGAGCGCCCCGTGTGGGATGAAGATGACCGCCTCAAGCTCGTCCTTCGGCAGCCAGCGCGCGACGGGTTCGACCAGGAGCCGGTACAACTCCGTCAACCGCGGCAGGAATCGTTCGGCAGGCTGCGCGGCGTTCTTGCGCACGGCTTCTCTGGTTTGCACCCCCAGGCTGCTGCGCGTGGAGGCGACGAGGTCGGTGAGAATTTTTGATAAATTCGATTGGCGGTGTTGGTGGAGATCAATCTTGCCGGACGCCGAGATGACCCAGGCAAACAGCTCATCCTCGCCCAGAAAATACTCCACGATGGTGCTCTGCTGATGGCGCGCGGTTTGCACCAGCATTTCCAATTCGACCGGCGCCGTGGCCGCGATTGTCTGAGCCAGAAAATCCTCCGCCTCTTCCGGGCTTAGCGCGGGCAGCGCAGCCCGGGCTTGCTCGCGGTAAATTCGATTCTGCATCAAATCGGAGAAAGCTCTGGCCCTGGCATTCTCGGCCACGACTAACGCCTGCTCGAAGTTCCCGGCGGACACCAGCACCTTGAGCAACGCGGCGAGCCTTGACTGGCTGGCTTCGAGCGCGTCCATCCGGCCCGCCTCGTCGCTTAAAGAACGCCGCCAGAATTCGATCTGTTGAGACAGCCTGGCCCCGAAGTCCGGGAACCGGACGCCCTCTTCGGCCTCGGCTTTTTGCGCCGCGGCATAAAGCTCAGCCTGCAAACGGGTCGCGTGCTCGAACGCGTGGAGCAAGCCGGCGAACGCCGCCTCGTCTTTCTCCGCCTCGACCATGTAGAGCGGATGCACGCTCATGCGGGCGAACAGATTACGCATCTGGCAGCAGTTCATGAAATCGAGAAGCGCGCCCCATTCCTGGCTGAGCAATAAGTTCCACGCTTCGGTGTGCGGCGGCCGCCGCCGCCTCTCCGCGCCGCACGCCTTGTAAACTTTTTCGTAGAGGAGCGAAGCCTCGACGAGACGGTTAAGCGACTTCAGGACAGCGGCCTTCCTGTTCCATTCAAGCGGCCGCGGCCCCTCTGAGAGCGTGTCTTCCACGAGGCGCGAAGAAGGCCCGGAGCGAAACAGCAGCTCCGCGGCGGGCGCGGAGTCGTCGGGCGGCAGAAAGAGTCCGGCTAAAAACTGTCCGCCTCTGACGGCGTGTAGCACGCCCCGGCCCGCGTCGCTCTCGTCGGCCCAGTCTAAAGTCATACGGTGTTCTGTCGCCGTCCCCGCGACGGACCCATTCGTCTGGCCGTAGAAAGTTCCAGTCACGGTCGGCCCGTTCTGGCACAGTCGGAGTTGACTGAAGCGCTGGCCGCGCCACTCGCCGTCAAAGATATTTCTATCCCGCCAATCCCGCTCCTGATTGTGGAAGCTTACTTTCTGCTCCAACTGGGCCAGCGTTTGCGGGACATCCGGCGCGCGCCGCCCTTTGATCGTTGCCTCATAGCGAGCCGGCCGCCCGTCGTAGGTCGCGCCGAGCGCGCGAATCTCGCCGCTGACGGTGTCGCCCGAAACGCGGCAGTCGAGCGTCACGCTTCGCGCTGAGCAGGACGACAGGAACGGCCGCACGCCTGCCACAGCCGGGGCGGCTTCGATTTCATACCAGTTGAATAAAGGTTGGGAGGCCGGAATGTCTTCGGCGTTCAGTCGGATTCGGGCATCCGCGACGGCTAAGTCAAAGCGCCACCGGGCGGGCAAGAAGCCGCTGGCGGCGTCCATAAACGTATTAAGCGGCATTAAGAGGGAACACGTCCCGTTTTGTTCTGCCGCCGCCCTCGGCGTGGACCCGTTGTGGATGCCGAAGCGTACATCGTCAGCCCCACCCGCGCCTTCAACGCCCGGTGAAGCCGCGGTGTACAAGCACGCCTGGAGCGCACTGAAACTTCCGCTCGTGGTCTCGCCGGACAACTCCAGGTCGTAGAGCGCCGGCGCGGGCACACCTTTAATCACTTGCGAGCCGTCGGGGAGCCCGCGCCGGTCTTCCGTCGTCAGAGACTGCGTGAGCTGAAGGATAGGGCTGTCTGAGCCCTCGTCAAGAAAGAGGCAGCCGAGAACGTACTGCCCTTTCCCCGGCCGGATCAGGGCTTCGAGCGCCAGCAGATTGGGCGGGTCGCGGTAGCTCTCGGCCTGTAAGAGGTATGAGCCCTGGCGCTCTTCGTAAGTCCCTTGTAAGATGTGGGCGTTGCTCAAATAGTCGTTCAAGCGGGCCGGCTCGAAGAAAAAGCGTCCGTCCGCCAGCAGCCTCCACCAGGCTCCCTCGAACCGGCTCAGGATGCTGCCATGCTTGGGCGCGCGCAACAGGAGGTCGAAAACTTTTGGCGAGGGGCTGCCGCGGAGCAGTAGGCCGCCTCCGCCGCGGGCCGGTGGCTCGGGCGTCAGGGCGGCTTCATAGAGGACTGGCCGGTTCACCTTTCTTTTCCTCTCACCTGAGTTCTTCACCGCCGCCTGGCCGAAGAGTAAAGGCGACAGAAAAGTGGTTAAGGCAGGTCAGAGCAGCAGACACGAGGCGGCACGTGATGCCGGGTTGCAAAGTAAGGTTATACCGGATTGCAAAGTAATGGAAGTTTCGTGCGCCGCGCTCTCCGTAAATTGAGGGACGGCGATTGACCCCGCGCCTCTTCGTCCCGTTGCGACGCGTAATAACTTCGGGCGCGCGAGGCTTGCGGCCGGCTGAAAAACCTGTCCCGAGTCTCTTTGACCGGACAGGCAGTGCCGGCCCGCGGGGGCTGCCCCCTACCTCATCTGTCTGCGCCGCGCGTTTTTGCGTGGACTGAAAAAGAACTCCCAACTCAGAATCGGCTGACCCTTCCTCGCCTTCCGGGCTAATAAAAAAGCATCCAACACATTGACAAGCAGGATGACGACGCCCAGCGGCCCTGGCGCTACCGTAAGCGTCAACAGCAACACTGTCCCGAGCATCGCCAGGCCCTTGTCCACCTGTCCCAAATAAACTTGCCCCATGCCTACCAGTAGAAAACTGAGCAGGGCGGCGAGCGCGGGCGACGCGGGCTGGCGAGGCCAGTCGTGGTCAATAACAGTTGCCTGAGCCGGCTCAGGCGCAAACGGGGGTAGCGGGGCGCGACAGACGGGGCAAAAACGAAGCCCCCTGTACCCGTCATCGTAAACGACCTGGCATGTGCTGCATCTGCGTGGCATCGTTGCATCAGCTGAGTCTCTTAATGGTCAACGTCCCTTTTCGCTCCAGGCACCACTGCGCTCCCTCGGGGCGCACAATCGCCGGGGAGGTCACCTCTATCGAACCCGCCTGGAGGTTCAGAGCGTCGTAGTAGGCTGCGTATTTTTGGTGGAAGTACGAAGGGGTTTGCAGCCACTCCCGATTGGGGATCAGGTAAAATTTTTCCGCCCGCTCGTCCTTAAAGATCGAGAGCTCGCCGCCGTCACTTTTTTCCAGGTACCCGGTTTTATAGCCCGGATTGACGCAGTCCACCACGCCGAACGTCGTCTTGTACTTGCTGACGGTCATGGGCGGCGGCGCAGAGTGAGAGTCGCCAGCCGGGGCGGGCGGCCGCGGCGTCTCCGAGCTTGCAGCCGCCGCGCCGCGCTGCTGATCGGATTGCTTCACCAGGCCGAGAAGATATTTGTCCAGTTTGCTCAAGACGGGCCTTAAGGATTCATGTATGTTCGAGAACCCCTGGCGGACCTCATCAGACAGGGCGTTAGACAACTGGGTCGCCCGTTTGGCTCCCTGATCGGGCTCGAACCTCTGCCCTTCCGCGCCCCCGCCCGCAGCCTCGGGCAGGGCGGACGCCGATAGTGTGTTCTGCAACCCCTCAAGCGATGTCCTCATCGCTGAGAAGCCGCTCGTGAGAGCGGCGACGACGTTCCCCTGGTCGAGCAGTCTCTTGCCGGTGATGAATAGGAATATCGCCAGCGAGGTGACGATGGAGGCGACGACGACCCATAATAATGAAGTCCATGAAAGGCCGCCCGTCGAATCGGCCGCGGGGGGGACGTTGTGAACTGCCGCGTTGAGTGCGTCCACCTGTGACGGTAACTGGTCGAGCTGGCTCGTTACTTCTGCAAACTTCTCCAGGTTGTTATGGTAGTCGTTGAAATCGTTGATATAGTCATTGCAACCCTCCGCCGTCGCTATCCTCCGGGAGGCTGATAGAGCTTCGCCGGGATTCAACTTCTCCTGGAGTTTGGTCACATTCGGGCAACCCTCTCTAATATATTTTTCTTTGCTGACAATGACCTGGGCGCGGGATGCTTTTAATTTTGTGATGGTTTGTTTGAGGGTTTGAGCGATCTGCTCCGCGTCGTCGGTGGCCGCCGCGGCGGGCGACCGGGCATCTTTGGGCGAGCCGCTGCTCGGCGCGTTCGCCCTGGTCTGGTCCGGCGCGCCGGCTCGACCCTCCTCCGCGCCGGGCGTCACCAGATACCAGACAAGCACGCCGGCCAGCACGAAGCAGAAAGCTGCGAGAGCGACCAGCAGCCGGCTATATTTCCTCATCTCTCTTGTCTCCTAGTCCGCGTTGTTTTTGAAATGGCCGTTGACCCTGGCGAGCTCGTCTAGGAAATCGAGCGGCGCGTCGTCCGGGTATAAAACGTGAGAGAGATAATGATTGAGCGGGGCGATGGTCAGCCTGCGACCGGCAATCTGCAACCTGCGGATGCTCTTTCGAATGATCTCGCTGTTCACGGCCCGCCACACGTTGGGCGGCAAGGTGTCTTCCATCGGCGGCTCAAGTTTGCCGATGGCGGTGAACACGGCCAGGAGCGGGTCGAACGGCTCCTCCATGTCGGGTTTGACCGCGGCTTCAATCGTCTTGATCTCGACGACTCTGCCGAAACGCGCTTCCAGGGTCGCCTTGCTCCAGCGGTCGCACCAGCGCCACTCAACTTTATTGGGGGCTTGCCCGATTCGCAGTTGGGGAATGTTGACGCCCGTGTAGGGGGCTTTATCGGCGACGAGCGTGTCTTGTTCGTCCGCCTCGATGGCCCCGCGGGCGACGCTGGTTTTCGCCTTGCTCAAATCTTCGTCGCCGAGGAGCACGACCTCCTTCACCTCGAAATCCAGGTACGCCTGTTCTTCTTCCTCCAGGAGGGGCCGGACTTGCTGCTTGATGAGGTCGAGCAGCGTTTTCGCCTCGCCGAGCAGCGTCTGCCGGTTCCGCTCGAAGCCCGCGAACATCAGCAACCCCCAGCAGTTGCCCGCCAGGATCAAGCGGAGCCCGTTGGGCAGTTGGAGCTGGTGGCCTACTGCCGCGGCGCAGGCCTGGACTAAGGCATAGCCCAGGATGTGTTCGAAGAAGAGCATGCTACGGTATCTTTGGAAGTACGGCGTCCCGGCCTGCTTCTCGATGCGCTTGAGCACGAGCTTCTCCTTATCACGAAAGGCCGTCGCTTCGATGCCGGACAGGCGGGCCGAATAATAGATGCCCAGGTTGCCTTCCAGCTGTTGCGTCAAGCCGGAGAGGGGGACTTCCTGTTTCCCGTCTTCCAGGACTTCACTCAAGCACTGCTTGAACTCTTTGGCGTTGGCGAGATGCTCTTCGGTGAAGTTGCGTTTGGCGATGCGGAAAAAGTCTCCGCCCGCGACCCGCACGCTGTCCAGCACCAGGAATTCTTCATCCTGCCGCAGGGCGATGTCCGCCGTGCCGCCGCCGACGTCGATGAACAACTCCAGGGCCCCGGTCGCGCCGTGGAGCCGCATGGACTTAGCAATCGCTGTGCTTTCGTCAATCAGCAGCAGCTCGAATTTGTCATTATCGGCCTGGTCGGCCACCTCTTCCTCGTAGCAGTGCTGCCGGATGCGACGCAGGGAGTGGCGCAAGGCGTCCTCGTAACCCTGTTCGTAATCGTCGGAGAAGGACAAAGGGTATGTGAAGACGTAGCGGCTTATCTTCAAGCCCTTTTCGAAGAAGGCTTCCGCGTGGGCGTAGAGCAGGGCCAATTCCAGGAATAGAGAGCGGTAAGGGCTGGGGCGGTTGTCGCCGCCGCCCCACTTCAGGTTGGTGTGGTAGTACCACTCCACGTCGAGCCTGTTTTCCCTGTAGACCTGGTCGTCAATTTTTTGGTGCAGGCTCGGGATGTCAACTTTGAACCAGTGTTCCCAGCGAATAGTCTGGGGCGTGAGGACGGGCAAACTTTGGTCATTCTTGCGCGAGAGCAAGATTGAGGTAAAGAAGCCTTTCCCCCCAGACCACTCGAGTGGCACGAATCCGGGCAGCTCGCCTTGCAAGGGCGGCCCCCAGAGCCGTAGCGGGGTGAGACTAAATTTTAAAATCTCCGTCGTCGTGGCCGGACTCTTCAGCGCGAGGCAGCAATTACTCGTCCCCAGGTCCATTGCCAGGACGACATCCTTCTGATGGCGGATGGTCGTGGCACCCCACTCATCCTTGAGAAAGAGTATCCCGCCCTCTTCGTCCGCGCCGTCCCTGTACGCCATCGCTTTCGGGCGATTAAACCCGCCGTGCGAGGCGTGCAGCACACTGGCGTACTGGCTCCCCGGCTCGCCGATCATGCTTAAATCCAGCTCGACTAAGTCGCCTCGCTGCCCCTGCTCGTCAATCAAATGCCAGCGGCCTTGCGCCGCCTTATCGCCGACGCCGTAGAGCGAATAAAACTTCCAGTCGGGCGACACCTTCGGGGGATAAAGCATGAGTGAAGTGAAGGGCATCTCCGGCGCGGGAGTCATCTGCGTCACCCAGCGCAATTCCAACCAGTTGTGCGCCGCGTCTTGAATGGGAATGTGCCACTCGATACGGTCGTGCATCAGCGGGTGTCCGCTCAGTTGGCGGAGGCGGTTAAAGGCTCCCGGAAAATGTTCGAGAAACTTAGCTTTGAGGGGGGCCAGGCTGAAGGACTTCGTATTTTCTTCCGCCGGCACGTTGCGCGGTCGGGTCTCATGCAGGCCGCGTATCTGCGTGCTGAAGTCCGTCCCCGGGGCGACCTGGCAGAAGTAGGCCGCCGGCGTGAGCAAGGAGCGCAGCGAGACCACTTGATCGTTGTCACCCAACGGGGCTTGATATTGCCGCTTCGCGAAGAGTGCGACGAGATTATTGCCGTCGCCGCGTCTGTACTTGTTGGGGGCGATTCCGACCTTTGTTTTGCTCCTCATCCAGGGGCTTTGCAGATCGGCGGGCCAGTCGTCCACCAGGAAGTAATCCTGCCCGCCTTGCGCGTTGGCGTGCCGGAGCGGGTAAGCCTTAAGCAGCGCTTCGGGGTCTATCGTCTCTGGAATCGCCGTCGGCCAGTCGTACGGGTCCGGCCCGATCCTGTCCACGGGCTGGTAATCACTCCCGAAGTTAGCGTCGCAGAAAGCTTCCAGCATCTGGCGGAAGCTGGTTTCCAGAAGACTGGCGGCCAGGCCGCGTAGGAAATTGTGGAATTTCTGCCGCTCGGTCGCTTCTCCGAGGTGCAGGTGAAAGGCCCGCTCCCAGGACAGCCAGGAACCCTCAAGGTAGGGCTGTAGGTCTGCGCTCGCGAGCCAGCCGGCGCGGCTCCGGCTCGGGAAGAAAAGCACCCGCGGGTAAGTCGCGCCGACCACGGCCCCGTCATTCGTCTGCAAGAGGTCAACTCTTTGCAGCGCCGTTTGTGAGAAGGGGTAAGTGTTTTCCAGCCCGACCCACAGGTCGCGGTCGTATTCCCTTTGGAGCGTCTCTTTTTCGAAACGCTCCACGTAAATGATGCCGAAGTAGTGTAGGAGAAACAGCGTCACCCATTCCTTGGTCGATCTGGGTTCGCCGGCCTCGATGGCTTTGCTGAAAAAATAGGGCTCGGCCCAGGCGGTCGGGATGGCTTCGAAGAAGTGGCGCGACGGCTCCGTCTTCTGCAAGCTGTCTGTGCCAATTTCGCGGAACCCGGACCGATTCGCAATCCCGACATTACCGCCCAGAATTTCGCTGTTGAGGAAATCTTTACCTGGCATCGTCTCTCTCTTCTCAACGCCTCGCGCGTTGCGGGCTGTGGCTCATGAATCTTCTTTCTCACCCCGGGGCGCTACGCGCGCCCGCGGCGGCAGCGCGAATAAATTTGGTTCCAGACAAATCTCAAGTAGTCGCCGCGAGTCAGGTGGGCGTTGCCGGGAGGAAACCACTGCCCGAATTCCTTCGCGGTGAAGGCGACGGACGTGCGCCCCAGCGTGTTTACTCCCCTGGCGCTGCTGCCCCAGAATTTCTCTTTAAAGTTCTCCCCGACCTGGTCGGAAGTCAGCAGGACTCTCAGCTCGCTCTGATCGTCCGCGCTCCAGCCGCTCGGTCTTTCCGGCGTCTCCGGCTCTACGATTGAGAGGATGAAGCGTTCGATTAAGCTCAGGGCCTCTTCGAAATTATGGCGTTCGCCGGGGGCCGCCGCGAATGCGCCGGTTTTGTCGTACAGTTCCGCGAGCTTGAACTTGCCGGCCGCTTCGCGCACCCTGTCCCACGGGAACTCACGCAGGATGAGTTGGGGCAGTAAGGCCGTCGCCAGTAAGACCGCCTCCGGGTTAATCTCCTGGTCGCCGACTTTATAGGTCGGCAGTTGCGCCAGGCGCACGGTCTCCGTCTGAATGTCGCTCTCGGCGCTCGCGATCAGGTAGGCGTCCTCAGTTTTTCTGGGCTCGCGGTGGCTGAAGAAATTCAGGGCCGCCAGGGCGGCGACGACCTCCGCGACGTTCAGCGGGTTACGTTGATTGCTGCCGCCGTTGCTCCATTCCCGCAACTGGCTCGGGTTAGGCTTGCCCACCAGGTAAAGCTCGTCAAAGTAATCCGCGCTGTAGTCGCGGTAATACATCAAGCCCTGGCGCGCCCGCGCCACCATCTCGTCTCGGTTGGCGTAGAAGCGGTGCAGGATTTGCCACACCAACTGCCGCTTCTCCGGCAGCCCCATCCCGGAGAACGCGGCCTTGTTGCCGTGCAGTTGCACTAAGGACTCAATGCGCTCGCGCAACTCCTCGTCCGGCAGTTGCTCGTGCTCTTCCAGCGGGTCAAACGGCGGGTCGGGGGGGACGAAATAGGGTGAGAGCAGGCACGCGCCCAAGCGCCAATCCCAATCTTGATGGCTGACCTGTAGGCGGTGTAATAACCCGCCCATGACCGGCACGCCGCAGGCCCCTGTGCCGCCGTGCAGGCTTCCGCAGAGGAAAAACCTGGTGGGCTGCCCTTCAAAGTCTTTCAGGCTCGCAATTCTCCCGGCGGGAGAGTTTTGCGCTTCCAGAGATTTGGCGAAGAGGGCCATCACGGCGGCGCCGATGAAAGGCTTCTGGTAAAAGCCGCGGTCAACTTCGACCTTCAAGTCGTTGGCGTTAAAAAAAGGCTGGAGCAGCGGCAGCGATTTTTGGACGCCCCCGTAACTTGAATCTAAAATGCCGGCCAGGGTTTTCGTCTGGTTATCGCCCTCGGCGGCGGCGGGCAACTCCGTCGGATTTAAATCGCGGACATCCAGGTCTACGGCCATAGACCAGCGGCTCGCGCCCGCTTGTCTGACCTCCGAGGACGACAAGTACCCCTGCAAATCTCTGTACTCGCGCAAAGTGTCTTTGAGAGTGTCGGCAGCCCCGGCGTTGCGGTCTGTGTCTACGCGCCAGATGTGTAGTGTCTCCTCCACACTGCTGAGGGAGCCGTCCTGGGAACTGCCGGTGGGAAAGCCGACGGCCAGCAAGCGCACCAACGACTCCGCCACTTTGGTCCCGCTGCCGCCAATGGCAATGAACACGTTTCGCATCTTTACCTCCCGATAAGTTCGCGCCGCCAGGGGGTCAGCAGGTGGCCGAGGATGACGGCCGCCAGGTAGCTCAGGGACGCCACCAACAGTCCCAGGAAGAAACCCGGCCCGCTCACGCAATCGCGGAAATCTCGCCCCAGGTAGTAGGCCAAAAAAAGGAATAAGGCTGTCGGCAAGAGGCCGCCGATGATGAGCAGCCAGGTGCTGCGTATCTTCCAAATCTTTTTATTCTCGCTGTCGGAGATCAGTTTCTGGAAGAGCTTGACCAGGATCGGGCAGAAAGCCGTCAGGACGCCGACCACGGTCGCCGCCACGAGCCACAGGGTCGCAGTGCTACCCTCGTCCTCGCAAATCGAGATCAGACTGGAAATGTCCAACAGCATCGCTTTAACTATCGCTAAGTGCATGGCTACTCCTCCGCCACTAAAAATCGTCAACTCGCAGACAAGCTGCGGCAATCTCCTGGTTCTGCAAAAATTGATTGTTCCAGAGATTAGCCAGCGAGGCGTTCAGGTTTAGTGTGCGCGGCGCTTCTTCCTTGCTGGTATCGGTGTCGGTTGACCACTGGGCGACCCAGGGCGGGGCCGGTTTTTCCAGGTCCAGGTGTCCGACCAGCATGTAAATCTGTTCGCGCCGTTTGCCCTGGCGCTCTTCCCACTTGGCCGTCATCTGTAAAGTCACGCTGCCGTCGGGGTTCGCCGTGCTGCTCACTATCCTCATCTCGGGATAACGCGCGCCCTTCTCCGAAGCCGCCCGCCCCGCCTTCAATTCCCACCTCACCAGGCCGGCCACTTCCTGCGGCGTGCCGCTGTCCAGAGCGGACTGCGACCAGGGTATCCGCAAGGTCAGTTGGAGGGCCGGGGCCTCGGCCGCCGGCGTCTCGCCTGCCTTGCCGCGGGCCGCGTGTCGTCCGGTCGCGGCCTCCATGTCCACGTTGTAGCAAAGGGCCCCGGCCGGGGCCGTCTTCTCTTTGCTGACCGTGAAGAGGTCTTTGTCGGTGGCGACGATTTCCCCGCCTGCCGCCCCTGTTACGTAAGCGGCTGTCAGCGGATATTCGCGCAAATGAGCGGGTGATTTGAGTGCGGGGCGCAAGACCTCTTTGACTTTCCTCACCAGTGGTTCAAGCGCGGCCCTGTCCGGCGAGAAGATGTAGAGGTAGAAGGGGCGAAACGATTCTGGATCATTCGGGTCGGTCGTATACGTAAACTCCCAGTCGGGTCTGGTTTCTGAGAACAACTGGCCGTTAAAGTCGCTGCGAACTCCGAGGATCGTTCCGCCCCAACCCTGGCTCAACAAGCCGTTGATCTTTTCTTTCACGCAATCCACGTCAGAGCCTTGAAGGCAGCGCACGTCTGAGCGCCTTTCTTTGGTGGACTGCACCCCGTCCGTCACCAGGATGTGGAATCGCGCCGGCAGAGCGCCCTGCTCTGAAGGCTCCTCGACGGCCTCTTGAAACGCGTTGATGGCTCCGGCCAGATTAGTCTCGTTACGGTTAAACCAGTCACGATTGATGGCGTATTGAGCCAACTGAAACACGTCGGCCGGCGGGTGGACTTCTTTGTCTACCAGGCGCAAAACCACTTTGGATTGAGGCTGCAAGGTGGTGACGACGTTCCGCAGGCCCGACAGGGATTTACTAAAGACCGTCTGCACAGACGCGGCTTCCGTCGCCCGCCGCTCGGCGACGAAGCCCTTCATACTCTCGCTCACGTCCAGATACACGACCAGGTGATCCGTGGCCGCGACGTTGGCAGGCTCCGCAGGCTCTTTGGCCCCCAAACATGACTGCCACCACTTAGGCGTAGGCGTCGTATCGCAGGCCGGCCCCGCGACAACGGCTATGAACAGCAAGGCCGCGCGGCAAACCCTTTGGAGTTTCCGCCAACGTGCCGTCAGCCCGGATTGGCCGGCCGGGCCGACTTGCCTCTGCCGCGAGCTGCGCTGCCGTTCCTTTAAATCCTGTTCGGGCCGCCGATGGATTTTTTCTCCGTCACACATTGTTGCGTTTATCCGTCACCTCGCCCTATGCTTAATGAACCTGCGGCCCTCGGAAGTTCCGCCTACACGCTAATGCGAAAAAGCTGATTGCATTACACGCTCGCCGCGGCGGATATCGGCGACCGCCCTCAAGCGGGTCAGCGATGCGCAAAGAAAGGGGCCGGAGCCATCCCGCACCCTGGGTCGTGCCGGCGGAAAAAAGCTGTAATACCGCAGACCTTTCCGCATATCAGAATAGCGGCGAAGGACTTCCTGTTTTGCAGACGTGAGCACACGGGAGTAACTGAGGCGTAAACTTAACAGGCAAAATCTACTGAAAGGATGTGACTTGAAAATCATGGAGACAGACAAAAACCAGAGGGCAGGTGGAGACGCGCAATCCAAAGACGTGGAAGAGACCAGGGCCGGCGGGGACGCGCAATCCAAAGATGTAGAAGAGACCCGGGCGGGCGGTGACGCACAGTCCAAAGACGTGGAAGAGACGAGGGCAGGCGGGGACGCGCAATCCAAAGGCGTCTCATAAAAGCAAGCCCTCATGTGCCCGCGAAATGACGAGCCCGCCAGCGACTTCGGCCGCCTCCGGTGAAAGTGTGCCCATTCCTCGCGGAGTCCAGCGGGGCGTCCTTGCGCCGCTACCTCGGCGGCCTCGAAGGGTTAGACATCCTAAGGGAAGAATTCTGAGCGGCGATTAATTTTTCACGCGAGTCAGAAAGCAAACGGGCGCGACGGTCCTCGGAGACCGCCGCGCCCGTTTGGATTGGGCCACGCCCGCTTGACAAATCAAAGGCGCGGGGCCGAAAACTGACCCGTGCAGATCGAGACCCTGAAAATCTTCTGCGACCTGGTGGAGACGCAGAGCTTTTCGCTGGCGGCCGAAAGGAATTTCGTGACGCAGTCGGCGGTGAGCCAGCAGGTGCGCGGGCTCGAAGAGAAGTTCAGGCGGAGACTTCTGGAGCGCGTGCGCGGACGGCGCGAGGTGCGGCTGACGGAGGCCGGGCGCAGTTTCTACGAGGAGAGCCGCAACGTGCTCGCGGCCTACCAGGGCTTGCAGGAGCGCATGCGCGGGCTGGACGGAGTGGTGAGTGGCACGGTCCACATCGCCACCGTCTACAGCATTGGCCTGCACGAGTTGCCGCCAGTCGTGCGCCGCTTCATGGCGCTCTACCCGGAGGCCAGGATCGACCTCGAATACAGCCGCACGACGCGCATCGTGCGCGACGTTTTGAGCGGCGCGATTGAATTGGGGCTGGTCGCCTACCCGGAGAAGCGGCGCGGGCTCGTGGTCGTGCCGCTGCCGGGCGACAGGCTCGTGCTGATCTGCCCGCCCGCGCACCCGCTCGCCTCGCGCAAGAAGGTCAGGGCGGCGGACCTCAACGGTCAGGACTTCGTGCTCTTCGAGCGCGACATCCCCACGCGGCGCGCGACCGACAAGATTTTCCGCGCGCACAACGTCGCGGTGCGCCGCGTCGCGGAGTTCGACAACATAGAGACCATCAAGCGCGCCGTCGAGGTCGGCTTCGGACTCGGCATCGTCCCGCGCCCGAGCATCGTGGACGAGCAGAAGAGCGGCCAGTTGGCGGTCGTCCAACTGGCCGAGCCGGAGTGGGCGCGCACCGTCGGCGTCATCTACCGCACAGACCGCACGCTCGGCATCGCCGCGCGCAAGTTTATCGAACTGCTGAAAAGCAGCGACAAGTGAAGAGTGACGAGTGACAAGTTAGAAAGCTTGTCTTAACTCGTCACCCGTCACTCGTCACCCGTCACTGTCTTATGGACGAACTGACATGCCTGTCCGCCGCGAGGGTCGCCGCGTTGATACGCGGGCGGGAGGTCTCGCCGGTGGAGGTCGTGGAGGCTTACCTGCGAAGGATTGAGCGCGTGAACCCGGAGTTGAACGCCGTGGTGACGCTCGACCCTTTGGCGCTCGATTGTGCGCGCGAGGCCGAGGCGGTCGTCGCGCGCGGGGGCGAGGTCGGGCCGCTGCACGGCGTCCCCGTGACAGTCAAAGATACGATTGAGACGAGGGGGTTGAGGACGACGAGCGGCTCCAGGCTCCGCGCGGAATTTGTGCCAAAAGAGGACGCGGGGGCGGTCGCGCGGCTGAGGGCCGCGGGCGCTATCATCTTCGGCAAGACGAACGTCCCGGAGATGGCTATCCCTTACGAATGCGACAACCCTGTCTTCGGGCGCACGAATAACCCTTACGACGCGGGGAGGACTTCGGGCGGGTCGAGCGGGGGCGAGGCCGCGGCCGTCAGCGCCTGCCTTTCGGCGGCGGGGCTGGGCAGTGACTTGTCGGGCTCCATACGCGTGCCGGCACACTTCTGCGGCGTCGTCGGCTTGAAACCGACCATCGGGCGCGTGCCTTGCGACCGCCATTGCCCGCCCGCGATCGGCCCGCTCGCGCTCGGGGCCGTCGTCGGGCCGATGGCTAGGTGCGTCGAAGACCTCTCTTTATTCCTGAGCGTCCTGACCGGGCCGGGCGCGCACGGCCGGGGCGCGCGAAGCCTTGCGGCGACGAGTGACGTGCGCGGGTGGCGCGTCGCGCGGTTCGTAGACGAGGGCGCGCCTGTCAGCGTCGAGACGGAAGCTGCCGTCGAGGCGGCGACGCGCGCTTTGGCCGACGCGGGGCTCGTCGTCGTGGAGGAGGGGCCGCCGGGTCTGGGGCGCGCGATTGATTTATGGCCCAAATTGTTTTCGCGGGCGTCGACGGGTCAACTCCGCGACGTTTACGGGGGGCGTGAAGAAGAGGCCGGGCCCGTCGTGCGCGCCGTCCTCGCCGCGGCGGAGAAGCATCAAGCGCCTGAGGCGGACGAGTTCACACGCGCCGTCGCGGAGCGCGAGCGTCTGCGCGACGCGCTCCTCCGCTGGATGGAAGCGACGCCTTTCGTCATCGCGCCCGTCGGGTCCGTGGCAGCGTTCGAGCACGGCGCGAGGCGGGTGGAGGTCTCCGGCGGCCGGCAACTCGGCGTCTTCCGCGCCTTCGGTTATTCGCGCGCCGCGAACGTCCTGGGCCTTCCGGCCGTCTCCGTCCCCGCGGGGCGCACGCGCGCAGGCTTACCCCTCGGCGTCCAACTCATCGGCCGCCCCTTCGAGGAGGAGGCCCTGCTCGCCGCCGCCTCCATCATCGAAGCCGCCCTCGGCGGCTGGGCGCGGCCGACGGGGACGACGCCCTGAGTTCGGTAGTGCGCCTGCCGTCAGTACCGCCTGCGGTACTGACCTGAGGCTCCACGCAAAGGCGCTGGAGGCGCTGAGAAGTGAAGTCGCCCTTTCGTCCTTGCCATTAATCCGTGTATATTTGGCGCGCTACGGTCGAAACTCCCGGAAAGACGCGCGCCGCTCGCGCCGACATTCAACTTGCGGAGGCATCATGGAATATTTCGTCCCCCTCTTTTTCGTCATCCTGGGCATCGTGCTCCTGACCATCGCCGCCAAGACCATCAAGATCGTCCCGCAGGCGACCGTGATGTTGATCGAACGCCTCGGCCGCTTCAGCCGCGTCGCCGACAGCGGCCTCAACGTCATCGTCCCCTTCCTGGACCGCCCGCGCACCATCTTCTGGTCGGGCGAGCGCCCCGGCATGACTTCGATTGACCTGCGCGAGAAGTACATAGACCTCCCGCCGCAGCCCGTCATCACGCGCGACAACGTGACGATTCACGTCGACAGCGTCGTCTACTGGCAGATCACGGATCCCATCAAGGCCGTCTACGAAGTCGCGGACCTGACCGGCGCGATCGTCCAGCTGACCATCACGGGCATGCGCGCCGTCATCGGCGAAATGGACCTCGACCACACGCTCTCCTCGCGCGACCAGATTAACTCGAAGCTGCGGCTGATTATCGACGAGGCGACCGACAAGTGGGGCGTCAAGGTGACGCGCGTGGACGTGAAGAACATCAACCCGCCCGAGGACGTGCGCATCACGATGGAGAAGCAGATGACGGCCGAGCGCACGCGCCGCGCGCTCGTCCTGCAAGCGGAGGGCGAGAAGCAGGCCGCCATCACGCGCGCCGAAGGCGAGAAGCAGTCGGCCATCACGCGCGCCGAAGGCGAAAGAGAGTCCGCCATCCTACAGGCGGACGGCGCGGCGCAGGCGCGGCTGCGGAACGCGACGGCCGAGTCGGAAGCCATCGCGCGCATCGCGCAGGCGATGGAAGGTCACGGCAACCCCGCGCAGTACCTCATCACCGCGCGCTACATAGAGAGCCTGCGCGACATGACGCGCACCAACAACTCGAAGGTCATCTTCATGCCGGTCGAGACCAGCAGCATGCTGTCGAGCGTCGGAGCCATCAAGGAGATGCTCGCCGAGACGGGCGAGAAGCAAAGGGACGACAACCGCCAGCCGCCCCCGCCGCGCCCGCGCCAGTTGCCGCCAAGCTAGGCCAGCGGCCCGAGATTCCCGCCGCCCCTGCCGGCCGTGCTGCGGCTTGACAGACTGGCCCGGCGGCGGGAGAATCCGGCCCCGATAAAACATTTCCCCCGACCATCCCGACAGAGTTGTAAAGCTCCTCGCCTTCCGCGGTGAATCTTCTTTCGCTGGGGGTCATACTAT
Organism: Pyrinomonadaceae bacterium; assembly: GCA_035563515.1. GTDB lineage: Bacteria > Acidobacteriota > Blastocatellia > Pyrinomonadales > Pyrinomonadaceae > QHXM01. The sequence goes on from DATMVE010000025.1 coordinate 78,881, forward strand.
GAAGTCTCGTCGGCCGCGCGCGTCGTCTGGCGCAAGATGGCTGGGCCTCGGGCTGGCGGCGCTGCTCTGCGCTCCGCCCCTGACGTTCGCGACTCCTGACGCGGTGCCGTCGCGGGCCGCTGCTTCCCGCGCTTACGCTGCCGCGCCGCGCCCGCAGATAGGGTTTCTCTTCGAGGTCAACACGACGGGCGACGGCGAGAGGGTGAGCGGCGGGACCGTCTGCGACGCGGACGCCTCGACGCCCGGCGACCAGTGCACGCTGCGCGCGGCCATCCAGGCGTCGAACGACAACCCGGGCGACGACCTGATACGGATTGTCATCCCCGCCTCGGACTCCGGCTGCGACACGGCGACCGCCCGCTGCACCATCGGCCTTCAGCAACCGCTGCCGGACCTGAGCACCAACGTCTCCATCTCTGGCCCCGGCGCGGACAAGCTGACCGTGCGGCGGAACGACTCGGCGGCAGGCTTCCGCATCTTCAACGTGACTTCGACCGGCGCCGTCACGCTCAGCGGCATGACCATCAGCAACGGCCGCGCCCTCGGCGGCGTCAGCGGCGGCGGCATTCATAACTTCAACACGGCGACGGTCAACGTTCAGCACTGCGCCATCACAGACAACGAGGCCACGGAGGGCGGCGGCATCGGCAACTTCAACGCCGGCACGGTGAACGTCAGCCACAGCCTGCTCGCGCGTAACGCGGCCCGCGGCGCGGCCAGCACCTGCTGTGCGACCGGCGCAGGCGGCGGCCTCGCGAATTCAACCTCCGGCATAGTCAACGTCGTCAACAGCACAATCGCCGGCAACTTCGCCATCGGGGCCGAGTCGGCAGGCGGGTTCGCCGGCCCCGGCCCCGGAGAAGGCGGCGGCATTCGCAATGCGACGGGCACGGTCAACATCACCAACAGCACCATCGCCGGCAACCTTGCCACGGGGCCCGAAGGCCAACTGAATCGGGGCGGCGGCATCTTCAACCAGTCGGGCATCGTCAACTTGAAGAGCACCATCGTCGCCGACAATATGGCCCAGGTTTCTGAGGATATCTCCGGCGGGGTGACCTCGCACGGGTTCAACTTCATCGAAGAGGCGTCAGACGTGTCGTTCGCCCAGCAGCCGACAGACATCATCGAGGCCGACCCGAAACTGGGCACGCTCGGGAACCGCGGCGGCCCCACGCAGACGATGGAACTCCTGCCGGGCAGCCTCGCCATTGACAAGGGCACCAGCAGCGGGCTGACCGGCCCGCTCTCGACCGACCAGCGCGGCGCGGGCTTCCCCCGAGTCGTCAACGACCCTGCAATCACGAACGCTTCGGGGGGCGACGGCGCGGACATGGGCGCTTTCGAAGTGCAGCCGGCGGTGCGCTTCAGCGTCGCCGCCTACAACGTCAGCGAAAGCGGGGGCCAGGCCACCATCACCGTCAGGCGCACGACCACGAATAATCAGGCGGCCACCGTCCGCTTCGCCACCAGCAACGGCACGGCCGCCGCCGGGAAGGATTACACGGCCAGGTCCGGCACGCTCTCCTTCGCCGCCAGCGAGACGACGAAGACCTTCACCGTCGCCATCACAGACGACGCGCTGGACGAACCCAACGAGACTATCAACCTGACGCTCGGCAGCCCGACCGGCGGGATGACTCTGGGCACGCCGAACAAGGCCGTGCTGACGATTGCCGACAACGACGCGTCGCCCGCGCTCGCCGTCGGCAACGCGACCCTCACGGAGGGCAGCAGCGGGGCGCTCTACGCCACCTTCAACGTCACCCTGTCGGCCCCGAGCGGGAAGACCGTCACCGTGAAGTACGCGACCGCCAACGGGACGGCCGTCGCGCCCGCGGACTACGAGGCCAGGGCCGGCACGCTCAGCTTCGCGCCGGGGCAGACGACGAGGGCCGTGACGGTGGGGGTGCGCGGGGACTTGCTCGACGAGGCCAACGAGACGTTCCAAGTGAACCTCAGCGCGCCGGTCAACGCGACCATTGCGGACACGCAGGGGATTGGCACAATCACGGACAACGACCCCCTGCCGAGCATCACGATTAATAACGTCTCTGTGACGGAAGTGGATGCGGGGACGGTCAACGTGACGCTGACGGTGAAGCTCTCGGCGGCGAGCGGGAAGGCCGTGAGCGTCAACTACGCGACGGCCAACGGGACGGCCAGTTCGTCCGGCGACTACGTGGCGAAGAGCGGGACGCTCTCCTTCGCCGCGGGGCAGGCGGCCATGACGATAGTGGTGCAGGTGCGGGGCGACCTCTTGAAGGAGGCCAGCGAGACCTTCTTCGTCAGCCTGGGCGCGGCGGTGAACGCGACGATTGCGGACAACCAGGGACAAGTCACCATCGTCAACGACGACTAGGCGGCGCGGGCGCGGCCGAGTTCGTGACGAGACAGCGCGGTGTAGCGCGAGCCGCCCGGCCCCAACTCGCTGCGCATGACGATGAGTTCCGCGGCGGGGAATTCGAGCGGCTCGAACCCCGTCTCCTGATGAAGTTGTGCCAGAGCGCGTGCGCCCTGCGGGGCGCGCAGCCGCGCCAGCGTCAGGTGTGGGTGAAAGGGGCGCTCTTCGCGCTCGAAGCCTTCGCGCTCGCACTCGTTTTCGAGGAGGCTTTGGAGGCGCGCGAGGCCGCCCGTCGAATCCGTGACGCCGAGCCAGAGCACGCGCGGGGCCCCGCGCCGTGGAAACGCGCCCGCGCCTTCGAGCTTCAGTGTGAAGGGTTGTGAGTGCTCAGCCGCGCGCCCGGCCGCCTTCGACAAGGCTTCGGCCCGTCTCTCTTCAATCTCGCCCAGGAATTTCAAGGTCAGGTGAAGGTTCTCCGCGCGCGGCCAACTGGCGCGCACGTCGCGGAAGCTCTCGCGCAAACGCGCGCCGTGCTCGGCCGCGCGCTCACGCGCCTCGGCCGGCAACTCCACGGCGCAGAAAACGCGAATCTCTTTACCGCTCATTTCGTCGCCGGCTCAAGCACGAGCGTCTCTTTCGCGGCGGCCGCGACCGCCGCTTTGGTGAAGGGGAAGGGGCGCGGGGTGACGTTGCGCCAGTCGTCCAGTTGGTCTTTCCAGTGCGGGTTGGAGGGCAGGCCGGAGACGCCCAGAGTGATGCCCTGGCGCGTTTTGTCCCAATCTGACGTGTCCGCGACGAGGCGCATGGAGACGGACGAGCCGCGGTTGACGGTCGTGAGGCTGGATAGGCTGCCGCGTTGCGGGAACGGCTCGACGGCGAACATCTTGCCCACGAGCGGCGCGCCCGCGAGCGGGTGCGGGAAACGCACGAGCGCCTCGCGCCCCCACGTCCACTTCGTCTCGTCCGCGCCTAAATCTTTCGTCAACTCCTCGCGCGCCTCACTCAGCACGGCGCGCAGCAACTCCGCGTAAGTCTTAAACTCCCTGGGCAGCCACTCGCGCGGGCGCTCCTCCATCAGGCGGTCTATGAGCGTGTCCGCGTTCCCGAAGCGGTAACTTTTGGCGCGCTCGGGGCCGATGCCGGCCGCGATCACGCGCCGGCGGAAGGCGTCGCGCATGTGCGAGGCCAGGAGCGCCGCGCGCGAATCCGGCTCCACCACGCCGTCCCACTCCGCAATCAGGCGGACGGCCGCCAGCCACTTCTCGTCCTTGCCCTCGGCGGACGTGTCCTCGCGCGCGACCTCCGCCAGTTCGCGCGCGAAGAGCGCGCCCGAGATGCTGTAGGTGTCTCCCTGTATCGTCAGGAAATCCTGTACGGAATGTTTGGGCTTCGCTTCCAGCAGGTTCTGTATGCGGCGCGCGCGGTAGGGCGCGAGCGGCTGCACCGTCAACTTGTAGGGGAAGTCCGTGCCGGTGATGCGGCTGTTGGCCGTGACGATGATGCCGCTCGGGGGGTCGTAAACCGTCGGCATCGCGTCGTAGGGGATGAAGCCTATCCACTCGCCGTCGTCGGTCGAGCCGTCTTGAGGAAGTGTGCCAGTCCCGGTCTTGCGGATGGGGAAGCGGCCGACCGCCTGGTAGCCTATGTGGCCGCTCACGTCGGCGTAGACGATGTTGAAGGCGGGGCCGTTGTAGTTCCTGTAGGCGGCGCGCAGGTCGTCCCAGTTGCGCGCGTAGTTGACGAGGTAGAAGCTCTCCGCGAGGTTCGCCTGCGGGTCGAGCGCCGTCCAGCCCAGGGCGTAGCGCTTGCCCTCGCGTTCGAGGATGACGGGGCCGTGCCGCGTGACCGTCACCTCGAATGGCACAGTTTCGGTCGCCGTCCCCAGTTGGCCCTTGCGGACCTTGATCTCTTCGCGGCGGACTTCGGCCTCACGCCAGCCCGCGGGCGTCATGTAGCGGCGCGGGTTCTCCGCGTCGAACTTTTCGACGTAGAGGTCCTGCACGTCCGGCTCAAGGCTCGTCACGCCCCAGGCCACGTGCTCGTTGTGTCCGATGGCTATGCCTGGGAGGCCGGCGACCGTGACGCCCGCGACGCGGTTGGCGGGCGTGGCTAGATGCGCCATGTACCAGATGGAGGGCGCGGAGGCCGAGAGGTGCGGGTCGTTGGCGAGCAGGGGCTTGCCCGTGGCGGTGCGCCGGCCCGAGACGACCCAGTTGTTGCTCGCCGCGGAGTCCAGCGCGTAGAGTCCGACGCGTTCGAGCGCCACGCGCCGCGCGGTCTCCGCGCTTGAGAGAGCCCGAAGCGTTTCCGCCCCGACCGGCGGGCGTGCCTGGCTCTCGGTCGGGGGAAGAGAAGAGGTCTTGTTCTTTGCCGGGCGGTCCGTGCCGACGAGGAGCACGTCGAGCGGCGAGGTCTCCGGGAAGAGCAGGTCGCGCAGGCTCTGCGGCATGTCGGCGAAGGCCGCGCGCGTCAGTTCCGCGGGCCAGGAGGTCGAGAGGGTCTCGTCGAACAACTTGCCGATGACGAGCGAGTCGGCTGGACGCCAGGGTCGCGGCTTGAGTTGGAGTATCTGGAACTCGGGCGGCAGGCTCTTGGCGTCGAGCGCCTCCGCGTAGGCGTTGACGCCGCGCGCGTAAGCGTCGAGCGCCGCGCGCAGCTTCGTGGGGAGTGTCGCTTCCTGCTTCTCAGCAATCTGCGCGAAGCCGTAGCGGCGGTGCTGCTTGTCGCTTTCGAGCGCGCTGTTCTCCGGCCCCGCGCCGAAAATCTCCGCCAACTCGCCGCGCGCCGTCCGGCGCAAAAGCTCCATCTGCCACAGCCTGTCGCTCGCCGTGACGTACCCCTGCGCGAAGTAGAGGTCCGCCTCGTTCGCGGCCTCTATGTAGGGGATGCCGCGCTCGTCGCGCCGGACTGTGACGGACTGATTGAGCCCCGCGACACGCAACCTCTGCGGGCCGGTCGTCTGAGCGGGTTGCGGCGACGCCTGCTGTGCCAGCGCGCGAAACGGCGAGAGCGTCAGGGAGACTGTCAGGACGAAGAGGGCGAGCTTGTTTCTCATAATCTTTGAGTGGACAGCGGGCGCTGGAATTGGGTGCTGCTCGGCCGATAATCTAGCACGAGACGCGGGAATCGCGCGTCACAATTTCACGCGGACATGGAAAAGTTATAACTGGCTTCGCAGTATGGAGCTGTTTGTGAAAAGCCCCGCCGGGGGCGCGTGGCAATGGCCCGGCACTTCAGTGCCGGGTTAAAAGCGGTAGGTGTTAAATGAAGTCCCGTAGGGACGGCCGAATCTTTCAGCCGTCCCTACGGGACTTCATTATCATGTTCGTCTTGTCCCCAGCACCGAAGTGCCGGGCCATTGTCAAAAGTCCCTGACGGGACAATGATGTTATATCTTCGAAGGGATGCTAGGTCTCTGTCTCCGCCCAAGTGCCTTGCTGGTAAGAGGGAGGCCCGGGGGAGCCTTCAGTTTTACGCGCTTGCCTGAGGAGGTGCGGGATGCGGTCAATCAGGCAGACGGAGACTGTGACGATCAGGGCGTAAAGGAGCATCGCCGGGTGGAGGCGGAAGGCTACGCCCAGCACCAGCGTGAAGAGCGAGAGCATGATCGTGCTGCTGATGAACTTGGCCGTGCTGAAAAATTCCGCGGGCGAGACGCTGGTGACGGGGCCGTGCGCGGGTGCGGAAAGCTGTGCCAGTTGCCGCGAGGCCGCGGGGTGGACGGAACCGCGCCAGCGCCACGAGTGAAGCTGGTCGCAGAGCGCGGACGCCTTGCGCCGTGCCTGCCACAGCGAGCGCACTTCGCCGTGAGTCAGGTAGAAAGTCCCGCCGGAGTTGCTCTCGGCGTCGCGCCAGCGGACGTAGACCGGCGGCCTCCTGGGCCAATCCGCGGGGCCGTCGCCCAGGTAGATCGCCTCCACCTGCTCGCGCCTGAGGGCGAAGCGCGTCTCCTCGCCGACGTAGCACAACTGTTCGTCGGTCAGGAAGAGGAAGCCCGCGTCCCAGATGTAATTGTTCTCGTAGATGCGCGGCCCGGACGCGGGGGCGAAGCCCGCGAAAGTGCCCTCTTCCGGCTCGAAGCCCGCGCGCTTGAGCTTCGCGCTCAGCCCCTCGCGCAGCGCCTTGTGGCCCCAGAGCGCGACGTAGTTTTTGACGAACTGATAAAAGGCGTACGACGCCGCGACGCCGCCCGCGTAGGCGAGCCACTTCGCGGCCCCGGCGGGTTGCCAGCGCACGACGAGCCAGGCGAGCAGCAAGGGCGCGCACGTGACCACGGCGATGATCGTCCAGGAGACGCGCTGCGCCACGCCGGCCTTGAAGGCCGTGGAGAAGACTTTGCCGGTCTCGATTGTTTCGGCGGGCAGCGGCGTGTCGGGAAGCGGCTCGGACCTGGCCGCTTCGAGCAGTTCCTGCAAACGCTCGGGCGTGACGCCGCCGTACTCCGCGAGACGGCGCACGCGGTGCTCCGTCGAGGGGTGCGTGCTCCAGGCGTCGTCCCAGGTGCCCCAGTGCACGGGCAGCACGTTGAGGCGCGCGAGCTTCGCGAGCGCCGTGATGAAGGCTTCGGGGTCGCGCGTCAGCGTGATGGCGAGGGCGTCGGCGTGACGCTCGTAGCCGCGCGAGACGTAGTGCGTGACCATCATGGCCGCCGCGATGGCGACGGAGTAGAGCGCGGGCTGCCAGCGCTCCAGGCTGGCCGCGCTCGCGAGCGCCGGCGTGACGAAGGCGGCGGCCGCTACGGTCACCATGAAGACGATGCCGAGCGTGCGCGGGTGGCGCTCTTTCAGGTGTGCCAATTCGTGCGCGACGACGGTCGCGACTTCGCGCTCGGTCAGGTGGCGCGGCAGCGAGTCTGTCAAAAGTATGGTGTTGTCGCTGCGCGCGAACGCGTTCGCCGCGCGCCCCTTCCCCTCGGGCAGGATGTAAATCTGCTTGAGCGGGACGCCGGCCCGCGCGGCCAACTCGAAAATGCGGTCGCGCAGGCCGCCGGTCGTGAGCGCCTGCGGCGTGAACTTCTGCGCCTTCGAAGAGAGCCGCGCGCAGACCTGCCAACTGACGAACGCCAGGATGAAGCAGGCCGCGGACACGGACGGGTTGCGACTGACTGAAGTCAGGCCCAGGAGCAGGAAGAAGATGGGGACGAGGAAAGACGCCTGCGCCCACAGCGCCTGGCGCACGACCTCGGCCGGCGACCACTCCATCCCGCGCACGCGCGTGAAGACCTTGTGCGAGAGCAGGTGGCACAGAACCGTGGCGAGCACGGGCGGGAGGAAATAGAGCACGAGCTTGAGTATCTCGAAGCCGAAGGGGAGCGCGACCCTGCTCTCCCTGAACTCCAGGAACACTTCCGTCAGGTTGCTCTCGGCCATGTAGCGGAAGATTTCGTCCGGGTTAACCCAGGCGTAGAGCGGCAGCCAGAGCAGCCACATCCCCAGCACGGCCAGGTTGAGGAAGCGGAAGTAGCCGAACCAGGACGCCGCCGGGTCGGTCTCCCTCGCGCGCAGCGCTTGGCGGCGCGCGCGCAACGTCAAGAGCGCCGGGACGAGCAGGAAGAGGGCGAGCGGCACCCATTTCCACAGCACGTCTGCGAGGCGGTAGCCGTAGCTGAAATCGATGAGGGCTGGAGAATCCGCCGCGAGGTCGAGCTGCGTGCAGAGGTAGAACTTGATTTGGGGGGTACACTGCTTCAAGCCTGTGAACGAATTGAATTCGCTCGCCTGCGGGAGCACGACCATGACGCCCAGTTGTGTCACGCCGAGCGCGCGCAGTTCCTGCGCGAGGGGGGCCAGGTTCAACCGGCCCGAAACCAGCAGGCCGCTCCGCGGCAATGCGTTATCCGCGCGGCCGTAGAAAGCTTGCCACCAGTCCTCGGCCGGCATCTGCTCCTCGTAGTCTTCGTAACCCCCTACCCCTTCGGGGCTGAGCCTCTGTAGCCGCACGCCGAGCAATTCGTTCAGCCTCTGTTCGAGCGCGGGCGGGAAGGGCTCGTCGGAGCCCCAGCTCAAGAAGACGTGTGCGGAGCCTTTCGAGTCGAGCCTGACGGTCAGGGAGGCGAAATTTCTGAGGGAGTCATCCCCGCCCTCGTCGTCGGCCGGCGCTGCCGCCGCGGCCTGGGCGATGAAGAGCAGGGAGACGAGGAGACAGAGCAGGCGGTGGGAGAATTGACGGCGATTCACGCGCGCACATTTCCTTTCGATGAAGGGACAGAGGGTTGAGGAGTTAATAACGGGGCCGTGACGACTCGACCCCTTTGCGCCTCTGGTTTCTCTGTTTCTGCGTTTTGGCGAGAGAAAAGCAGTTCACGCAAAGGCGCAGCAAAAAACTGAAGCCGCAGAGCGGTCGAGTGGGTTTTGAAATTGGCTCGGAAAGTTTTTTGAGGACTTTCAGGTCGAGTGGTTGATGACCAGCATTTTCAGCTCGGTCATCTCTTCCATCGCGTAGCGGACGCCTTCGCGCCCGGCACCTGACAGTTTAACGCCTCCGTAAGGCATGTTGTCAACACGAAATGCTGGCGCGTCGTTAATCATCACGCCGCCGTATTCGAGTGCGCGCATGGCCTCGAAGGCGTGCGCCATGTCGCGCGTGAAGACGCCCGCCTGGAGCCCGTAGCGCGTGTTGTTGGCTTCGGCCAGCGCGCCAGCGAAATCAGTGAAAGTCTGAATGGTGGCGACGGGCGCGAAGACTTCTTCGGAGCAGACGCGCATCTCGCTGTGCACGTCCGCGAGCACGGTCGCGTCCATCAGCGCCCCGCGCCGCGAGCCGCCGCAGAGCAGGCGCGCGCCCGCGCCCGTTGCTTCCTGCACCCAGCTCTCGGCGCGGCGTGCGGCCTCCTCGTTAATCATCACGGAAAGCTCCGTCCGCTCGTCCAGCGGGTCGCCTACGCGCAGGTTCCTGGCGCGCTCGACAAATTTCTCTGTCCATTCGTCCGCGACGCGCTCGTGCAGCAGAATCCTCTGTGCGGAGATGCAGACCTGGCCCGCGTAGCTGAAGGCGGCCATCGCCGTGCGCTCGACCGAGTAAGTGATGTCGGCCGACTCGTCCACGACGACGGGCGCGTTGCCGCCGAGTTCGAGCGTCACCGTCTTGCGCGCCGCGCGCTCGCGCAGGAGCCAGCCGACCTCCGCGCTCCCCGTGAAAGAGATCATGCGGACGCGCTCGTCGGCGATCAGTATGTCGATCAACTCGATTTCCAGGGGGACGACTTGCAGCGCGCCTTTGGGCAGGCCGCTTTCGAGGAAGGCTTCGCCGAGCAGGAGCGAAGTGAGCGGCGTGCGCGGGCTCGGCTTGACGATGATGGCGTTGCGCGAGGCGAGCGCGGGCGCGACCTTGTGCGCGACCAGGTTGAGCGGGAAGTTGAAGGGCGTGATGCCGAAAATCACGCCGCGGGGGACGCGCTCGACCCAGCCCGCGCGCCCGCGCCCGAGGGCTTGCGTGTCAACCGGCACAATTTCGCCCGTGAAGCGTCGCGCCTCTTCCGAGGCGAAGACGAAGGTCGAGATGCCGCGGTCAACTTCGCCGCGCGCCGTCGCAATCGGCTTGCCCGACTCAAGCGCAATCGTCCGCGCGAAATCCTCGCGCCGCCTCTGTATGTAATCCGCTATGCGGCGCAGCGCTTCCGCCACCTCGTAGCGCGGCACCTCGCGCATCTCGGCCGCGGCGCGTGCGGCGACCGCCACGGCCTCTTCGACCTCCGCGCGCGCGGCGTAGCAGACGCGCGCCACCGCGTCGCCCGTGTAGGGCGAGCGCACTTCCTGCGCGCCGGGAGTCGTGCGCCACCCGCCGCCCATGAGAAAAGGTTTTGTTTCCATCCCGGTGTGGATGAATGATAGCATAGCCGCCGCTGTGGACAGCTTGAGTTCAAGTCGGTCGCGCCTGCCGCAAGCGGGCGAGTCATGGGAGGGATGAGGGATGAGGGATGAGGGATGAATGAAAAGCTTTCCGCCTTTACTTCATCCCTCATCCCTCATCCCTTCTCCCCCGCCCGCTTGCGGCAGGCGGTGCTGACCGGGCGCTCGCGGCAACGAGCGTCCATCACGGGAGAGAGATGAAGAAAACAACCCTCATATGTGCGCTGCTGTTGCTGGCCGCGATTGCGGCCCCCGCGCAGAGAAGCGAGACGATGGAAAGTTTCTGGCAGAGGTTCAAAACGGCGGTCACGGCGGGCGACAAGCAGGCGGTCGCACGGATGACGAGCTTCCCGCTCGGCATGTCTTACGGCGTCCCGAGCGTCAGGAACAGGGCGGCGCTGCTCAGGCGCTACGACGAAGTATTCAGCCAGCAGGCGGACGCCGCGAAGTGCTTCGGCACGAAGAGCCCGGAGACGGAGGCGGGCAAGCCCAGGGCGTTCACGGTCGCCTGCCCGGACGCCGCCGGAAACGAAGTCGTGATTTACCATTTCGAGCGCGGCCGCACGGGCTGGAAGTTCGTCTCGCTCGACAACATCAACGAATAAAAGGCGTGCCGGGCGCTGCCCGCCGAGGGGCTCCGCGTTGACGCCGTGTTACCCGCGCCGTTACAATCCGCGCGAAGTCTGATTCTTAATTAAGAGCGCCGGACATATCATCATCAAACTCATGCGAATGTCACATGCCAGGTGTGCGCTGCTCGTCGTGCTGCTCTGCGCCGTCTGCGCGAGCGCGCAGCAGCGCCCGCTGCTGACGGAGGACGTGGACATCATCCCGCCGGGCACGCTCAGGATAGAGGCCGGCATAGACTTCGTGCAGCACGCGAAGTTCCCGCTCTCGGGCCTCACCGGCGATTTGACGCGCGTCGGCGTCATCGGCGTCAACATAGGGCTCTCGCCGAACGTCGAGTTCCAGATTGACGGCGTCGTGCAGAACGTCCTGAGCGTCAACTCCGTCACCGTGCCGTCGCCGATCCCGCTCGAACTGGCCTCGGGCAACTCCACGAACGACACGGGCGACTTCACGCTCTCGACCAAGATCAAGCTCCGCAACGAGACGCGCATCGGCCCCAGCTTAGGTTTTCGCTTCGGCGTGCAACTGCCGAACTCGAACGAGGCGCGCGGCGTCGGCCTCAACCAGATCAACGCTTATGGCACAATTCTAATCGGCAAGAAGTTTGGCCGCGACGGGCGCGTCAACACGTTCGGCAACCTGGGGCTAGGCATCCTCACCGCGCCGCTCGACCGCTTCACGCAGAACGACGTGCTGCTCTACGGCGTGGCGGCCATCGTCCGCCTCAACAAGAGCATCAGCCTCGCAGGCGAAATCAACGGCCGCGCCAACACGCGCTCGGGCAGCGCCCCGCTCGGCACCGAAGCCCAGTCGGAAGCGCGCCTCGGCATGCAGATCAGGGGCGCGGGCCTGCGCTTCGACTTCGCGGGCATCGCCGGCCTGACCGACTTCAGCCCCCGCTCCGGCGTCACCTTCGGCGTCACCTACGACACCCCGACCGTCTTCGCCCCCGTGAGGTAAAGAAGTGATGAGTGCTGAGTACTGTGTGCTGAGTAAAAGCAACTAACTCGGTACTCAGCGCTCAGTACTCAGCACTTGATTATGTTCGACTGGCTTTATTCCGCCCTTCATTGGCTGAACCAGACTTTCGGGGCCGTCGTCCAGTGGCTCGAACAGTTCATCATCGGCGTGCCGATTTACATGGCCGGGCCGGCGATGACTTTAATCGGCGCGCTCGACTCCTCGCTCCTCTCGCTCCCCGAAATCAACGACTACCTCGTGGTGATGAGGTGCACCAACGCGCCTTACGAGGTCTTCTACTTCCCGCTCTTCGCGGCCGCGGGCTCCGTGCTCGGGTGCCTGCTGCTCTACACGATTGTTCGGCGCGGCGGCCAGTACGTGATGCGCAAGCGCTTCCGCGCGGAGCACATCGAGCGGGTCGAGCGCACCTACGCGCGCTACGGCTTCCTGGCGCTGGCCGTCCCGGCGCTCCTGCCGCCGCCGATGCCCTTCAAGATTTTCGTGGCGACGGCCGGCGCGCTCGAATACCCTCGCTGGCGCTTCGTGCTGACGATCATGGTCGCGCGCTCGCTGCGCTACTACATAGAGGGCACGCTCGCGGTCTTTTACGGCCGGACGGTGGTTGACTTCATCAAGCGCTACGGCTTCACCATCCTGGGCGTCGTCGCCGGCGCGTGCCTCGTCGGCCTCGCCGCCTATCTGATTATTCAGCGCAGGAAGCGCAGGGCCGGCGGGCGTGGGACGCACGCCTCGGAATCGGCGGCGGACTGAGGGAAGGGAAGGGCGGTTAGTTTGAGTTGGCTGTGGGACAAGATCACGGGCGGGCTCGCGGGCGTCAGAGATTTTCTGATCGCTTACGGGCCGCTGGGGCTGTTCGGCATCGCGCTCCTGGATTCGGCGCTCATCCCGCTGCCGGCCGGGCCAGACGTGGTGATGATTCTGCTCACGCTCAGGGACCCGTCGTGGATGCTCGTCTACGCGGCCGCGGCGACGGTCGGCTCGGTCGCGGGCTGCGTTATCCTTTACTACATCTCGCGCAAGGCGGGCCGCCGCGCCCTCGAACGCTTCTCGGAGAAGAAGCAGGCGCGCGTCAAGGGGATGATTGACCGGTACGACGCGCTCTCCGTCTTCGTCGCCTCGATCCTGCCGCCGCCTTTCCCCTTCAAGCTCTTCGTCATCACGAGCGGCGTCTTCCGCGTCAGCGTCGTGCGCTTCGCCATAGCCATCGCCGTCGGGCGCGCTCTGCGCTTCCTGCTCGAAGGCTACCTCGCCGTCAGGTACGGCGACCGCGCCGAAGTTTTATTCAAACAGTACTTCCCCTGGGTCGGTCTGGGCCTCGCCGCCGCGGTCGTGCTCTTCTTCGTCGGACGAATGCTGTGGAAGAAAAAGACGAAGGTCAAAGAGCAGGAAGAAGAGGCCGGCAATTAACGCGGCAGTCGGGGGATCCCCGGAGGGGATGAACAAGATAGCCGTGGGCAAGCGAACGCGAGTTTTCGCCGCCCACGGTCAGATACAAAAACGAGGGCGGTAAATTTCAGCAGTCGCCGTTGGGGTTGAAGCTGAAGAGGCGCGCGCCGGCCACGTCGCGGACGCCGTGCTCGTGCAGGCGGTCTAGCATGCGCAGGAAAATTTCGGCCGTGGCGAGGGCGTCGCCGGCGGCGCGGTGGCGGTTGATGATTGGAATCGCGAAGTGCTCCGCGACGGTGTGCAGCCTGTAGTTCAGGAGGCCCGGAAAGATGCGGCGCGAGAGCTTGACCGTGCAGAGGTGCGTGTTGACCATGCGCCGTCCGGGGTAGACGCGGGCCAGTTCGTGATTGAGAAAGCGCACGTCGAACGGCGCGTTGTGCGCGACGAGAATCGCCTCGTCCGCGAAGTCGAGCCAGGCGTGGGCCACGTCCGCGAAGACGGGCGCGGTCCTGACCATCTCGTTGGTGATGCCCGTCAGCTCGACTATGAAGGGCGGGATTTCCGCCTGCGGGTTGACCAGCGTCTGGAACTCGGCGACGATACGGCCGCGGCTGACGCGGTAAGCCCCGACCTCCGTGACGCGGCACGGAGGCGTCTTCGCGCCCGTGGTCTCCACGTCCACGACGACGAAGTCCGACTCCGCGAGCACTCGCTCTTCGGCGTTCTCGCAGTCGAGTTCCACGGTCGTGCCGTCGCGCAGGAGCAGGCGGTGGTCGTCCTTGATGAGGTCTGCGACGAGCATGGCCGCGACGCCCGCGTCCAGGTCCGGGAGCTTGAGGACGATGTCGGCGATGTCTGCGGCCGGCGCGCGCCCGCCGCACACGCGCAGCATTTCGACAGTTTCCTGTACGAGCGCTGAGTCGGAAACGAGGTTGCGGCGTGGCTCCATCGCGAGACGCATTGTAGCGCGCACGGCGTCTCTTTGTGAATAAAGCAGCAGGCAGTGGGCGGTGTGCAGTAAGAAACAATACCTCAACGCCGTTCCTCGCCTGTCTTACTGCCCACTGCCTGCTGCCCACTGCCCACTTTTCGAAAGGTGAGAGGTTTGAAGACGGAAGAAGTCATCGAAAGATTCAGGCGCACGGGCGCGCTGCTCGAAGGCCACTTCGTTTTGTCGAGCGGCCTGCACAGCACGAACTATCTGCAATGCGCGCTGCTCTTGCAGCACCCCGCGGAGGCGACCCGTTTCGGGAACGCCATCGCCGAGCGTTTCCGCGACCAGCGTATTGAGGCGGTCGCCGCTCCGGCCATAGGGGGGTTAATCATCGGCTACGAGGTGGCGCGCTCGCTCGGCGCGCGCTTCATCTGGACGGAGCGCGAGGCCGGGCGGATGACGCTCCGCCGCGGCTTCGCCGTTCGGCCCGGCGAGAGCGTCCTCGTCGTCGAAGACGTGGTCACGACCGGCGGCTCCACGCGCGAGACCATAGAGGTTCTGACAGAGGCGGGCGCGCGCGTCGTCGGCGCGGCCTCCATCATCGACCGCTCGGACGGCCGCGCGGACGTGGGCGTCACGCGCGTCGCCCTCGCCACCCTCAACGTCCCCGCGGTCTACCCCGCCGCCTGTGACGCCTGCGCCCGCGGCGAAGAGGCCGTCAAACCGGGGAGTAGAAAACAGTGATGAGTGCTGAGGACTGAGTGCTGAGTTAAAAACTGCCTTCTGTAACTCAGCACTCAGTCCTCAGCACTCAGTCCTTTTTATGAATTACCGCTTGACGCTTCAGTACGACGGCACGGATTTTCACGGCTGGCAGGTGCAGAGCGGTGAGCGCACGGTGCAGGGCGAGCTGGCGCGCGTGCTGGCGCTGCTCGAAGGTGATGAGGTGATCGTGCACGGGGCGGGGCGGACTGACGCGGGCGTGCACGCGGAGGAGCAGGTGGCGAGCGTGCGGCTCCGGCGCGAGATGGAGCCGGGGCGTTTACGCGCGGCGCTCAACGGCAACCTCGCGCGCGACGTGCGCGTCGTGGAGGCGAGCGTCGCCGCGGAAGATTTCCACGCGCGCTACTCCGCGCGCGGGAAAACTTACGTCTACAGAATCTCCAACGCGCCCGTCATGTCGCCTTTCCTGGCCCGCTACGCGCTGCACGAGGCGCGCCCCCTCGACACGGAGCGCATGCGCCGCGCCGCGCGCCTCTTCCTCGGTGAACATGATTGGACGGCCTTCTCCGCGGCGCAGTCCGAGGCGCGGACGCGCGTCCGAACCGTGACGGAGCTTGAGGTGAAGGAAACTGCCGGCGCGCGCGGCCGCGGGCGCTTGATCGAGATTGAGGCGAGCGCCGACGGCTTCCTGCGCTACATGGTGCGCTCCATCGCCGGCACGCTGCACGCGGCCGGGCGCGGCGAGACCGACGAAGAGACAATCGGGCGCGCCATAAACATCGGCGACCGCTCGCTCGCCGGCGCGACCGCCCCCGCCCACGGGCTGACGCTCATGAGAGTCCACTACTAAAGCAGTGACGAGTGACGAGTAAGAACATGCCTTTAACTCGTCACTCGTCACTTGTCACCCGTCACTGCTTTCATTAAGATGGCGACGCATCAATGAATCGGACAAGTGAAAGAGTTTGAATGCTCGCGGATTTCGCTACAGTTGTGGAGCAGGGGACGCGCGACGAGGCGCTTCTGGCGGGCATCGCGTGGGAACGTCTGCCGCGCCACGTGGCGATCATCATGGACGGCAACGGGCGCTGGGCCGCGCGCCGCGGGCAGCCGCGCATCGCGGGCCACCGCGCGGGCGTCGAGGCCGTCCGCGCCGCCGTGGACACGGGCGCGCGTCTCGGCCTACAGGCGCTCACGCTCTACGCCTTCTCGACCGAAAACTGGAAGCGCCCGCGCCTCGAAGTGGACGCCTTGATGCGCATGCTGCGCCGCTACATACGCCTTGAGATAGACGAGATCGACCGGCAGAACATACGCTTCCAGGCCATCGGGCGCACGGACTCGCTCGTCGAAAACGTCCGCCGCGAAATCAACCGTGCGACCGAGCGCACGGCCGCGAACACCGGCATGGTCTTGAGCGTCGCCCTGAACTACGGCGGGCGCGCCGAGATAGTTGACGCGGCTCGCGAGGCTTTCAGGCAACTTCTAGCGGAGGGGAAAGGCGCGGACGAGTTGACGGAGGAGCGCATCGCGCGCGGGCTTTACACGCGCGGCCTGCCGGAGTTGGACCTGCTGGTGCGCACGAGCGGCGAGATGCGAATCTCCAACTTCCTGCTCTGGCAGGCGGCCTACAGCGAGATTTACGTGACCGACACGCTCTGGCCCGACTTCCGCCGCGCGCACCTGCTCGAAGCCGTGCTCGACTTCCAGCGCCGCGACCGCCGCTTCGGCGGCCTTCAGTTGGTGGCGAATGCCAAGTGAATTTGCGATTTTTGATTTTTGATTTGCGATTGGAAGAGGAAGAAAAGCCTTTTCCTTGCCCAATCAAAAATCAAGAATCTAAAATCAAAAATTCCAAATGTCTCGCATAATCACCGCGCTCCTAGTCCTTCCGGTCCTGATCGCTTCGATTCTGGTCGCCTGGCTCGCGCCGCTCTTCGTGGCCCTGGCTCTGGCGGCGATGGCGCTGGGGCTCTACGAGTTCTGGCTGCTGGCGAGGAAACGCGGGCTCAGGCCCGACGTGGTCGTGGGCTTCGCGGGCGCGGCGGCGCTCTTCACCATCTTCTACTTCGACAGGCCGCAGGAAGTCCCTGTGCTGCTGCTGCTCGTCCTGCCCGCGCTCGTCATCGCGGCGCTGGCGGCGGCGATGCTGCGCGGCGCGCCCTTCGACAACATGATCGCGTCGGTCGGGGCGACCGTCCTCGGCGTGATGTACGTGGCCTTCCTCGGCGGCCACCTGGTCGGCGTGCGGATGGGGTTCGACCATGCGCGCGCCGCCGACCTGCTCTCCTTCTTCTTCCTGGTCATCATGGGCTCCGACACGGGCGCTTACTACACGGGCCGCGCTTTCGGTCGTCACAAGCTCGCGCCCTCGATCAGCCCCGGCAAGACCTGGGAGGGCGCAATCGGCGGGATGGTCGCCAGCCTCCTGATGGCGGTCCTGGCACACTTCTGGTTCTTCCCGGAGTTGCCGCTCAAGTGGGCGCTGCCCCTGGCGGCGGCGATGAACGTGCTGGGCGTGCTGGGGGATTTGACCGAGAGCGCGCTCAAACGCGGCGCGGGCGCGAAAGACGCGGCGCAGATTCTACCGGGCCACGGCGGCCTGCTCGACCGGCTCGATAGCTTGCTCTTCAACGCGCCCGTCCTCTACTATTTCGGACGGCTGTACTTTGGGTGAAAGTAGGCAGTAGGCAGTGAGCAGTTAAAGACAATAACTCGACGCTGCCTGTCATTTGTTCTAACTGCCCGCTGCCCACTGCCTACTGCCAACTGTTTATGACAGGCATTGCCATTCTCGGTTCGACCGGCTCAATCGGGCGCAACACGTTGCGCGTGGTTGAGTCTTTTGGTGAGGGGGAGTTTCGCGTGGTCGCGCTCGGCGCGGGGCGGAACGTAGAGGTGCTGGCCGAGCAGGTGGCGCGTCACCGGCCGGAGCTGGTCTCGGTCGAGTCTGAGGAGAGCGCGAGAAAACTTCGCGCGGAGCTGTTCGCGCGCGACGTGGATTCGCCGCGCATCGTGCTGGGCGAGGAGGGGCTGGTCGAGGTCGCGACGCACGCCGAGGCGGACTGCGTGGTCAGCGCGACGGTCGGCGCGGTCGGTTTTGTGCCAACTTTGCGCGCGCTCGAAGCGGGGAAGCGCGTGGCGCTCGCCAACAAGGAGACGCTGGTGATGGCGGGCGAGCTGATGACGCGCGCCGCCGAGCGCGCGGGCGCGGAATTGTTGCCCGTCGACTCCGAGCACAACGCGCTGCACCAGTGCCTGAGGGGCGAGAAGCGCGCGGAGGTGCGCCGCCTGATTCTGACGGCTTCGGGCGGGCCGTTTCGGACGAAGAGCGCCGCGGAGATGGAGACGGCGACGGTCGCGGAGGCGATGCGCCACCCCACCTGGCAGATGGGCGCGAAGGTTACGATTGACTCCGCGACGCTGATGAACAAGGGGCTGGAGGTGATCGAGGCGCACTGGCTCTTCGGCTTCGGCCCTGACGAAATCGGCATCCTCGTTCACCCGGAGTCGGTCGTCCACTCCATGATCGAGCTGGTCGACGGCTCCGTCATAGCGCAGATGGGCGTCACCGACATGCGCCACGCGATTCAGTACGCGCTGACTTACCCCGCGCGCCACCCGTGCGGGCTCCCGCCGTTGGATTTGACTCAGCTCTCCGCGCTCCATTTCGAAGAGCCGGACACGGAGCGTTTCCCGTGCGTCGGGCTGGCGTACCGCGCGCTCAGGGCGGGCGGGACGATGGCGGCGACGATGAACGCGGCGAACGAGGAGGCCGTGCGCGCCTTTCTGGAGGAGCGGATCTCGCTCGTGGACATCCCGCGCGTCATCGAAGAGGTGATGGACGGCCACCAGACCAGGCCGGTCGAAAATTTAGACGTCGTCCTCGAAACGGACCGCGCCGCCCGCGCGGCCGCCTCCGCAGTCATCGAGCGCCTCAGCCACGGGATTAACGCGGCAGCGTGAACAAGGAAAAGGTAGCACGCGATATGTGACCCCTCCGGGGTCTTTTCTTGTGCTTTCAGCCTTTTACCTTTTTCCTTTTGCCTTGTGTCCCTCCGCCTTGTAAACTTGAGGACAACGGCGCGGGGCGTTCGCGGCTCTAAGCTCCCGTGAGTTCGGGCAGTTTGTCGGATAATTTTAGAGGTTCTTATTTATGGCAGAAGATTCCAAACCGGCGGGCGAGGGACAGGCGGCGAAGCCGAAACTTCCCTGGTCGCGCATTATCATTCCCGCAATCATCGCGCTGGCAGTCGTCCTCTGGATTCGTGGCTCCATTGACATCACCACGGTCAAGAGCATCTTCGCCTTCATCTTCATCCTCGGCGCGGCCGTCGTCCTGCACGAGTTCGGCCACTTCATCGTCGCCAAGCTCCTGGGAATCCGCGTCGAGACCTTCTCGGTCGGCTTCGGCCCGAGCCTCTGGGGGCGCAAGTGGGGCACGACCGAGTACCGCATCTCCGCGATCCCGCTCGGCGGCTACGTCAAGCTGGGCGGCGACGAGTCGAACGCGCCGATAGAGGGCGCGGGCGCGAGCGACATCCCCGAAAAAGAGCAGTTCATGCTCCGCCCGCGCTGGCAGAAGTTCCTGGTCGCGGTCGCCGGCCCCGTCATGAACATCCTGACGGCGCTCGCGATTCCTTTCATCGGCGGGCTGATGTACGGCGTGCCCGTCCCGCCCGCGCCCGTGGTCCGGGAAATAGCCCGGGGCGGCGCGGCCGAAGCCGCCGGACTACAGAAGGGCGACCACGTCATCTCCTTCAACGGGGTGGATAACCCCAACTGGGGCAGGATACACGGCGACTCGCTGCTCTCGCCCGAGAAGCCGCTCCCGCTCGTCGTCGACCGCGGCGGGCAGAAAATATCAATGACGATCACGCCGGCCCGCCGCGTCGAGAAGGGCGAAATCCTCGGCGACATAGGTTTCGAGCCGGACTGGGGCGACGTGCGCGTCGTCGTCGTGGACGTGATTCCGAATTCCCCGGCCGCGGAGGCCGGCTTAAAGGTCGGCGACCGCATCGTCGCCCTCGGCGGCGAGCCGGTCCCGAGCGACCAGTACGTGACCGAGTACGTGAAGAGTCACAAGGGCCAGCCGATACGCATGGCCATCGAGCGCGACGGGCAGCAGCAGGAGATAACCGCGACCGCGCGCCCGCTGGCCGACGGCACCGAGCGGCTCGGCCTCTCGCCGCGCGACCTGATACCGCGCCAGCCGGCCGGCGTGATGGGCTCACTGCGTTACGCCTGGGAGTCGAACCTCGAAATCCTGCGCCTGACGGGCAAGGCCCTGGGCCAGTTCTTCAGCGGCGAGCGCTCCGCCCGCAACACGCTCTCGGGGCCGCTCGGGATTTACGACGCGGCCGCGGCCTCCGTGAACGAGGCGGGCTGGGCCGGCATCTTCAACATGCTCGGCTTCCTGAGCCTGAGCCTGGGCATCTTCAATTTGCTGCCCATCCCCGTGCTCGACGGCGGCGCGATCTTCCTGCTCCTGGTCGAGGCGGTGATGGCGCTCGGCGGGTGGAAGCTCTCGATGCGCGTGCGCGAGCGCATACAGCAGGTCGGCTTCGTCATGCTGCTCCTCCTGATGGGCTTCGTCATCACCAACGACCTCCTGAAGAAGGTCTCGCGCGCGCCGGAGGAGACGAAGCCCCCGGCCGCGACACAGCCACAGAAATGAGTTTCAGGCTGAAGCCTATGAGAAAAACGAGGGCGGTAAAAGTTAAGGACTTGCAGATCGGCGGGGGCGCGCCCGTGGTCGTCCAGTCCATGACGAAGACGGACACGGTGGACGTGGGCGCGACCGTCGCGCAGATAGAGGAGATGGTGCGCGCCGGGTGCGAGGTCGTGCGCGTCGCCGTGCCGGACAAGGACGCCGCCCTCGCGCTCAAGGAGATCAGGAAGCGCGCCCCGGACGTGCCGCTCGTCGCCGACATACACTTCCACTACAAGCTGGCGCTGATGGCGCTCGACGCGGGCGTGGACAAGCTCCGCCTCAACCCCGGCAACATCGGGGCGCACGAGCGCGTCCGCGAGGTGGTGCGCGCGGCGCAGTCGCAAAATGTGCCAATCCGCATCGGCGTCAACGGCGGCTCGCTCGAAAAAGACCTCCTGAAGAAGTACGGCACGGCCACGCCCGAGGCGATGGTCGAGTCGGCCCTGCGCCACATACAGATTCTCGAAGACCTGGATTTTACGGACATCATCATCTCGCTCAAGGCGTCGGACGTGCACCGCACGGTCGCGGCCTACCGCCTGCTCGCCGCGAAGGTTGACTACCCCCTGCACCTCGGCGTGACCGAAGCCGGCACGGCCTTCGGCGGCACGATCAAGTCTGCCATCGGCCTCGGCGTCCTGCTCCACGAAGGCATAGGCGACACGATTCGCGTCAGCCTGGCCGCGGAGCCGCAGGAGGAGGTGCGCGTCGCGTGGGAGATTCTGAAGTCGCTGGAACTGAGGAAGCGCGGCGTGACGGTCGTCGCCTGCCCGACGTGCGGGCGGCTCGACATAGACAACTTCGTCGGCATCGTCACGGAGATCGAGCGCAGGCTGGCGCACGTCGAGGAGCCGCTGCACCTTTCCATCATGGGCTGCGCCGTCAACGGGCCGGGCGAGGCGCACGACTCGGACCTCGGCGTCACCTTCGGGCGCAACGTCGGCATGATCTACAAGAACGGCGTGCCCATGCGCAAGGTGGCGGGCGCGGACATCGTCGAAGCCTTCGTGCGCGAGACGGAGAAGCTGCTCGAAGAGGGGACTTACAAAGAGAAGGCCCAACCGGAACTGGTCACGATTAAATAGGGCGCGGTCCAGTCCGACCCGGAGGGGCCGCACACTCGCAGGCGAGTGTGCGGCCCACACTCATTTAATGTCAATTCCCGGTGGCTGAATTTTGAGCTGGGGCGCTGTGGAACCGTTTTGACGCCGGCCTCCGCATCTGCCCCCTGCTGTATGACCTCGCGCCGTCCGAGCTGGGCGAGCCGCTGAGCCGCTTTCAGTCGAAGCAGTTCAACGAGCAAGATATGAAAGCCCTGTGCAGGCAGCTCGCAGAAAATACGGGCCTCAGCCGCGAACGGGTTGATATCAGCTTCGAGGCTATTTGGCCGAACCTAAAGGGTGATGTGACTAACGACCTCCGCAGCCTTACGACGCCCGGCCCGCCGCCGGGGCCGGGACCCCGGCCAGAGCACGACCCCGATAGGCCGTTCGAGGTGGCCGCGCTGGAAATTATGGGCTGCCTGAATTACAACAAATTGGACATGGTGAGTTTTGACCGCATCAGAGAGAAAATAGACGAGACCTACAGTAACGAATTCTTAATGTCTGTTATCAAAAAGTTCTCGGAGAAATTCCGGCGGGCGACACTCAGAGACAACGTGCCCGGCGTCGGCAGGGCCGAGTTCTAACCGCCCGACCGAGCTGCCCGCGGGTCGCCTCTCGGATTCAGCCCCCAACGGCGGGCGGAGCCTGACTCCCGCCGAGGTATTTAATCAGAATCACTTCGTTGTGCTTCTCGTTGTAGATCATCTCGTCCACGAGGTCACGCGCGATGAGGATGCCGAAGCCGCCGGGCCGCAGGCCCTCGTCCTCGCGGACGCGCGCGTGCTGTAAGGGGTCGCCCTCCGGGTTGAGGAAGGCCGCGATGGCCCCCTCGTCGCGGTAGAGCGATTCGATACTAAAACCCTCGCCGGGGTCCTTGATGCGGTAGAGGATGATGCGGGGCGAGCGCAGGTAGCCGACCTCTACAAACTGCGTCGGGTCGTTCTTGCCGCCGTGCTCTATGGCGTTGCGGAGCATCTCGCGGAAGGCGTAAGTGACGGTTTCGCGCGTCAACTGCGGGAGGTCCGTCTTCAACTGCGACATCAAACGCTCCAAAGGCTCTATGGCGGCGATGTCGCAGGGGACGCGCAGCTCTATCCACTCGGGGCGCGCCGAGAGGACTTCGATCTGTATGTCGCGCGGGGCCAGTTCGAAAGCGGTCTTGACTGACGAGATGAGCTGCGAGATGTCGAAGGGCTTGGTGAGAAAGTCGGACGCCTGGTCGCGCAGGGCGCTGACGGCCGCCTCTGGGGTGGTCAGGGCCGTCATGACGATGACGCGCAGGTCTTTGTTGGAGCCGCGCAGGCGCGAGAGCATTTCGAGGCCGTCCATCCCAGGCATCATCACGTCCAGGAGCGCCAGGTCGACTCTCTCCTTCTCGATGATCTCCAGGCCCGCGAAGGCGTCCAGAGCCTGCCGGACCTCGTAGCCCTCCTGCTTGAGCGCGAAGTCTATCAACTGCTGCAACTCCGGGTCGTCGTCCACGACAAGAATTCTCTGCGCCATCACAAAGCCCTCCCTGAATCACTGTTTGAGTAGTCCGAAAGCCCTCACGGGGAACGTGCCCATGCCTTTGACCTTGACGGGGACGGCGAAGAATTTGAAGCCGGAGTCGGGCAGGGCGTCCAGGTTGCACAGGTGCTCGACGATGGGGATGCCCGCGCGCAGCAGGACGGAGTGGGCCGGGCGCGAGGCGTCCGCCGTGTCGTCGATGTTGTAGGAGTCAATCCCGACGAGCCGCGCCCCCGCGTGGGCCAGAAACTCTGCCGACTCTTTCGTCAGGAACGGGTGGCCGTCGAAGTACTGCTCGCTGCCCCAGTGCGCGGCCCAGTTCGTGTGAACCAGGACGGCGCGTCCCGCGACTTCGACTGCGCGAAAAAGGGAAGCGTCAACCGCGCGCCCGCCGCCCGCGCGCACGACGACGGCTTCAAGGTCGGCTAAGGACGAGAGGGCGAGCCCGGACAAATCGTCGCCGTCTTCGTAGCGGTGAAACGGGGAATCGAGATACGTCCCGGTGTTCGCCACCATCTCTATCTTCCCGATGTGAAATTCCGTCCCCGCCGCGTAATGCCGGCGCGAGTCCGCGCGGCTGAGGTGGTCGGAGATGACGGGCGCGGGCAGGCCGCGGTAGGTAATCATCCCGTGCTCCACGGCGTGACTGAGGTCGACGAAGCGAGTTGCGTTTTGGTCCGGCATCCTGGGAGTGTTGCTCAGCTTTCGTCCATCGAGAGGAAGAGGGCGTCGGTCGCGACTTTGCGGTTGACGTTCACGTCCAGCAGCCCGCGGTGCTTCTCCAACTGCGAGAGCCAGCGCGCGGCGCGGCGGCTGTCGACGCTTGAGCCCAGCTTCGAGAGTTGCGGGCGCAAGTCCTCGTTGACGACCTGCTCTTCCGACCCGCCCAGCGACACGACCCACACGTCGCGCACCAGCGCCGCCAGCACGTCCAGCCTCGGCTCGTACTCGTCCTTGCGCTTCGCGTCGTTCATCTCCTCCGAGGCGCGCAGCAGCCGCGCGCGGTCGTGCGTCAGGGAGAGCGCGTTGATTACCTCCATCATGGCGTTGCGCTGCTCGCGGTAACTCTCAACGTCGGTCGAGAGCGCGCGCCCTATGCTGCCGCGCGCGACGCGCGAGAGCAGGCGCGCGTCCGGCTTCGAGACCTGGCGGCCTTCGAGCAGGTGCTTTTCGATTTCGGCCGGCGTGAGCGGGGCGAAGCGAATCATCTGGCAGCGCGAGCGGATCGTGGGCAAGAGCGCCGCCGGGCGCGAGGTCGTCAGGACGAGGTGCGACGTGCGCGGCGGCTCTTCCAACGTTTTCAGCAGCGCGTTGGAAGAGTGCTCGTTCAGGCGCTCCGCCTCCTCTATGATGAAGACGCGCGAGCGCCCCTCGTAGGGGCGGAAATTCGCCTCCTGCTCGATCTCGCGCATCGGGCCAATTCTGAGGATGCGGTTGAAGGGCCGGGCCAGCGCCACGTCCGGGTGCTCGCTCCACACCAGCTTCTCGCGGTTGTCCTTGTCGTCCGGGTATTCGGGGAACTTAGACTGCGAGATGCGCGCGCACGACGAGCAGCGGCCGCACGCCTCCGCGCCCAGCGGCTCGCGGCAGTTCAGAGCCTTCGCCAGCTCAAGCGCGAACAGCTTCTTGCCCACGCCCGACTCGCCCGCGAACAGCAGCGCCCCAGGCACGCGCCCCTCGCCGAGCATGCGCCGCAGAATCTCCTTGGCGCGCTGATTCCCTAAGAGATGGTCGAACATAACTAAATGCAGGGGCTCAGGAGACAGGACTCAGAGGGAATGAAAGAAGAAGAGCCACGCGCGTTTATTCTGACTCCTGACCCTTGACTCCTGTCTTCCGCTTTTCGAGAAAGGGCATCACGACTTCCATCACGCGCTCGTGCGTTTCGTTGACGGAGCCGGTGGCGTTGATGACGCGGAAGCGCGCGGGCTCGGCCTCGGCCATCGCCAGGTAGGCGCTGCGGACGCGCGTGTGAAAGGCCGCGTCTTCGGCGTCCAGGCGGTCCGTCTTGCTGTCGGATTCGGTGCGCCGGCGCGTGCGCGCCAGGCACTCGGCCACGGGCAGGTCGAAGATGAGCGTCAGGTCCGGCTTCAGGCCCGAAGTGGCGATGTCTATGACCTGCCCGATCACCTCGGGCGTGAAGCTGCGGCCGGCACCCTGGTAGGCGGCGGTCGCGTCGGCGTAGCGGTCGGACAGGACTACGTCGCCCGCCTCGATTGCGGGCCGGAGCAGCGTGCGGACGTGCTGCGCGCGGTCGGCGGCGAAGAGCAGCAGCTCGGCCAGCGGGTCGACTTCGATCTGCGGGTCGAGCAGCACGCTGCGCAGCCGCTTGCCGAGCGGCGTCCCGCCCGGCTCGCGCGTCTGCACGACTTCGAGGCCGCGCATGCGCAGCTCGCTCGCGAGAAGACGTAACTGTGTGGACTTGCCGCACCCGTCAATGCCTTCGAAAGTGATAAAAACGCCGGCCAAATTCTTAGTTTCCGTCGTGGTGGTCGTGGGGTTCTCGGTAGAGCTTGTCAGGGCTCGGAAGTTTCCGCCGGCTCTGGGGCCGCGGATTCGGCAGGCGGCGGGCTCGCGGCCTGGCTCGCCGCGGGGCGCTGTAGGTCGCCGCTCGACCGCCGCGCGTGCGAGATGGTCGAGATGGCGTGCTTGAAGATCAACTGCTCCTGCGACCCCGTCTCCAGCAGCACCGAGAACTTGTCGAAGCTGCGGATGCGCCCCGTGAGCTTCGCGCCGTGCATCAGGTAGATGGTCACCGTGCTCCGCTCGCGCCGGGCAGTATTCAGGAAAGCGTCCTGAATATTCTGGGGAGTAGCCTTT
The DNA here is from genome assembly GCA_035563515.1 of Pyrinomonadaceae bacterium. GTDB lineage: Bacteria > Acidobacteriota > Blastocatellia > Pyrinomonadales > Pyrinomonadaceae > QHXM01. Next base: position 104,874 of record DATMVE010000025.1, read on the forward strand.
GCGTCCACCGTTTTCTCCGCTTTGCGATCAACCGAAAGGGTGCTCTGTGAGCCAGATTACACCACGGGAAAAGCAGTGACAAGGGAAAAGAAGTGCTGAGTGATGAGTGCCGAGCGCCGAGTAACAGAAAGACGTTTTTACTCAGCAATCAGCACTTCTTCTATTACTCGCTGCTGCACGGCCGGGTCTTCGCCGAAGCCTTCGACCCACTCGACGCCGGGCTCGCGGCGGAACCAGGTGAGCTGCCTCTTGCTGTAATGGCGCACGTCGAGCTTCGTCTGTTCGACGGCGCTCGCGAGGTCGCGCTCGCCGCGCAGGTATTCGACGACGCGGCGGTAGCCGTGCGCGCCGAGGGCGTTGGAGTCGGCCGGGACGCCTTTGTCGAGCAGCCCGCGCACCTCTTCGACCAGCCCGGCGGCGAAGTGGGCTTCGGCCCGCGCGTTAATCCGGCGGTAAAGCTCCGCGCGCGGCGGGAGCAGCGCGAAGACGCGTATGCGCCGGGCGAAAGGCGGGGGCTCCGTGCGCTCCGGCGCTTGCTCGGACATGGGCCGCCCCGTCTGGAGCCTGACTTCGAGGGCGCGCTGCACGCGTGACCAGTCGCGCGGGGCCAGTTTCGCGGCCGACCGCGGGTCGAGCCGCGTGAGCATCCTGTGAAGGTGCAGCGGGCCGCGGCGCGCGCGAATCTCCGTCAGGCGGCGGCGCAGGCGCTCATCCGTTTTTGGCCCAGGGAAGAAGGGCTCGCGCAGGGCGCGCAGGTAAAAGCCCGTGCCGCCGACGAGCACTGGCATACGGCCGCGAGCCTCAATCTCGTCAATCACGCGGGCGGCCGCGCGCGCCCACTCGCCCGCCGTGTAGTTGACCTCCGGCGGCACGAAATCAATCAGGTGGTGCGGGACGCCGCGCCTCTCGCCCACCGGGACTTTGGCCGTCGCGATTTCTATCTCTTGATAGACCTGCACGGAATCGCAGTTGATGACCTCGCCCCCGCAGCGCAGCGCCAGCTCGATGCCGAGTTCGCTCTTGCCCGAAGCGGTCGGGCCGACGATTGCCGGGATGGGTCTCTGGGATTGACCGGAAGAGTTCACGAATCGGACAGGACGAGCCGAAAGATAATCACCACCCAGATGATCGCGAGCAGCGCGAGCGCGCCCAGAGTTTGTGCGCGGGAAAAACGCATTCAGTTATATAGCTTCGTCAACTCGATGCCAGTGTAGTACGCCTTCAGAATCTTGTCGTAGGTCAGGCCCTGGCGGGCGAGGCCGTAGGCCCCGACCTGGCAGAGGCCGACGCCGTGGCCCCAGCCGCGCCCCGTGAAGGTGAAGCCGACGAGGCGGCCAAAGTCGTCGTAGCGGCGGTCGATGACGAAGAGCTGCTCGCGCAGGCCCAGGGCGGAGCGGATGCGCCCGCCGCGCAGGTGCGCCGTGCCGTTTGTGCCAATAATGAGCAGGTCGGTTGCGCGCCGCGACGAGCCGCGCGCCGCGACGCGCAGGTCCGTCAAAGCGCCTATGCCCCGCGACCAGCGCGAGAGTTTCGCCTGCACCTCGCCGACGCTCATCACGGCCGTCCAGTTGGCGAAAGGGGACGAGCGGTCGGCGGCCGCGCCGTTCGGGGCGGGCCGCACTTCGAGGTAGTCGACCTCGCCGCGCGCGTTCAGGTGAAAGGTGACGGGCTCGCCGCCGACCAGCGAGACGGAGCGCACGGGGTAACTGTTCTCGCCGAAGGCGCGGAAGAGGTAGGAGTCCGTGTCGACGCTGATCGGCTGGTCGCGGTTCTTCTGCGAGCGCAGGATCATGTTGCCGCCGGCCGCGGGCCGCGTCGTCCCTTTTTGCAGGCCGAAGAACCCGCGCGCTTCGAGCGTGCTCGCGATTGACTGTATGACGCGGGCCCGCGGCATCACGTCGCGCGGCCTGAGCGTCGCGTCCGGGAAGAGCGGCAGCAGGCCGTCGCGCACGAGCCACGCCACGTCGGCCCGGTTCTGTGCCGGAATGTTGTCCGCGTCGCGGAACGAGAGCAGGTATTCCACGTCGGCGTTGTCGAGCAGGGTGTCGGCGCGCGCCTCGCCGGAGACGGCCGCCGCGAGCGCCGTCGCGAAGGCCGGCGGGCGCGTCACGTCGTCGGCAATAACTGGCACAGTCTGTCGCGCGAGGCGGGCCACAGTTGCGAGCCAGTTGCGCACTTCGGCCGCGGAGACGGGCGAGCCGAGCCAGTCGTCCGTCATCTGCCTCGTGCCGAGGTTGAAGCCGTGTATGTCCAGAAGCGCGGCCGCGCGCGCGAGCCCGGCGTTCGCGCCGTTGCGTATGTCCGGCAGGTCGCGCGAGGACTTGATGGTGAAGGGGCTGAAGTGCGCGTGCCCTTCGAGCGAGCACTCGCGCCCGCGCAGGTAGGGCGTCGCCTCGTTGAAGATGTTCTCGACGTTCTCTGTGCGGCCGCCGCAGGTCGAAGTGTAGAGCGCGTTGATGGGCTCGTCGTGGTAAGTGGCGACCATCCCGCGCGTCTCCTCGACGGCGCGCGTGGAGAGCGGGTGCTCGGTCGAGAGGCCGCCGTAGACCTGCGAGCGCGTCGTCGGCAGCAGGTCGAAGCCTTGCGAGGCGAACTGGTTTCGGTTCCTGACGGCGTAGGTGCGCGCCGCGATGGCCTGCGCCTTCTGCGCTTCGATGGCGGGGTAGCCGCCCGGCGACAGCTCGTTCGGGACGACGCCGCGCACGTAGTCTTCCAGGCCCAGTACGTTGACGACCGTCAGCGTGCCCGAGCGGTTGGCGAAGACTTCGATCCGCCCGCGGTAAGGTTTCTCGTTGAAGCGCACGGGGGCGCTCGACTCGTTCTCGGAGGCGAAAATGGCGGGCGCGCTCGTGCTGAAAATTTTTGAAGAGCCCGAGCCGTAGGCGACCACTTCGCGCGTCGGCGCGCCCGAGATGGAGGCGGGGCGTGCGGCGTACGAGGCGGCGGGGCGGGGCGCGGCGGCCATCGTGCTCCGCGCGCCGGCTCCCTGCGCGGTTCGCGCGTCAACGACCGTCGCGGTCGCAAAGCCCGCGTCTTCGAGTTGCGCGCGCAGCTCCGCGGCTTTCGACGCGCTGAGGTTCGAGCCGACCTGTAAGCGCCAGGAATTCGTCGCGGCGTCCTGCGTGACGGTGGCCTCCGCGCCCGTCGCCTCGCGTATCTCACTCGCGGCGCGCAGCGCGTCTTCGCGCTTCGCCATTCTCGCCAGCTCGACGCGGAAGCCGCCGGCGTCCTGTGTCTCGGGCCGCGGGGCGAGCAGCCTGGCTTCCAGCCGCACGCGCGCGACAGCGAGCGGCGCGGGCGGCGCGCCCGGCTCCGTCACGCTCAGCAGACGCCCGCTCGAAGAGATGGTCACTGAGCGCGCCTCCGTGGCGAGCCCTATGCGGACCAGGGGCTCGCCGCTCATGCGCGCGACTTCCGCGCGGGCCTGCGGCGCGGGTTGTGCGGGCGCTTGCACGCGGCGCGGCCGCGTCTGCGGGGCGTCCTGCGCGGAGGCGACGAGCGAAGACGCGACGAGAGAGTGCGCGAGCAGTAATGCGATTGCTTTCGACCAGAGGGAACGGCGCATCAGCTTCAAACTTCCGGCTGCGGCAAAGATTCAGGGAGAACGCGAGTTGGCCGCCGACATCATACTACATTTGCCCGAGCGGGACGCACGTCAATCAGCCCCCTGGCGGGGCTGCTCACGTCAACTCGCGTATCGCTCTTCGACCGTCGCGGCGAAGACGAGTGTGCCGACGAGGCCGATGACGCCGGCCGTGACGAAGGGGGCGCGCGGGGAGATTGACCAGAGGAGGCCGCCGACGGCGGCGGCGGGCGTGATCGAGAGACTCCTGACCAGGTAGTACAGGCCGACGGAGCGCGCGCGCAGGTGAGGCTCGGCGAAGTCGACGATCATGGCTTTGCGCGAGGGCTCGCCGATCTCGCGCAGGCCGCCGACGACGAAGGCGAAGACGAGCGCGGTAAAATTGTTCGAGAAGGCGACCGCGACGGGGAAGAGCGCGAAGCAGAAGAAGGTCGCGATGACGAAGGGCTTGCGCCCGATGCGCCCCGCTATCCTGGCCGCCGGGATGTAGACGAGGATGGAGGTCGTGAGCTGTATGGCGACGAGCACCCCGTAGCGCGCGACGCTGACGCCGATGACGTTCGTCACGTAGAGGACCATGAACACGTCCACCATCCCCTCGCACGTCCGTATGATGACATCGGAAATCAGCAAACGTTTGAGCGCCGCGTGGAACGAGCGCCAGACGCCGCGCATGTTGGTGGTCGCGCCTTTGATGACAGGCAGGTTGATGCGCCGGACGATGAGGACCGTGAGGGCCGCGAGCACGAGTGTGATGGCGAGCCCGAGGCGGACGCCGGTCAGCACTCCCGCCGCCGCGATGAGCGCGCCGCCCGCGAGCGGGGCCGCGGCCATCGGCGCGCGCTTGATCATCGACTGAAGCGTGAACCCCATCGCGCGGCGCTCGGGCGGCAGCGCGTCGCCTATGACGGCGAAGACGGCCGGGCTCGCCATGCTGTTCCAGGCCATGGAGAGCGCCAGCCCGACGAAGACGAACGGCCACGAGGGGCTGACGAGGTAGACGAGGTAGCCGACGGAGGCGAGCGCGACGAAGGCCACGAACGCGCGGCGGCGGCCGAGGTGATCCGCCAGCCAGCCGCCAGGGTACTGGTAGACCGCGTCGAAGAAATCTTTCGTCGTCCCGAAGAGCCCTATGGCGGTCTTGCTCGCGCCGAGCGATTCGAGGTACTTCGGCAGGAATTTCTTCCACAGCTCCTCGCCGAAGCCCAGCAGCAGAATAGCCGCCGACGCAATCGCGACGTTGCGCTCGAAACCCAGATACTCCGCGACCCGCCGCGCCCGCGTCTGGTTCACAAACGGATTTCTGCCGGGTTCGTCGCTCATAACCGTGGCCGTTAGCGGGTCATCGCGGCCGAGGTCAGTACCGCCTCCCGCCAGCGGGCGGCACTAACGTTGATGCTTGTCTGCCTCCAGCGCTTCGACGGCCAGCCTGTGAAATTCGCGGCGCGTGCCGTTGATGTTGACGAAGGGGAGCGGGCGCGCGTGCGTGCGGTTGGTCAGGAGGATGAAGGTGCGCTCGCGCGTGGGGTCGTTCCAGCAACTCGTGCCTGTGAAGCCCAGGTGGCCGAAGCTGTCGGGCGAAAGGCTCGCGCCCGCGGTCGAGTACTGCATCGTCGCGAGCTGCCAGCCGACAGAGCGCGGCTCCTCCATCCCCGGCGTCATGTCCGTGCGAAAGAGGAGACAAGTCTCGGGCTTGAGAAGCTCCGTTTGAGCGGCGAGAAATTGTGTGCCAATTCGGAGCGTCTCGGCGGCGGTCGAGAAGAGCCCGGCGTGGCCCGCCGCGCCGCCCAGGAAGTGCGCGTTGGCGTCGTGGACCTCGCCCCAAATCAACGCCTCGCGCCAGGCGTAACCCACCTCCTCCTGCCCCGCGCACGTCTCGCGCTCGTAAGCGTTCCCCAGCTCGCAGGCGGCTATCTCGGTGACGAAAGCCCTGTCGGGGTTGAAGAAGGTGCGCTTGAGGTCGAGGGGCTCGAAGATTTCGCGGCGGGCGATTTCGGCGAGCGGGAGGCCGTGCAATTTTTCGAGCATCAGCCCGAGCGCGATGTAGCCCAGGTCGCTGTAGACGACGTGCGTGCCGGGCGCGGACTCCAGCGGCCCGCGCGCGATTGCCTGAAGGACGCGCCCTTTGTCTCCGCCCGCGAGCAGGTAGAGCGGACGCCAGCCCGGCAGCCCGGCCGTGTGCGTCAGGAGTTGGCGAAGCGTGATGACGCGCTTGTCGTCGGTGTCGAACTCGGGAAGGTAACGCGCCGCGCGGTCTTCGAGTCCGGCCTCACCGCGCTCCACGAGTTGCGCGCAGAGCAGGGCGGTGACGAGAGGCTTCGTCAACGAGGCCAAGTCGTAAATCGTGTCGAGCGTCGCGGGGCGTTCTTCGGAGTCTTTGACGGCGTGGCCGAGCGCGTCTGCGAAACGGACGCTCCCGCGCTCGGCCACGCCGTAGACGGCCGAAGGGAAGTCGCCGGCCGCGATTGCCGCGGCGAGCATGGTGGAGATGGAGTCTTCGCGCATCAAGTTAAAAAGTAATGCGGAATGATGAGTGATGAATTAAAAGGCAGTCGTCTTCAATTCATCAATCCGCATTCCGCATTGCTTTCCCCTTCTGTTCTCAATCTGGCACACGAACGCTAATCGCCGCCGCGGCCGAACGTCCGGCTGAAGGCGCTGAGGCCCGGATGCGCGGCGTGCTCGTGTATGCGTTCGAGCGCGCGCAGGGCCAGGGAGAGCGCGCGTCTGCCGTCTCCGCCCGAGACGGGCGAGGGCGCGCCGCTCCGCGCGGCCTCGAGAAATGATTCTATCTCGGCGCGCAGCGGCTCAACGTCCGCGATCTCCAGGCGGCGCGTGTTGACGCCGGGGCGCGCGCCCGCGGGCACCAGGCTGCTGATGGAAGCGTAGCGCGTCGTGTAGTCAACCGCGACGTAGTCGTGCGGCTGAAAGAAGCGCATCTTCCTGATCTTCTCCGTGCCGACGCGCGAGGCCGTGATGTTGGCGACCGCGCCCGTGGCGAATTCCAGGCGCGCGTTCGCCGCGTCCACGCGGTCCGTCAGCACAGGAATCCCGACGGCGCGCACGTCCGTCACCTCCACGTCTTCGCCCACGAGCCACTGCACTATGTCCAGGTCGTGAATCATCAGGTCGAGGACAACGTCTATGTCCAGCGAGCGCGCCGTGAACTCGCCCACGCGGTGAATCTCGAAGTAGAGCGGCCCGCGGACGTGCGGGCGCAGGGCGGTGAGCGCCGGGTTGAAGCGCTCCAGGTGGCCGACTTGCAGGAGCGCCCCGCCACTCTCGGCCGCGGCGATCATCCGGTCGGCCTCGTCTAAATCGCGGGCGATGGGTTTTTCGACGAGGACGTGGACGCCAGCCTCCAGGAGCGGGCAGGCGATCTCGGCGTGGGCCTCCGTCGGGACGGCGAGGCTGACGGCGTCAACGCGGCCCATCAGATTGTGCCAATCCGTCGTCCACTCGGTCCCGCGCTCGCCGGCAATCGAGCGCGCCGTCTCTTCGTTGAGATCGCAGACGGAGACGAACTGCGTTTGCCCTTCGGAGGCCAGCGCGGCGTGGACGCGCGCGTGCTGGCGGCCCAGGTGCCCGACGCCGATAACGGCTGTGCGTAGAGGCATAAAGAAGTAATCAGTAGTCAGCAATCAGTAGTCAGTAAACTGCCGGCCTGTCATTCATGGCCCGCGCCGGATTGAAGATATATGTCTCTTGGCCGATACTCAAGCGCGAGAACAGTTTTTTAGCTGATGACTGACTACTGATTACCGACTACTTCTTTATGCCCAAGCCCGCGCGCGCCTGGCCGCTCCTTCTCTTCGCCGCCGTCTCCGTCTTTTACCTTTACGGTCTGGGACACCTGCCGCTCGTCGGGCCGGACGAGCCGCGCTACAGTCAGGTCGCGCGCGAGATGTTCGAGCGCGGCGACATGGTGACGCCGACTCTCGGGGGGCACACCTGGTTCGAGAAGCCGGCGCTGCTCTACTGGATGATGATGGCCGGGTACAAGCTGTTCGGCGTCTCGGAGTGGTCTGCGCGGTTAGGGCCGGCGCTCTGCGGGCTGCTCACGGTCTTCCTCGTCTACTGGGTGGGGCGTCGCGTCGAGCGGGGAAGTGAAAATGGCACAGGGCCGTGGGGCGCGGTGGCGCTCGCGTCGTCCGCCGGGTTGATAGTCTTCTCGCGCGCGGCCAGCTTCGACGTGGTCGTGACCGCGACGACGACCCTCGCGCTCTCCTGCTTCTTCGTCTCAGAAATTGAGACGGACAGGAAGCGGAGGCTCTGGCTGCTGGCCGGGTTCCACGCGGCCGTCGGCCTCTCGCTGCTGGCGAAGGGGCTGGTCGGCGTCGTCGTCCCGTTCGGCGTCGTCGGACTCTATCACCTGCTGCGGAGGGAGTGGCCGCGCAGGGACTTTCTGTTGAGCTTGCTGTGGGGCGTGCCGCTCGCGGTCCTCGTCGCGGGCCTCTGGTACGGGCCCGTGATCGCGCGCCACGGGTGGACGTTCGTTGACGAGTTCTTCATACAGCACCACTTCGCGCGCTTCGTCTCGAATCAGTACCGCCACCCACAAGGGTTCTACTTTTACCTGCCGATAATACTGGCGCTCACGCTCCCGTGGACGGCTTACCTCGTTGCAGAACTGGCACAGGCGCGGCGCTGGCGGTGGCGCGACGGAAGCGCGGAAGCCCGCGCGCGCGTCTTCGCGCTCGCCTGGCTCGCGGCACCCGTGCTCTTCTTCTCCGTGTCGCAGTCGAAGCTGCCGGGCTACGTGCTGCCCGCGCTGCCGGGCGCGATGCTGTTCGCGGGTTTCGCGCTCGCGCGGTTCGTGCGCGGCGAGGGCGGGAACGCCTTGATGCGCGCGACGGGCGCGTTGCTCCTGGTCATGGCGGCCGCGGGCGTCGTTTACGCGCTGCGGACCCGAGAGGTGACGCTGGCTTGCGCGTTCGGGGCGGCCGCGCCGCTCGCACTCGCGGGCGCGCTGGCGATTCTCTGGCGCGAGAGGCGCGCGCTGCGCGTCGAGCTGATTTGCGGCGCGATGTTCATCTCGATAGCGATTGTGCTCAACTGCGCCGTCGGCCCCGTGGGGCACCGCGAGTCCGTGCGCGACCTGGTGCGGCTGGCCGACGCGCGAGGCTACGCGGCGCTCCCGGTCCTCTACATGCTGACGGACGACCGCACGGGCGAGTTCTACGCGGGCGGGCGGCTGGCATATCGTCCTGACGGCGAGCCCTACAGGTTCGACGGCGCGCAGGAAGCGGCCGCCGCCGCACGCGAGCGCGGCGGCAGGGCCCTCGTCCTGGTCCCCGTACAGTGGACGTATCAACTGACGGACTACAAGGTCGTCGAGACTGAAATCATAGGCGACAACGGAGTCCTGACGCTCGCGGCAATCCGCGTCAAGTAATGTGCAGGGGCAGGGGCGAGTCCTCTGCCACTAAGGCGACGGAGTGTCCCGCTTGATTTCGTAAAATCGGAGTTTGTATTTGTCGTTGACCAATTCGTGCTCGGGGCGGCGGACGGCGTGGGCGTCGAGCCAGTTCCTGCCTTCGGGCGTCGGCAGGTAAAGCTCAATCAGGGTGGTGTCCATCCAGGCGGATGCGCCGCCCGCCTCTTTAATCTCCTTCTCGAAAGTCTCCCGGTTGACCTCCCGCCAGACGGTCTGCGGGTTGAAGTACCTGATTAGCTCGTTATCGCTGTTCCACTGCGCGAAGTAGACGACGGCCCCTTTGGGCCAGGATTTGTTCAGTTCGAGCGCGAGGGCGAGCGGGGGCGTGGCGCGCACCAGCGCGTAGGGGTAGGCGGTGAAAGTCAGGTTGGCGATTGCCAGCATGGCTACGAAGAGCGCCGCGCGGTATCTGTGCGCGTGATTCGGCGCGGCCTCGTAAGGCGCGATGAAAGAGCCCGCGAGGACGACGAGCGCGGGGAGGTAGAAGAGCCTGTAGAAGGTGTTCTGCGGAATGAAGAAGAAGAGGAAGACGACGTAGCAAACTATCCACGCGCCGCAGAGCAGCCGGAGCGCGCGCAGGCGGGCGCGGTCTTCGGGCGCGGCGCGGAATCCCGTTCTCAGTTCCTTGAAGTGGCGGAAGAGCTTGTAGAAAAAGGCCGCGGCGACGAGGAGCAGCAGCGCGGTCATCGCGTACATGAAGGGGCCGCCGAGGTCGCGTAAGAAACTGAGGCGGCCGCCCGCGATGAGCCGCGAGTGCCCGCGCAGGGTGTAGGTCAGGTTGTCCGAGAAGCTGAAGGTGAAGCCGTGCTCGGGCGAGAAGGTGGTCAGCCAGCGCACGAGGGGCGCGACTTCGAGGCCGCCCGTGATGAGATAAAACGAGTAGAGGAAAGCCGGGAAGGTGAGGATGAAGGCGGCCGCCGCGTACTTGATTACGTTTATGATTCGGCGCTTCGTCGGCTGAGAAGTAGTCTGCAAAAGGATGCCGAGCACGGCGACGGGGAAGAAGAAGATCGCCAGTTGGTGAAAGAGCATGCTGGCGGCGTGCGCGGCCGCCGCGAGAAAAGGTCTGGGCTCGCGGTGGGGCAGGACGAAGTAGAAGCTGACGAGGAGGAAGAAGACGCTCGGGATGTAGCTGTCGGCGTCGGTCGCGAACTTCCACCAGGTCGCCGAGACGGCGAAGAGCAGAGTCAGGGTCGTGCTCAGGTAAACGGACCGGAAGCAGTCTTGCAGGATTCGAAACAGCACGTAGGCGCTGGCCGCGCCGAAGATGCAGTTGAGTATTTGCAGGACTTCGACCGCGCGCACCTGAAGCCCCGCGCCCTGTGCCAGTTTGTAAAAAAGGTAGCCGACGACGTTGTAGATGAGGTGATTCGGGTGCAGCAGCGTCACGTCCAGGCCGCGCGCCTCTTCTATCACGCGCGAGAAAAAGATTCCGTCCCAGTAGTAATTCTTCGTCAGCAGCGGCAGGTAGAGCAGCAGCACGCCCGCGGACAGGAGGAGCGGCAGGCGCGCGCGGGCGAAGTCAGCGGCCCGTCTCCGGCCCGAGGGTGAATCGACTGGCGTCGGTTCGCCGTGTTTTGACATGAGTTGTTGACCCGTTCGAGCGGCGGATTGTGTGCCAAAAACATAGTGCGCCGGGGCGTTTGCCGAGCTGCTTGCCGGTGCGCGCCTAAGAGAATAACCTGATGCGGCTATGAATCAAGTGCAATTCGCAGGTCGAGAGGGCGTACCCGGTGCGCAAGGAGGTGACGCACCTCACGGAGCGCCCGTTCTACGCGCTCGGCGTGGGGCGCGGGACGAAGTGGTTAGAGTTCGGCAAGGCCCTGAAAAATTCGGAGCTGGAGACGCGGCTGATTAAGGGCGTGGATTTGCCGGGCGACATGCAGGCCGTCGTCCTCAGTAAGGACAACCGCTGGCTGGCGGAGATTTTCCGCGAAACGGCCGGGGCTGAAGTCTACCGGCGGGCCGAGGCGGGGAAGGCTTAACCCTGAGCTAGGGGCCGCCGCGTAAGGTCCTGTCGAAGTAATCGATCACGCGTCGGTCGTAGGTCTCGCCCTGCTCGCCCTGCGCGAAAGGCAGGTCGTAGCCGGTCAGGGCGAGGTCCGTCTTGACTTCGAGCGCGGCCCCTTTGGGGAAGCACTGCGCCAGCGCGACGGTCGAGGCGCGCAGCTCCGGCGGCGTGTCGCCGCCCGCCAGTAACAGCACGCGGCGGTCGCCGATACTTTGGGCCGCGTCGCACGCGCGCGCGGCGTCGTAGCCGCCCATGAAGTAGATGCGCGTCCCGCGACGCGCCAGCCAGCGCAGCAGGCCGTTCCTCAGGCCCGTGCGCTCGAGGACGGCCGTGTTCAAAATGTCGTCCGGCGAATCTGGCACAGAATCAAGAATAATGGCGCGCACGTTGGCATCGCGCGCGCCCGCGCGCAGGGCGACGTAAGCGCCCATCCCGACCCCGTAGAGGCCGATCGACTGGCCGACGAGCGGGCCGCCCTGCGGCGTCTTCAGCGAGCGCAGGTAATCGAGGGCAGCGGTGATGTCTTCGGTCTCGGTCCCGCCGAAGGAAGTCCAGGCGACGGGCGGGTTGACGCCGTGGCCGCGCAGGTCGGGCCAGAGCACGGTGAAGTTGGTCGTCTCGTTGAGCTTGACGCCGAGGTTGAGGAGCCAGGAGCGGTTCGCGCCATAGCGGTGCAGGAGGATGACGGCCGGCGCGCCCTCGGCCCCGCGCAGGAGCCAGCCGCGCGCGCGCGTCCCGTCGCGGTTCGCCCACTCCTCGTTCGTCGCCTTCAAGCCCCGCTCGCTCAAGAGCGTGAAGGTCTCGGGCGTGACGAGGTAGTCCTGCGCGGGCGGCCGCGTCACCTTGTAGACCAGCCACCCCATCACGAGGGCGACCGCCAGCAGCAGCACCCCCGCAATCGGCAGGAGCATCTTCAGCAGCTTCTTACCTGGCATCCGGCGAGGCGACATCACGGTCAGTGATGAGTACTGAGTGAAAGCGCATTCTTACTCAGTACTCATCACTTTCTTTCCTCCTTTTCGCGTGCGTGCGCGTAGTCTTCGGGGGTGTTGACGTTGGTGAAAAAAAGGTCTGCGCCGCGTAAATCGCTGAGTTCGTCGAAGGCGACCCGGCGCGTGCGCAACCGGTCAAGCAGGGCGCGCGGGCGGCGTTCGCCCGCGGCGATCAGCTCGGCGGCGAGCGGGCCCGCCTCGCGGGCGCGGTAGAGCGCGCAGAGCGGCTGCCAGCGGCCGTCCCGTTGTACGGGAACCACGGCGTCAAAGTTTTCCCGAAAGGAGGCGAGCCGCACGAAAAGCTCTCCGGTGACGAACGGCAGGTCGCAGGCGACCACGACGGCCCACTCTACGCGGGCTCCCGCGAGCGCCGCGTGGAGCCCGCCGAGCGCGCCCCATTCTACATAAAAATCTGGCACAGAAGGCAGCCGCGGCCACGCGGCGCACCTCTCGGCCGGCCCGACCAGCGTGACGCGCGCCGTCAGGGCCGCGAGCGCGTCGCGTATGCGCTCGACGAAGTCCAGCCCGCCGAGAGTGAGGCGCGCCTTGTCGCGCCCCATGCGGCTCGAAGCGCCGCCGATTAGAATAAATCCCTCGACATCCTGCATCTCGCGCAGCGGCCCCGCCGCCCCCTCGCCTTTGAAAGAGCAGCCGATAATACTTCAGGAAAAGCGTCCAACCGGCGGCCGCTTTATCTCATCAGATTGTGCGCGGGTAATAGCTGACCTCGTAAGGCGCACGTTATCACGCGCCGCGAGCGGAGGCAAGGGAAACGATGGCGAGTGATGAACGCGGAATGATGAATTAAATGCTTTTCATTCATCATTCAACACTCCGCATTCATCGCTGCCTTTCCCCTTGTCACCCGTCGCCGACTAAAGTTATAGTCGCACGTGGTGAAAGCGGCCCTGGTTCCCCCTATTCAATCGCCCTCGCCCGGCCGCCGGGGGCGTCCTTACCATTCGGACGAGGAGGCCCGGCCCGTACCTTCGTCGTTTCCAGTTTCCAGAGGTAGCTTAATGAAAAGAATTTTCGCAGCGACTCTCGGCCTGGCCCTTCTGGCCGCGCTCTCGCTCTCCACAGTCTCTGCCCAGCAGGCCGCGGTCAGCGCGACGAGCGCCGGCGGGCCGCAGCTTTTCCCCCTCGAAGAGATCAGGCCTGGGATGAAGGGCGTGGGCCGCACGGTCTTCAGCGGGACTGAGCCCGAAGAGTTCGGCGTCGAAATCCTCGGCGTGCTGCCGGGCTTCCCGGCCCCGCGCCAGAGCGCCATCATCGCGCGCCTGACGGGGCCGCTCGCCGAGCGCACGGGCGTCTTCGGCGGCATGTCCGGCTCGCCCGTCTACATCGACGGCCGCCTCATCGGGGCCATCGCCTTCAGCTTCCCCTTCTCGAAGGAGCCGATTGCGGGCATCACGCCGATCAAGCAGATGATAGACATCTTCGAGCGAGGCGGCGGCGAGCGCAACACGGGCGGGAACTCTGAGCCGCGCGCCTTCTCCTTCACGGAACTGGCCTCTACGGACTGGAAGCCGAAGCTGCCGAAGCCGGCCGTCACGGGCGCGGCGTTCGTCGCGCCGGTCGCGGTTAACTCGCCGCTCGTCTCGCTTTTGGGCCAGCAGTTGCAGCCCATCGCCACGCCCGTCGTCTTCGGCGGCGTCTCGCAGGAGGCGCTCGCGCTCTACGCGCCGCAGCTACAGGCCAACGGCCTGCTGCCCGTCTCGGGCGTCGGCGGCGCGGCGGCCATCACGCGCCTCGCCCCCGCCACCGAAAAGACGCTCGCGCCCGGAACCTCCGTCAGCGTGCAGCTCGTGCGCGGCGACTACTCGATTGCCGCCTCCGGCACCGTGACGATGCGCGACGGCGACAAGATTTACGCCTTCGGCCACCCGTTCCTGAGCCTCGGCGCGAGCGACATGCCCATGACCGAAGCCTCGGTCGTGACCGTCATCCCGAACGCGAACAACTCGTTCAAGCTCGCCGTCCCGGGCCAGATGGTCGGCAACATCTCGCAGGACCGCGCCACCGGCATCTACGGCAAACTGGGCCAGGCCCCGAAGATGATTCCCGTCAAGATCAACCTCCGCACGAGCCGCGACCGCACGGAGACCTACTCTTACGAGGTGGCGAACGACTCTTTCCTGACGCCGCTCCTCCTGAACCTGACGGTCTTCAGCACCATCACCTCGACCGAGCGCAGCGTGGGCGACGCGACCATCAGCATCAACGGCAAGATAGACGTGGTGGGCCACGACCCCATCCTGGTCGACCGCAGGTTCTCGGCCGCGAACGCGCCGATGATGGCCGCGGGCTCCGTCGCCGTGCCCGTCAACGCGCTTTTGACGAGCGGGTTTGAGAACGTCCAGATCGGCGGCGTCACGCTCGACATCACCTCTTCGGAGACGAAGTACGCGGCCTCCCTCGAACGCATCTCGCTCGACCGCACGGAGGCGGGCCGCGGCGACAACGTGGAGATTCAGGCTTACGTGCGGACGGAGTCGGGCAAGCAGTTCGTCCAGCGCATCCCCGTGCAGATTCCGCGCGACGTGCCTCTGGGCCAACTCCTGGTCTTCGTCGGCGACGGCAGCGCCTTGCAGCAGGGCTCGGCCGCGCAGGCTTTCGTCCCGCAGGACTTGAGCCAGCTCGTCGGCGCGATCAACAAGGTGAAGAAGAGCGACCGGCTTTACGTCAAGCTCTTCCGCATCACGCCGGGCGCGGTCATAGGCACGAGCGAGCTGCCGAACCTGCCGCCCTCGGTCCTCGCCACGCTCAACTCGGACCGCACGACGGGCGGGTTCACGCCGACCGTGCTCTCGCCGATTTACGAGAAGGAGCTGCCGCCCGCCGAGTTCGTCATCGCGGGCCAGCAGATGATAGGGCTCGACGTGGTCCGGTAAAAAAAATTAGTGCGTCAGTCCGAAGTCCGAAGTCCGAAGTCAAGAAGTTTAGTTTGACTTCGGACTTCGGACTTTAGAGTCTTTGTTAGCGATGAAGAGGAAGCGGCGGTCGGACTCGGGGATGTGTTGGGCTTGGTAAATGAGCCCGGACTTGTCGAGTTGTTCGCGCAGGGATTCGCCGCCGAAGAGGAGCAGCGTGCTCAGCGGCGGGGACCACGCGACCAGTTCGGGGAGTAGCTCTGTGAAACGGTCCAGCGCGCGGCAGGTGACGTGAGAAACGTCGGGCGCGTCCGTCTTCTCGAAGCGCGCGGCGACGACTGCGGCCCTCTCCTGCGCGCCCACGCGGCGGAGGGCTTCGCGCAGGAAGACTGCTTTCTTCGGCGACGATTCGATGAGCGTGGCGCGCAGGTCCGGGCGCGCTATCAGGCAGGGGATGACGGGGAGGCCAGCGCCGGACCCAACGTCCGCGACGTGCGCGCCCTCTGCGATGTGTGCCAATGCCAGCAGCGATTCGAGGACGTGGCGCGTCGCGAACTCCGCCGGCGGGCACGGCGCGACCAGGTGCAGCCGCGCGTTCCATGAGTTGACCAGCTCGAAGTATCCGAGCAGGGCTGCCAGCGCCGCGTCGTCCAGCCGCACCCCGTATCGCGGGGCGCGGCCCACGAGCGCTTCCCTCAGTTCCTTTGAAGTTTCGGAGAGGGCGGTCATTCCTCAGTATAACGGCGCGCGGGCCGTTCTCGGGCCGGGCGCAACTTTACCGATACTTCCGCGCGCGCGTCTCTGCTATACTGAGGCGCGCTCGCTTCACGGTTGTTCTCCCGAAAGTTCAAGGCCAGTATAAGAATCTCACCCGGGAGGGTTCCTTTTTTTCAAGTCTCCCTCGTAGCGAAACGACAAAGCAAGGAGACTCCTCATGCCTTCACAAAAAGAATCCCGCTTCCCGGCGGTCAACAAGATTCTGGCCGCCTTACCCAGGCAAGAGTACGCTCACCTCTTCGCGCAGCTTGAGCCGACGCACCTCGCCCGCAGCAAAGTCCTCTACGAGTTCGGCGATCCGGTGCGCCAGGCGTATTTCGTGACGAACGGGATGGTCTCCCTGCTTTCGATTGCGCAGAACGGCGCGACGACCGAGGTTAGCATGGTCGGCAACGAGGGCATGCTCGGCGTCCCGATCATCCTGGGCGTGGACGCGGCCCCGTACCGCGTCATGGTGCAACTGCCCGGCGCGGCCCTGCGGCTCCGCGCGGAGGTCCTGAGGCGAGAGTTTCAGCGCGGCGGCCCGCTCCAGGCGCTGGTGCTGCGCTACATACACCTGCTCATCCTCCAAATATCCCAGTCGGCCTCCTGCAACCGTTTTCACACCATCGAGCAGAGACTGTGCCGGTGGCTGCTGATTAGCAGAGACCGTATCAACTCCGACAGGATTGACCTGACGCAGGAGGCGCTCTCACACATGCTCGGCGCGCCGCGTTCGCGCGTGAGTCTGACCGTCGGCACCCTCAAGCGGGCCGGGCTCATCCAACACGCTCGCGGCAGCATTGTCATCCTCGACCGCACGCGGCTGGAGATGTGCGCGTGCGAGTGCTACAAAGTCGTGACGGCCGGGATCAACTACCTGCGCGCGGCCTGACGCCAAAAAAAATCCGCGAGTGTTACGAACGTAACAGACACTCACGCCGCCCTCCTATATTTTAGCCGCCGTTCGATCACTTTCGTCGTGCCTGCGAGCAGGCACGACGCCGCGTCTGGGCGCTCTCCCCGCGCCCCACGCGCCACACGATTACCAAGCAGCTCAAATCACTAGCGACATGGCGGGCCGGGGCCGGCGATGCTCTCGCAGACCCTCCGCCGGACGCTGGCGGAGACGAAAAGTGCTTGAGCCCTATCATCAACGGCGAAGTAAATGATAGGGCTCATTAAACAAGACAACTTCCGCGGCTATCTTTAGCGCAGAAGATGCGTTGTCTGGACAACACACATCTTAGCGCAAAGTGTCGCGGCGACTCAACCTCAATCGTCGGAAGCCCGGCGACCGCGATGCGCGCCTCTCGGTAGAGCGCACACTCTCGCGGGGACGTGTCCCCGGCGCGCGACTTCAGCCCCGCATCGCGCGCGAGCTTCCTTCGGGTTTCTTCAACTTAACAGACAGGCGCTTCCCGGCGCGCGCGAGACAGCCGTCGTCCGGGGAGAGCCTTTCAATCACTTTAGGAGTTCACCATGATTAAGAGAAGAATGACAGTCGTCCTGTGCCTGCTGGTTCTGGCGACGACCGCGCTGGCCCTGGGCAAGCAGTTGGGCTTCAGGGCGAATCCGTTATCGGGGCAGGCGGGAGCGGACCTGCCCGTATCAAATTCAGTTAACAGCCCCGGCCCGTCGCAAGGAGAGGGCCAGTCGCAGGGGCAGGCCGTGCCGCCTCAAGGCGAGGACCCGTCCAGGATGCCCGCCGGCTCGATCCCCCAATTCGCCGTTTACAGGCAGCTCTTCCATCACTACGCGGCCCTCAAGGCGAAGGCCGACGAGATGGAGCGCCAGGGGAAGAACGGGGCACACCTGCGCTCCTTCTACAAACGACAGGCCAAGCTCGAAGACAAGCAGGACAAGGTTCTGGACAAGATCGCTTCCGCGGTTGATGCGGAAGTGGCGAAGCTCGACAGGCAGGCGAGGAAGATCATTAACGACGAGAGGGCCAGGCATCCACTCGGAAAAATTGCTCGGGGCCAGACGCCCCCCCAGCCGCCCGCCGAACTCAGAGACCTCGCGGCCAGGCGCACCCAGCTCATTCTTCAAGGAAAAAAGGACTTGGAGAATGCTTTCGGCGGGCCGGAATTCAAACGCTTCGACGAGTTTGTCCAGCAGCACATCGCGAAGCGGATGAAGCCAGTCCGCTTCGACCGTGGGCGACCCGAGTTCCCGGGCGCGCCGGAAACCACCAGGGGGCCGCGACAGAAGGGGCAGGCCACGAAGTAGCCGGAGCTTCAGGTGAAAGGACTATAAAGAAATGAAAAGATCAACACTTTGCGCTATCGCTTTCGCCGTGCTGTCCCTGGTGCTCGTCGCGCAGCAGGCCCAGGCGCAGTACGCCTACGGCATCTCGGCCATCGCCTACGACGACCAGACCCAGACGGTCTACGGCTACTCCGCGACCGAGGTGGATTACTACGCGGGCTACTACTACGACCCGTACGTCGAAGGGTTCATGTATGACCAGTACAACTACTGGCCCATTGATTCGGGTTCCAGCAGGGGCTACGAGTCCTTCATTGACGCCGAAGTCTACACCTACAAGTACGGCGCGCTGCCCAACACGGAGTATGACGTAATCAGCGACCACTACGTGATCGCTTACTGGAGCACGAGCGTCGTCGTCTGCGACGAATATTACTACTCCAACTGCACGGCGGACTACTGGTACGACCCCTGGGGCTACAGCTTCTTCGGGGGCGGCAACTACGGCTCTCCCTACTGGTGGTGGGGCAATTATTACGGCGGCTACGTCCCCGAAAGGACCTTTTATCTGGGGACGACGGGGGTCGGCATCGTGACGCCGCCCGACAGTTGTCCGCTGCAAACCAGCGCCAAGTCCGCCGACGCTTTCGACTCGATGGCGGAATCTTCGACGGGCCCGTGTCAGGAGGACTTCACGGTCGCCATCGCCGACAAGACACATGACGTGGAGATGTTTGAGAACGTGACCAAGACCGCGCTGCTCGACGCCGACGTGGTCCTCGAAGCGAGGGTCAAGCCGTCAAACACGGCGGGCGGTTACGTCTGGACGATCTCGGGGGACAAGGAGGTCACGTCCGGCTCGACCACCTCTTCGACCATCGGCCTCCGCTGGACGAAGGAGGGCAGCTACACCGTGAAGGTGGAATTCACCAACAGCGCAGGGACGAAGAAATCCGCTAACCTTAACGTCAACGTGATCGTGCCCACGCTCGACAGCTTTACGGCGACCGAGCTGACCCCGCAGGTCAACGCGGCGGGGATGTGCTTTGACTCCACCAGGCCGTCCATCACCCTCGGCTGCGGCACCACACACCAGAATTCGGGCATCCAATTCGCCGCGAAGGCGAAGAGCTCGACTTTCCTGCTGTCGAGCGGGGGAGGCTTGAAGTACGTCCAGATCGCCAGCTCGTACACCAAGCGGGAGCTGCGGCCCGAACACGGCGGCACGATCCAGTGTCGCACCGGGCGGACGGCCCCAGACAAAACCGACACGGGCTGGATGCTTGACGATGCAGACCCCTATAAGGCGGGCGGCGGCCCCTACGGCGGCCTCAGCGCCACCGCTACTTTCGACTACAGCACGGGGGCGGCCAGCATCGGCGCCAACGACACGCCGAGCGAAACCATTCTCACCGTCAAAGACTACTTCAGGAACGATGCCTTCGAGACTTACGTGGTCTACTACACCGGCGACGACCCGGCGAAGCCGCGCAGGCAGCGGGTGATCGGGAAGATGGCGTGGAACTGGCAGGGTCACGCGACCTACAACGCCGCGGGCGGGAACCACCTGATCGACGCGAGCCAATCCATCCCGACCGCCCAGAAGTCCATCACGGGCACGGCCATCACGGAGGTCAAGAACAGCGTGTCCGAGATCAGGGCTTACCAGGGCAGGGTTCAGGAACTGGAGTATAAGAGCTGCGGCACGACGACACCGGCGCCGGGAGCGCCGCCGAGGGCCGCCGGTTTCGGCTCGCAGGCGGTCACGACGACGATGGAGGCGGGCCAGGTCTACAACGTCTCCGTCACGATGACCAACAACGGCTCGGCGACGTGGACAATCAATGAAGGCTACAAGCTGGGCTCGCAGAACCCGCAGGACAACGGGACGTGGGGCACGGGCCGCGTCAACGTGCCCGACGGCGTCGCCGTTCCCCCCGGCTCCAGCCACACCTTCAACTTCTACGTCACCGCGCCCTCCTTCCCGGGCACGTACAACTTCCAGTGGCGTATGTTGCAGGAGGGCGTCGAGTGGTTCGGCGATTACACGCCGAACCTGCTGATTGACGTGGTCTCAAGCAGCTCGTGCGACCCGTGGGCGGAACAGAACTGTTACGACCGCCTGGGCGATTGGGACCCCAGCACCTGCCAGTGCTTCAACGTCTGTAACAACTGGAAGTGCATGGGCGACTACCCGTACACCTACTAAACGAGTGGGGCCGCCCGCGAGAAACGCGGGCGGCGCTCGCACGGAGGGCATCATGATGATTAAAAAGAATCAAGAGACGCGGGAGCGCGCAGGGCTCCCGACAACGAAAGAGAGAAAAAAGATGTTTGTGCGAATCTTCGTCCCGGCCTTAGTCCTGGCCGTGGCCGCGCTGGCGCTCTTTAACCAGCAAATCCGCGCGAGGGGAACGCGGGGCAACGGCGCGGCCGGCTCCCCCGCGAAAGAGCAGCGCGATGTCAAGCTGACCATCACGCCGGTCAGCGCTGACGGCATCACTCCGACCAAGAATTATCACGTCGGAGAGAAGGTCGTCGTCCAACTGACGATGTTCAACGATTCGGATCAGCCGGTCACTATCTTCGAGGGCGACACCAAGTACCAGCACCGCCTCAAGCTGGTGAAGGACGGACAGCAAGTCCCCTTTCTCCCGGAGGTGGATGCCGCCATCGCTAACAAAGACGTGGAGGGGCCGTCCGGCGGCAGGTCTGTGCGCGATCCGTTAGCGCCCCGTCAATCGGCGACCGTCAGCCGCCTCGACCTGAGCGAGTGGTACGGCAACCTTGAGCCCGGTCGATACCAGCTCACTCTCTGGTATCATCCGCAAGGGGTGGGTCGCATCACGAAAACCAACACGATCTCCTTCCAGATCGTCCAGTAAGCCTCAGCCGCTCGGGCTGGAGAAAATCCTGCGCGCCGTCCTTTCCGGGGGGCGCGCAGGATTTTTTTGCCGCCGTGCCTGAAGTTGCCACGCGCTTCTAAAGCGTGCTAGAAGTGCGGCAAGAAGACTATGAGCGAGCAGAATTCTTTCAGCGCTGAGCATGAGCGGCTGGGCCGCGCCGTCACGGAAATCATCACGGAGTACGCGCGCCAGTTAGACGCGTTGCCCGTCACGTCCGACGCGACGCCCGGCGACCTGGAAAAGATTTTTGACGAGCCGCTGCCGGCGGAGGGAATCCCCGCCGAGGAAATATTGGCCCGGTTTCAGGCGGACATCGCGCCGCACGCGATGCAGATTCCGAGCCCGCGCTATTACGGCCTCTTCAACCCCACGCCCCTTCCGATTGGCGTCTGGGCCGACGCTCTCGCCTCGGCCATCAACCAGAACGGCGCGGCCTGGCGCAACTCGCCCTCGGCCAGCGTCGTCGAGGCGCGCGTCGTACGCTGGCTCTGCGAGCTTCTAGGCTACGACGGCGGCAGCTTCGGGACGCTCGCGAGCGGCGGCTCCGAGGCCAATCTCATCGGGTTGAAGTGCGCGCGCGACCGTGCTCACGCGGACGTGCGCGACCGTGGCGTGCGCGCCGCCGCGGGCGACCTCGTCGTCTACGCCTCGGAGCAGTGTCACTATTCTCTCGAAAAGAGCGTGGACATTCTGGGCCTGGGGCGGGGGAACCTGCGCAAGATAGAGACGGACGAATTCTTTCACATCCGCACGGACCTCCTGCGCGAGGCGATTGAGGAGGACAGGCGCGCGGGCCGGACTCCCTGTTGTGTGGCGGGCGCGGCCGGCGCGACCTCGACCGGCGTCGTTGACCCGCTCGAAGAGTTGGCGCAAATCGCGCGCGAGTACGACTGCTGGTTCCACGTCGACGCGGCCTACGGCGGCGCGCTCGCCTTCTCCGACAGGCACAGGCATCTCCTGCGCGGGATAGAGCGCGCGGACTCGATAACGATTGACCCGCACAAGTGGATGTTCGTGCCGTTCGCCTGCGGCGCGACGCTGGTTCGCGGGGGCGGGCGCGTCCTGCGAGACGCCTTCGACATCACGCCGGAGTATCTGAGCGAGCAGCGCGAGAGCATGAAGGGGGCCGACCAGGAGTACGACTTCTTCCGCTACGGGCAGCTAGGCTCGCGCCGCTTCAACGCGCTCAAAATCTGGATGGCGCTCAAGTTCATGGGCACGCGCGGCTACGCTCGAATCGTCGAGCGGCAGATAGAGTTGACGCACCACTTCGCCGCGCTCCTGGACGAGTTGCCGGACTTCGAGCGCGTGGGCCGCGTCGAGACGGCCGTCTGCTGCTTCCGCTTTCTCCCCGAAAAAGTCCGCGGCCGTGACGGCGAGGCTGAGGACGCCTTGCAGCGCGCCTTGCAGCAGCGCGTCGAGCAGAGCCGCGAAGCCTGGCTCTCAACCACCGTGCTCAAGGGCCGCCGGGCGCTGCGCGTCAACGTCAACAGCTTCCTGACGGAGCGCCGCCACATCCACGATCTGGTAGAATTGCTCCGGCGCGAGAGCGCCGAGTTGATTAAGGGAGAGAGGTCCGTATGAGCTTCGTCAAGATTCAGAGGGCAGCCGCCGCGCTTTTCATCTTAGCCCTCGCCGCGCTGGGCAGCGCCGTCGAAACGAGCGCGCAGTCGCCCGACAAGCGTTACCTGTCGTCAATCACTTCGCGCGCCGAGTTCGACTCGCTCGCGCGCACCTACGACGCGGACACCCCCTACCCGCTCCCGCACGTCATCTTCGTCATAGACCGCAAGGACAAGAACAGGATTTATTACGCCAACGCCAGGCGCTACGCCTTCCACAAAGATTTCGTCAACGCCAACTACCTCTCGCTGGAGCGCGGCCAGGAGTTTTTCGAGAACAACTACCTGAAGCCGAACCGCCGCTTCATCCTCGGCACGCTCGCCTACCAGACGCCGATCAAGCGCTGGACGTTCGAGTTCTGGGAGGGCGATTTGATTCCGGCGGACCAGATAAAGCTGACCTACGACGTGATCAGCAAGAGCTTCTTCGAGGCGGTCGCCTACAAGCCGAACTCGCTCCGCCAGGAGGATGCCACCAACGCGCTCGCGGACCTCCCGCGCGTCCTGCAAAGCGACATCTCGAAGGAGCAGGAGTACCAGCCGCTGAACGTGGCGAAGGGCCTGGGCCGGATTCACATCGTCGAGAAGCTGGACGAGCACGTCGAGATAGGTTTCAACGAAATCCTCATCCTCAACGAAGTGCCCGTCAACCTCCCGCCGGTCGCGGGCATCATCACGACGAAGCCCTCGACGCCGCTCTCGCACATCAACCTGCTCGCGAAGGGCTGGGGCATCCCGAACGCCTACATCAAGGACGCGCACCAGCTCCTCAAAGAGTTCGACGGCTGGTGGGTCAGTTTCGAGACGATGCGCGACAAGTATTCGATCAAGCGCGCCGACCTCAAGCAGATTGACGAGTACCAGCGGCGGCTCAAGGAGCGGCTCAACGTGATGAAGCCGCGCGCCAATCTCGGGACCACGCGGCTCGCGTCCCTGAGAGAGCAGCGCGCCAAGGACAGCATCAGCTACGGCGGCAAGTCGGCCAACCTCGGCGCGGTGATGAACGCGCGGCTGCCGGGGCTCGCGGTGCCCGGCGGGTTCACCGTCCCTTTCTTCTACTACGACCAGTTCATCAAGGAGAACGATCTCGAAGAGGCCATCTTCGAGATGATGAACGACCAGAAGTTCGTCCACGACCCGGCCTACAGGCGCGAGCGGCTGGCAGCGATGCGCGAGCGCATACAGAAGGGCAAGCTCAACGACAAGCTGCGCGCCGAAATCCTGCGGCGCGTCGCCGCCGAGTACGCCGACAAGGGCCTCTTCGTCCGCAGCTCCTCGAACTCGGAAGACCTGCCGAACTTCAGCGGCGCGGGTCTCTACACGACTGTGCCAAATGTTAAAGGCGGCGAGGCGCTCGTCGAAGCCGTCAAGACCGTCTGGGCCTCGCTCTGGAATTTCGAGGCGTACGAGGCCCGCGAGCGCGCCAACGTAGACCACTCGAAAATCTACATGGCCGTGCTCATCCAGGAGGGCGTCAACTCGGAAAGCTCGGGCGTGATGATTACGACGGACCCTTACGACCGCGACAACCGCGGCGCGATCTACATCAGCGCCAAGCGCGGCCTCGGCATCAAGGTCGTGGAGGGCAAGAAGATCGCCGAGCAGATTCTCTACCGTCCGCGCGGGGAGAGCGTGCAGGTCTTGACGCGCTCGGCCGAGGACAGCCTGCTGACCTTCGACGAGAAGGGCGGGATCAAGGAGGTCCCCATAGAGGGCGGGCGCGCAGTGCTGACAGACGAAGTGATACGCCGCCTCGTCAGCGCCGCCGACCGAATCAAGAATAAGGTCTTCGGCGGCCGCGACCAGGACATCGAGTGGGCCTACATGAAAGGTCAAATCTACATCGTCCAGTCGCGCCCTTACATTTCTGGGAGCTGAAAAGCGAAAGCAGTAATCAGTAGTCAGTAATCAGTCATCAGCCGAAAGCTTTTACTGACTACTGACTACTGATTACTGACTACTGATTATGAGCGAAAAAACATTTGTCGAAGGATTGCTGGCGGGCCGCGTCGCGCTGGTGACGGGCGGGGGGACGGGGATTACGGGCGGCGTGGCGCGTGCGCTGGCGGAGGCGGGCGCGCGAGTGGCGCTCGTCAGTCGCAAGCTCGAACACCTTGAGCCGGCGGCCGAGAGGATTCGCGCGGGCGGCGGCGAGGCCGTCGCGGTCGCGGCGGACGTGCGGAAGATGGAGGAGGTGGAGCGCGCGGTCGCGGCGACCGTCGAGCAGTTCGGCAAACTAGACATCGTCGTCAACGGGGCGGCGGGAAACTTTCTGTGCGCGGCAGAGGAGTTGTCGCCGAACGGGTTCGGCACGGTCGTGGACATAGACCTGAAGGGGACGTTCAACGTCTGCCGCGCGGCCTTCGCGGAGTTGAAAAAAGAGCGCGGGCAGATTCTCAACATCAGCGCGACGCTCCATTACGTCGGCACGCCTATGCAGTTGCACGTTTCTGCGGCGAAGGCCGGCGTTGACGCGCTGACGCGCCAGCTCGCCGTCGAGTGGGGGCGCTACGGCATACGCTCGAACGCCATCGCGCCCGGCCCCATAGAGGACACGGAAGGGATGTCGCGTCTAGTCCCAGCGGAAGTCAAAGAGAAGCTCAGGCGCAACGTCCCGCTCGGCCGCTTCGGCCGCATACGCGACATAGAGCAGGCGGCCGTCTTCCTCTGCTCCGACGCCGCCAGCTTCATCAACGGCGCGATTATCGTCATCGACGGCGGCCAATGGCTCTCCGCCAGCCGGATGCTCTGAAACGAAGTCCGAAGTCCAGGGGCCGAAGTCAGGAACACAGTTTCTTGACTTTGGCCCTTAGTTTATTTTGTTCGCGAGCAGCTCGACGGCCTTGAGGACGCGGAGCGTGCTGCGGTTGATGTAGTTGCCGAGGGCCATCAGGCTGAGGCCGAGCAGCGTGTAGATGGCGACGGTCGCGATGAGCAGCAGGACGTGCGTCCGGTTGGACAAATCCGCGAGGAAGAGGAAGCCGGCCAGGAATGCCGCCTCGACTACGGCGGCCCCCACGAAGGCCGTCCTGTAGTGGCGCTCGCTGCGCTCTATGCGGTCGAGCACCGAGCCGCGGACCTCGTCTATGTTTCTGTTCTCGGGCATAAAGACCTCCGTTCGGTGGGATGAATGTTTGCCGAACTCTCACCCCTCAGCGAAACATTGTGTAGAGCATGTAAGGGATGAGCACCAGCGACTCTATGATCGCGAAGATGATTATGGCGCTCCTGAAACTACGGCGCTCTTCGTCCGTCAGAGTGACGTCAACCTTCTCCCATTTCCTCATCTCAACCTCCTCCGCTCAAGACTTGCCCCTCTGTTCGCCGAGCGCGCGGCGCAGGCTTTCGAGCCCGTAGGCGAGGCGGGACTTGACCGTCCCGAGCGCCACGCCGAGCACGTCCGCAATCTCTGCGAGCGGCATCTCGTCGTAGTAGTGCAGGACGATGACGGCGCGGGCCGCGGGCGAGACGCGCGAGATGAATTGTGCCAGTTCGCCCATCTCCACGCGCGAGGCCTCCGGCTGCGGGGCCTCTATCGTTTCCAGGAGCGCTTCGTCCCTGACCTGCTCGGCCCAGCGCCTCTCCTGCCTGAGTCTGCGGAACGTCTCGCGCGACGCGATGCGGTAGGCCCAGTGGCGGAACAGCTCCGGCGCTTCGAGCCATTTGATCTTGCGGTAGATGCGCAAGAAGACTTCCTGCAAGATGTCTTCGGCGAGCGCGGGGTCGTCGGCCAGCCTGAGCACGTAGCGGTAGAGCGGCCCCTGCACGGCCTTCAGCAGCGCGTCCAGGGCCTCCCTGTCCCCCGCCTGCGCGCGCAAGACCCACCACGCTTCCTCGCTCGGACTCGTCATATCAACCGTCCACTGGTAAAGACCCCTCGGACGCGGGAAAGGTTCGGAAACGATTCTCGGAATAATTGTAAGAAAATTTTGTGGGCCGGGAACAGTTTTCGGACCGCGGGATGGATTAAGCGCCCCGAGTTCGCTAGGATAAAGCAGGCAATGCGGAATGATGAATGGTGTATAAAAAGCCTTTGACTTTAACTCATCATTCCGCATTCCGCATTCATCATTATTTTTATGCTCGACCTACAGCCCGCAACCTTTGACGATTTCCTGCGCGAGGCGCGGCGCGGCAACGTCGTGCCGGTCGTGCGGAGCGTGCTCGCGGACTTGCAGACGCCGGTCGGGGCTTTCCTGCGCGTGGCCGCCGGAGCGCCCTACGCCTTCCTGCTCGAATCCGTGGAGGGCGGCGAGCGCGTCGCGCGCTACTCCTTCCTCGGCGCGAACCCGGAGATGGTCGTGCGCGGGTGCGGCGACGACACGCTCGTGCAGCGCGGCGGCAAGTGGGAGATGCTCAAGGGAGTGCGCGCGACCGCCTTCGCGCGCGAGTATTTCAGGGACCGGGAATTGGCCCGGCGCACGGGTCTCGCCCCGCTGGCCGGCGGCGCGGTCGGCTACCTCGCCTACGAGGCGGCGCGCTGGTTCGAGCCCGTGCTCGGTTCCGACAGCGACGAGAGCATGGAGGTGGACGACGCCGTCTGGATGTTCTACCGCACGGTGCTCGCCTTCGACCGCGTGCGCCAGCGCGTGGAGATAACTTCCGTCGTCCTCACCGAAGAGGCCGAAGGCAGCCACGAGCGCCTGCGCTGGCTCTACGAGCAGGCGGTCGAAGAGACCGCGCGCGTGGAAGAGTTGCTGCTGAAGGGCGAGGCCGCCGTGCCCGCCGCGCGCGGCGGGGCCGAGGCCGATGCCGTGTTCGAGTCGAACTGGGCGCGCAAGGATTTCGAGGAGGCCGTGCGCCGCGCCCAGGAACACATCGCCGCGGGCGACATCTTCCAGGTCGTGCTCTCGCAGCGCTTCGGCAAGAAGGTCTCGGCCGACCCGGTGCAGATTTACCGCGCCCTGCGCGCGACGAACCCGTCGCCCTACATGTACTTTTTCCGGCTCGGCGAGGAGTCCGTCATAGGCGCGTCGCCCGAGATGCTCGTCCGCTGTCGCGGGCAGCGCCTGGACTACCGCCCCATCGCGGGCACGCGAAGGCGCGGCGCGACGGAGACAGAAGACTGGCTGCTCGGCGAGGAGATGCGGGCCGACGAGAAGGAGGTGGCCGAGCACATGATGCTGGTCGACCTCGGGCGCAACGACCTGGGACGCGTCAGCGATTACGGCTCCGTCGAGGTCGAGGAACTGATGACCATCGAGCGCTACTCGCACGTGCAGCACCTGGTCACGGGGTTGCGCGGTCGGCTGCGCGACGATTTGGACCGCTTCGACGCGCTGGCCTCGTGCTTCCCTGCGGGGACTGTGACGGGCGCGCCGAAGGTGCGCGCCATGCAGCTCATACGCGAGCTGGAGGGGGGCGCGCGCGGCGTCTACGCGGGCGCGGTCCTCTACATGGACTACGCGCAGAACCTTGACTCCTGCATCGCGATTCGCACAATCGTGATGCGCGGCGGCCGCGCCTACGTCCAGGCGGGCGCGGGGATAGTGGCCGACTCCGTGCCCGAGCGCGAGTACGAGGAGACGATCAACAAGGCGCGGGCGCTGCTGCGCGCGATAGAGATGGCGGAGAAAGGATTGTAAAAGTGAGCCGCGGGAGATTTTTACTGGCGAGCCTGTTTTTAACTTTAGCGATTGCTTCGACGGTCCTGGCACAGGAGGCGACGCCGCGGCCGAAGCAGACTCCGGCCGCGCCGCAGAAGGCCGAGGGGCCGCCGAAGAAGAACGAGCGGCCCGCGGCCCAGCAGACGGTCGCGGCCGAGCCGTTCGACGACGCGAGCGTGGAGAAGATGGCGGCGCAGTGCGTGCGGCTGGAGACTGAGGCCGGCGTGATAGAGATGGAGATGCTGCCTGAGCACGCGCCCGAGAGCGTGCGCAACTTTCTCAACCTCGCGGCGACGGGGGCTTTCGACACGACCACGTTCAGCCGCATCGTCAAGGGCTTCGTCGTGCAGGGCGGCAACCTCTCGACCGGGCAGAAGTGGAGTTTGGAGCTGTCGAAGCGGGCGGCGCGCAAAATCCCGGACGAGCCGAGCCTCATCAAGCACGAGCGCGGCATCGTCTCGATGGCACGGCCGGACGAGCCGAACAGCGCGACCACGCACTTCTTCATCCTCGTCAATTCGGCCGCGCAACTCGACGGCAAGTTCTCTGCCTTCGGCCGCGTCACAGGCGGCATGGAGGTGGTGGACGCCATCAACCAGGCCGAGGCCGAAAACGAAAAGCCCGCCAAGCCGGTCGTCGTCACGCGCGCGTCGGTGCGCGAGTGCCGGGCAGGGGGCTCGAAGTAAGAACGGGTAGGAATAACAAGAGGCAACGAGACGGGGCCGGGATTGCAATCCCGGCCCCGTCTCATTTTGAGCGGCGCGCCTTCAAAGACGAGCAGCCGATTTCCAGCCGTCTTGCTAGTCGTCGTTGGTGATGGTGCCTAGCCCCTGCGCGTCCGAGATGGTGGCGTTCGTGGCCGCGCTCAGGTTGACGAAGAAGGTCTCGTTGGCCTCCTTGATGACATCGCCCCTGACCTGCACCGTCACGGACTTGCTGGTCTGACCCGGCGTGAAGGTGAGCGTCGTCAACGCCAGGGCCGTGTAGTCGCCGGGGGCCGTGGCCGTGCCGTTAGCGGTCGCGTACTTGACGGTGACGGTCTGGTTGCTCGCGGCCGAGAGCGTCACGGTGAAGACGGCGTTGACTGTCCCCGCGTCTGGCTCCGTCACTGTCTTGTTGCCGATGGCGATGGAAGGCGGCGGGTCGTTGTCGTTGATGGTGCAGGTGCCCGTGGCCGTCGCTATCGTCGCGCTCGCCGGCGCGGAGAGGTTGAGCTTGAACGTCTCGGCCGGCTCGTCGCGCGTGTCGCCGGCGATTGTCACGGGGACTGTCTTCGTGGTCTCGCCCGGAGCGAAGGTCAGAGTCGTGAGCGCCTTCGCGGTGTAGTCGGCGGGGGCCGTGGCCGTCCCGTTCGCGGTGGCGTACTTGACCTTGACGGTCAGCCCGCTCGGCTTCGAGAGGCTGATGGTGAAGTTGGTCGTCACGGCCGCGTTGCCCTCGTTCACGGCGACGTTGTTGACGCTGACGGTCGGAGGCGCGTCGTCGTCCGTGATCGTGCCGAGCCCTTCGCCGTCGGTAATCAACGCGTTCGTCGGCGCGCTCAGCAGCAGCTTGAAAGTCTCGTTCAACTCGTCGAGCGTGTCGCCCTTCACCTGGACCGTGACCGTCTTGCTGGTCTGCCCCGGCGAGAACGTGAGCGTCGTCAGCGGGGGCGGCGTGTAGTCTGACACAGAGGTCGCGGGGTTGGTCGTGCCGTTGGCCGTCTGGTACTTGACCGTCACCGTCTGCGCCGCGGCCGGCTTGAGCGTGACCGTGAAGGTGGCCGACACCGTGCCCGCGTTGCCTTCAGTCACGGCGGCGTTGTTGACCGAGAGCGTGGGGGCCGCGAAGTTGATGTTGATTAAGTTCGAGTTCAGGTTCGTGAACGTCCTGCTCGCGGGGACGAACGACGCGTTGGTCTTCACAGGCGTGACGGTGAAGTCGCCGCCCGGCGTCAGCCCGTAGAAGGAGTAGTTGCCGGCCGCGTCCGTCACGTCCGTTTTCACCAGGGAGCCCGTGAGCTTGACGGTGACGCCGGCGACGCCGGCCCCCGAGCCGTTGAGGACGCGCCCGCGTATGCTGGGCAGGACGCTGATCTTTGTGACGAAGGGGTCGTGGCCCAGGACGCTCGTGCCCTGTATGGCTTCGGCCACGGGGTAGTTGGTCGATTCGGTCTCGCCCGTGACGTAGGCGCTGCCCTGCGCGTCCGCGGCGATGTCGTTGCCGTAGTCTGTGTCACTGCCGCCCAGGTACGTCGAAAAGAGGAACGCCGCGCCGGCCGCGTTGTACTTCGTGACGAAAACGTCTCCGTCGCCGCTATTCGTTCCCTTGACGGGGAAGGCCACGGGGAAGTTGGTCGAGTAGGTGAGTCCCACGACGTAGGCGTTCCCCGAAGAGTCCACCGTGATACCCATGCCGACGTCTGAATTATTGCCGCCGAGGTAGGTGGAGTAGACGAGGGCCGAGCCTTCCGCATTGAACTTAATCACGAAAGCGTCCCCGGAGGCGGAGGCTAGCGCGGGCTGCTTGGCGTTGGCCGCCGGGAAGTTTGACGAGCCGGTCGCGCCCGTGACGTAGGCGTTGCCGGCGGAGTCCGCCGCGATCCCAAAACCCCGGTCAATGCTGGACCCGCCGAGGTAGGTCGAATAGACGAACGCCGAGCCGGCCGGGTTGAGCTTCGTCACGAAAGCGTCCACGCCGCCGCCCGCGGGCGCGTTCTGGATGGCGTTGGCCGTGGGGAAGTTGGTCGATTCTGCATACCCGGTGACGTAGGCGTTGCCGGCGGAGTCCGTCGCGATGCTGTAGCCGAAGTCAAAAATACTGCCGCCGAGGTAGGTCGAGTAAATGAGGGCCGATCCCGCCGGGTTGAACTTCGTCACGAAGGCGTCCACCGTGCCGGCGTACGTAGCCTGTACGGGGTTGACCGTCGGATAGTCGGTCGAGCCGGTTCCCCCCGTAACCAGGGCGTTGCCCTGCGAGTCCACCGCGATGTCCCAGGCTTGGTCGCCGCCGCCGCCGCCCAGGTAAGTCGAAAAGACGAGGGCGGAGCCTGCCGCGTTGAGCTTCGTCACGAAGGCGTCGAAGGTCCCGGCCATCGTGGCCTGGATGGCATTGGCCGTCGGGAAGTTGGTCGAGTAGGTCGAGCCGGCGACGTAGGCGTTGCCGGAAGCGTCCACGGCGATGTTCCGGGCCTCGTCGTTGTCGCCGCCGCCGAGGTAGGTCGAGTAGACGAGGGCGGAGCCCGTCGAGTTGAGCTTCGTCACGAAGGCGTCCGTGAAGACGCCTGGGGCGGCGTTCTCGGCCTGAAGGGGGTTCTTCGTCGGGAAGTCTTCCGAGCGGGTGTAGCCCGCGATGTAGGCGTTGCGGGCCGCGTCAACCGCGATGCCTCTGGCCCCGTCCTGAAGGCCGCCGCCGAGGTAGGTCGAGTATTCCAGCACGGGGTCGATGACGAGCGGCGCGCCCGCGTCGTACTTGCCGAGCGCGAACCGCACGCGCCCGCCCGCTTCGACCGCGTACCCGCCCTCGACCTCGCGCCTGGAGCCTCTTACTTCCTGATAGACAGTGGGCCTGCGCTGCCGCATCTCACCGACGGGCGTCGTGATTACGAGGTCGCCCGAGGCGTCAACCTCCAGGGCATCCGCGCCCTCTATCAGCAGGGAGATTTGGTTCGGGTCCGCGCCGGGCGCGACCTCGAAGTCGTACTCCATCTGGCCCTGCTCGTTGCCGTAGTAGACGAGGTCAACGCCGTCGTATATCCCGCGGTAGCGCACGGCCCCGTAAGTCCTCACGTCCGTCTGCCATTTGGACGGGTCGTCGCCGCGGAGATAGTTGATTCTCCCCGGCAACTCGCGCTCGCCCGTGACCTCGGCCCAGGGGTTCGCGCTGCCGAACTTCATCCACACGGCGTGGGACTTCGGCTTCTCTTTCTTCGCGGGGCCTCGGCCGGGCCGGCCGGGTGCTCCACTCGCCATCTCCTCCGCGGCCGGTTTTTCATCGAAGGTACTGTCGGGCGACGCGTCCGCGCCCGCGGCCTTGAGCGCCGGCGCGCGCAGGACGAAGGCCGCCTCCTCGTTGGTGAGGAAGACGGTCGAGCCGCCGCGGCGCGCCAGGAAGCGCACACGCTTGTCTGCCTGCCCGCGGTTCTCCTCGAAGCTCACGCCGAGTTTGCCGTAAGCCTCCTGGGCACGTTCTTCCGTTTCCGGGTCCGCCGTCGCGGGGGCTTCCTGTGATATGCCGGCGCTTGCCCCGGATGCGTGCCGCGGGCTTGCGGCGCGCTGCGGTCCGGGCAGGGCTGCGGCGGCCAGAGAAAACGTGAGCGCCATCGTCAGCACCAGGCGGAACGACGGACGGGTTGGGCACGAGGTAGACACGCAATTCACTCCTTGTCATCCGGCGGCGAAGCGGGGCGAGTTTCATTTCGATCAACCCACTTGAGCCGCCTGTCGTAGAAGGTCCGACCGGGGGAAGGACGAAAGCGGAAGGCTGGGCAGAAGGGTCGCGGCCGTAACCTTAGTGTCGCTCCGGTGACAGCCCGCGACGATACAGGTCCAAAAATAGATACTGCAACCGGAGGGCAGTGTCAACACGGCGGGGCGCGGACTGTGCCTCCCCGTTACTTCCCGGCGGGCCGCATGGTGTAGTATTTGAGGGAACCCCCACGGCAGCCGACGCTCGGAGGAGAGGGCAATGGCGAGCGACATTCTCGTTCGGAACAACGTCAAGGTCATAGGCCGCGGCGCGCAGCCCATGCTGTTCGCGCACGGCTTCGGGTGCGACCAGAACATGTGGCGCTTCGTGACGCCCGCCTTCGAGGACGACTACCGCGTCGTCCTCTTCGACTACGTAGGGTCCGGGAAGTCGGACTTACGGGCGTACAGCCCCGAGCGGTACGCCAGTCTCGAAGGCTACGCGCAGGACGTGCTGGACATCTGCGCCGCGCTGGATTTGCGCGACATCATCTTCGTCGGCCACTCCGTCAGCGGCGTGGTCGGGATGCTGGCTTCAATCCGCGAGCCCGAGCGCTTCGACCGGCTCATCCTCGTCGGCCCCTCGCCGTGTTACATCAACGACCCGCCCCACTACGTCGGCGGCTTCGAGCGCGCCGACATCACGGGGCTGCTCGACGTGATGGAGAAGAACTACATCGGCTGGGCCAACTTCCTCGCGCCCGTCGTGATGAAGAACGAGGGGCGGCCCGAGCTGGCGGGCGAGCTGGTGGAGAGCTTCTGCTCCACGGACCCGAAGATCGCGCGGCGGTTCGCGGAGGCCACCTTCTTCTCCGACAACCGCGAAGACCTCGCGAAAGTCCCCGTCCCGTCCCTCATCATGCAGTGCTCGGAGGACGCCATCGCCCCGTCCGAAGTGGGCCACTATCTCAGCCGCCGCCTGCCCCGCAGCACCCTGCGCGTCCTGAAGGCCACGGGGCACTGCCCGCACATGAGCCACCCCGAAGAGACCATCGCGGTCATCAAAGAGTACCTGGCCGCGGGGGCTTCGCGGCCCGCGGGCGCGTGAGTCTTTTATGGACGACCTGCTGAACAGAGCGCCGTGCGGCTTCCTGTCATTCACGGACGACGGCCACGTCGTCGAGGCCAACGCCACGCTGCTGGAGATGCTGGGGTACGAGGCCGGCGAACTCCTGGGCCGCCACGTCGAGTCGCTCATGCCGGTCGCCAGCCGAATCTTCTATCAAACGCACCTCTTCCCGCTCCTCAAGCTGCACGACCGCGTGGAGGAGGTCTACTTCTCGCTCCGCATGAAGGGCGGCGCGGAAATACCCGTGCTGGTCAACGCCGCGCGCCGCGAGCGCGGCGGCCTCGCCGTCAACGACTGCGTGCTGATGCACATGCGCCAGCGCAACCAGTACGAGGACGAGATTCTGCACGCGAAGCGCGCGGCCGAAGAAGCCGCGCGCGCCAAGGACGAGTTCCTCGCGACGGTCTCGCACGAGCTGCGCACGCCCCTGACGGCCATCCTCGGCTGGGCGCGGATGCTGCAAGGCGGGACGCTCGACGAACGAATGGCGGCGCGCGCCGTGGACGCCATCGAGCGCAACGCCGCGTCGCAGAACCAGCTCATCGGCGACCTGCTGGACTTCTCGCGCATCATCTCCGGCCGCATGCGCCTGGACGTGGGCCGCGTCGAGCTGGCGTCCGTCATCGAGGCGGCAATGGACGTGGTCGGCCCGGCGGCCGAGGCCAAGGGCATCAGGCTCCAGACGACGCTCGACCCGAAGGCCGGACCCGTCTCGGGCGACTACGAGCGCTTGCAGCAGGTCATGTGGAACCTGCTCTCGAACGCCGTCAAGTTCACGCCCAAAGGCGGGCGCGTGCAGGTCCGCCTCGCGCGCGTCAACTCAAGCGTCGAGATTAGCGTCAGCGACACGGGGCAGGGCATCGCGCCTGAGTTCCTGCCCTACGTCTTCGACCGCTTCCGGCAGGCAGACCAGACGACGACGAGGCGGCAGGCGGGGCTCGGCCTGGGGATGTCGATCACCAGGCACCTGGTGGAACTGCACGGCGGGACCATACGGGCCGAGAGCCCCGGCGAAGGGCAGGGCACGACCTTCGTCGTGAAGCTGCCCGTGATGATCGTTCACAACGCAAAGCAGGTTCCAGAGGCCGACGCGGGGCGACGCCCGCCGCGTCAAGATCATTCACGGCCCGCGGAGATGGCGAGGCTGGACGGGGTGCACGTGCTGGTCGTCGACGACGAGCGGGACGCGCGCGAACTGCTGACGACCATCCTGACGCAAAGCGGGGCCGTGGTGACGGCCGCGTCCGGCGTCGCCGAGGCCCTGGACAAGTTGCGGCAGGTGGAACCGGACCTCCTGGTGAGTGACATAGAGATGGCTAACGAGGACGGGTACTCTATGATCCGCAAGGCGCGAGTTCTCGAAGAGGGCCGGGGGCGGAGAATCCCCGCCATCGCCCTGACGGCGCACGCCAGGTCTTCGGACCGCCTGCGCGCACTCTCGGAAGGCTACCAGATGCACATCCCGAAGCCCGTCGAGCCGGCCGAGCTAGTCCTAGCCATCGCCAACCTCACACACAAAGGACGAGAATAGCGCGGGCGCGTCCCGCAGGCGGTGGGACAAGCGGCAAGCCGCTCGGCGGCGGCCTGCCCTGCGCTTATTCGTGGAAGCGTCTTAGTTGTTGGGGGTAAGGTCCGCACATACGATGTGAACCGAGTAACCGACCAGATTCTCCGTCGTGTTCTTGACGGATATTCTCCACGTATCGTCATCAAGCGGTCTACTCTCGTATACAATGAGCGATGGGCTCGCTGTATAGCCTCCTCCCATCACTTTGTCGCCGGTAAGGCAAGAGAACTCTTGGACGGTGTCTCCCTCAGAGCCCCTCTTGGCGGAGCGCGTCGATAAGTCGCGTACATAAAAACTGAGAGCAGTCCCTGTGCCCGACGGACCTTGCGGCCCCTCCGGCCCCTCCGCGCCTTGCTGACCGTTGCAGACCACGCGGACCCCTGTGCTGTCCGTGTACTGCACGCCGCCGACGCCGTTCATGCAGCGCGCGTCGCCCAACGGAATGACCTCGCTCGTGACGGACTGGCCGGCTTCACCCTGCGGCCCCTCCGGCCCCGTCTCTCCCGTCGCCCCGGTCGCGCCGGTCTCGCCTTTTTGGCCCTGTGGCCCCTGAACGCCTTGCGGCCCCTGCGGCCCTTGCGGGCCGGCCGGCCCCTGCTGGCCTTGCGGACCCTGTGGACCCTGCGGGCCTTGCGGCCCAGGCACGCCGGCCATGCTCCAACTGACCGGCAACTCAGGATTCTTACACTGTCCGGGACCGCTCACCTTGCGTAGGTTTCCGTTGTTCTTGTTATAGCAGGCGTAGATGGTATTGCCGCCGGCGGTCTGCGCGCGAGCGGCAGTGGCGCTCAAGGCTCCCAGGCAGAGCGACAGGGCGGCGAAGAGGATGTACTTTTTCATCGGGGCTTACCTGTGGTTAAGGACACTGCGAAGAGATGCCAGTGTGCCGGGTTAAAGTGGCAACCGGACAGAAGGAAGTGCAGGGCGAGTGCAAGACGGTCTGGGCCGGTCGAAGAAAAACTATCTGAGAGTCTGAAAATCTATAATGGCCCCTGATTTCCAGTCAAGGAGGAAGCAGTAGGCAGTAGGCAGTGGGCAGTTAAGACAGAAAGAAAAAGGCAGCCGAGTTAATCAAACCAGGCTGCCTTCTTCTCTTTCTTTTTCACTGCCTACTGCCTACTGCCTGAGCACTGGCGGAGCGGGCGGCGTGGGACGCCGCGGCGGGTTGCGGCGAAGTTCTTCCATCAGATATTTCACGGCCGCTTCGAGTGAGGGGTCTTCGCCGCGCGCGACCGAGTCGGGGCGGTCAACGACCTCAACGTCGGGGTCTACGCCGACGCCCTCGACGGCCCAGTTGCCTTCCAAATCCATGAAGCGGAAGCTGGGCGTTGACAGACTCCCGCCGTCCGCGAGTTGCGGCGTGCCGGAGAGTCCTATCAGGCCGCCCCAGGTCGTCGTGCCGAAGATGCGGCCGATCTGGCGCTGGCGGAAGTAGTAGGGGAGCGCGTCGCCGCCGGAGCCCGCGTAGCCGTTCGTCAGCATCGCCTTCGGCCCGAGGTGCGCGAAGACGGGCGTGGAGTTCGCGCCGACGCCGCGCCGCGCCCAGTAGTTGAGCGGCTTGCGCTCCAACAGCTCAATCATGCGGTCGGGGATGAAGCCGCCGCCGTTGTAGCGGTCGTCGACGATGAGCGCGTCCTTCCTCGTCTGCGGGTAAAAATTCTTGAAGAGCTCGCGGTTGCCCTCGACCGCCGTGTTCGGCGCGTGGATGTAGCCGATGCGCCCTCCCGAAAGCTTGTCAACGAGCGCCCGGCGCGACTCGACCCACTCCAGGTAGCGCAGGTTCGACTCGCTCTTGACGGGGCGCACGCGCTCGTCGCGCGCCCCATTCTGGTCCGGCCGGTCGTTGAGCCTGATGGTCACGACGCGGTCGCCCTTGCCTTCGAGAAGCTCGTAAAAATTCTTCACGCCGCGCGTCGTGCGGCCGTCGACGGAGAGGACGTAGTCGCCGACTTTGGCGCGGACGCCGGGCTCCGTGAGCGGCGAGCGGAAGCTCTCGTGCCAGTTCTCGCCGGGGTAGATTTTCGTGACGCGGAAATAGCCTGAGGCGTCGGGCGCGAACTCCGCGCCGAGCAATCCGCCGTCGGCGCGCGCCACGCGCGGCGGGTCCGAGCCGCGCTCGACGTAGATGTGGCCGGCCATCAGTTCGCTGCCCATCTCCGTGAGCACGAAGTTGAGGTCTTCGCGGTTGCTGATGTGCGGGATGAGTTGCTCGTACCTGGCGCGGATGGCGGGCCAGTTGACGCCGTGCATGTTCGGGTCGTAGAACCAGTCGCGCATGATGCGCCAGGCGTCCGTGTAAGCCTGCGCCCACTCGGCGCGCGGCTCGATCTTCATAGACATCCCGTCCAGCTTGAGCAGCCCCGCGTCCGGCTTCTGGCCCGCCGCCACGGGTGCGACGCCGAAGTTCTCGCCCACCTGAAAAATGAACTGCTTGCCGTCGTCCGAGAGGTCGTAGTTCTGTATGCCCTCTATGATCGTCTGCTCGGCCTTCGCGCCGAGGTTGTAGAGCGAGAGCTTGCCCGGTCCTGAAAGATAGAGCACGCCGTCGGCCGTCGCGCCCAGCCTTCGGTAGTTCGAAGATTGGCCCGGAATGGCGCGCACGCGGTCCTCGAAGTTATCGAAATCAATCTTGACGACGACCGCCGAGCCTGCCTGCGAGCCGGCCTGTTTCTCGTCAGGCTTCGGCTGCTCGGCCGCGGGCGTCGCGGCGGGCGTGGCCGCGGGCGTCGCCTGCTCGGGTGTGGCAGGCTGTGCTTTCGCGCCCTGCGGCGGCGGGGCCTGCGCGGGGTTGGGCGGCGGAGTCAGGGGCTTCTCGCTCGTCTTGACGCGCTCCTCGTCGCTCGTCGGCAGCAAAATCGCCGGGCCGTCCGTGGCGAGCAATCCGACGTAGACGCGCAGCGGGTTCGTGTAGATGTAGTTGAACTCGAAGCCGCTGAAGGTCAGGTTGAAGTCGCGGTTGGAGAGGAAGTACAGGTAGCGCCCCTTCGGGTCGAAGACGGGCTCCGTGTCGCTCGTCATCCCGCCGGTCAGCTTGCGCGCCTTCCCGCCCGCGAGCGAGTAGACCCAGATTTCGGAGAACTGATTGTCGCCGAGCTTCGTGTAGGCGAGCCAGCGGCTGTCGGGTGCCCAGCTGTAGTTTGTGATGTCGTTGTTCGCGCTGCGGTCAACGTCTGTGGTCGCGCCGGTCTCGACGTTGACGAAGCGCAGGCGCTGCCGCTTGTCGCCGTAGGCGAGCATGCGGCTGTCGGGCGACCAGACGAGCGGGAAGCGCCAGATGTCGCCGTCGTTCGTGGCCCTGCGCTCCTCGCCCGTCCCGTCGCTCGCGCGCACGTAGATTTCATACTCGCCCGAGCGGTCGCTCAGGTACGCGACCCAGCGCCCGTCCGGCGACCAGGCCGGGGCTAACTCGCGCACGCCCTGCGACGTGGTCAGGTTGCGCACCTCGCCCTCCTTAGCCGGCGCGGTGAAGACATCGCCGCGCGCCTCGAAGAGCGCACGCGCGCCGCTCGGCGAGAGGGAGAAAGAGTTGATGTTCGATTTGACGTTTTTGAAATAGGGGACGGTGTCTGGGAAGTCGCCGTAGACGCGAATGGGGACGCGCTCCGCTTTGTCGGAGCCCGTGTCCAGGCGGTAGATGTAGCCGCCCGCTTCGTAGACCAGCCGGTCGCCGGACCCCGAGGGCCAGAGCACGTCGTAGTCCGTGTGGGTCGTCACCTTGCGTGTCTTCTTCGAGCGCGTGTCGTAGGCGAAGAGGTTCATCGTCCAGTCGCGGTCGGAGAGGTAGTAGATAGTGTCGCCGAGCCAGACCGGCACCATGTCCTGCGCGCGCGTCGTCGTAATCTGCTCGGCCGTGTTCTGTGCCAGATCGTAAATCCACACGTCGGGCGACTGGCCGCCGCGGTAGCGCTTCCAGCCGCGGAACTCGTTCGAGATGGGCGTGTAGGCGAGCTTGCTCCCGTCGGGCGAGTAGTCGGCGCTCCCGCCTTCGGTAATCGGCAGCGGCTGCTCCTGTCCGCCCTCGAACGGGACGAGGTAGGGGCGGCCCAGGCGGTTGCTCTGCGGGACGCGGTTGGCGCGGAAGAGGACGCTCCTGCCGTCGGGCGTCCAGCCCATCACGATGTTGTCCCAGCCGCCGCGCGGCGGGAGTGGGCCAACGTCGTTGCGGTAGGTGAGCTGGCGCGGCTGGCCGCCCTCGACCGAAATGACGAAGACCTGGCGCGTGCCGCCGTACTCGCCGGAGAAGGCCAGGAAGCGGCCGTCGGGGGAAAATTTCGGGAAGATTTCTATCCCCGGATGAGACGTGAGCCGCCGCGCGGTGCCGCCCTGAGCGGGCACGGTCCAGATGTCGCCCGCGTAAACGAAGGCAATCGTGTCGCCGTGTATGTCCGGGAAGCGCAGCAGGCGCGCGAGTCCGTCGCCGCCCTGCTGTGCCAGAACATAAGTCGGGGATTGCGCCGCGGCGCAAACGAGCAGGACCGCGAGCATGAGAAGTCTATACATTCGAGCGTGTCTCCGTGTGGTGCGTGTGTTAAGTCCGGTGACGCGATAATAACATGCCCGCGGATTCTTTCCGCGGTGATGTGGTAACCTACGGCGAATGGCTGCGGCCGCCCCTGCTCCCCGCAAGAAAATAATCCAGCTAGACGTGTTGAGGCTCCTCGCCGTCCTGCTCGTGTTGGGCCGACACATAGAGCCCATCCCGGAGCAGACTTCGGCGCTCGGCCGCGTGCTCAAGGGCGCGGGCGGCGTGTGGCTGCGCTGCGGCTGGATAGGCGTTGACCTCTTCTTCGTCCTGAGCGGCTTCCTCGTCTCAGGACTCCTCTTCAGGGAGTACGCCGATTCCTGCACACCTACGGCTTCACGCTCCTTCCCTCGCGCGCCGCGGCCGCGTACAGTGGCGAGCGTCATCGAGCCATAAACTGAGAGCGGCGGGACCCGCGAGGAGTCCCGCCGCTCTTTGGTTTTGATTATCGCCCGGAGGGCTTCGCCTGTGCGTTACAGCTTCCCCTGGGCCGAGGTGAAGACACCCTCAACGGTCGCGTTGCCGAACACGCTGTTGCCGTCGAGCGATATCATCTGCCCGCCGTTGGCGTCTATGCCGGTGCCGTTCTGCGTGACGGTGCACGACGAGAGGCGGATTATCGCGCCCGAGGCCCCCATCACGCCGACCGTTTGGGAGATAGTCACGAAAGTGTTTGCGATATTGAGTACGCTGGAATTCGATGTCGCTCTCAGCCCGGTCGGGTTCCTGGTGATGGTCGAGCCGTTCACGTTCACACGGGTGCGGAGGCCGGCCTCCACCCCGATGTTGCACATCTGGACGCGGAGGTTGTTTAGCGAGGCGGCGACGAAGGCGGCGCCGGTCGCCTGCGTTTTGACGCCCGTACCGTTGCAGTTGCGTATCTGCACGTCGTCCATCACCAGGGCGATGTCGGTGTCGGAATTGACATCCACGCCCTCTTCGGCGAAGTCCTGAATGACCACGTCGTCTATGAAGACC
This sequence comes from Pyrinomonadaceae bacterium, assembly GCA_035563515.1. Lineage (GTDB taxonomy): Bacteria > Acidobacteriota > Blastocatellia > Pyrinomonadales > Pyrinomonadaceae > QHXM01. Next base: position 145,452 of record DATMVE010000025.1, read on the forward strand.
GAGGCCGCCCGGAAGATGCGTACGCCGTCGAAGCCCGTCCTGGTGCCGCCGCTGCCGTTCGACCCGCTGCCGTTGATCGAGAGCCGGCGCAGGCGCGCCGTGCGGTGCGGGTCGTTGGCGTTGCCGGCGGGGATGTTGACAATGACGCCGCTGGTGCCGCTGGCGAGGATTGAGGCGAAGGTCCCGCCGCCGTCAACGGTGATGGACTTGGTGATGGTGAGTGCGCCGTAGCCGCCCGGATCCATGGCGTCGATCTCGCCGTTAATGGCGGTCTTCGAGATGGCGCCCGCCCAGGTCTTGCAGGGGGCCGTGCGGCTGCACGGGTTGGCGTCGTCGCCGACGCCCGAGACCCAGGTGCGGGTCGCCTGCGCGTTGGCCTGCGTGGACAGGACCGCGGCGAACAGGCAGAGGGTGAGAAGTTTTAATGTGACACGGAAAATTTTCATGAGGGACTCGACTCCTAAAGTTTGCAGTTTAAGGTGCGTGGTGTTCGCAAAATGGCGCGGTGCGCTTTTCATGCTGTGCGTCCGGCGGGCGAATGTTTCTCCCTTCCTGGCCGCAGATACTTGAAGACGGCAGACCTGGCCGCGCCGCAAAGAAGCAACCGCAGTGCCACCTCGCCAGAGAAACGGCCGGGCGCGGCTGACAGCTACGAATCAGTCTCAACCCGGCGGGAAAACGGCTTTCGTTAACTTGACGCGTCGGGAATAATGGGGCCGGGTGCCGCTTTTTGGCGCGGCGAAGTGCCGCTTTTTGGCAAAGCGTTCGGAAGGCTTTGCCTTCTCGCTAGCCTTTCAGTTCGGAAAAGTGGTTAAATTTCAGCCGGGCGGGTGAAGACTTCAGATGGCTACGCTTGTCATAGACAATTACGATTCGTTCACCTACAACCTCGTCCAATATTTGGGCGAGCTGGGCGAGGAGATGGAGGTGCGGCGCAACGACGAGGTGACGGTCGAGGATGTCGAGGCGCGCTGCTGCCCGGACAAGATTCTGATTTCGCCGGGGCCCGGGAGGCCGGAGGACGCGGGCGTGACGATGCCGATCATCGAGCGGTTCGCGGGGCGTGTGCCAATTCTGGGCGTCTGCCTGGGCCACCAGGCCATCGGCCAGGTCTTCGGCGGCCGCGTCGTCCGCGCGCCCTCGCTCGTCCACGGCAAGTCGTCCGAGATTTGCCACGACGGGCGCACCATCTTCGACGGGCTTGAGTACCGCTTCAAGGCCGGGCGCTACCACTCGCTCGTCGTCGAGCGCGAGAGCCTGCCCGAGTGTCTGGAAGTCTCGGCGACCACGCCCGACGGCGTCATCATGGGCCTGCGCCACCGCGAGCTGAAGATAGAGGGCGTGCAGTTCCACCCGGAATCCATCCTCACGACCGACGGCAAGAAACTGCTCTCGAATTTCCTGAAGCTCTAGCCGTCCTGGAATTCTTCCCGACCCGATGCTGATTCGCCGCGTGACCAGAGACGACCGGGACGAGATGCTGCGCATGAGGCTGGCGCTCTGGCCCGACTCGACCGCCGACGACCTCGAAGCCGAGATGCCGTCCTGGCTGAAAGACGAGAGCCGCTTGATTGTCTTCGTCGCGGAGAGAGAGGGCGGCGGGCTCGCGGGTTTCGTGGAGGCGGGCATACGCGATGTCGCCGAAGACTGCGAGACGCGCGACGTGGGCTACGTCGAAGGCTGGTACGTGGACGGGGACGCGCGGCTGCGGGGCGTCGGGAGAATGCTCGTCGGCGCGGCCGAAGACTGGGCGCGCTCGCGCGGGTGCGTCGAGATGGCTTCGGACTGTCTACTGACGAACGAGGTCAGTCTCGCCGCGCACCTGCGGCTGGGCTACGAGGAGACCGCGCGTCTCATCCACTTCAGAAAGAGATTAGACAATCCTTCCACGGAGTAATTTCAGTCCCGCGCCTATGACCGAAGAGAACAGAGAACGCGCGCACAGACCCGCCTGGCTGCTGCCGACGCCCGCGCGAAAGGACGAGCCGCAAAGTGGCACAGGTTTGCGCGCGCTCCTGCTGCGCTTGATGCGCGGCGAAGACTTGCGGCGCGAGGAGGCGACGGCGCTCCTGGACGCCCTGCTCGGCGGAGAGGCGACGGACGCGCAGATTGCGGCCGCGCTCGTGGCGCTGGCCGTCAAGGGCGAGACAATCGAGGAGCTGGCGGGAATGGCCCAGGCCATGCGCTCGCGCGCCACTAGAATCAACTGCCGGCACGAGCGCTTCGTGGACACGGCGGGCACGGGCTCCAGCCACGCGAAGACTTTCAACGTCTCGACCGCCGCGGCCTTCGTCATCGCGGGCGCGGGGCTCGCCGTAGCCAAGCACGGCAGCCGCGCGGCGACGAGCCGTTCGGGGAGCGCGGACGTTTTGGCGGCGCTCGGCGTGAACGTCTCGGCCGGGCCTGAGGTCTCGGAGAGTTGCCTGAACGAGTTCGGCGTCTGCTTCATGTTCGCCCCGCTCTACCACGGCGCGACGAAGCGCGTGGCGGGCGTGCGCCGCGAGCTGGGCGTGCACACGACCTTCAACCTTCTGGGCCCGCTGACCAACCCCGCGGGGGCGCGGCACCAGCTGATAGGCGTCTGGCACCGCGCGCTGGCCGAGCCGGTCGCGCAGGCGCTCGTCCGCCTGGGGACGGAGCGCGCGTGGGTGGTTCACGGCTCGGACGGCCTGGACGAAGTGACACTCGCGGGTCCGACGTTCGTCGCGGAGGCGCACGGCGGGCGCGTGAAGACTTTCGAGATCGCGCCGGAGGACTTCGGTTTCGAGCGCGCGGAACTGGCACACCTGCGCGGCGGCGACGCGGACGCCAACGCGCGGATTATACGCGCCGTGCTCGACGGGACCAGGCGCGACGCGGCGCGCGCTCTGGTGGCGGCGAACGCCGCCGCGGCCCTTCTGGTCGGCGGCTCCGCGGAAAACCTTCGTGACGCGGCGCGACTCGCCGAAGAGAGCATCGCCGGCGGCGCTGCCCTCGCGAAGCTCGAAGAACTAATCAAAGCGACGAACGTTTCATGAATTTTCTGGCGGAAATCATGGCGCTCAAAGGGGCGCGGCTCGAAGAGGCGAAGACGGAGCGGCCTGCGGAAGAGTTGCGCGCACGCGCCGAGGAGGTGCGGCGAAGTTCCGGCGGGCACGCCCTTCGTCTCGCCCTCGGGAATCGTGAGCGCGTGAACGTCATCGCGGAGTTCAAGCGCGCGTCGCCGTCGAAGGGAGTCATTCGCGCGGACGCGGACCCAGCGCTGGTCGCGCGCGAGTACGAGGCGGGCGGCGCGGCCGCACTCTCGGTCCTGACCGAAGAGGACCGCTTCCGGGGTTCGCTCGACGACCTGCGCGCCGTTCGCGCGGCCGCGAAAATCCCCGTGCTGCGTAAGGATTTCATCTTCGACGAGTATCAACTCTACGAGTCCGCCGCCGCGGGCGCGGACGCGCTTCTACTCATCGTCGCCGCGCTGGACGACGAGGCCCTACGCCGTCTGCGGCGCGTGACCGAAGACGAGTTGCGCATGGACGCGCTGGTGGAGGTTCACACGAAGGACGAGTTGCGCCGCGCCGAGGCCGCGGGCGCGACGCTCGTCGGCGTCAACAACCGCGACCTTCATTCGTTCAAAGTCTCGCTCGACGTTTCCGCCGAATTGGCACAGGCCGCCGCGCCGAACCTGACGCTCGTCGCCGAAAGCGGCCTCAAATCGGCCGGAGACTTGCGGCGTCTGGGCGCGCTCGGCTACAGCGCCTTCCTCGTCGGAGAATCCCTGATGCGCGCCCAGACGCCTGGGCGGGCGCTCCGCGATTTAATCGGCGCGGGCGAGTGAGTCCGCAAAATTATTGACTTCCGCACGGCTTTTGACATAAAAGTCTCTCGTTCCACACTTCCCCCGAAACGGCCTCCGTAAAGTTGCCTCCGAAGAGACAGGGCCAACGCGATGACTGCGAGAACTCGGACGGGTTTGATCCTGGCGGCCGTGCTTGTCTTCTGCACGGCGCTCACCATCTTCTTCCTGACGCGCATCATCAACCGCAAGCCGCCGGATATCGAGGCCGCCGTCGACCCGATTGACAGGCGCACAGACCTGCCGATGGTCGAGCCCGTCAAGCGCGACCTGGCAGACATCAAGGCGCGCGGCCAACTGGTCGTCCTCGCGCCCTACAACTCGACCACCTATTTCCTCTACCGCGGCGAGCCGATGGGCTACGAGTTCGAGTTGTTAAAGGCGTTCACCAAGGAGTTGGGCGTCGCGCTCAAGGTCATCGTCGTCACGGACCGCAAGAGCATTTACCCGATGCTCAACGCGGGCGACGGCGACATCGCCGCGGCGCGTCTGATTCCGACCGAGGATGACAAACGGAACGTGGCCTTCACGCACGAGCTTTACCGCACGGAGCCCGCGCTCGTGCAGCAGGAGTTGCCGCCCGAGAAGGCGAACATGCCTGAGACCGCGGAGAAGGCGCTCCAGCCCGGCCCCGACGAGGAGTTGCCGGAGATGGAGCTACAGGCGCGGCGCATCACGCGGCCCGCGCAACTGGCGGGTGAGACGGTCACGCTGCCGGAAAAGTCCGCCTACCGCCGCACGCTCGTGGAGTTGTCGGACCAGATTTCCGGGGAAGTTCATGTGGTGGAGATGGGCGGCAGGATAGAGGACGAGGTGCTGGCACAGAAAGTCGCGAAGGGTGAGGTCGAGTTCACGGTCATGCAGGGCAACCTGGCCGAGTTGAAGGAGGCGGAGTTCAAGAACCTGAAGGTGCGCCCCATCGTCGGGCGCTCGCACAGCGTCTCGTGGGCCGTCAGGAAGAACGCGCCCGAGCTGGCGGACGAGTTGAACCGCTGGATAGAGAACAAGCAGAACGGCACGCTCTTCGACCGCCTTTATAAAAAATATTTCGTTGACCGCAAAAGCCACCTGGAGCGCGTCGCGAGCGACTATCTGACTTCCTCGACGGGCAAACTCTGCGAGTTCGACGGGATTTTGAAGAAGTACGCGGCCGAGTTGAACTGGGACTGGCGGCTCCTGGCCTCGCAGGCGTTCCAGGAGTCGCGCTTCAAGCCCGCGGCGCGCTCGTGGGCGGGCGCGACGGGGCTGTTGCAACTGATGCCGCGGACGGCGCGCGAGTACGGGGTGCGCGACGCGCTCGACCCGGAGGACAACGTCGCGGGCGCGGTCAGGTTTTTGAAGTGGCTGACGGAGCGCTGGGCCAAACGCATCCCGAACGAGGCGGAGCGTTTGAAATTCATCCTGGCCTCTTACAACACGGGCGCGGGCCACGTCGAGGACGCGCAGCGCCTGACAGAGAAGTACGGCGGCGACCCGACGAGCTGGGACGACGTGTCCTACTGGCTCCTGCAAAAATCAACGCAGCAATACTCGTCCGACCCGGTCGTCAAGTTCGGCTTCTGCCGCGGCCTGGAGCCCGTCAACTACGTCACGTTGATTCTCGACCGGTTCGACCATTACAGGCAGTTCGTGGTCAATTAAGAAAGCTCGCGGGGTTTAAGCCTCGTCAGGGGCGTCGCGAAAATAGCTTGGCACTTCAGTGACGGGAACAGAACGATACAAACGAGACAAGCCGGAAGGATGTAAAACGGGAGGAAAATATGAGCGAAGATAGGAATAAGGCGAATCAAGAATTGGAAGAAGAAGGTGAAACCGGTAAGCCGACAGAACAAGGCACGGATGCCCAGTCTTCTCTACCGCTTTATCTTAGAAATAAGTCTGAGGGGGACAGGGGCAACGCCCAGGATGAGAAGGACGAGTCGAATGAATAGCTGCGGGCCGGAATGAAAAGGGGGAAGGATGAGTATTCACGAGCAGCAATCGCAAATAATAAAAAGGCTGATAGCAAACGCCGACCTGCCTTTGAAGAAGTTGAGGGAAAATCCTTCGGGCGGAGAGGGAGAAGAAAAACGCTTCGGCCTGGAGTGTGAGGGTTGCGGCATCATTTATATCAGCCTTAACCCCAAAGGCCCGGAGCCGATGGAAATGCAGGCATTCCGCCAGTACCAAAATCATGTTACTGCCAGGCATCGCTGAGTTATCAATATGAAGCCAAACTTGGATACCAGGCTTTTGAATAAGGTCAAAAGCATCATCAGAAATGACACCGGGCTGGGCGAAGTCCGTATCAGCGAGGCTGACATCTACAACAAGCTCACAGCCGCAGGCGTGGAGGTGCCTGACCTGGCAATCGGAGAGATACTAGAGAAAATATCGAAGGATAAGCTCATCGAGATTGAGCGCCGGGCGAGCCCGGAAGATCAAGGGGAACCCGGCGCGTATGTGATTACCTGGGTGAGCGAAAAGTTATAGCGCCTGTTGATATTCCCCCACGGCGGGTTAACTAATTTCGTTCATCATCCCATGATCGTCAAAATCTGCGGCATCACGAATCTGGAGGACGCGGTCGCGGCCGTGGAGGCGGGCGCGGACGCGCTCGGGTTCAATTTTTATCGGCGGAGCCCGCGCTACGTCCCGCCGGAAGAGGCGCGGCGGATCGTCGCGGAGTTGCCGCAGTCGGTGATGAAGGTCGGCGTTTTCGTCAACGAGGGCGAGCCGGCGGAAGTCGCGCGCGTGGCGGACGAAGTGGGGTTGACGGCGGTGCAGCTGCACGGCGACGAGTCGCCGGAATACTGCCGCGCGCTTGATGGGCGTTTCGTCATCAAGGCCGTGCGCGCAGGCGCAGACTTCGAGCCGGAGCGCGTTCGTTCGTACGAGGCGGACGCCATCCTGCTCGACGCTTTTTCGGAGAAGGAGCGCGGCGGGACGGGGCGTGTCATCGACTGGGGCGCGGCCCGCAGGGTGAGGGAATTGGTCCCGCGCCTTTTCCTCGCGGGCGGCCTCTCGCCGTCGAACGTCGCCGCCGCAGTCGAAGCGGTCGGGCCATACGCCGTGGACGCGTGCAGCGGGCTTGAGAGCGCGCCCGGACGGAAAGACCGTGAGCGCGTGCGCGCCTTCGTCGCCGCCGCGCGCGTTAAACCTTGACGCCGGCCCGCCCCTTTCGGTTATGCTGTCGGTTGTGGGCCAGAGTCGAGCGTTAAAGACTACGAAGCGCGTCGCGCGCGCGCCCATCCCCCGTCACCTCACAACTGAAGCCGCTTTCGTCTTGCAGAACTCCCCCAACTTATGACTGCCACAGCCCAGGCAACTTCTAACGAACGCACACGCGCACGCGACCAGGGACGCGTGCTGCTCGTGACGGACGAGCCCTCCGTCGCCGCATACGGCGGGGCCCTCGAACGCGCGGGCTTCGCCGTCGTCGGCGTCACAGGCGGCGCGGCCGCACTCGTCTCGCTCAGGCGCACGCGCCCGCATCTCGTCATCGTCGACATCGGCCTCAGAGGCATCAGCGCGGACGAGTTGATGGCGTCGCTCGCGCGCACGGACGAAGGCGTGTCCGTCATCCTGCTCGGCGACGCGGCCTCGACCGCCGCGCGACGCTCCGAGGCGATGACGCTCGGCGCTTTCGACTACTTTCAAATGCCCGCGGAAATCTCCCTGCTCGTCGCGCGCGTCGCGCAGCTCGTGCACGTCAAGCAGACCGTGGACCGCTTGCGCGCGGAGGCGGACAGGGATTACCTGACGGGCCTCGCGAACCGCCGCCGCTTCCGCGCGGCGCTCGGCCAGGAGGTGGAGAGGTGGCGGCGCTACAACGTCGCGTGCGCGCTCGTGCTGGCGGACATAGACCACCTCAAGCAGATCAACGACAAGCACGGCCACTCGGCCGGCGACCGCGTGATTCGTCACGCGGCGAGCGCGCTCCTTGAGTTGTCGCGCGACAACGACACGGCCGCGCGCCTCGGCGGCGAAGAGTTCGCGCTGCTTTTGGCCGGCGCGGACGGCGAGCGCGCGCTGGCGGCGGCAGAGCGCCTGCGCCACGTCGTCTCAGCCACCGCGGTCGAAGGAGTTGGCACGGTGACCATCAGCCTCGGCGTCGCCGCCTGCCCCGCGCACGCCGCCGCGGAGCGCGCTCTCTACGCCGCCGCGGACGCCGCGCTCTACAGCGCCAAGCGCGGGGGCCGCGACCGCGCCGCCGTCGCCGAAGCCGTCACGGTTCCGTAAGCCGACCGAGGGTGAAGTAAGCGAACCACGAAGTCACAGGAAACGACACGAATGAGGCGGGACGATTCGTGTTGTTTCGTGTGACTTCGTGGTTTAATGTTTTCGGGAAGATGAAGCCTATGGGGAAAACTGAGCCGGACGCGTTGGGCCACTGGGGGCCGTACGGCGGGCGCTTCGTGCCCGAGACCTTGATGGCCCCGCTCGAAGAGTTGACGGCGGCTTACGAGGCGGCGCGCGCCGACGGCGAGTTCCGGGCGGAGTTCGAGACGTTACTGCGAGACTATTCGGGACGCCCGACGCCGCTCTTCCGCGCCGCGCGGCTGACTGAGCGAGCCGGCGGCGCGAGCATCTACCTCAAGCGCGAAGACCTCTCGCACACGGGCTCGCACAAGATCAATAACGCTTTGGGCCAAGTTTTGCTCGCGCGTCGCATGAACAAGCGGCGCGTGATAGCCGAGACGGGCGCGGGCCAGCACGGCGTCGCCACGGCGACCGTCTGCGCGCTCTTCGGCCTGGAGTGCGTCGTCTACATGGGGGCCGAAGACGTTCGCCGCCAGAAGCTCAACGTCTTCCGCATGCGGCTGCTCGGGGCCGAAGTGCGCGAGGTCGGCGCGGGCTCGCGCACGCTGAAGGACGCCATCAACGAGGCGCTGCGCGACTGGGTCAGCACTCCCGCGGACACTTACTACCTGCTCGGCAGCGCGCTGGGGCCGCACCCGTACCCCCTGATGGTGCGCGATTTTCAGAGCGTCATAGGGCGCGAGGCCCGCGCGCAGATTCTCAAAAGGGAGGGACGACTGCCGGACACCCTCGTCGCCTGCGTGGGCGGCGGGTCTAACTCAATCGGGCTCTTCTACCCGTTCCTGGCGGACGAGGGCGTGAGGATGATAGGCGTCGAGGCCGGCGGGAGCGGAAATCTTTTGGGCCAGCACGCGGCGCGCTTCAACCAGGGCGGGGGCGGCCGGCCTGGCGTGCTGCAAGGCACCATGAGCTACGTCCTGCAAGACGAGCACGGGCAGATAGCCGCGACCCATTCAGTTTCGGCGGGCCTCGATTACCCTTCCATCGGCCCGGAGCACGCCTACCTGCACGACGCCGGGCGCGTCGAGTACGTCTCGGCGTCGGACTCGGAAGCGCTCGAAGCGTTCAAGACTCTTTCGCAACTCGAAGGCATCACGCCCGCGCTCGAATCCGCGCACGCCGTCGCGCACGCCCTCAAGGTCGCGCGAGAAATGGCACAGGATCAAATCCTGATCGTGAACCTCTCGGGGCGCGGCGACAAAGACGTGAACACGGTCGCGGAGTCTATCGGGTCCGCCTGACTCTGTGAACTCGCCGGACTTTTTATGAGCCGAATCGAAGCAGCTTTCGCACGCCTGAGGCGCGAAGGGACACGCGGCCTGATACCTTTCATCACGGCGGGCGACCCCGACCTGGAAACCACCGGCCGGTTGCTCGTCGAGTTGGCGCAAGCCGGCGCGAGCGTGATAGAACTCGGCGTGCCGTTCAGCGACCCGGTGGCCGACGGGCCAGTTATTCAGAGGGCTTCGGAGCGCGCGCTGCGTCAAGGCTTCGGCCTAAGCGAGGTGCTGGACGTGGTCGCACAGGCGCGAGGCGCTATGAAAGACGTGCCCGTCGTGCTGTTCAGTTACTTCAACCCGCTGCTGCAATACGGCCCGGAGCGTTTGAGCCGCGAGGCCGCGGGCGCGGGCGTCGACGGCGTGCTGGTGACGGACCTCGTGCCGGAAGAGGCCGCCACGTTTTCGGCCCAACTCAGGGCGCACGAGTTGGACATGATCTTTCTGGTCGCGCCGACTTCTACGGACACGCGCCTGGCCCTGGTGGCCGAACGCGCGAGCGGCTTCATCTACGCAGTCTCGCGCGCGGGCGTCACGGGCGCGCGCGCGGACGTGAGCCTGGAGGCAGAGCGTCTGGTCGGGCGCGTGCGGAAATTTTCCGACCTGCCCGTCGCCGTCGGCTTCGGGATTTCGAGCGCCGAACAGGTGGCCGCGACCTGGCACTACGCGGACGCCGCGGTCGTCGGCTCCGCGCTCGTCGCGGAAATCGAAAGACTCGACGGCGCGGCGGATTTGGCACAGCGCGTCGGAGACTTTGTCCGCGGCCTGCTTCCTGAAGAGGAGAAGTGAGATGTCCGAGGCGGGGGAAAAGACGCACACGGCCGGGCGCAGGCCGGGAATCGAGGCGGGCGCGACCGTCGTGCTCGTGCTGCACAGCCCGCGCGAAAAATGCTGGGGCGTGCTGGACGAGATTAACGCGGCCGGCGTCTTCGTGCGCGGCCTTGACCTGAACGCCTTCGACGATTGGGTGCAGGCCGTGGCGCACGACGAGCCTTTCATCGGCCTCGGCGACCTCTTCTTTCCCATGTGGCGCGTCGAGCGCCTCTCGCGCGACGAGAGCGCGGGCGGCGTGCCGTCGCTCGCCGAGCAGTTCGAGCAGCGCACGGGGCGCGGCCTACGGGAATATTTGAGCGGCTAGGGCGAGCCGCTTGCAGGATGCGCCCCGGCCGTGCTATACCCGCAGGCGCGGCGACGCCGAGTCGCCTCCCACCCCCAATTAGAGAGAGCGCCGTCCGAGCGACAGCTCGCGCGGCCGCTTGGCCGGGGCCGCCACCTCGGAAAAATAATTCGTTGCACGCGTGAAACGCTGTTCCATTCTCGCGTCGTGTGTGCTATACTGCCTTTCGTTCGCGGCAGGACTTAAAGCCGAAAGACCGAAGCTAGTTCACACCCACGAAACGTGAGAAAAGGAACGGTAGAAAAGAGATGTTTGTGATGGCAGAAGACAGATTCGGCGCGGATCGCGGGAAAGCGGTCGAAGCGGCGCTGCTCAATATTGAAAAGAAATTTGGCAAAGGCTCGATCATGCGGCTCGGCGAGCGCGAGGTCTCCGACATTCCGGCGATCTCCACGACTTCGCTCTCGATTGACTCTGCAATCGGCGTCGGCGGCGTGCCGCGCGGGCGCATCATAGAGATTTACGGGCCGGAAAGCTCCGGCAAGACCACGCTGGCGCTGCACATCGTGTCGGAGGCGCAGAAGGCAGGGGGCGTCGCGGCCTACATCGACGCCGAGCACGCGATGGACGCGGAGTACGCCGGAAAGCTCGGCGTCAACATCGACGAGTTGTTGATTTCGCAGCCGGACTCGGGCGAGCAGGCTCTGGAAATCGCGGAAGCCCTCGTGCGCTCGAACGGCGTTGACGTGATCGTCATAGACTCTGTGGCGGCGCTCGTGCCGCGCGCGGAGTTGGACGGCGAGATGGGCGATTCGCTGCCGGGCTTGCAGGCCCGTTTGATGTCGCAGGCGCTGAGGAAGCTCGCGGCCATCGTCTCGCAGTCGAACACGTGCTTCATCTTCATCAACCAGATTCGCGAGAAGATCGGCGTCATGTTCGGCTCGCCGGAGACGACGACGGGCGGGCGCGCGCTCAAGTTTTACGCGAGCCTGCGCCTGGACATTCGCCGCATCGGCGCGATCAAGGACGGCGACCGCGTGGTCGGCAACCGCACGAAGGTCAAGGTCGTCAAGAACAAGGTCGCGCCGCCTTTCCGCGAGTGCGAGTTTGACATCATGTACGGCGAAGGCATCTCGCGCGAGGGCGACGCGATTGACCTCGGCGTCGCCAACAAGGTCGTCGAGAAGAGCGGCGCGTGGTTCTCCTACAGCGGCGAGCGCCTGGGCCAGGGCCGCGAGAACTCCAAGCAGACGCTGAAGGACAACCCGGAGCTTCTGCGGCGCATAGAGAACGACGTGCGCCGCGCGCTGGGCATCCCCGTGGCGGGCGACGCCAACGCGACGGCCGAGGCCGCCGAGGGTGAGGCCGCGGAGACGACGGCACCGGCCAGCCGCAAAGCGGCCAAGTAAGGCAGAAGTAAAAAGGTAAAAGGCAAAAGGGAAGACCGGGGGGTAAGGCTCTCATCTTCCCTTTTGCCTTTTACCTTTTGCCTTTTTACTTTAAAGTTTCCCGCGTGACGACGGAACAGACCATTCTCATCAGGAACGGCACGCTGCTGACGATGGACTCGGACGGCGCGAGTCTGGACGGCGACCTGCTGATACGCGGCGGTCGTATCGCGCATGTCGGCCGAGAGGCGGGCGGCGCGGACATCGTTATTGACGCGGAGGGGTGCGCCGTCCTGCCGGGCTTCGTGCAGACTCACGTTCATTTGTGCCAGACGCTGTTCCGCGGCGCGGCCGACGACCTGGCGCTGATTGACTGGTTGAAGAAACGGGTCTGGCCCATGGAGGCCGCGCACACGGCCGCGTCCGCGAGGGCGTCGGCGCGGCTCGCCATCGCCGAGATGATTAAAGGCGGGACGACCTGCGCGCTGACGATGGAGACGGTCAACCACACCGCGGAAGCGTTCCGCGCCGTCGAAGAGACCGGCTGGCGCGCGACCGTGGGGAAGTGCATGATGGACAAAGGCGACGACGTGCCCGCCGCCCTGCACGAAGAGACCGAGCGCTCCATCAGCGAATCGCTCGCGCTCCTCGAAGAATGGCACAACCGCGACGGGGGGCGCATACGCTACTGCCTCGCGCCGCGCTTCGCCGTCAGTTGCACGCGCGGGCTGCTCACAGAGGTCGCGCGACTCGCGCGCGAGCGCGGCGTGATGGTTCACACGCACGCCTCCGAGAACCGCACAGAGATCGAGATGGTCGAGCGCGAGACGGGCCAGCGCAACGTCGCCTACCTGGACTCGCTCGGCCTGACGGGCACGCACGTGGCGCTCGCGCACTGCGTACACCTGGACGACTCGGAGTTGAAAATCCTCGCCGAAACTGGCACACACGTGGCGCACTGCCCGTCGTCGAATCTGAAGCTGGGCTCGGGCGTCGCGCCCGTCAAGGAGATGCTGGAGCGCGGCGTCTCCGTCTCGCTCGGCGCCGACGGCGCGCCGTGCAACAACCGCCTGGACATGTTCACGGAGATGCGCACCGCCGCCCTGCTGCAAAAAGTGACGCACGGCGCGGACGCCCTGCCCGCGTGGCGCGCGCTCCGCCTGGCGACGATTGACGGCGCGCGCGCCCTCGGACTTGACCGGGAAATCGGCAGCCTCGAAGCGGGGAAGCGCGCCGACGTGATAATCGTCAGCCTCGACCGCCTACACTCCACGCCGCGGCCCACGGACCTCCCCTCGGCGGTCGTCTACTCGGCGCAGGCCGACGACGTTCAGACCGTCATCGTCGACGGCCGCTTAGTCATGCGCGAGCGCGAACTGCTGACGATGAACGAGCGCGAAGTGATGGAGGAAGCCAACCGCGAGGCGCGACTCTTACATGAGCGCGCCGGCGTGAAATAATCCAAACAACAGGCTTTCGTCCGTTCTCCTCTAATTTAGAATTGAAATTTGATTTTAGGCTCAGAAATGGCTGTGCCAGCTCGAAGGGAGCGTCCTCGGGGGGCGAGAGCGGCTTCCGAGCTGGCACGGGCGGGCACTATCGAAGTTCGGGCCTCAGATGGCTTGTCTTGCGACCGGCTGACGTTTGGGCGTCAACCCCATCCTCAACGCGCGCCATTATACACCTCTTGGCGAAACTGTCAACGACTTTTTGTGACTAATTCGACAAAAATTTAACCGCCTCTTCCTGAGTTGACACTCGCCCCGGCCGCTACTTATACTTCGCTTTCTTCTGGAAGGAGATAAGGTCCCGGCCAGGTAGCTCAGTTGGTAGAGCACCTGACTGAAAATCAGGGTGTCGGCGGTTCGATTCCGTCCCTGGCCACCATATAATTCAATGACTTAGGGCGTCCGTTCTGGACGCCCTAAGTCTTTTGGTCTGCCAATGGTCTGCCAAACTTTTAGGCTGTGCCTTTTTTCTTACCATAGAGCAGGCTTTCAAGTTTCTTCGACGCCGCCTCTTGCATCGTTGGCAGCACGTGCGAATAAACATCAAGCGTGAGGGTAACGCTGGCATGGCCTAGCCGTTCACTAACCACTTTCGGGTGCTCGCCAGCGGCTAATAGCAGGGTCGCGCAGGAGTGGCGCAGGTCGTAAAGGCGGAAGTCTAGCGGCAGCTTGGCACGCTTAAGAATGGGGCGGAAATGCCGCCTCTTCAAGTTACGCGGTGCGAGCGGGCCGCCTTCGGGCGTGGCGAAGACTAGATCAATTTGTTGGTATGCCGCGCCAGCCTTCAGCCGCTCCTCTGCCTGCTGCCGGCGATGCTCTTTTAGCGCCAGCAGAGTTGAGGCAGGCAAGGGAATCTGACGGCGGCTGCGCGCTGTCTTTGGCTCGCTAAAGTACCAGCCGCCGCCCGTGCTACGCCACACGAGAGCGCGCCTGACAGTCACGACGCCGTGCTCTAAATCAGCGTCCTTCCACTGCAATCCGAGATATTCTTCAGGACGCATCCCCGTAGCCAGCGCGAAAGCGAACAGCACACCCCAGCGGTCTGGGACTGCTGCTTTAAGAAACTCTGTCGCCTCTTTCGGCGAGAGCGCCAACATTTCCTTACGCGCCTGCCGCGGAAGCTCCACAAGCTCAGCCGGGTTTCGCGCCAGCATCCCCCAACGCACAGCCTGTTTCAGCGCCGACGAAAGCACGGCATGAAGATACCGCACCGTGCGAGCCGACAGCCCGCGCTCTTGCATATCGGAATAGAGCTTCTGAATATGCAGTGGACGCACATCGGAAAGTTTCTGCTTCCCTAGTTCCGGCTGGACGTGTTGGTTAAGGAGGTACTGATAGCCCTCATGCGTACGCTCCGAGACGCGGGGGCGTGCTGCTGTCGCCAGCCACTTCGTCAAATATTCATTCAACGTCAAGGCAACGGGCTGAACGAACGTGCCTGTATCTTTGGAGTGCAGAATATCATTAAGATAAGTTTGGGCGTCCGCTTTCGTGCCTTTGATCTGTTTGTAGTGATACTGGCGTTTGCCGTTCGCGTCACGCTCAAGAAAGACGCTGACGAGAAATACGCCATCGCGCTTCTTTTTGATAGATCCGCTTCTACGCGGCTGTGTTTTCTTCTCTTGCATTTCTACTCCTTTTGCGGCCGAACGCCTCAAGTGATTCCTAAGGGTCAGAGGCTCCAGTGTAAGAACGTTAGCGCGCTCACCTATCCCGTTTCGCTTTTAGTGGCCTCTCTGTCTCGCCATTGCGACATGGAGACTTACGGCAGCCATGCCATGCTTACAAGCAGTGAAGTCTCTTGTCTGGCAGGAGCAATCAACTACTTTCTGCCCATTCTGACGCGAGCATCGAACCGTGTAGATGTTGCCTTTGCTTCCTGTAACTTCGTACTTCCCGAACTCAACCATCTTCACTTTCGGGTGGAGAGCTTTGGCTTTCTCTATAGCCTTGACTATCGGTGTCTCTTCGATGATGAACATTCGATTTGTCCTCTCTGCTGATAATTTGAACTAGCGAAAGTCTATCTCAAGGCAAAGGGTTTGTCAAGAGAATTATTTGCCTTGACAAAGACTTTTTCTCTAACAGATAATGCTCCACATGGGACTTTTATCCACACCACAAACAGCCGCTAAATTAGGTATCACTGTCGCCCGCGTACAACAGTTAATCTGGGATGGGCGCTTACCTGCCCAAAAGGTGGGACGTGATTATGTGATTAGTGAAGATGATCTAAATCTAGTAAAGGATCGTAAGACTGGCAGACCGCCGAAGGCTAAAGCTGAGACTTCAAAGGCGAGGAAGAAGGGCAGGAAGAGGTTATGAAGCAATGCCCTCAATGTAGAAAAATTTATGACGACGACGCAATTCTCTGTTCTTATGATGGTAGCCCGCTTCTAGCCGCAACAATTAGTCCTGACGTTCTAGCCGATACCCTGGATTGTAATGAGGTTACGGCCCAGTTAGAGTCGCCTGACCAAGCCGAATTCCCACTAATTGAGTATCCCGGTGGAGCGGCAGAGTTCACAGTCTCGAAAGATGATCATACTATCGTTGAGTACGTTGTCATAAAGGATTTAACTATTACTAATCGAAGACCTGATAGACCAGTTAATATCAGGATGTACGTTCAGATCACGCGGAAGCCAGCAAAATTAATGTTCAGCCCTGAGAACGAGCAAATGCCAAACTGGCGGGACTTGGCGCACCTAACTGATGTGCCTAACTCAACCCAACTCACGTTTCCTTTAACAATCCCACCCAATACTAGCGTTGGCGGTCACGCGATTTTCCTACTATCACGTAACCTGAGACATGGCATAGGAGGTCAAAAAGGGGCGACAGATGAATGGTTCATTGATGTTGAGGAAATCTTGAGCGGCGAAAGGCGAAGCTACCCTATAAATGTTGTAGTGCGTTGTCGCTTTGTCGGTGGGTCTGAAATCATATATGCCCGCAAGTTATCTTGAGTATTCTATATAAAGGACCCTTGCCGAAGTCTTAAGGGGCTTCAAAGGCGAGTGAGAAGAGTAAGAAATGAAGCAACACTTTACAGTTTATTTTGATACTTGCTTTTATGTTTGGCTACGTAAGGCTGACGAGACAACAGCTAATCAGACAATCAATGCACTAAATACACTTAATATCCGCCATGTCATTTCTAATGTGCTTTTGCGCGAGTTATTGGCATTCGGGAATAGGCCAGATTTTGACAAACTGTTAGTCGGGCGTCTGCGACAATTCAGAATATCGCCCTACCAAACTCAAGATGATCTGCTGTGGGACGCCCTCTTGTATTCGGGGCAAGATAGAATTGATTATGCGAACTTCTTGCAGCAGCTCCACGACGAGCTGACGAAGGCTGAAAGTCTCTCAATAACGGCGCAGAGAGATTCTACTGAAGAAGAGACTGCGAAATTTTTAGAGGCCAATCGGGATGCACTTAAGGAATTCGGATTTTCCGCTGACTTCCAACCGAACATGCCGCAATTAATGTCAAGACTCAAGGGAATGTTCGATGCCTTAGGTGTGCAAGGTCTAGACTGGCCTGAGAATCCTACACCTGAAGAGTTACATAAATTACCCGAGCAAATATTAGAGCGGGGCAGGGACACATATGGACACTCTCTATTTGACCAAGTTGAAGAAGGAAGACTAGTAAGGAACTCGTCCACAGAAACGGAGGACAGGCCGTTTCAAGTGGCAAGCGAAGCCGCCAGCGACAAAACGAGACAGAGGCTTGGTAACACTCTGAGAGACGCTGAGCATATTACACTGTTCATACACAATCGAAGCGAAATCGACTTTCTCCAAGTTGATTCAAAGCATGAGAAAATATTAAGAAGGAAAACACCCATACATCGCATAGCCGAACTAGGGCTTTTAGAACGGTGTTTTTCCGCCGCTTCACTTTTAGGCGTGGTTGAAAAAGTTCGTGAGTTAATACAGAAGGAAGAAAGCAGTAATCAGCAGCAATCCATCTCACCCCTCACAGGAGCTAACCGTGATGGCTAACCCTGAACATCTTAAAATCATCGAACAAGGGATTGATGTTTGGAATGATTGGAGGACTAAGAATCCCGAAATAATAGTTGATCTAAGCGGGGCAGACCTATTCAAGCTTGACTTGTTCCCCAGAAGGAGGGCGCCCGCAAATCTTAGTAATGTAAATCTCAGCGAAGCACTTCTTATGCATGCGAACCTTCACGGGGCTGATCTCAGAGGGGCGAACCTTACTAAAGCTAATCTTGGAGAAGCCAATCTCGACGCCGCCCAGCTGAACCAAGCGGTTCTAAGCGGGTCTTATCTTGTTGGCGCAAACTTCACTAACGCGGAACTGCGCGGCGCGGAATTAACAGGGGCGATGCTTGGTTCTACTGTATTTGGGAATGCTACTCTAACCGACGCTAAAGGCTTAGAGCTATGTAGCCATTTTGTTCCCAGTGTTATAGACCACGCGACCCTTAGAAAATCTGGCCGGTTGCCTCTGAGTTTCTTGCGCGGCTGCGGCTTGCCGGATACTTTAATTGAGTACATCCCCTCTCTACTCAGCGGCCCCGTTCAGTTTTATTCCTGCTTCATCAGTTATTCATCTAAAGATCAAGATTTTGCCGAATGCCTCTATGTTGACTTACAGAACAAAGGCGTGCGCTGCTGGTTCGCACCCGAGGATTTGAAGATCGGGGACAAGATACGCGACAGCATAGACGAGTCAATCCGCCTGCGCGATAAGCTGTTATTGATACTGACTGAAAGCTCTATAGCTAGTGATTGGGTAGAGCATGAAGTCGAGAGCGCATTAGAAGAGGAAAAGCAAAGGGGCCGCACGATTCTATTTCCGATTCGTCTGGATGATGCCGTGATGGAGAGCAGCAAGGCTTGGGCGTCTTTAATTCGCCGCACCCGGCACATCGGAGACTTCACGCACTGGAAAGATCATGACTCGTATCAGACGGCTTTTGATAGATTGCTCCGCGACCTAAAAGCGGAAGAGAAGAAGCCCTGATCATTGACACCCTGCCCAACCTCTCTGAAAATACGAAGTAGAAATGAAGAAGAAGGTGAAAGACAAACAGAGGCTACGAAAAAACCTACGGCGCTTTGGCGCTTGTATGTTTTGCGGCGGCCTGCTGGTTAGCAAAGTGCCGGAGGGCGAAAAAGCAGCGATTGCGCCGTGTCCTGCCTGCGGACGAGAAATTAAGTTACCTTTCTCTGACGAAGCGTTGAAGAATGAAGAGGCAAGGGAGGCGCTATACCGCTACGGAAGGGCTGTTGCCCGGAAAGAAAAGAAGTCCGTTGCGCTTTTCACTTTCAAGGTTAACGACAAAGTGATAATGGCCGACCCGGAATGCGGCTGCGCCGAAGAATCTGATTGCATACATAATCGAATGGTAATTGTATTCAGTATGGCCCAGTAGGATTTCTTTCGTTGGCCGTGTTTGCACTATATCTCTACCTGACAATCACCCAAAATGTTTTGAGCCAAATTTATTGACACCCCGCCCCGCCTCGCATATCTTCCCTGCGCTCATAGTTCCGTCCTGTAAAAATTTTTGCCCCTCCGCAAAGTTTCTTGCTATGATGCGCGGGCACACTAACCCCGTGCCGCCCCACCCTGCGGCCTGCCTGAGCTAACTTGTGTGCGCCGTCAGACCAGTGAGAGCAGCGCCAGCAAGACATCTAGCAGAGTCGTTTGCGTGGCATCATCGTTCGGAATTTCGCCCGTTGAAGTGACTCCGTTCGGAATATTCCCCGTCGAGGTAACTCCGTTCGGGATGTTGCCTGTCGAGGTGACGCCGTTCGGGATGTTGCCCGCGAAAGCGGGGACGGCTAGAGCCAAGACCAGCACGAAGGCTCGGATAGTCTTTCGCATCTTTCTTTCCTTTTATGAAGTTTAGTGGTCAGATTACCGCTTCATCCTTTCGGGATGAGGCAGCTTCTGGTCTGTGCAAAATCTTTTGCGAACCTGAGAGAAAGGCAGCCCTCACATGGAAATAGCAGCCGCTACCCTAGCACAGATATGCACCAAAACGTCAGAGTTGATTTACGCGGGGCAGTATGAAGCCGCGAGAGATGAGTTAGGCGGTCTGTGGGCGGGAATAGGGGAGCGTCCGACAGTGGACGCCCCGCCCCAGATGAGGGCGGAAGTCCTCTTACAATGTGGCACTCTTTCGGGCTGGCTCGGCAGCGCCGCGCAGGTGGACGTGCAGGGGAAAGCGAAAGACTTGCTCACAGAAGCACTCCATATCTTCCAAACCCTCAACCTGAAAACGAAAGCAGCGGAGACACAATACGAACTCGGCATGTGCCACTTCCGCCGGGGCGCATACGATGAGGCGCGGGCTGTTTTGGACGAGGCGCTGGCCGGGCTTGATGACGCGGAGCTTAAAGCCAAAATCTTAATCCGCCAAACCATTATTGAAATTTGGAGCGGCCAATACTATGAAGCCTGGAAGCTGTTGGACGACGCCCGCCCCGCCTTCGATGCTTCCAGCCATGCGTTAAAGGGAAGATGGCACGGCCAGATGGCTCTCATCCTACAGAAGCTCGCCACAACGCAAGGCCGGATTGACTACGCGGACAGAGCCATTATTGAGTTCACCGCCGCAATCTTCCACTATGAAGAGGCGAGGCATGAAAGATACTGCGCCATCAACTTGAATAACCTCGCTATGCTGCTCTATCAGTTGGAGCGGTACGAAGAAGCACACGACCACTTAGACCGCGCCCACAGCTTCTTGCAGAAAATAAAAGACGTTGGTTTGCTCGCGCAGGTGGACGAGACTAGGGCGCGAGTCTTGGCCGCACAACAAAACTATCTGGAAGCAAGGCGCGTCATTACCGGAGTAGTAGAGACATTCGAGAGGGGCGGCGAAGCCGCGCTTCTTGCCGATGCTCTGATAATCAAAGCGACCGCACAAGCGAGGCTCGGAGATCACGAGGAATCATTACACACCTTCCGCAGCGCGATACGGATTGCCAAGAGAGCGGGCGCACTTTCCAACGCCGGACGCGCCGCCATCTCCATGATCGAGGAACATCAGAAGCGTTTATCTGAAGCGGAAATCTATCGCCTCTATGAACACGCAGATCAATTCCTGGCGGCGACACAAGACACGGAGGATATGGCACGCCTGCGCTCGTGCGCTCGCATCGTGACGCGGAAGTTGTTTGGTCCCGAATTGGACGAATACTTTACTTTGCCCGAAGTGGTCTTGGAGTATGAGGCGAGGTTCGTTGAGCAGGCGCTAGTAGAAGAGAGCGGGAGTATCACGCGGGCTGCTCAACGACTTAGCATCTCGCATCAAACTCTTAGCTCCATGCTCAAGACACGACATAAGAAGCTACGAAGTAAGAGGAAGCCTGAGATGAGGCGTAAGAGCATCATCCGTAAAGGCAAATAAATCCTGCTTATTCCTACAAGGGAGTTGATGGGCCTGGTTTTGCTGCGCAGAAGAATTAGGGCATTGCTGCTTATTGACATTCGTCTTTCAAAGAGATTATCGTACGCTTGGTCTTACACTCGCATCTGCTGGCGAGAGACTTTCGTCGTCGGCCTCACATTCAATAGTAAGTAAAAATTAGCCAGAGCAAACCTAGCCCGCTGTTTGGAGCAAAAGTGCCACTTTTCAGGCTGCACCTTGTGGCAATTTTTAGCCATATCAGACAAATACCATCACTGATCGTTCCCAAGCAGCGACATTTATAGGAGCCAGGGTTAGTCGTGGAAAAAGAAGCACAAGACATCCCGACATACCACTATGACGTGTGCCTTTCTTTCGCTGGTGAGGAGCGCTCCTATGTAAGAGAAGTTGCCGACGCTCTAACAGAGAATGGCGTAAGAGTTTTTTTCGATGAATATGAAGAGGCAAGACTTTGGGGGAAGGATTTATATGTTCATCTTGATACTGTATACAGAAATCAGGCTCTGTACTGTGTTCTATTCATCTCTCACAGTTACGCAAATAAACTTTGGACGAATCACGAACGGCAGAGCGCGCAGGCTCGCGCATTTATGGAAAATAGAGAATATATTCTACCCGCACGCTTCGATGATACCGTAATTCCTGGCTTGCGCGATACAGTAGGCTACATTGATTTACGATCTAAATCGCCGCACGAGCTTGCGACAATCGTTTTAGCGAAACTTAACGCTGGCAAAGACTCTGAGAAATTATTGCGCTCTCAAAGACCTCCATCTGTCACCGCTTTTAATGAACCTTCCAGAGAGGAGCCGGGGACTTATTCAAGTTCGATTGAAAAATTTGCTTGGACGGCCCTTGACTTTATAACCTTAAGACCCCGACGCTTCTTTCAAGTAAGATCATTCAACGCTAAGCAATACACCGACCCGTTACCTTTTGCGATAGGTACTTTAATAATTTGGCAATTCGCGATGATGACAATTGGGAAGATTGGGGCTCAGCTTTGGGATTGGGAATACATTTCAGGAGCTGAATTTCCAGTCAGAATTGAAGCTACTGTGACAAACGTTCTTTCTCTAGCCCTTATATCCAATATTGTTGTTATAGCATTGATCCCAGTGTGTTTTAAGGTTGGGCTATGGCTTGTGGACAGGAAAGCGTCTTTCAAAATTATATTAGTGGCTTATTCTTATGCTACGTCAATTATATATTTGATGATTACGTATGCTGGTCTAGCCCTATTTGTATGTGTCATCTTAAAAGGAATTCCAAATAATAATCTAAATTTAAACGAGCTAGGGCGTTCCCTTTATATAGGCCATGTAATTCTTAATTTTGTTCTCTGTTGGGTTTATCTATTCCCTGCTATTTCGGCAATGACCTTCATTACAGTCAAGCGTCTATTTTTAGGATTTATATTATCCCTGTTAACGTTAAGTATGATCTTGGCCATTGTCGTGCGATTCATTGCATACCTGGTTTACTTATAAATACATTAGAAGGGATGTCTACGCTATTTCGTTGTTGGTTGTAGTAAGGGAGTCGCATGAATATCATTTTGAAATCCTGATCTGAGAATTTATTTAAACTATACGGGCGGCCTGAAAAGCTACTCTGATCGGCCAACCCAACGGCCCAAGAATCTTCCATAACCTTGCAAAACCTTGCATCAGTACCCCGGCCTCTGCCACGGGTCAGGCGGCCACACGCCTGTCTTCCTCCAATGCGCCAGCTTCTGCTGATAACGTATCGTCCCGTCGTCGGGCGGCGGCTGTGATTCTTGCTCTGGCTCAATGTACGGAATCTCTATGCTTCTGTGCCCCTGTGCATCTGTTGACGAACGATCATTTGCCAGACCTTGAGCCGCCCTCATTGCGTTATAGGCGCTCTCGCCCATCAGAATCTTGAGAAGGTCAGAATGGCTAGGCTGTGCTTCTGGTGCTGGTTGCGATTCAGGTCTAGCCATCCCACTCAGTACTGACGAAGATTGCTGCGCCCCGCCCCTACTGCGCGCCAGATATTCCTCATGCTGGCATTGTCTTTTCGCCGCCTCCTGAGCAGCCTTCTCCTGAGCTTCCCGCTGCCCCTCTAAGGCTTCGGCCGCGACTTCCGACGGCAACGCCTCAAAGAACGCTATCTCTTCGAGAGTAGCAGGCAAGGCAGCGCCCCAGATCGCTACCTCGCACGCTTCCCGTTTCCTTAATCTTAGAATGGAGTTCCTGACGGTCGTAATGCGCTGCGTGTAGTTATAAAAGGGCTGCCTGCTCTCCTCAAGCCCTAGGGCTATAGCTTCCTCCTTTAGCTCCTTATCGAAAGAGTGGCATCGGCCTGCTTCTAAGGCTTCCAGAGTCTTGTCTATTGGGAACGGCACAGTCCTGCCCGCCCGACGCTTGAACTCTTCCTGCTTCTCATGGACGAACGCCCGCGCCCGCGCCTGAAGATTGTCGCGCTCGGCCCGCGCTTTCCGCTCCTTCGCGTTCGGCCTGATAGTGGGTTGATACCCCGGCTGGCGCGGCGCAGTCTTATTCTTACGCTCCGCTTCCTCTGCCCGCGCCTTTAGGTACTTCTCCTTTTCAGATTCGGCCAGCGGTAGCCACAGCTCGGCGGCATGAATTCGTTCGTCAGTAAGACGTTTAATCGGGTGGGAGTTGTAAATCAGGTCGTAGGCTTCCCGGTAATGCTCATCCGTGCGCTTGAGGGTGATGATATAAGGAGTCCCGCAATACCAGCACTTTGTCGTCAGATAGGTCGCGGGATTCGCCGCGTGAACCTTTTGCTGTTTCGCCGGGACAGAGTAAAGGCTATAACGGCACCACGCGCAGCGCAGTACCCGCTTATGAGTCGCCTCCATCCTGGCGAGGCGTCGGGATAGGCCGGCGCTCATTCCTCTTCGCCCTCGTCTTGCTGGTCGGCTTCTTCCCTGGCCTTCAGAGCCGCCTCCAACTGCTTGATGCGGGCCTCCAAGCCGAACTGCTCGCGCACCTTGAACGTGAAATCAAGAATGGTCTTGGAAGCCTGCACCCTGGCGGCCTCGACCTTCCCGCTGCTGGCGATCTCCCTCAGCGTGTTGACGGCCTCGGTCGCCGCCCCCTGGATCGAGCCGAGCGCGCTATTGAGTGCCTCGTCCTGAGCCTCCCGGTAACGCCTCTGGAAGTCTTCGCGCTGCATCAGACGCCAGACGGTTGACTCGCTCACACCTGAGGCTTTCGCGGCGTCCGTGATCTTCGGGTGAGCGATGAGCGCGACGATGACGGCCTCATGCCGGCGTGAGAGCGTCGGCTCGACGACTTCGGGGACAATGACAGCCTTCTTCTTTTTCGACCCTCTCTTGTTCATTTCTTACCGCCTTTGACTCGAGTTAGAACTTTGTGAAGATGAAAACGGAGCGGACATCATCAAAAATGGCTCGGTTGTAGGTATCTGCTGCACGCTTTTTCGACCACTGCTTTCAGATTTCCTTAGTAATTCAGAGAATCAATGCTCTACAGAAATTTACGAATAAGGTCGAGAGCCTAATCCTCCCCACTTTTACCCCCTTTTCGCTTGAGCTAGACCTTTACGCTTTCACACTTTCGGAATGGCTAAAACGGAACTGGCGCGTACCACTCACAGGCCAGCCGTTCAGCTTCTCCCCGCGCGAGGCCGCCATCAAATTCCATAATGGCCGCACGCTCCAGGATCTCCTCAAGATTCTCGCGCACCCATTCCTGTGAAATATCCAGACCATGCGCTTCTATCTCTAAACAGTTCTCTCCAACTTCAGAATCTACGAAAGAAACGAAAGAATCCGCTTCGGAGGTATTTCTTTCGTTTCTTTCGTAAGATTGGGAGACGGCAAACCAGCGAACGGCGGGGCGACCGCGCCCCTCTGTCTGATCCTTGCCCTGGCGGGCAAGACCCGACTCAAGCAGCAGTTGAAGCGCGTTGTCTATCGCCGCCTTACTGCGGTTCCGACTGAAAAAGTCGCTAATGTCGCTCTGCGTCAGCCCATCACTTCCGGCCTCGCGCAAGGCTCGCAGAACGTCGTCGGCGATGCGGTCGCCAGTGCGCCCGCCGAAGATGTATCGCGCTGAGTCCTCTGCATATTGCCAAAAGGCAAGAGTGGCCTGCAGATGCTCTAGCCGGACGATTGCAGAGCAGTCAAGCAGGGCATAGAGGCAGGCGAGACGGCGCACGTATGGAGCTGCGCGTTGCGTCACTTTGCCGAGCAGCCCCGTGCGACCTGTTTCGAGGCGAATATAGGCTTCGTCCCACAACGCCCATGCCTCATCATCGAGAGTCATTTCAGAAGTCTCACTCGCGAAATCTAAAGCATGGCGAAGCCTTCTCTTCAGGGGCGCAAAGTCCTCTTCACTCAGCCGCCCACCGCGCGGGAGAAACTTGTCTCGCTTGACGCAGAACCAGAGAAAGCGGTTGACGTAACCGTTGACCGACTCCACCGCGTCAAGGCAGCTTCGCAGCTCATCCCTTGTGATGTGACCGATGATCGAGACATGCGCGCCTGTGGTGCGGAGGGGGGCATTTTTGACTAGAGAGCGCGCGTCACCTGTGTCCCAGAGGTTACGGATGATCATTGAAAGGGTATTGCCATCGCGCCCCTGCGCCCGGAGGACTGACGCGAACTCCCCTTCAAAGACCATGAGCCGCTTGTCCGTAACCCCTTGATCTACTATCTCGACGGCGTTGACGCCCGTTGACTTGCCGCCAGCCTTGATCGGCCTTTGCTTCGTAACGGCATCCCTGACGTGATAGATCAACCCCTCGCCGGAAGACATGCCGCCCGCCTGACATTCCCTCTCCCAGCCTTCGTCAAGCCCCGCAAAGACGAGCTTTACTTGCCCGTAAGAGGTTCCTTTACGACCGGCTCCCGTCGCGCCAACCAGAACGAGAAAGATATTGGTGAAATGCTTATCGGCTTCCGCGGTGAAATGTGCGGAGCGTCCAATGATGTTGCCGAAAGCAGTGAGAAACTGGGCGAGCAGCGCCACCGGATCGGCTTCGCTGTGCGGCGATACTAGGCGAACAAAGTCGCCAGCGAGTCCGTGCAAGGCTGTCGGTTGCAGCTCCGGCCATGCTATCTGAGCGGTTACGTCGCCGTCCTGTTCTTTATTAGTCTCCTGCCCGTTCGTGACATCATCGCGCAAGTCTAGCCATTCGCGCACGCGGGACACGACGCGCTCATCAATAATCCTCGCCAACGTCGGCCAGCCCGTGACGTTCGCGCCATCTTCCAACTTGCGAAGCGTGTGGCAAACCGTCTTGATGCGCTCGCGCGTCTCTTCGTCGCCAGCCGTAGCGCATAGGGCTTCGATAAAACGAGCCGTTTTATCTTCTGTCCAGCCTGCGCGTAACAACCCGCCTGCGAGCGCGAGCGCGGCGTCTTGGCGGCTCCCCTCTTTCGGCCAGTG
Organism: Pyrinomonadaceae bacterium; assembly: GCA_035563515.1. Classification (GTDB taxonomy): domain Bacteria; phylum Acidobacteriota; class Blastocatellia; order Pyrinomonadales; family Pyrinomonadaceae; genus QHXM01. The sequence goes on from DATMVE010000025.1 coordinate 171,705, forward strand.
AAGCGTGAGCAGGGTTGCTGCCGCTAGGCATTTGGCTGCTTGGTCTAGCTCGGTTGCAGATACGTGCGCGGGGTCTCCCTCTTCATGCCATTCAACAAGCTCGCCTGTGTCCTTGTGCGTACTGCCCGGAAAGATTGATTGTTGCCCGTTAGTCAGTATCTCAACGAGGCGCTTTCCTGTTACCGAGTCTGTAAAAGTGGCTTTGCTGGGGATTCCCGCTATATAGAGCCAATGCGAGCGCGGCCTTGTCTGTCGTCCGAAGATCGCGCCTGTTGCCGGCAAGAAATAAGGCGCGAGCTTGACGGCAATATCACAGTCAAGATCAACGTCGGCTAGATCGCCTGATCTTTTACCCAACAGCACGCCGATGTTTTGTTGCTGCCCGTTGAAGTGCTGCGGAAGATCGGCTTCGGTAACGGTGAAGTTCTGCCAGCCGTTAAAGCCCGGATTCTTAGAGCGGAATGGTATAGGCAACGGCATCCATCCACGCCGCAAATAAGAGCGAGCTACTTCAATTGGCGTTAGATGTTTTTGCATCGCTATCTCCCCTGTCATTCGACGCCGCACTTCCGCCGCGTTCTATCCATTGCTTAATCGCTTCGGCATCGAAGCGGTATTGGCGCTCGCCGAGACGGATGACAGGAATTGCATTGCGTCGCACGAGTTCATACACTCTCTGCCGATCAACTCGAAGCATTTCTGCTACCTCGTCAGCGATTAAAATTTGTCGCTCCATCCCTTAACCCTTTCTACTTTGCTTTGCATTCATTACGCTTTATGTACTCATTCAAGTGCGCTTGCGTGAATAGAACTCTACGTCCGCAGCGGATATGCGAGATTTTTTCCCGTGCAAGCTCCCGATCAATTGTTGCAACAGACAAACCGAGTCGCCGCGCCGCTTCTTTTCGGTCAAAGGTCTGGATTTGGTCATTCTCCATCACATGCTCTCCCCAAAAATCTAAAGGCCGCCGCTCTTATCAGCGACAGCCTCTAATTAGCAGAAGTCCTCTATTTCTGTCCCAACCCCAACTAGGTATAAGGATTTGTCATTGCTTATACCTAGTTGCCATCTTGGTCATTAGCACCTTTAGAAATGGCTTTTTCAATAGCATCGGCAACACCGTTAAAACCCATATCATCTTCACTTACCCAAATCGGTTCTTGTACTGATGCAAGAGGAGTCGCCAAGAGGTAATGCCAGATGCCAGATACAGTAATTCGGGGAGGAGTTATTGTTGGCTCATATATTTCACTCTGCATCACATTCTGCTTTGTGGACTTTTCAAGATAGTCTTGGAGGGCTGACTGTTCCAATCCAAAGAAACGTGCCGCGAATGCGTTGCGAAAGACTTTCCATCTAGGTCTAAGCGATTTACCGTTCTTGTCAAATCCGACGTATTTTCTTCCGCCTCTCTTTCCCGGAGCACTCAAAAACTCCATTACCTTTTCACTAGAAACACGCTTATGTCGGTAGTCCGTATGAGGGCGCATTTCAAATTCCCGGAGTTCTGCTGCGATCTTCTCCAACATTTTTTTCTTCTCTACAAATTGGCTTAGGCTCTTTGTGTTTATTTTCTCCCAAGCAAAATGCAGCACTGTTTGTACGTCATCTAACCGTAAGCCGTACCAATCCATTTTGAGCGCAAGGGCAGCTTCTTTTGAAATTGCTCTGTTCCAAGCAGCGTCGTACAAAGTTTGACTGATTGCTTTTAAATTCATTGCAGCAATTCGGAGATCATCCCCGCCTTCAAATTCGTCCTTTAGCGCTTGTTCCCATTCATCTCTTAGGCCAATCTCGTCACGCTCGATTACACGCCTTGTATAAATCACGCGCTGCCAGTGATAGATAGCGAACACGATGGCGGGATGGCCGATAGATGCGGGATTAGCCTTTATAGACTCGAAGATATCTATTGTTTCGACACGACGCCAATAACCATTGGAGAAGCCAATGTAAGCGTAAGGGCGGCTTTGTCTTTCCGGCGAAGAGCTATCGTCTATCTCAATTATGGCTTCGGAAACTTCTCCGAAGTCGAGCCATGTGTTTGCAAGACCCTCGATGCGTATGTAACCGTCAGAAATGCGTGCCCTCTCATGGAAAGAGAGGTTCTTTTTCCCCGCTTCTAGCTTTTCTCTGTCCTCGTCGGAAAGATAAAAAGAAGCTGCATTGCCCCTTTGTGTAGCGTTATTCCAAAGGGCTTGTTTTTCTTGATCGGAGAGTTTGTTAAATTCTGCAAGGAGTCGGTCCTTCTCAATCTGCGTATAAGTACTCAGGTACTGAGTGTAAGCGATAAAATCTTCCAGCCGTCCAAAACGGTAGCTGGTCTTTGGGCTTAAACGCGCCTTAGCTCTGATCTGAATCAGCTCATTAAGCAGTTCTTCATTCATAGAAATCCTTTACCTTCGAGATAATTGTATCCGCGGGATGATAAATTTGAGTCCGACATGTGTTTTCAAGTAAATTATCGTGTCTTGGTACTCACTTCAGGCTTAGAATCCGGCTAGGCGTAAATCACAAAGCATTTCGATAAAACGAACATGGCTATCAAGAAAAGCGAATTATACAGTTCCCTCTGGGCTTCCTGCGACGAACTGCGCGGCGGCATGGACGCCAGCCAGTACAAGGACTATGTCCTATTCATGTTGTTCATCAAGTATGTGTCCGACAAATACGCTGACAGCGACGACTTCGCCCCGCCGGTCGTTATCCCGTCGGGCGCGAGCTTCAAGGACATGGTGGCGCTCAAGGGCAAGAGCGACATCGGTGACAAGATCAATACGCAGGTCATCCAGCCGCTGATTGAGGCCAACAGCCGCCTCGCCCGCAGCGACTTCCCGGACTTCAATGATCCGAACAAGCTCGGCGAAGGTCAGGCGATGGTGGACCGGCTGAGCAACCTCATCGGCATTTTCCAGAGTCCTGCTCTTGATTTCTCGAAGAACCGCGCTGAGCACGACGACATTCTCGGCGACGCCTACGAGTACTTGATGCGCCACTTCGCTACCGAAAGCGGCAAGAGTAAGGGGCAGTTCTACACCCCGTCCGAGGTTAGCCGCGTCATCGCTAAGGTCATCGGTATCTCACCAGCGAACACCGTCGCCGCGACGACGGCCTACGATCCGACGTGCGGCTCCGGCTCGCTGCTGCTGAAGGTCGCCGCTGAGGCGGGCAAGCACATCACGCTCGAAGGGCAAGAGATGGATGTATCCACAGCCGGTCTTGCCCGCATGAACATGATCCTGCATGATTTTCCGACGGCTAACATCCAGATGGGCAACACACTCGCCGCGCCCAAATTTAAGGACGGCGAGCGACTGCGGACTTACGATTACGTCGTCGCCAATCCGAAGTTTTCAGACAAGACGTGGAGCACCGGCATCATCCCGGATAAAGATCCTTTCCAACGCTTCGAGTGGGGCGTGCCGCCCACGCGGCAGGGAGATTACGCTTACCTACTGCACATCATCCGCTCGATGAAGGGCGACGGCAAAGCGGCCTGCATCCTGCCGCACGGCGTCCTGTTCCGCGGCAACGCCGAGGCAGTCATTCGTGAAAAGCTCGTCCGCTCTGGCTATCTGAAGGGCATCATCGGGCTGCCGGCCAATCTGTTCTACGGCACGGGCATCCCGGCGTGCATCCTCGTGCTTGACAAGGAGAATGCCACCGCTCGCAAGGGAATCTTTATGATTGACGCGAGCCGCGGCTTCATCAAGGACGGCAACAAGAACCGCCTACGCGAACAGGACATCCACCGCATCGTGGATACCTTCGTGCGGGAGGCCCACGAACCACGCTATTCGCGGCTCGTGCTGCTGGAGGAGATTGCTGATCCGAAGAACGCTTACAACCTGAACCTGCCGCGCTACATTGACAGCACCGAACCGGAGGACGTGCAGGACATTGACGGCCACCTCCGCGGCGGCATCCCAGCGCGCGATCTGGACGCACTCAAAGATTACTGGAAGGTCATCCCCGGCGTCCGAGTGGCGCTGTTCCAGCCGATGCGCCCCGGTTACTATCAACTGGCGACGGAACACACGCAGATTAAACCAACCATCTTCGGGCACGCGGAGTTTGCTGCCTTCAATGAGAGGGTGACGCAACTCTTCGCCGAGTGGCGCGAGGCCACCACGCCGCGACTGAAAGGCTTCGATAAAGGCGGACATCCGAAGGCGCTCATTGAAACCATCGCCGAGGATTTACTCACCACCTTCAAACGCGCGCCGTTGCTTGACGCTTATGACGTGTATCAGCACTTGATGGACTACTGGGCGGAGACGATGCAGGACGATTGCTATCTGATCGCCGCCGACGGCTGGAAGGCAGGCGCACAGCCGCGCGAGATTCGGCAGGTTAAAGACAAAAACAACAAGCTGGTCTGGCCGGAGCCGCACGACTACCTGAAGGGAAAGCGGCGATTTAAATCCGACCTCATCCCCGCGCCGATTCTTGTTGACAAGTATTTTACAGCCGAGCGTAACGCCATCGAATCTATTGAGGGCGAGCTTTCCGCCGTCGAGCAGCAGCTTGAAGAGATGCGAGAGGAACAAACCGGCGAGGAAGGGCTGCTCGCGGATGTGAACGAAAGCAAGGAGGGCGAGAAACCTAAAATCACGGCCAAAGGTGTTAAGGATAGACTCAAGAAGATCGGTAACGACCCGAACTTCGCCGACGAGCGTAGGGCATTGGAAGATTACGCCGCCCTACTCGACCAGCAAACGAAGACGAAAACCCGGCTCAAAGCCGCACAGGTAGACTTGGACGCCAAGATTGACGCCAAATACCCCGCGCTGACCGAGGACGAGATCAAGACCCTGGTGGTAGATGACAAGTGGCTGAGCGCGCTTCACACCGCCGTGCGGGGCGAACTGGATCGCGTTTCGCAGACGCTGACCGGGCGCATACGTCAACTGGCCGAACGCTACGCCACGCCGCTGCCGCAACTGACCGAGGAAGTCGAAGCCTTCGCCGCCCGCGTTGACGAACACCTGAAAAAGATGGGGGCGGTATGGAATTGAAACCCGGCTACAAGCAGACCGAGGTGGGCGTGATACCGGAGGAGTGGGAGGTTCGCTGTCTCCTCAACACAGTCCGCATCGCAAACGGTCAAGTTGACCCAAAAACTGAACCTTATAGGTCAATGATTCTTGTTGCGCCAGACCACATTGAAGGCGGGACGGGGAAACTACTGGAGAAGCGAACAGCGGCAGAACAGCAAGCCATCAGTGGTAAGTATGTTTTTCAGGCAGGTGACATAGTTTATAGCAAGATTCGTCCGTACCTCCGAAAGGCAACGCTCGCTGAGTTCGATGGACTTTGCAGTGCAGACATGTATCCGTTGAAGCCAGCGTCAGACATTTCAGCAGGCTTTATACTGGCAATCTTACTCGGCCATCGCTTCACCAAGTACGCCGAATCGGTTTCAGTTCGGAGTGGGATGCCAAAAATCAACAGAGCGGAGCTAGCTAATTTTGAGGTTGCTGTCCCACCCTTTCCCGAACAACGCGAGATTGCGGGGGCGTTGAGAGATGCGGATGGGCTACTGAGCGGGCTGGACCGGCTCATCGACAAGAAGCGCGACCTCAAACAGGCCGCCATGCAGCAACTCCTCACCGGCCAAACCCGCCTCCCCGGCTTCCACGGCGAGTCGGGAATAAAACTCGGCTATAAGCGCACAGAGGTTGGTGTAATACCGGAGGATTGGGAAGCCTCCACGGTCGGTCGAGAGTTCGAGGTTAAGCTCGGCAAGATGCTCGACGCAGAGAAGAACGTCGGCATCCCGAAGCCTTACCTCGGCAACAAGGCAGTTCAGTGGAACCGTATTGACATCAACGGCCTCCCCACCGTTCGGTTGACACGAACTGACATCGAAAGGTTTCGCCTGCGAAAAGGTGACGTGCTCGTTTGCGAGGGCGGTGAGATCGGCCGCGCTGCGCTGTGGGACGCGCCAATTGAAGAGTGTTACTACCAGAAAGCACTTCACAGATTGCGCCCAATTCGCGGTTTTGATTCGCGGCTAATGGTTTCACTTCTCCGCTTGTGGGCTGACCGAGGATTGTTAGCTAATTATGTCACCCAAACGAGTATTGCTCATCTACCCCGCGAGAAGTTTATGCAAGTGCCGATGCCCGTCCCGCCCCTGCCTGAACAAACTGCCATCGCCGTCGTCCTCTCAGACATGGACGCGGAACTTGCCGCGCTGGAGCGGCGGCGCGAGAAGACGCGCTCCCTCAAGCAGGCCATGATGCAGGAACTTCTCACCGGCAAGACGCGGCTTGTCGCCGCGGGAGGCTCTCATGCCCGAACAACCTCGCCCTGAACGTGTGACGCAGAACCGCGTCGTCGCCCTCTTCACCGACCAGACCCGCGCTGACTGTCTCGGCTATCGCTACCTCGGCGACTGGAGCAAACGCGCGAACAATCGCCCCATCGAAACCGACCTACTGCGCAACAACCTGAAGGCGCGCGGCTACTCCGGCGCTCATATCTCCGCTGCCCTGCAAAAGCTGGAGACGGCGGCGGACGCCACCGGCCTCACGCTCTATCAGGCCAACATGCGCACTTATCAACTGCTGCGCTACCCCGTCAAGGTGCAGATAGCCGCCGGACGGCCTCACGATGATGTGAATCTGATTGATTGGGAACACCCAGACAGGAACGACTTCGCCCTCGCCGAAGAGGTCACGCTCAAACACGGCGGCTACCAGCGCCGGCCCGACATAGTGCTCTACCTCAACGGCATCGCCATCGCCGTCATCGAACTCAAACGCGGCTCCATCGAAGTGGCCGACGGCGTGCGCCAGCTCATCACCAATCAGGATGAGATTTTCAACCTCGGCTTCTTCACCACCGTGCAGCTCGTCTTCGCCGGCAACGACTCGCAGGGGCTGCGCTACGGCACGACGGGTACGCCGGAGAAGTTTTTCGTCGAGTGGAAGCCGCAAACCTCGGACGCCCTCGCGCCCGGCGCGCTGCTCGACCGCCCGCTGGCCGAGATGTGCGAAAAGTCGCGCCTGCTCGACCTGATCCGCAACTTCGTCATCTTCGACGGCGGGCAGAAGAAGGTGCCGCGCCCGCACCAGTTTTCCGGCGTCCAGGCCGCGCAGGAGCGCATCCGCCGCGGCGAGGGCGGCGTCATCTGGCACACGCAGGGCAGCGGCAAGAGCATCCTAATGGTGCTGCTCGCCAAGTGGCTGCTCGAACACGACCCCGAAGCGCGCGTCCTCATCGTCACCGACCGCGACGAACTCGACAAACAGATCGAGGGCGTGATGAAGAACGCGAGCGTCATCGGCCCGGATTCGCCCTCGCCCCGCGTTGATTCTCAGTCAGACCTGGTGCAGAAACTCGGCTCCCCGAACCCGCGTCTGATGTGCACCCTGCTCCAGAAGTTCCATAAGCACGAATTTAACCTTGACGGTCCGCCCCCGCCGATTCACGGGCATTTCTACGTCTTCGTAGACGAGTGCCACCGCACGCAGGGCGGCGACATGAACAAGCAGATGAAGCGCTGGCTGGAGCACGCCATCTTCATCGGCTTCACCGGCACGCCGCTCCTACGCCGGGACAAGCAGACGACGCGCGAAGTCTTCGGCACGAACATCCACACCTACAAATTCCACGAGGCGGTTGACGACAAGGTGGTGCTCGACCTGAAGTACGAGGCCCGCGACGTGCCGCAGCGTTTGACCTCGCAGAAGGCCATTGATGCGTGGTTCGAGCAAAAGACGAAAGGGCTGAACAATTTTCAGAAGGCGGTTGTGCGCAAACGCTGGGCGACAATGGAAGCGTTGATGAGTTCCAAAGAGCGTAAGGATCGAATCATCAATAGCATCGTAGAGGACTTCAGCCTCAAGCCACGCCTGAACGAAGACCGGGGCACGGCGCTTCTGGTCGCGGCTTCGATCTACGATGCCTGCCACTACTTCCGCCTGTTCCAAAACACTAGCTTCGGGCAGTATTGCGGCATCATCACCTCCTATGAGCCGAACCACAACGCCATCTCTCGTGAACCCGCCAACAGCGACGAGCGCTATAAATTCGACACCTACACTCAGCACGTGCTGAAGAAAGGGCAAACGACGAAGCAGTACGAGGACGAGATGAAGCGGCGCTTCATTGAGGAACCCGCCAACTGCAAGCTGCTAATCGTGGTGAGCAAGCTGCTGACCGGCTTCGACGCGCCGAGTTGCACCTACATCTATCTCGACCACGAGATGCATGATCACACCCTGTTCCAAGCCATCTGCCGAACCAACCGGCTCGACGGCGATGACAAGCCATACGGCCACATCGTTGACTACAAGGAATTGTTCGAGCAGGTGCAGAACTCCATCGCCGTCTACAACTCTGACGAGTTGGACGTTGACGAAAGCGGCGACGACGGCAACGTGATAGTGAAAGACTGGCGGACGGAAGGTAAGAAACAGCTCGACCAAGCCCGCGAATCGCTCCGGTATCTGTGCGAGCCCGTCCCGCCGCCGCGCGAGATGGAACAATATCTGCGCTACTTCTGCGGCGATGCCAACGACCCTCTCGCGCTCACCAACACCGAGCCGCTGCGCGTCTCCTTCTACAAGGCGACCGCCGCCTTCCTGCGCGCTTACGCGGAGATTGCCGGGAATCTGGAAGAGGCCGGTTATTCGACGGCCGAAATTGCCGTGCTGGAACGTGAGACGAAGTTTTACGCCGACACGCGGGCGGCGATCAAAAAGCATTCGGGCGAGGAGTTGGACATCAAGCCTTACGAGGCAGACATGCGCCATCTCATCAACACCTACGTCCAGGCCGACCCTGCCGCCGAACTCGGCAGCCTGAGCCAGCTCACGTTGACCGAGATGATCGTCGAGACGGGCATCCACGACGCCATCGCTCGCAAGCTGAACGCCGCGGGCCAGCTCTCACGGAACGCCGTCGCCGAAGGCATCATCAACAACGTCCGCAAGACAATCATCCGCGACCAACTAACCGACCCTAGATTTTACGCGGAGATGTCGAAGCTGCTCGAAGACTTAATCAAGCAGCAACGCGAAGAAGCGGCGGATTACGAGAAGTTTTTGCAGGACGCCGAGGCGCTGGTGAAGCGGCTGGCCGCGAAACAGCCGACCGCAAACGTCCCGGCGGCGCTGCATGGCAAACCGGAAGCCACCGTGCTGTTCAATAATTTGAGCAGCATCCCGGCGACGACCTTCCAATGCCCGGCGGACGATGACGAGAGAGCGGCGCTGGCGCTGGAATTAGACCTCGCCATGCGCGAACACGCCCCGGCAGGATGGAAGGGCGACCCGGCGCGCGAGGCACAGGTGCTCAACTCTCTATTCCCGCTGATGTCGCGAGATCGCACGGCGACGCAGGAGATTTTTGAGATCATCAAGCATCAGGATGGCTATTGATGGACGAGACGATCCAGATCGGCGAGCTCTCGATTCAGGTGTCGAGGAAGGACATCAAGCATGTCCATCTCTCCGTCCACCCCCCCGACGGCCGCGTCACCCTCTCTACGCCGGCTGCTACCCGCCTCGACGTGGCCCGTGCCTACGCCGTTAGTAAGCTCGGCTGGATACGCGAGCAGCAGCAGCAACTCAGGAACCAGGCGCGCGAAACGCCCCGGCAGTTCGTCACACGCGAAAGTCACTACCTTTGGGGGCGGCGCTACCTGCTCACCGTCGCCCACGCCGACGACAAGCCCCGCGTGCGACTCGATCACAAGCGCATTACCCTCATCGTGCGTCCGGGTAGCAGTGCCGAGAAACGCGCCGAGGTCATGCACGAGTGGCACAAGACGCTGCTCCACGAGGTCGTGCCGGCGTTAATCAAGAAGTGGGAGGCGAGACTCGGTATCCGGGTGGAGCGGTACTTTCTTCAGCGCATGAAAACCCGCTGGGGCGGCTGCAACCACCTCGCCGGCCACATCCGCCTCAACACGGAACTCGTGAAAAAACCGAAAGACCTGCTCGAATACATCATTGTCCATGAAATGGCGCATCTTTTGGAGCCGACGCACAGCGAACGCTTTACGGACCTACTCGACCACCACTACCCGACTTGGCGGGAAGCCCGCGCGGAACTCAACGAGCTGCCTCTGTCGGCAGAGTCTTGGAAGGGAACTGTCTAGCAGGCGCGTCTGACAGAATAGAGGCTGGAGAGTTAGATGAATTGGTTGAAGCTGAGCCTGACTGCGCCCTGCTCGGCCAGCACAGACTCTATACCCATATTACCTGCCTGCCTCCACGCACCCTCCACGTCTGCAAGAATTGCCACACCCGTACACGGCGTCATAATTTATGTTCCGAAGGTCGGTGGCCCTCCTGTTAAGGAAAACGAACCAGACCATACGATGAGGCTGACCCATCCAGTGGGATATAGACAAAGGTTACCTTCTACATGAGGAGGATGATTAGTAGTATGTAAGCACTCTTGGGAGCGCACGTCTAGGGTAGACTATGCGCGCCTGCGCGCACGTCTACTTAAAAGGTGGAATCAAGCTTTTCGGAGAGGCTATCCGCGGCAAGCCGCTTGCTGCGAGTGGCGCAGGCAGTCTTACTTTTGCTCAATCGCATTTCTATGCGCCATTAACTTCCAGCATACCATTCCCTAACTATTGACATATTCCTTCCGGTGGAACTACTGTGCATCTCGGTAAGTAAGTCTCATCAGACTATCGTCATAAAGTGTTTTACTTTACTTGTCCTCAGAAGGAGTAAAGCCTTGACTGAAAACGAACAGCCTCAACCTAATTCCCAATCTAGTTCTCAAAAAAATCTAACACCTGAGTTGCTTCAAAAAGAGGATGGCAATCCGGTCGTAGGAAAGATCACAACGTCCCAAGCAAAGCTAGGACAATACCCAACACAAATCTGGTTTCGTGCCCTCCTTTTATCTTTATCTTTCATCTTGCTTATTTTTATTTTCTCGCCCAATGCCGTCAGATTAAAAGACGAACTTAAGCTGGAAAAAACGACGACTGAACAAGCTCAGCAAACAGTGAATAGCCCAGGTAATGCGAAGCCTGCAGGAGTCGAGTCGTTGAGGGATATAGAACACAAAAAAGCAAACGATGAGATTAAGATGCTACAGGAGCAAATAGACACTTGGTATCATTACAAATTTCTGTTAATTGGTGGAATCGTTGCTTTGTTTCTGGGACATTTTGGTATTTTGAGTAATCAGAGTACGGCGTCTCCTAAAAAATCGGAGAAAATCTTACTGGTAACTTTAATGTCAATTCGCACCAGCATATTGCTGGCTTTAATTTGTATCGTAGCTTTTGTAATTGATATGCACATCCGTGCCCATTTTACCGGCCTGCAAGGACTGGGTCACTGGGTTTATAATTATGTGGAGCCATCGTATTTCAAAGCAATCGGTGCTCAGACCGGCGAGATACCGCGAGAAGGGCTTGTTGAAACGCAGTTCATACCGTGGGAAATGTTCTTGCACTCTAATGTTCACCAAGCCCGGCAAACCAGCACACTTTACAGAGCGGCATACAGTCTTCAACTCCATTTCATGACAATAGCTTTCTATATGCTTTATTTAGTTATCTTCCAGAATGTATGTATTCTATGTAAGAAAGGGAAACAACAGCATCAAATCGCCTTCTTGGGCTTCGCTATGGTGCATATCGCTGCATTAGCTTTCATAATAGTATCGCACACAGTACCGAACTTTTTTGAAGTGAAATGTTTCCCTGTACCCAACGTTGATTGTTGGTTATCTGGCTCACAAGGCTCCATTTATTATCTTATAGCTTGGCTACTGCTAATAATCCTTAGTCTGCCTTACTTGTACCAGTTGTTTCCTAGTCTTCAGTCTAACAGGAGCCATAAGAACGCAGATGCGATTACTTCTCAATAGAATATGTCTTCACACCTGTCGTGGCGGGATAATGAACGGAATTTTGTTACGGTGAGAAACAAAATGGAATCTAATGTATTTGGAAAATTGTTAAGCAAAATTCGATTGACTTATCATTCAAGAGCATAACAGTTAGCGTTTGGTGTGACCTAATCCTACCAATTTCTTATCATGTTAGGATAAGGATGCGAACATGGAGCATGATGATTGACGATTAACTGATTAGTATGACCTAAGTCATTGACTCTGGCGGCACGCCTCGGAGGTTTAGCAACCCGTAAAATAAAGAATAGGTGCATAGATGTCTTGTTTGATTCGACTTGCATTATTGGGTTTAATTCTTACCGTATTAACAATCACACCCGTTAATATCCCCGCTGTTCAAAAAATAGCTAGAGCAGGGCGCAGTAGCTCAAGCATTATTGCATCGGACACCCAAAAACGTATTAAAGCGTTTCAAAGACGCCCTTCATCCAAAGCTCTAGCATGGGCTGACTCGCAATTGCGGCGCATGTCATTGAAGGAGAAAATCGGACAACTTATCTCAGTTGGTATTAATGGAAGGTTCTTTAACCAAGATAGTGAGTATTTCCGCGAGTTGCGTCGGCAGGTTGAGAAAAATCACATTGGCGGGATTGTCCTCTATCGCGGTACTGTCTACGAGTCAGTTCATCTCACCAATCGCATGCAACATTTAGCCCGCTATCCCCTGTTAATTTCGGCTGATATGGAATACGGGGCCGGGATGCGTTTCGAAGATACGGTAAACCTTCCTTGGAACATGGCCGTTGGTGCGACTGGAAATCCAAACTATGCGCAACGACAAGGTGAAATCATAGCCCATGAGGCACGTGCTCTAGGAATTAGACAGGTGTTTGGGCCAGTAGTTGATGTAAACAACAATGCCGCTAATCCAATCATAAATGTTCGGGCCTACAGTGAAGACCCCCTAAAAGTAGCAAAATTTTCAGAGGCTTTTATCAATGGCGCACAAAGCAATGGAGTAATAGCTACAGCTAAACATTTTCCAGGGCATGGGGATACCGTAATAGACTCGCACCGCGGACTCCCAGTCATTAATGCCGCGCGTGCACGGCTTGATCGTATAGAGTTGGTGCCGTTCCGTGCCACAATCAATGCTGGAGTTGGTTCAGTAATGGTAGCTTATATAGGACTACCGCAGATTGATCCGACAATAGTTAAGCCTCTTCCACCTGACAAGGCAACCAGACCATCTTACGTTGCGGAAGGAGAAGAAATTGTAACTGAGGGGGCGACATTGCCCGCTGCCTTATCGCCGGTAGTAGTTGAAGGCTTACTCAGACGGGAGTTGGATTTCGATGGATTAATTGTAACCGACGCTCTGGATATGAGCGGGCTAACAATCTACTTCAATCAAGATGATGCAGCAGTGCGTGCCTTGGATGCTGGGGTGGATATGCTAATTAAACCATCTGACCCGGACGCTGCTGTGCGAGGTCTACTGCGCGCTGTGGAGACCAAAAGGATTTCTGAGAAACGCATTGAGGAATCTACACGCCGAATTCTTGCAGTGAAATATGATCTTGGTCTAGTCCAGATGCGCTACGTGCCAATGGAGCAGATAGACCATCGTTTGTCTGATTCCGAAGTGGTTGCGTTTGCGAGAGAAGTGGCGGAGCACGCGATCACCCTCGTCCGCAACGATGGTAATCTCGTACCGGCCCGCCTCCGACAGAATGCCAAAATCTTCAACCTTGCTATCACTAATGGCGATGATCGTCTAATTATTGCGGAGCCTTTTGTTGCAGAGATGGAGCGTAATGGCTGGCGTATGAAGACGATAGTGTTAGACGGTAGATCATCGAAAGAAGAAATTGATGAGGTGCTGAAACGCGCACAAGACGCAGACCTCGTGATCGCGTCTCTCTACGGTCGCGTTAGGGCTGGAGAGGCGCGTAGTGGTAATTTGCCTGAGCCTGCTACCCGCGCCTTGAATGAGTTAATTGATCGTAATATTCCGATTATCGGAATAAGCTTCGGCAATCCATATTTGCTTCAGAGTTTCCCTAGGTTGCGAACTTACCTTATTGCCTATGGTGATATGCCTTGCCTACAAGAGGCCACAGTACGTGCTATCTTAGGCAAAATAGATATCACTGGGAAGCTTCCTATCACGCTTCCCAACCTTTATCAGCGTGATACCGGCATTCAGTTAAAGGCAAACGTTGAACTAGCAAAGTAAATCATATCTATAGACAAATTAATGTTCTGGTCTGCCAGTGGTCTGCCAAATAGCCCAAACACACCCAAATTCAGGTGACCCAGGCACACTCAAGAATGAGAAAAGTCCAATAGAAACGCACTAAAAACAACTCAACACTACTCAGGTAAAATGACCTTTTGAGACTGAAAATCAGGGTGTCGGCGGTTCGATTCCGTCCCTGGCCACCATTCAAATCAAACAGTTACGGGCAGCCCGCAAGCTGCCCGTTTCTGCTTTGTATCACTATAGTATCACTGCTACGAGGTAGTTAAACCTCATAGCCCCTTAGAGGAAGGATCGCCATACAAGCAAGTGCAATCGGTAATTCTACAAAAGAACCTTTTTGTAGAATAATACCTCGCTTAGACAAAGGTGAGCACTGCCTCGACTACGGCCTTAGCAAGTTCCTTATGCGCGCCGTTCAAAACTCCATGCCTTTCCCATTGACAACACCGCACGGCGACTATATCTTTTCTCGGCTTTACATTTGAAAAGGCTATTACCTCATATATTCCCTAAGGTAACTCAATCGAACGTTACTCTCTATATTCTGAAAGACTAAAAGCTGGAGTTCTTGTACATATCTTTGCTGCGTTGATTCTTGATAGGTGTAGAGGAAATCAGTGCTAAGAACTAGGTCAGAACTAGAAGAGAGTTTTGCGTATTGGGCGGTTTCAACGGTACAGCGCCTTAGAAGAGCTGTCGGATTCGGGTTTATTATCCTTACTGCTATTAGCATCACGACTCACTTATGGCTCAACAGAGCAGGCGAAAAAAGCTTAAGCAGCAAGGCACAAGCGGGTCTTGCTTTCATTCAAGCTACGGCCTGCTTTCTACTAGCCTTGCTAACTCCGAAAGCTAGCATCTACGCTCTCGCACGTAACAAAAGTGTAAACAAGTCAGAGCTAGTAACTGCCCAAATAGCTTGTAAAAGGATTCAAATATTTGTTGTTGCCACTTATCTTGCTTGGTCACTTTATTATGTCATTACCGGGCTTTCCCTCTATTACCTGAAGCCCGGGACTTCCGGAGCGTTAGAATTAACTCTATTTGATCGTGCTTTCTTAGTGACCTTTAATACTCTTCCGAGCATATTATTATTCTGGCTTTACATTGAACTGGCTGAATTCACTGTTGATGAGCCGTATCCAAGTAGAGTGGAGAGAAAAACCAAGACAAGGAAAGTAAAAGATCCGGTTCCTGGTGGCAGGGCAACATTTCACCGCGTATTCACTCTCAGGATATTCGGCTTAACAATAGATATAGGCAAAGCAACCAAGCCAATACCTAACAGCAATGCAGCATTTGCCTGGGTAGTTTCTATAGGTGTGTTCGCACTAACAATTGTCCCTTTGTGGTATGCCGCTGGAAGCGAAAACGAATCAATCATTAAATTTCTCGACGGGTTTGCTTCCTGTCTTAATGGTGTAGCTATTGCACTAGTGGTCGGGCGATTGGGTAGTAAGAACATTGATCCCGGTGCCCTAACTTTAGGACTCCTTTACTTCTATGCTGTCATTCAGCCGACCGCAGCGTCGTTTTACAATGACCGGAATGTACAGCTTCTTGCCACAACAATAGCATTACCACTTAAGGCTCTTTTATGGCTTGTATTCGTATGGGCATTTACGACTGGGATACTTGCGGAATACGTCCATGACATCAGAGTCTTACTAACAGGTCAGCACAAGAACACCCAAGTAGAAATGCAGCAAGAAAATACCTCATAAAGCTTCGCCTAACTTAACACTGCACGCGCGCCCTCCTTCTTTAACGCTCATCTGTGCCGCGTAAACATTAGCGTTATGTACACTGGATGATATTCCACAAAATAACTCAAACGTGGAATTGAATGGCTAAATAAATCGAAGCATCTTTATCTAATCCATTGAAAAAGGGAGCTAATACAGCTCCCTTCGTCGTAGGACTTGATGAACCTTTTCAACTGTAATGTTGAATTGATCTATTTGCTAAATAGCATCTTCTCTAGTCTCTCAGTTGCGGCTTCCTGCATGGTCGGCAAGACGTGCGAGTAAACGTCAAGCGTGAGTGTCACGGTCGCGTGGCCTAGCCGTTCGCTTACTACCTTCGGATGTTCACCAGCGGCGACTAGCAAGGTAGCGCAGGAATGGCGCAGGTCATAGAGGCGGAAGTCTTGTGGCAGATTGGCGCGCTTAAGGATCGGGCGGAAGTGACGCCACTTCAGGTTACGCGGCGCGAGCGGGCCGCCTTCCGGCGTGGCAAAGACTAGATCGTTTTGTTGGTAGGCTGCGCCAGCTTTCAATCGCTCTGCCGCTTGTTGCCGGCGATGCTCTGTGAGTGCTCGCAGAGTTGAGGCGGGGAGGGGAATCTGACGGCTGCTGCGCGCCGTCTTTGGCTCTCCAAAGTATCAACCTCCGCCGATGCTACGCCAAACAAGAGCGCGCCTAACAGTTACTACGCCGCGCTCTAAATCCACGTCCTTCCATTGTAGTCCGAGATATTCTTCGGGACGTATCCCCGTAGCCAGCGCGAACGCTAAAAGCACGCCCTAATGTGCGACCTTTTATAGGGCAGACCCCCAAAGACTAAAGAGACTTCAAATGCGAAAGTCTCCATGTAAAAAATTTTGCCCCTCCGCAAGCATTCTTGCTATGATGCGCGGGCACACTAACCCTGCGCCGCCCCACCCTGCGGCAAGCCTGAGCTAACTTGTGTGCGCCGTCAGATCAGTGAGAGCAGCGCCAGCAAGACATCTAGCAGAGGCTGCGAAGTAGCGCCGTTCGGTATGTCTCCCCTGGAAGTAACTCCGTTCGGGATGTCACCCGTAGAGGCGACTCCGTTCGGGATGTAGCCCGTGACGCCGTTCGGTATGTCGCCCGCGAAAGCGGGGATGGCTAAGGCCATAACCAGCACAAAGGCTCGGATAGTCTTTCTCATCTTTCTTTCCTTTTATGAAGTTTAGTGGGCAGATAACCGCTTCATCCCGGAAGGATGAAGCGGTTTCTAGTCTGTGCAAAATCTTTTGCGAACCTGAGAGAAAGGCAACCCTCACATGGAAATAGCAGCCGCTACCCTAGTACATATATGCACCAAAACGTCAGAACTGATTTACGCGGGTCAGTACGAGGCCGCGAGAGATGAGCTAGGTGAGTTGTGGGCGGGAATAGGGAAGCGCCCGGCCGTAGACGCGCCGCCCCGGATGTGTGCGGAAGTCCTGTTACAGTGCGGGACTCTTTCGGGCTGGCTCGGCAGCGCCAAGCAGGTTGACGTGCAGGAGAAGGCCATACACCTCTTAACCGAGGCATTCCATATTTTTCAAACTCTGAACCTTAAACCGAAAGCCTCCGAAGCTCAATACGAACTCGGCATGTGCTACTTCCGGCGGGGCGCATACGATGGGGCGCGAGCCGTCTTAGACGAGGCGCTGGCCGGGCTTGAGGACGCGGAACTTAAAGCCAAAATCCTAATCCGCCGAACCATCATCGAAATTTGGAGCGGCCAATACTACGAGGCGTGGAAGCTGTTAGACGACGCCCGCCCCGCCTTCGATACTTCCAGCCACGCGCTCAAGGGAAGATGGCACGGCCAGATGGCCCTGATTTTAAGGAAGCTCGCTACGGCGGAAGGGCGGGCGGATTATGCCGACAGGGCGATTATCGAATTCACCGCCGCAATCTTCCACTATGAAGAGGCGGGGCATGAGAGATACTGCGCCATCAACCTGAACAACCTCGCCATGCTGCTCTATCAGATGGAGCGGTACGAAGAAGCGCACGATCACCTAGACCGCGCCCAAACCTTCTTACAAAAGATAAAGGACGTTGGGCTGCTCGCGCAGGTGGAAGAAACCAGGGCGCGAGTCCTGACCGCGCAACAAAATTACTTAGGGGCGCGGCGCGTCATCATCGGTGTGGTAGAGACTTTCGAGCGGGGCGGCGAACCGGCGCTCTTAGCCGAGTCGTTCGGCGCAGCCGCCGCCTAACAACTCATTCAACCGGACTCGCAATAGCGCGGCCCTCATCTTCTACGTTGATAGCGCGCCGGTTGATTCGGGCGTTAGGCGCTTCTTGGTTTTCACCATTAATGGTACAAGTTCTTGACTTGGAGAAGATCATGGAACATATCTTTCAGCTGCTGATTGCGGTCATAGGAGGCGGGCTGGTTGCCGGC
Organism: Pyrinomonadaceae bacterium; assembly: GCA_035563515.1. Taxonomy (GTDB): domain Bacteria; phylum Acidobacteriota; class Blastocatellia; order Pyrinomonadales; family Pyrinomonadaceae; genus QHXM01. The sequence continues at coordinate 189,959 of DATMVE010000025.1, forward strand.
TTCGGAATTTTCTATAAATTTAATGGCAGGCTTAGCCAAGTAGAAGCACAGATGGAGTTCCTTAAAAATGCTCTGACCAATCAAATGCCGCTGATAGATAGTAGGTTGAACCGAATGGAATCGCAGTTAGAGTCCATCAATAATGCTTTGAGCAATCAGTACCTGCTTATGCAGGGGATACCTATACCAGCACCTACAATTGGGAAGCCGGTAGGAGGGGCAAACGCTGTAGTTGACACTTTCAAAATAGAGCCGCATGAAATTCAACAAGAAGTAATCTCCCAAGTGTTCGAGCTTGTGACGGATGGAGAGGCATTAGTAAATCTCGTTCGTAGCGGATATGTAGGAATAAAAAATATCAAGCTCGTAACCTTGAGCCAGGAAGATAACGAGAGTGGGACTGGGGCTGATTACGCCGCAATTATTTCGCTGGAAAATCTCACCGACCAGAACGTTGATTTCGTTATACCAAAGGGCCAGGTTTTTGAGAATCAGGAGCCCCAATCAGGGCGACAGAATCTCGCGGCGGCGCGTGAGCGAAAAGAAACAGTTTCAGCACGCGCCTCCTACGACTTGAGGGTTGAAGCACATTGTATGAACAGGGAGCTCAGCGGCCCTGATGGTAGTCCAGGCAACATCACCATCTTTAAAATCAGGAACGACAAATTCGAGGGACAAGAAGATCTATGGCAGTCTGTTGACGATAGCGTTCATAAGGCAAAATTAGTTGTTGAGGGAAGGAGGAAGAAGGAATAAAGATACTGTTTTCATAGGTGCCGCGCCTTACAACTCATTGAACCCGACGCCTCGACGCATTCTTTTCATCTTGCTTCCTCACGTCGGAGGTTTAATGTATCGCTCGGCGCGGGCTAGATTCGGGCGTTATACGGATTCATTACAAACGCGGAGACTCTTAATGGTGAAGGACGAAGATTACGCCACTCTCGATATTGAGGTCGGGACGTCAATGGATGGGATTACAGCGGCGTACAGAGATTTGGTTGCGGTGTGGCATCCAGACAACTTTGGTCACAGTCCCCGTCTTCAGGAGAAAGCCGTAGAGAAGATGAAGAAGATTACTCTGGCCTATGAAAGGCTCTGTCGGCTAACCCCCTCGGATCAGGAAACCCAGCCGGATGATTCTCAATCTTCCGCGCAAATTATTGACAAGCGTGAAGTAGCAAAATCACTTGACCAAAACTCATTCCCTACTCGTTCTGTGGTTAAATGGGTAGGAGAACGGTTCGTCTTTTTACCGATAGAAACCGCTCAAGAGTACGGATACATGTCTGTCTTTAGCACAAAAGATAGATCAGTGGATTATTTACCGTACCGCGAATACGTAGGAAGAATGGCGAAAGTGACGAAGGTAGAGCCCTGTGCGTATGATCTGGAACTTGTGCTTGAAGACACGGGCGAGAAAGTTTATGGGACGGTTTCATACGGTGTCATCAAAGATATGGCTCTCGTCGCTGATATAGAAAACGCTCGCGCTCTATATGTCGGCAAAACCTTATGGACTGAAGAAACAGTGCATACTTGCACAGCGGATGGTTACATCGAGAGAACAGGTGAAGAGGAGCTTAATACGCCGCTTGGATTTTTCCCTGTCAAAGTTATTAACGTGGTGGCAGGTTGGGATGCGGAGAAGCCCGTCCGGTTCGTTGTGCAACTCCCATCCGGGAAGGAAGGTTATATTGACGTGCAGATGAGTGATACAAACATCTCTGAAAGTCTAAGGTATAGGACAAGGTTTGAAGAAGTATTCCACCTGGAATATCCCAACGAATAAACGCCTCATCCCCGCCGCCGCATAACAACCGCTTGCACCTGACCGCCCGATAGCGTGCATCTCATTTAAAATTCTCCGGCCGGATTGAAGGCCGTTCGCGGGCGGCAGGTGAAGCGGGGCGTTAGGCGCTGCCCTAGATAGGTAACGTTAAATCGCAGCTATGATAGAATTTGGCAGGCTTCATCCTTAAACCTTATCCCTGGAGGAGCAAATGAAGTTCGTCCATCTCGCAGCACAAACCAATATAGATAAGATAAAGAAATCCGGTTTGCACATGCGTAGTGGGCGCCGCGGGCGGGGAGTTTACGCCGTACCATTAATTATGCTGCAGCGGGAGGGTGGTTGGAATTTTGAGGATAAAGCTGCGGATGTAAGTGTTGACATAACATCGAGCACGCTTTGGAAGTGGCTCGTTAAACGAGGCCGCTCTAATGGTCGTGCAGTTGCCGTCGTGTTTGAGCTGCCGCTAAGATTTTGGCCGATTAAAACTCGCCTTGAAGTAAACTCAAAGTTTGCGAAGGAATTCTTCGATAGGTTATTAGCGTCCCCCCCCGCAGAGTGCTCGATTCCTTACGATTCATTTGATTCTATATACAGTGAACTGGAACACCACGAATCGGCAGACTTCGACTGTGAGGTGCACAGTCCCAAAGGTCTGGGGCGTTTACTCCACCTATACAAAGCATCAGGAGCACGCCCTTGGATCAGACATGACGAAAGTATAGGGTTATTGTCCGTGAACCGATACCCTCTAGTTGCATAAGCCGTCTGGTTCCTCTGTATCAAACAAATGTAATGTTCAAAAAGAAGAAAGAGAAAGAGGGTAAATACCACCATAAAAATTATGCGTGACATGCTGCTCGATAGTTAGTTTGACCTGGCATGTTGTTTACCATCTTGGCCTAAACCATGACCAAGCGTCGCTTATTTCATAACATTGTCTACGTGATAGCCATCTATGCGGTAGCTATTGTCGTGGCTTTTATCTTGAAAATAAAATCTTTTGATCGGATATATGGCACTTATAAAGATGTCATGCCTCTTATTATTGCCATGCCAGCCGCGTACCTTGCCTTTTGCTTTCAGAAACGAAGCAGCTATATGCAAACGTTGCGCTCGCTTTGGTCTCATATCATAGAAGCAGTTCAATCTGCTTATGAATATACTTACGCTCCCGCACCAACTCGCGAGCAATATGCTACGACGCTCTCCAAATTAAGTATGGCTATAGATGAAGTCAGAGGTGTCTTCTGTAATCTTGATCAGGAAAAGGATGGTATTGGCCTCTATCCCTTTGAGCCAATAAAATGTATCCGCGATGAAATTCGGAAGCTGGGCTTCGGAGAAGAAGTCTCATCGGAAAAGCAAAAAAGGACACGCTCGACTATAAATGAGGAATGGCGAGAGCTACGAGGGAAGTTTTTACTCGAGTTTGATCGGGATATTCCTACTTATCCAAGCAGTAAGTATTTAATTGAGCGTAAGGGTTAAAAGCGCTGCTTTCCATTGGCTCACTCGCGCCTAACAACTCATTCAATACTTCCCGCTCGGTTAATTCGGGAGTCAGGCGCAGAGTTGACGAATTACGCAGTATGCGATAGAAGCGATGTGCTTGACGAGTCATGGTCTACTAGACTTTGGAGGTGAACTGAGTGTCAGCAGAAAACACAACAAATATCAGGCAGAACTTCGATAACCCGGATGAAACCCGTCCGTTTGAGAAGGGGCGTGCTGAAATCGTAGAAGTCAACGGTGTCACACTGATGCGTGCGACTTTCGAGCCGGGATGGACGTGGTCTGAATGCGTTAAGCCGGTTGTCGGAGGTGATAGTTGTCAGGTCTCACACAAATGGTATGTCGTTTCCGGGCGCATGAAGATGCGGATGGATGATGGCGCGGAACTGGAATGGAGGGCCGGCGATGTGGGAGTCATTCCGGCGGGGCATGACGCCTGGGTCGTAGGCGACGAACCATTCGTATTTATAGATTTCGAGGGCGGGGACGATTTCGCAAAGCCAAAGAGCTAAGCAAGCTCAAACTGAGTGTTGGGAAAGGGCGAGTCTCGCGAGACTCGCCCTTTCCGGTTTGATGTTGAGCTCATCCGAGCTGCGGGCGTTGTTGCACAAATAGAGTAAGCGTGCAGAGTGCCGTCGAGTGAGAGCGGCTTCTGCTTCGGCGGATGATTCCTTCCGAACGGCCACCCTGCACTGTCTGACCTGCCTCGCGAGACGCCTCACACAGGCCGCCCCCCGGCATGGCTCGAAAATACTTTTAGCACGTGGCCGTCCGGGTCGGTAACCTCGAACCAGAGGTGGCCCGCAAGGTGATCCTCACGGATGGCCGTCCCCCCGACCCCGGCCTTCTCCATCGCGGCGTGAGCGGCTTCAATGTCTTCGACCATAAAATCAAAGACGCGCACCGGCCCGGCCTTCGGCTTGCCCCTGGCCCGGAACAGAACCAGGTGTGTGCCGCCGCGCAATTCGAGGATTGCCAGTTCCTCGCGATTCAAGATCGGGCGGAGGCCCAGGGTCTCGTAGAAGTCGGCCGCGAGGCCGACCTCGGAGACGCGGAGCGTGACATGGCCGATGGCAATCGGGGGCGGCAGTTGTTCTTTGTCTATATCATTAAGCCGAGGTCTTTTCTTATTTGGCATAAAGTCCTCACACATCAGCGCCTGACGCCCGAATAAACCGGCTTGAATAACAGAGCGCGGGGCTAACGACTGTTAGCAAGGGCAGAGAAGATATATAGGGAGGGGCGGGGTGTCAACAGAAAGCAATTACTCAACAAATACGTAAGCAAATCGGGTTAACTTTTAACTGATATGAATAATCTATAAATGTCCTCTGAGACTGAAAATCAGGGTGTCGGCGGTTCGATTCCGTTCTTGGCCACCAGTAAAATCAAAAAGAAACGGGCAGCCCGCAAGCTGCCCGTTTCTGCTTTCTGTCTATAAGTGTGCCAGACGTTGAGTGGTTGAAAACCTCGTCTGCCGTTGATAAGAGAAGGGGTCGGAAAGGCTCACCGCCGCCCCTTCTCACATTTATGTGGGAAGCGCGCCGCGCCGCCGTCGCTAAACTCCGGCGCGCGTTTTTTTTGCACGGCGAGAGGTGGTGCTCGACCCGCCGACGGCCCATGCCTGAAACCCGCGCTTTTTCATGTGCCAGTGGGCGGCGTTGATGTTGGCGACGGGGTCTTCCCGTCTCATCCCCGCCCGGCCTTCCGGGGTGTTGCGCCAGGTCGTCAGGTCGAATTGGTAAAGGCCCACGTACCTGCCGCCCTTGCTGCGGGCGTGAGGCTTAAACCTAGATTCGCGCCAGGCGATGTGTACGACCCTGGCCTCGGGCAGTCCGTACTTGCGCGCAGACGCCCGAATCATGGCCTCTATCTCCTGGGGCGTATGGCTGGACTGGGCGCTCTGTGACGTGCGCACGGCCGGCGGTGACTGAATTGGCCCGATTCGGCGGGGAACGCCTCGCACGACGGGCGCTGCGAGGATTCCTCCGGTCAGCGCGATTAAAGGGAATAGTTTCAAAAAAGCAGTTTCTGCCGCGGTGCGGCTCTTTCGTCTTTTCAACATACGGGCGGGGATTTTACAGCAAAGCCTTCTTTCGGCCAAGCGACGCGGCCGGCCTCCGCCTCCCCAAAGCGACGCGGCGCTCAACTTCCCAGGGGCCTTTAGCCCCGCCCGCCGGGCGAAACATATTCACCCGGCCGCCCGTAGAATTGGCACATTCCCTTGAGAATGTTGCCAGCGGTGTCGCACGACCTTCCCGGCCGGATCAGACGAATCGTGAAAGGCACTCATGAAAGCCATCGTCGCCCGCAGCTACGGCCCGCCAGACGTTCTCAGGTGCGAAGAGGTCGAAAAGCCTGCCGCGGGGGACGACGAAGTCTTGATGAGAGTCCGCGCGGCTTCCGTCAACCCGCTCGACTGGCGCTTACTGAAAGGCAGGCCGCTCGCCCTTCGCATACCGCTCGGGCTGCGCAAGCCTAACGACGCGCGGGTCGGGCGTGACGTGGCGGGCCGGGTCGAAGCGGTCGGCGGGAACGTCACGCGATTCAAGCCGGGCGACGGGGTGTTCGGCACGTGCCGCGGGGCCTGCGCGGAGTACGCGTGCGCCCCGGAGTCCGCGCTGGTCGCCAGGCCCGAGAAGGTGACGTTCGAGCAGGCGGCTTCCGTGCCCGTTGCCGGGCCCTCCGCGTTGCAGGGGCTGCGCGACAAGGGGCGGATTGAGTTTGGGCCAAAATGAGGAAACCTGACGGCGCGGCCGCGCGCGGCGTGACCAGGAAGTATCCGCGGGCGGCGTGAAGAATTAAGAAGGTGAGCTATGTCGAAAAGCCAAGTCGGTCCGGTTTCTTTGCATGAGCGCATTGAAATTCTGGACGTGCTGCGCGGGCTGGCCGTCTGCGGCATCCTCATCGGCAACATGCAGTGGTTCTCCGGTTACGGGATGAAGCCCGCGGCGCTCGTCGCGCAAGACCCGCTCGGCGACAGGGTCACGCATTTTCTGGTTCACTTTTTCGTCGAGGGCAAGTTCTATTCGATCTTCTCGTTCCTGTTCGGCTTCGGCTTCGCGCTGCAAATCAGCCGGGCCGCGGAGCGCGGCGACACGGAAGCCTCGCTCTTCAAGCGGCGTCTCTTCTGGCTGCTGGTCATCGGCCTCGCGCACGCCTACCTGCTCTGGGCGGGCGACATCCTGAGCGTCTACGCCGCGATGGGCTTTGTGCTCATTCTGTTCCGCAAGAAGACGGACGGCTCGCTGCTCAAGTGGGCGCTCGCGCTGTTGGCGGTCCCGATTCTGACTTACATCCTGTTCTACATTTTGTTCGTCGCCTTCGTCCCGCCCGAGGCCGTGGCGCAGGTGCAGGCCGGGCAGGGGGATTTTTGGAACGCCGCGGTCACAAAGGTCCAGCAGGGCAGTTACCTGCAAATCATCACCGACTTTAACCTGGACTACATCGTCGGCAGGTACATGGGTTTGATTTTCGACATGCGCCTGCCGAAATTGCTGGCGATGTTTCTGCTCGGCTTTTACGCGTACCGGCGCGGCTTTTTCCAAAACCTGTCGAGTCACCGGCCGTTCGTCCGCCGCGTCCTTGTTTACGGACTCATTTTAGGTCTGGTCGGCAACGCCGCTTTCGCGGCCATCGCGGGGAAGGAGGCGGTTTTCCCGCCGACGCCCGCGGGAATCGTCGGCGTCATCTGCTACGCCTTCGGCGTCCCGGCGCTCGCGCTCTTTTATGTCGCATTAGTCGCCACGCTGTGGCAACAAGCGGCGTGGCGGCGGCTGCTCTCCTTTCTGGCCCCGGTCGGGCGCATGGCCCTGACCAATTACTTGCTGCAAACGGTCGTCTGCGTCCTCATCTTTTACGGCTACGGCCTGGGCCAGTTCGGAAGGCTCGGCGCGAGGGCGGCGACGCTCCTTGCGCTCGCCATCTTCCTCTTCCAGACACTCCTGAGCGCGCTCTGGCTGAGGTACTTCGGCTACGGCCCGATGGAGTGGATTTGGCGTCAGCTCACCTACGGCCGGCGCTTAAGTCTGCGGCCCGAGCGTGAGCCTTCCGCGGCCCGCCCAGCTTTGTAAAACATCTTGACTTCGGTCGCGGATATAGATAGAAGTCCCCGGCGAACCTCGCGCAGCTCGCGGCCTCCCTAAGGGAAAGGAAATCTTATATGCCGGCCTCACTGATGAGACAACTCTTCTCCGCTGATACATCGAAAGAAAATCTAAGACGCCGCATTGACGATCACTATCACCTGGAAATGATCGCGGACAACAGCCGCCAACTCGTGGAGTATCAAACCGAAGCTTTTCAGATGCAGCGTGAGGCCGCAATTGCGAATTTGCGGGGCCTTGCTGAAATAGCTAACAGGCAAGACCGAACCAATGATCTGCTTTACTCACTCGTCGAAGGTGTGGGCGATCTTAATCACAGCGTGAAAGTACAAAATGAGGTCTTACAACAGGGATTTAAAGAGTCGGCCCAGTTGCTCCTTCAGCAGCAACACACGCTTGAGCAGATCGCCGACGTGCTCAGTCGCCCCTACGAGACGCAGGTGCTCGAACTGCTGCGAGAGGCAGATCGCGCATTGACAACGGGGATGAAGTCACTCGGCAGGGATCGGCGGGAAGAGTTCGCGGATGCGAGCCGTCTGCTCAGAGAAGTCCTAGCCAACCCAATAGGCAGCCGCAACTACGTGGCGTGGTTTCAAATGGGATGGCTTAAATGGAAGCACGAGCAAAATATCACCGAAGCCGAGGAAGCCTTCTACCAGGCCTCCCGTCTGAGCGCGCCGAAGGCCGACTTGTATCACACCAGGGGGCTGAGCCACTTGGCGTACATGCAATATTTTGAGGCGAAATACTCCGACGCTTATGCGACCATTCACCAAGCCTTAAGACTCTCACCCGATGACCACGACATCCGCTACGACGCCGCGAGATATGCCGCGCGAGACGGGCGCGAGGTCGAAGCCTTAGACCTATTGGATAAGTGTATCGAGCAGGAGCCGCAGACGTTTGTCCTGATGTTTACGGAGCGGGATTTTTTAGTAATCAGAGAAGCTCTCATCGCGTTCGGCGCACGCAAGCTGGAGGAAAGCCGAGCCGAGGCCCAAGGAGAGATTGAGGAATGGCTGAGAGCGGTTGAAATTACGCGCCGGGCGGAGGCGCAGGCGGAATGCACGGTTTCCTTACCCGCGGAGTTGGTGGATTCAATACCGAAAGCTGCCGAAGATGCGCTCCGGGCCGACTACGTAACGGCGGTCGGGTTAATAAAAAAGGCAGTCGCGGAAAAATCAGAAGTGCTCAATGTTGCCAGGGAGGCATTGGGGGAAGTCCTTAAGAACAGAGCGGCCGAGGAGAGGCGCGCGGCCGAGAGTATAGAGAGAGTAGAAGCTCATAAGGCTACCCGGGTGTCTAACATTAAGAAAGAGTATCAAGAAATTTTGAAAAAAGAACCGGAGTACAGTTTCGGAATGGGGTTGGGTTTTGGTATCGTCTGGCTCATAGCAGCCGGGGTCCTGTTCATTTTTATTATCCCATTCCTCAAGGAGTTCGGACCCAGAAATCCCATCGTTGAGTTCCTTGATGAAAATTCACTTAAAGTGACTTTAATCGTCGGCGCTTTCCTCGTACTCTTTGGCGATTTAACCCTCCACATCGTTGATTATGCCAAGTGGGAGGTTAAAAAGCGTCTTAAGGAACGAGCAGAGCCGGATGAAATTTACTCGGTTGTAGAAAAGGCGAGCCGCGAGTTATCACCTTTAAAAAAGAGGCTGGGGCTTGCCGAAAAACAGCGTGAAAAGGCCGAGGAAGCGCTCAGATATTTTACCGAGCAAACGCAAGCCCGTAGGCCGTGAATTTTCACGTCCTGCGGGAAACCGCCCCGGCTCGATTGTGCGCCCACGGCCCGAGCCGGACATTCTTCATGGTGGCGCTTTCTTTCAACCGCTCCACCTGGCAGGAATCTCTTTACCTGTGCCAATAATTTTTGATCTTCTGCGCGAGGAGGGGGAAGGGGACGTACTCGGCCTGGCGGCCGGCGCGGCGCAGCTCTTCGACCATGCGCATCGCGCCGTCGGCGTTGCGCGTGTGGACGAGGATGGTGGAGGCGCGTTGCAGCTCGGGGCGCGAGGCGAGCCAGGCGGCGACGGCGTAGCCCGTGCGCTCGTCGTCGGTCGTCTCGGAGTGGTAGTGCTCCGGCAGCAGGTCGTGGTCCAGGAAGATCGCGTCGTAGAGGTTCGCGCTCAGGTACTCGCGCGCGCCGTCCACGTCGTCGGCGATGTCCAGGCGGTCGCCCTCGAAGCGCTTGGCGAACCAGTTGTGCCGGCGCGAGTCGTCGTCCAACAGGAAGACGCGAATCGGGGTGCGCCTGGCGTGCGCATTGTCCAGCCCCAGCTTGCTTAAGACTCCTCTCAAGATGCCCATCTGTCTCTCTTGACCCAGACCTTCCGAAAGTGTGAACTCCCAACGCGGCCTGCTATGATTGCAGAATCGTCACTCCGGGATGCCTCAGTATAGTAAATGGTAAATGGTAAATGGTGAATAGGAGGACGGGTTCGCCATTCACCATTTGCTATTTACCGTTCGCCATTCACGCTTTTATCAAGAGTGTGCTAAAAATTTCAGCGGCCCGGCGGGCCTGACTAATGAAACAGATTCTACAGAACAATAAAACCGGGCGGATGGCGGTCGCGGACGTGCCGTCGCCAATCGCGCAGCGCGGGCGCGTGCTGGTGCGCGCCGCCGCGTCTTTAATCAGCGCCGGCACGGAAAAGATGGCCGTCGACGAGGGCAAGAAGAGCCTGCTGGAGCGCGCCAGGGAGCGCCCCGAACTCGTGCGGCAGGTCATAGAGAAGGCCAAAAACGAGGGCGTCATCAAGACCATCAACGCCGTCCGCTCGAAGCTCGGCTCCTCGACGGCGCTAGGGTACAGCGCCGCAGGGATAGTGCTCGACGTGGGGGAGGACGTGACCGAGTTCCGCGCGGGCGAGCGCGTGGCCTGCGCCGGCGCGGGCTACGCCTCGCACGCCGAGGTGCTCTCGGTCCCGAAAAACCTCTGCGTGCGTTTGCCCGACGAGGTGAGCTTCGAGGAGGGGGCGTTCGGCACCCTGGGCGCGATTGCGTTGCAGGGGGTGCGCCTGGCGGAGCCCACGCTGGGCGAGGCGGTGGTCGTCGTCGGCCTGGGGCTTTTGGGCCAGATCACAGTCCAGCTCTTGAAGGCGAACGGCTGCCGGGTCTTCGGCGTCGACCTGGACCCGGCGAAAGTGGAGCTGGCGCGGGAACTGGGCGCGGACGCCGCCGCGGTGAGCGACGACGGGGTGAGGCGGGCGGTCGCGGAGTGGTCGCGCGGGCGCGGGGCGGACGCGGTGCTGATTACCGCGGCCACGTCTTCGAACCAGCCAATCGAGTTGGCGGGCGAGATTTCGCGCGTCAAGGGGCGCGTGGTCGCCGTCGGGATGGTCGGCATGGACGTGCCGCGCAACCTCTACTTCAAGCGCGAGCTTTCGTTGACGGTCTCAATGTCGTACGGGCCTGGGCGCTACGACCCGGAGTACGAGGAGCGCGGCCACGACTACCCGTTCGCTTACGTCCGCTGGACTGAGAACCGCAACATAGAAGCGTTCCTGGACCTGGTGGCCGCGGGCCGCGTCAAAGTCGAGCGCCTCATCACGCACCGCTTCCCAATCGAAGAGGGCGAGCGCGCCTATCAATTAATCGGCGGCGAGACCGGAGAGCCTTATCTGGGAATCGTGCTCCAGTACGACACGGAGCGCGAGCTTGAGCGCCGGATAGAAATCAAGCGGGACGTGAAATCGAGCGCCGCGCCCGCGGCGAAGGCGAGCGCCGTCCGCGTCGGGATGATCGGCGCGGGCGTGTACGCGCAGGCGATGCTCCTGCCGAACTTCAAGGCGGCGGGCGCGGGCTTCAGGGCGATTGCGACCGCGGGCGGCGTCACCGCGCGCGACCTCGCGTTGAAGTTCGGGTTTGACTACTGCGCTTCGGACGCCGACGAAATCCTGAACGACCCCGAAGTGAATCTAATCGTCGTCGCCACGCGCCACAACCTGCACGCGGAACTGGCCCGGCGCGCGCTCCTCGCGGGCAAGCACGTCTTCGTCGAAAAACCGCTCGCGCTTAACGAAGAGGAGTTGGAGGGCGTGCTCGACGCCGGGGCGAATTCCGCAGGGCGACTGACGGTCGGGTTCAACCGCAGGTTCTCGCCGCTGGCGCGCGCGGCGCGCGAGTTCTACGCCAATCGCCAGTCGCCGCTCTCGATCAGCTACCGCGTCAACGCCGGGCGGATTCCGAAATCCCACTGGCTCCAGGACCCCGTCGAAGGCGGCGGGCGCATCGTCGGCGAAGTGTGCCACTTTGTCGACCTGATGCACTTCCTGACGGGCTCGCGCGTCACGCGCGTCTACGCCGAGCCGGTCGCGGGCCGCGACGCGGAGGCCGTTGACGAGGACAACGTCTTCGTCACGTTGCGCTTCGCGGACGGCTCGAACGGCTCAATCGCTTATCTTTCGGAAGGCGACAAGGTGATGCCGAAGGAGCGCGTAGAGATTTTCGGCGGGGGGAAGAGTTTCGTCCTGGACGATTTCCGCGGCGCGGCCGGTTACGCGGGCGGGCGCGAGGATGTCACAAGGCCGCGCCAGCAGGACAAGGGGCAGGCGGACGAAGCCCGCGCCGTCTGCGAAATGGTCTTGACGGGAGGGGAAGCGCCCATCGCGCTGGACGACCTGGCGGCCACGACGAGCGCCACGTTCGCCATGCTGGAATCGCTGCGCACAGGCCGCGCGGTCGAAGTTTGATTGTCGAAGTTTAGCAGTCCTCGCGCTTTCCAATTCTCACGGACGGGAGGATCGTGTTGATGAGAAAACACGGCCGGCGGGCAATCTCGCTTTCACTCTCACTCCTGCTAATCATCGTTGCGACAACTCCGGGCTCCGCACAGACCGGCGCGCGCAGGCGGCAGCGGCCGGCCCGGAGCGGAGACGCCGTTCTGTTCGACGCGATGGGCTACGGCGGCGAGCAGATCCTGCTTCCAATCGTCATCGTGCGGGGCGGCCGCTTCGTCGCGCCGCCCGCCTTCAACATGAAGGCGGCCAGGCGGCAGTCGCTGCTTCGTATTACCGTCCGGGCCAGAAACACAGACTGCTCGGCGTCGACGGCGCGGTCGGCACGGTGACGATCAAGCGACTCAAGACCTGCGACCCCGCGGCCGCCTACGTGGAGGTGCAGCCGCCCGGCGCGGCCGAAGTCAGCAGGCTTGCGACGAATTCCGATTCGTTCTCGGGCCGGCCCGTCAAACGTCGCGAGCTGACGGAGGCCGAGAAGTCGGAGATCATGAAACTGGCCGGGCCGCCTTTCCGCCGCGGAGAGTACGGCGAGCCTTCTCTGATAGGCGTCTCCAGCGGGGCCGAGGCCGCGGACCTGGACGGAGACGGCAAGGCCGAGTTGATAGCCACCTTTACGACAGGGGCCAAATCTGAGCACGCGCTCTTCGTCATCGCCGAGCCGGACGCGGGCGGCGGCTTCAAGCCCGGACTGCTCTTATTCAACCCGGCCACGGACCAGTACGGCGACAACACCATGACTTATTACCTGCTCGACGCGATAGACCTGGACGGCGACGGCGGGGCCGAAGTGATAGCGATAGTCACCGACTACCGCAGCCGTGACGACTGGTATTACGTCGTCTACAAAAAGCAGGGCGGGCGGTGGCGCGGCGTCTACCGCGGGGGCGGCTTTCGCTGCCCGTCGGAACGCGGCGGGCACTAAAGAGTGTCTGAAATCGGAGGCTTTCGAGGCACGCGTGTAACGCCCTTGCAATATCCGCTTGGAGTGCTATAATCCGCCGCGCCTCTCCGAGCGATGGGATGTCGAAAAGGTCGTGAAGGAAGCGCGCCGCACGCAACGCCCCCCGCGCGGCAAATGTCAGTAGAAATTTTCAGCTCGTAGCGTCTCGCGCCGAATGTCGTCCGACAACGCAAAAATTCACCCGCTCTTCGCCGTGCCCGACGGCGACGCCGCGCCGGAAGAGATGCCGGCGCGCGAGCGCCCGCTGGCGACTGATGAGCCAGTCGTGTGCCAGTATTGCTTCGGAGCGGGGATGGAAGTCATACCGGGCAAAGGCGCGCGCCCCTGCCGCTGCCGCGCGCAGCAGAGCCAGACAAAGCTACTCGAAGCGGCACGCATCCCGCGTCGCTACAGCGAGTGCTCGCTGCAAAACTACTACCCCGTGAAGGGGAACGGCACGCAACTCCGGGCCTTCAATTACGCCTTCCGTTTAGTGCGCGAATACCCCGCCGTCGACCGCGGCCTGCTCTTTATGGGCACAGTCGGCGTCGGCAAGACGCACCTCTCGGTCGCCATCATGCGCGGCCTCGTGGAGAAAGGCGTGCCCTGCCTCTTCTACGAGTTCGGCTCGCTCCTCAAAGAGATTCAGAACTCCTACAACCCCGTCTCGCAGACTTCGGAGTTGAAGGTGCTCGCGCCCGTCTTCGAGGCCGAAGTGCTGGTCTTGGACGAACTCGGCGCGTCGAAGCCGACCGACTGGGTCAGGGACACGATGATGCAGATCATCAACACCCGGTACAACGACCGGAAGATGACGATCTTCACGACGAACTACCTGGACGGGCGTCGGACGGAGAGGGACGAGACGCTCGAAGACAGAATCGGCGTCAGGCTGCGCTCCAGGCTCTTCGAGATGTGCAAGACCGTACACATAGAGGGCGAGGACTACCGCAAGAAGTTCGACGCGCAGCAGCTCTGAAGACTTAAATATCCGTCGAGTGACGAGGCCCGCGCCCCTTTTGAAAGGGGCGCGGGCCTCGTCATTCAAAATCGGTCCCTCAAAATTGGCTCACTTCTTGGCGTAGTTGCTGTCGGCCACCTCCCTGGCCTTCTCGTTGGCTTTGGGGTCCTGGGCGTCAACCTTGGAGTCTATGCGCTCGTAGCCTTTCAAGCCTTTGACGACGAGCGACTCGCCCGTCTTGTATTTGGCCTGGTACGGGTTGTCGCCCGTGCCCTCGGACTTCTTCTCGTCGTAGTTCGAGACACGCACGATCACGGCGAAGGGCTTGCCGTCGGCCATGCGCCATTCGACTTTCCTGCCGGGCTCGTCGCTGTAGCCTATGCCCTCGTTGACCAGCTTGAGCATGTAGTCCTCGTCGCCGTCCATCTGCACGCCCACGTGCGAGGCCCACGCGCTGTAGCCTATGGAGATGTAGTAGCCGCCGTAGCCCTTGCACTTGAGCGGCATGTCCTGCCCCTCGCCGAGTTCCTCCTCCTTGAAGGCGGCCTCGCAATCCTTGTTGAGGTCCGTGTAGGCGCTCGTGAACGCGGGGGCGGCCGCCGCAGGATTCGCGGCCTGATTCGAGTTGGAATTCGAGGGCGCGGCCGCCGCGTTTCCGGCCGAATTGGTGTTGCCGCCTTTCGCGCAGGCGAGGGAAAGCAGGGTCAGTGCCGCGATCGACAGAGTGAAGTTGCGCATCTCGTTGCTTCTCACCGGGCTGATTCGTCAAAGGGTTCTAGTGTTTGATGTCCACCACCAGCCGCGCCGGGTCGGTCAACGCCTGCGCGCGAAAAGGCTTTCGGGCGGAAAGACCGAGGATGTAAATCACATCGCCCTCGTAATCATAAATAGACGTGAGAGCCCTCAGGACTGTGAGTCGGACGGAGCCTTCGGGGCCTTCGACGACGCGCTGGCCCGTGTCCGGGTTGTAACCGATAGCCGGCCTGAACATGACCGAGATAAAAGCCCTGCCGGGGACCTTCACCGTCTGATCGCTCTCTCCCAGGTGGAAGGGCGGCCTTTTGAACTCGACCCGATGATCCGGCAAAGAGTTTCCGTCGAACTCGAAGACCACGCGGTCGTAACCCTTTTGACGGCTGGCCCTGACTTTCCGCAGGACGGCAGCGTTGGTCAGGGCGGGCATCTTCTTTTCCACGCGGGCGGTCGTCCACGCCGGCTCCTGTGCGCGGGCCGGCTGTGTCTGCGTCAGGGCGGGCACGGCCGCCATCAGGAGAGAGATGAAGAGTGGGGTGATCTTTCTCATAAGCCGTTCTCCTCAAGTAATGCTTAAAGCTTAACTGGCGCAGGCTGCGGCTGTTCGCTTTAACGAGGGACATGGGCGCGAGGGCGTTTCGTGCGTCAACGTGCCGCGCATGATGCCACGAATCCGTCGAGTTGACTAGAGGAATTATTACGATGTTGAAAGCCGGGTGATAACGAGGCGGCGGCCGCCGCCTACTCCGGCTTGATAATCTCTGGCATGCGGCTCAAATCAATCTCCGCCGGATTAATCTGCTCCGGGAAGAAAGACTTGTCCATCAGCTCGGACATGGGCGTCCGAGTCTTGAGGAACCCGAGGCTGATGCCCATGTCCAGAATCTTCTGCATCTCCTCGTCCGTCGGGTTCAGGTTGCGGTAGGTGACGCGGTCGGCGGGCTGCGTCAGCACGTAGCGCAGCAGCTTCTCGTCCTGGCGGAAGTAGGGCGAGACGAGCTTGGCCGCGTCCTCGCGGTTCCTTTCCGTCCACTCGCCTGACTCGTTGATGCCGCGCACGAGGTCGCGCACGACTCCCGGGTTGTCGCGTATGAGGTCTTCGTGGACGACGAGCGCGCACGAGATGTAATTGGGCCAAATGTCCTTGGCGTAGTAGAGCACGCGCCCGTAGCCTTCCATCTCGGCCTTGCCGCAGTAGGGCTCGGCGACGATGAAGGCGTCAATCGAGTTGGTCGCGAGCGCCGCGGGCATGTCCGGCGGGGCCATCGAGACGAACCTAATCTCTTCGGGCCGCACGCCCTGGTCGCGCATCATCTTGTTGACGAAGAAATTTTCGTTGCTGAACGGGTTCGGGATGGCTATGGTCTTGCCGCGCAGGTCGCGCAGGTCTTTCGCCGTGCTCTCCTTGCGGACCATCAACTGCGAGCCGTCGCGGTGTCCGAGGGAGGCTATCTTGACGGGCACGCCCTGCTCGCGCATCTTCATGGCGAGTGGCACCGTCAGAAACGCCGCCATCAGCCGCTTGGCCTTCAGAGCCTCGACCATCGTCGGGAACTCCGAGAACCTGAGCGCGTCGAAGCGCGTCCCCGTCGTCGTGGTCTTCGAGGCGTAGTCCGTGACCGGGCAGGTCAGGTGGCAGGTGACCGGCACGAACGCGACCGTCAGCGCCTGCGCCTGCCCCGCGTCCGGCCCCTGGTGGTAAGTCTCCTTCTCGTGCCCGCGCGGCTTGTTGAGCGACCGGTAGCGCAGGAAGACTATCAACGCGAAGCAGGCGACGACCGCCGCCACAATCAAGACAGCTTTCTTCGAACGAAACATTTTCCTTCGCCGTGCCTCCGGCCCCGGATCAATCAATCGGACGCGAGAGTTTACCACGCCCGATTGAGTCGCGCACGGGAAGCGCCCGCGAATTCCAGTTTGGCCCAACCCGTGCGCGACGGACAAAGTTCTTGACAAGGAACCCGGCCGGGTATAGAAACACTTTCGTTCGACCTTCCAACAAAAGTGCCTGAATTGATTTCGCGGCGGCTGACCCGACACCCGAGCGAGGGGATGACGGGCGGCTGTTCGTGCGCGGGGCTTGAGCCCCGCCCCGGCCCGCCGGAAATTATCTGGCCCAGTTTCGAGCGTCGGACCCTTGCCCAGACCGAGCCCCCGCGCGGCCTCACGCGCCGGGAGGCGTGACCATTCCACCCTGAGTGAAGGAGAAACGCATGCTGAGAACACGTCGCACATTCGAGTCGCTAACACGCCTGCTGCTCGCCGCCGTCCTGGCCGCCGGACTCCTGGCGGGCCTGCTCGCGGGCACGGCCAACACGCAGACCGGGCCGTCTTACACCTGGCGGAACGTACAGATAGTCGGCGGCGGTTTTGTGCCAGGAATCATTTTCAGCGAGACCGAGCCGAACCTCGTCTACGCGCGCACGGACATAGGCGGCGCGTACCGGCAGGACCCCGCCACGGGCCGCTGGATTCCGCTCACGGACTCAATCGGCTGGGACGACTGGAACCTGACGGGCGTCGTCAGTCTCGCCACGGACCCCGTCAACCCGAACAACGTCTACCTGGCCGCGGGCACGTACACGAACGACTGGACGAGCCAGAACGGGGCCGTCCTCCGCTCGTCCGACCGCGGCGCGACGTGGCAGCGGACGATGCTGCCTTTCAAACTCGGCGGCAACATGCCGGGCCGCGGCGCGGGCGAGCGACTCGCCGTCGACCCGAACCGTAACAGCATCCTTTTCCTGGGCGCGCCGAGCGGGAACGGGCTCTGGAAGAGCACGGACTCGGGCGTCACCTGGGCCAAAGTCACGAGCTTCCCGAACCCCGGCAACTACGTCCAGGACCCCGCGGACCCTAACGGCTATCTCACGGACAAGCAGGGCATCTACTGGGTCACGTTCGACAAGAGAACTGGCACACCCGGCAACGCGACGCAGACCATTTACGTCGGCGTCGCGGACCTCGGCGCGAGCGTCTACCGCAGCACCGATGGCGGCGCGACCTGGGCGGCGCTCGCGGGCCAGCCGACGGGCTTCATGCCGCACAAGGGCGTGCTCGACACGACCTACGGTTTCCTCTACCTGGCATACAGCGACAAGGGCGGCCCCTACGACGGCGGGCGCGGCGACGTCTGGAAGTACAACACGGCGACCGGCGTCTGGACCTTGATTAGTCCGATTCCTTCCACCAACACGAACGACAATTACTTCGGCTACAGCGGCCTCTCCGTGGACCGGCAGCAGCCGAACACAGTCATGGTCACGGGCTACAGCTCCTGGTGGCCGGACACGCACATCTGGCGGAGCCGTGACGGCGGGATTACGTGGAGCAGGATTTGGGACTGGACTCGCTACCCGAGCCGCTCGTTCCGCTACACGCAGGACGTGACGGCCGCGCCGTGGCTGAAGGCCCCGGCCGTGCCAATTTGCGGCGGCGGAAGGCCCGGCGCTGAAGTGAACCCGAAGCTCGGCTGGATGACCGAAGCCTTGCAGATAGACCCGTTCAACTCCAACCGCTTCATGTACGGCACGGGCGCGACCATCTACGGCAGCACGAACCTGACCACGTGGGACCTGAGCACGACCAGCCAGATCACCATCCGCGTGATGGCGCAGGGGCTGGAAGAGACTGCCGTCCAGGAGTTGATTAGTCCGCCATCGGGCGCGCCGCTCCTGAGCGCGCTCGGCGACATCGCGGGCTTCCGACACAACGACCTGAACGTCGTCCCCGCGACACAGTTCGCGCCGCTGCGCGGGAGCAACACGGGCATAGACTTCGCCGAGCTGAGCCCCGGTTACATCGTCCGCGTGGGGAACGGCGACACGGCCAACTGCGAAAAGAGCCTGGCCATCTCGACAGACGGCGGGACCACCTGGGCCGTGCCGACCGTGCAGCCTTCGGGGCTGACGGGCGGGGGCAACGTCGCCGTCGCGGCCACGGGCGGCGGCAAGATTGTCTGGAGCCCTTCGGGCATAGGCGTCTACTACACGACGAACGGCGGCAAAGCTTGGACGGCTTCGGCGGGCATCCCCGCGGGCGCGCGCGTCGCGGCCGACCGCGTCAACCCGAACAAGTTTTACGGCTTCAAAAATGGCACATTCTACATGAGCACGGACGGCGGCAAGACTTTTGCGGCGCGCGCGTCGTTCGGCTTGCCGCAGGGCGGGCCCGTGCGCTTCAAAGCCGTGCCGGGGCGCGAGGGCGACATCTGGCTCGCGGGCGGCGCGGAGTGGGACAACACCTACGGGCTCTGGCACTCGACCGACTCGGGCGCGACCTTCACCAAGTTATTGAACGTGGAGGAGGCCGACAACATAGGCTTCGGCAAGGCCGCGACGGGGCAGACTTACGTGGCGCTCTACGCGGTCGCGCAGGTCGCGGGCGTGCGCGGCATCTTCCGCTCGATTGACGCGGGCGCGACGTGGGTCCGCATCAACGACGACCAGCACCAGTGGGGCCGCGCCGGCGACACGGCCATCACCGGCGACCCACGCATCTACGGCCGCGTCTACGTCGGCACCAACGGCCGCGGCATCATCTACGGCGACGGGCAGTGAAGAAGCAATAGAACTGTAGGGGCAGGGACAAGTGCTCTGCCCGCTCAACCCAAAGCAAACTCAAACAGGGGTGGGCAGGCTAGACGGGATGGAAGGCAAGCCCTTTATCCCGTCCAGCCTGCCCACCCCTGTTAATTTTTACCGCTACGGCTGGCAGGGACAAGCCCTGCCCCTGAATAATTCTCACCCGTTGCTCGACCCTTTACGCATTATTCGTGCTTCCGCGGGGCCGTATGTATAATGGCTCGACACGTTCAACTCGAATCGGTTTTTCCCTGAAGACGGCCAGACGCGAGATGCCCAAACGCACAGACCTACGCAAAATTCTCATCATCGGCTCGGGGCCGATTGTCATCGGCCAGGCTTGCGAGTTCGACTACTCCGGGACGCAGGCGTGCCGCGCCCTGAAGCAGGAAGGCTACGAGATCGTGCTGGTGAACTCCAACCCCGCGACGATCATGACCGACCCGGAGACCGCGGACAAGACCTACATCGAGCCGCTCAACGTCGAAGCAGTCACGGCCATCATCAAGCGCGAGCGGCCCGACGCGCTGCTCCCGACCGTCGGCGGCCAGACCGCGCTCAACCTCGCCATCGCGCTCGCGGACGCCGGCGTGCTCGAAGAGTACGGCGTCGAGATGATAGGGGCCAAGCGCGAGGCGATTAAGGTCGCGGAGGATCGAGAGCTGTTCAAGCAGGCGATGGAGGAGGAGGGACTCCCCATGCCGCGCGGCGGCTTCGCGCACTCCTGGGCCGAGGCCGAGCAGATGGTCGAAGAGACCGGCTACCCCGCCATCATCCGGCCCAGTTTCACGCTCGGCGGCACCGGCGGCGGCACGGCCTTCAACCCGGAAGAGTTCGAGGAGATTGTGCGCGGCGGGCTCAGTGCTTCGCCCGTCAACCAGGTTCTTATCGAAGAATCAATCCTCGGCTGGAAAGAGTTCGAGTTGGAGGTGATGCGCGACCTTAAGGACAACGTCGTCATCATCTGCTCGATTGAGAACTTCGACCCGATGGGCGTCCACACGGGCGACTCCATCACGGTCGCCCCGGCGCAGACGCTCTCCGACGTGGAGTACCAGGCCCTGCGCGACATGGCGATAAAAGTCATACGCAAGGTCGGCGTCGAGACGGGCGGCTCGAACATACAATTCGCGGTCAACCCGGGGGACGGCGAGATTCGCATCATCGAGATGAACCCGCGCGTCTCGCGCTCGTCGGCGCTCGCGTCGAAGGCGACGGGTTTTCCCATCGCGAAGATCGCGGCCAAGCTCGCCGTCGGCTACACGCTCGACGAGATTCCGAACGACATCACGAAGAAGACGCCCGCCAGCTTCGAGCCGACCATTGACTACGTCGTGGCGAAAATCCCCAAGTGGAATTTCGAAAAATTCCGCGAAGCTGAAGATGTTCTGGGGACGCAGATGAAGAGTGTCGGCGAGGTGATGGCGATTGGCCGCACTTTTAAGGAAGCTCTCTTCAAGGGGCTGCGCTCGTTGGAAGCCGTCAAGCCTTTGCGACTGCGCGGCGTCTCCGACGACGAGTTGCAGAGGAAACTCGCCCGGCCCAATTCTCAAAGGTTCTCTTACATCACCTACGCCTTGCAGCACGGCTGGACGATTCCCGAAATCTACCGCCTCTCGCGCATAGACCCCTGGTTCCTCGAACAGCTTCAGGACGTGATGCGCATCCAGGACCGCATCGAAGACCGCCGCCTCGAAGACGTGCCGGCCGAAGTCATCCGCGCCGCCAAAGAGGCCGCGCTTTCGGACCGCCGCATCGCCTACCTGACCGAGAGCAGCGAAGACGAGGTGCGCGCTTACCGGAAACGACTTGGAATTGTGCCAGTCTACAAGCGCGTGGACACCTGCGGCGCGGAGTTCGAGTCCTTCACGCCGTACCTTTATTCGACCTACGAGGAAGAGGACGAGTCCGCGCCGACCGACCGCCGCAAGATCATGATCTTGGGCTCCGGGCCGAACCGCATCGGGCAGGGAATCGAGTTCGACTACTGCTGCTGCCACGCCTCCTTCGCCCTGCGCGACGCGGGGTTCGAGACCATCATGGTCAACTGCAACCCGGAGACGGTCTCGACCGACTACGACACCTCCGACCGTCTCTACTTCGAGCCGCTCACCTTCGAGGACGTGATGAACATCGTGGACGTGGAGCGGCCCGAGGGCGTCATCGTCCAGTTCGGCGGGCAGACGCCGCTCAACCTGGCGATGCGGCTCTCGGCGGCGGGTGTGCCAATTATAGGGACTTCGCCGGACTCGATTGACCTCGCGGAGGACCGCAAGCGCTTCGGCGCGCTGCTCGCGGACCTCGGCATCCCGCAGCCCGAAAATGGCACAGCGGTTTCGCCCGACGAGGCGAAAGAGTGCGCCGCGCGCATAGGCTACCCCGTGCTCGTGCGCCCCTCTTACGTCCTCGGCGGCCGCGCGATGGCGATTGTTTACGACGAGGCATCGCTCGACGAGTACATGCGGACGGCCGTGGACGCCTCGCCCGAGCGGCCCGTCCTGATTGACAAGTTCCTGGAGCGCGCGGCCGAGTTCGACGTGGACGCGCTGGCCGACGAGACCGCCTGCGTCGTCGCCGGCATCCAGGAGCACATCGAAGAGGCGGGGATTCACTCGGGCGACTCCTCCTGCGTGCTGCCGCCCGTCCGCATTGACCCCGACCACCTTGAGACGATGCGCCACTACACGAAGGAGCTGGCGCGAGCCCTACAGGTGCGCGGCCTGATGAACATACAGTTCGCCATCAAGGACGACCGCGTCTACGTCCTCGAAGTTAACCCGCGCGCCTCGCGGACTGTGCCATTTGTTTCGAAGGCCACGGGAGTCCCCTTAGCGCGCGTCGCGGCGCTCGTGATGGCTGGCCGCGCGCTCGAAAGTTTCAGCCTGCCGGAAGACCTGACCGAGAGCCTGAGAATCAACAAGCGCTTCTTCATCAAGTCGCCCGTCTTCCCGTTCGTCAAGTTCCCAGGCGTTGACCCCATCCTCAGTCCCGAGATGCACTCGACGGGCGAGGTGATGGGCATAGGCTCCTCCTTCGGCGAGGCATACGCCAAGGCCATGATGGGGGCCGGGCTCGAACTGCCCGCGGAGGGCACGGCGTTCATCAGCGTCAACGACGGCGACAAGGGGCAGGCCGTGCTGCTCGCGCGCCGCCTCGTGCGCCTCGGCTTCAGCGTCGTCGCGACCGAGGGGACGGCCGAGCGGCTGCGCGAAGTGGGCCTGAAAGTTGAGAGCGTCTTCAAGGTCAACGAGGGCCGCCCGAACATCGTCGACCACATCAAGCGCGGCGAGATCGCGCTCGTCATCAACACCCCTCTGGGCCAAACGTCGCACTACGACGAGCAGGCGATTCGCCGCGCCGCGCTACAGTACAACGTCCCCTGCGTGACGACCATGACCGGCGCGCAGGCCATCGTCGAGGCCATCGGCTCGCGCCAGCCGGGCGTGCCCGTCAGCGTCTACTCACTACAGGAACTTCACGCCGTCGGCAGCGCGGCCGGCTGAAGGGGGATTCATGGAAGAAAGGTACGAAGCTCTCTCTCCCACGGAGGCGGAGACGCTCAGGAAGAAATCGCGTGCCTCTCTCAACATCCTCATCCTCATCCCGCTTCTTGTCATAGGCGTGACGGCGTGGGGCGCTTGGGGTTCGTGGGGTAAAATCATCATCATCGTAGTCGCCGGTCTGCTCGTCATCGGGTTCGTCTTGAAGGACCAGATTCGGGGCGTCCAGTCATTAAACAGAGACATTCGTGAGGGGAAGAAAAAGATCGCCGTCGGCCGCGTGGAAAGCCAGCGGCAGGACATACGGCAGACGGGCGGCAACAGTAGCGTGGTTGACGACGCCCTGGGCGTGGACGGCTCGGCGATGTCTTACTCCTATCTGTTAAAGGTCAGGGGCAAAGAACTCAAGGTCAGCGAAAGGCAGTACTACCAGTGCAAGCCCGGTCAACTGGTCGAACTGCACATGGCCCCGCATTCCGAGCACGTTTTCTTCCTCAAGGTTTTTGAAGACGAGGGGCGGGGCGCGCGCCCGTTTAGCTAAAGAGAGCGCCGGGAGTCAACAGGCATGGAGATCAACAGCCGCGAGGCGATCAGCAAGATACTGGAAGAGTGCCGGACGATTGCCGTCGTCGGGCTCTCGTCGAACCCCGGGCGCGCGTCGCACGGGGTGGCGGGCTACATGCTGCGGCAGGGCTACACGGTCATCCCCGTCAACCCGAACGAGGCGGAGGTCTTCGGCGAGAAGTCTTACCCGACGCTCGCGGACGTGCCCGTCCCCGTTGAGCTGGTGGACGTGTTCCGCAGGTCGGACGCGGCCGGGGAGGCCGTGGACGAGGCCATACGCATCGGCGCGAAGGCCGTCTGGTTGCAGGAGGGCGTCATCGACCGCGCCGCGGCCGAGCGCGCCCGCGACGCGGGCCTCCTCGTCGTCATGGACCGCTGCTGGCTCAAAGAGCACATCAGGAATAAGTGACGGCCGGGGCAGCACGGCGCGGGCATTCCCGCATCAGACCTGTTGTTCTCAAAAATTCTCTACGGCAGGACGCGCCGCCATGACTCAGCAAAAAGATTTCTTCGAACGCATGCGCCTCGCCTCTCCCTGCAACGTCGGCCGGGAGAACATGACGGGCGACGGCCGCACGCGCTTCTGCTCGCAGTGCAGCCTGCACGTCTACAACATCTCCGCGATGACCAGGGACGAAGTCGCCTCACTCGTCGGGAACACTGAGGGGCGAATTTGTGCCAGGCTCTACAGGCGCGCGGACGGCACCGCCTTGACGCGCGACTGCCCGGTCGGCCTGCGCGCTCTGAGGCGGCGCGTCGCGGAGGTGGCTGGCGCGGTGCTGACGGCCGTCCTCAGTAAGATGGGGCAGTGCCCGCGCCAACCGGCCGGCGCTTGCAGCGGGTAAAGGACTTTTCATGGCGACTGAGATTCGCGCGGTCATCATCACCGTCAGCGACCGCTGCGCGCGCGGCGAGCAGACGGATGAGTCCGGCCCGGCCCTCGCGGAGCTTTTACGCGAGGCGGGCGCGCACGTCGTCGCCGCGGAAATCCTCTCCGACGATTTAGGGCCGCTGGCGGAAAAGCTGAGCACTTACGCCGACCGCGACGACGTGAACCTGATCGCGACCACCGGCGGCACGGGCTTCGGCCCGCGCGACAACACGCCGGAAGCGACCCGGTCCGTCATCGAAAAGGAGGCCACCGGCCTCGCCGAAGCCATGCGCGTGGAGACGCTCAGGCAGACGCCTATGGCGATGCTCTCCCGCGGGGCCTGCGGCATACGCAGCGGCACACTCATCGTTAACTTCCCCGGCTCGCCCAAAGGCGTGCGCGAAAGTTTCATGGTCATCAAGCCCGTCATACACCACGCCGTCGCGCTGGTCGTCGGCAAGCCTCACGCCGAGGCGTGACGAGCGGGCGAAAGGGTGACTCGCCGGATAATTTTTGACAACGCGCACCCCCGCGACATATATTTTTCGCAAGCTCGACGATTTGCCAGTGAGATGGCGCGCGGACCTTCGAACCAGCGCGGCCCCGGAGGCAGATGATGCTCGGCGCTATTCTTCTACAGATAAGTGAAACGACGACGGCGACCGGCGCGGCCCAGTCGCCGGGGTCGCCCGTGACGGCGTACTGGCCGGTGATGATTTTCTTCGTCTTCGCGGTCATCTTCCCCGTGCTCCCGATTGTGCTGGGGCGGTTCATACGGCCGATGAAGTACAACAAGGCGAAGATGCGGCCCTACGAGTGCGGGATAGACCCGCAGACGGAGGCGCACGACCGCTTCACCGTGCGCTACTACATCGTCGCCATGCTCTTTCTCATTTTCGACGTGGAGACCATCTTCCTGCTCCCCTGGGCGATCATCTTCATGGGCGACGACTTCTCGTTCACCAAGTTCGCGCTGATAGAGATGTTCGTCTTCATAGGCATCCTCGTCGTCGGTTACTACTACGCCTGGCGCAAGGGCGCACTTGAATGGGCATGAAACAGTTGGCAGCGGGCAGCGGGCGGTTAAGACCGACTGCTTTCACTGCCCGCTGCCAGCTGCCCACTGCCAACTGAATTATTATGGCTGAACACGAAGAAGGATTCGTCTTAACGACGGTCGATTCGATTATCAACTCCGTGCGCCGTTCGGTGGGCGCGAAGGTGATGGACATCGCGGCGAAGCCGGTCAACTGGGCGCGCAAGTCAGCGCTGTGGCCGATGACGTTCGGGCTGGCGTGCTGCGCCATCGAGATGATCGCGACCGGCGCGGGCCGCTTCGACATAGACCGCTTCGGCGCGGGCGTGTTCCGGCCCTCCCCTCGGCAGAGCGACCTGGTGATCATCGCCGGGACCGTGACGCTCAAGATGGGGCCGGTGGTGCGCCGCGTTTACGACCAGATGCCCGAGCCGAAGTGGGCCATCGCGATGGGCGCGTGCGCCTCCACGGGCGGGCCGTTCGACTCCTACTCGACCATGCAGGGCGTCGACCGCGTCATCCCCGTGGACGTTTACATCCCGGGCTGCCCGCCCCGCCCCGAGGCGCTGCTCTACGGCCTGATGCGCCTACAGGACATCATCATGCGCGAGGCCCCGTCGGCCTACATCTTCGAGTCGGACGGGACGGTGCGCCGCCGCCGCCAGTTGGAAGGCGACGACGAGTTGCTGGAGATCGCGCCGACAGACCGCGAGGCCGTCGAGGTCATAGAGGCGGCCACGAACTGAGTCGATGAAAAGTTAAGAGTCGCGTTTGGCGGAGGCAGAGGGATGAGAGCCGGGCTCTCATCCCTTGTTTTTTCTCCAGGAGTCCTCGCCGGGGAAGGGGTAGCGGAAGGAGAAGGCCCACTTGCGCCCGTCGATGAGCAGGGCTTCGGCCGACTTGCGCTCGGCGCTCTTCTTCAGCGTCTCGTACTGCGCGGGGGTCAGATAGATGCTGTAGTTTATCTGGTCGCCGCCCGCGCCGCGCTTCTTCGTCGTCGGGTGCGCGGTGTCGGGCCAATTTTTCGGCCAGGGCAGCGGGTCGCTCGCGTCCTCGTAAGGCCAGATCATCAGCTCCACCTTCTCGGGCATCCAGCGCGACGCGCCCGCGGGCCGCAAGCCTTTGAGCTTCTCGTAAGTCTCGATGAAGGCCGCGGGCGCGGGCTCCTTCCTGTCGTTGTCCGTCCGCTTCAGGCCGCCGTACACGGAGACGGTTTTCCGCTGGCCTTTGTCCCAGAGCGTGATGACGTACGTCGGCTGGTCTGTTATCAGCGTCGTCTCGTAGCGCGGCTCAAGCCCGAAGAACTGCGCCGAGGGCAGAGACCGTAGGAGCGAATCGCGCTCCTCAGCGCCGAGCGTCGCGGACGCGTACTCGTAGCCGCCGCCTTCTTTGGACCTGGCGAAAATCACCATGCCGTCCTCGTAGAGCGCGAAGGAAGGCGAGTCGGAACCCAAAACCATACCCCAGGGGTCAATCTCATAAATGACCGCGACTGGCTTTATCCCGGCCGCCGCATTACTCTGGCCGCCGGGTTGAGGGTCAGCCGTGCGGCCGCCCCCGCCGCCGGTCCCGACTAAGTCGTCCGTCGCGCGGACAGTCGGTTGCGGCTGGCATTGAATCGCCAGCACGCCCGCGAGGAGCAGGGCGACGGACATCATCAAGCGGCGGGCCGCGGTCGTCTTCGAAGTCAGATTAGGCATAAGTCCTTTCAAAACCTCCGGGCTAAAGGAACGGCCGCGTGGGTCGTTCTTGCGTTGGCGGGAAGACCGGCGGGCGGCCGCAGAAAAATTTCCCGCCGTATTCTAAAAAAAGTGGAAGAAAACCCAAAACCCCATCGTCTAAGGTTTCGAGAAGTGAAATGAAGGGGGCGGCGGATGGAGCGGCGCGCGGTGGCGAGCGACAGAGAGAGCAACGAGCGCGTGATCGAAGCCTGCCGGCGCGGCGACAGGGAAGCGTTCCGGCTGCTCTTCGAGACCTACAAGGACAGGGTCTACTCCATCTCGCTCTACTACTTCAAGGGCGACGAAGAATTGGCCCACGACGTGACGCAGCAGGTCTTTCTCAAGCTGATGACGAAGATGGCACAGTTCCGGCGCGACGCGGAGTTCACGACCTGGCTCTACCGCATGGTGGTCAACGCGTGCACGGACGAGCAGCGGAAGCGCCGCCGCTTCCTCCCCTTCGGTGACGGATTCGGGGTGAGGGAGAAGAGCCTGGAAGCGAGGTCGCAGGAGGAGCGCTACGCGCGCGTGGAATTGGCCGACTCCGTGCAGGCGGCCATCGAAGACCTGCGGCCGAAGTTGCGGCTCCCCATCCTGCTCAAGTACGTGGAGGGCCTCTCCTACGACGAGATGGCGGACGTGCTCCGCTGCTCGAAGGGCACCGTCGCCTCGCGGCTCAACCGCGGGCACAAGATTCTGGCGCGCCGCCTGTCACATTTGCGGGGCGCGCCCACGGGTGAGTGAAGAAGATGTTCGGTAATCATGTCAACGGGGAGTTGTCCGCGTACTGCCACAACGAGCTGGCGGAAGAAGACTCGCGCCGCGTGGCGGAGCACTTGATCGGGTGCTCAAGCTGCCGCCGCGAGTTCGAGGAGGTCAGGCTCGGCGTCAAGCTCGCGGGGCAACTGCCGCGCGCCGCGGCCCCGGCCGCGCTGTGGGCCGAAATCGAAAGGGCTCTTGATGAGCGCCCTGGCACAGTTTCACGTCAAGAGCCTCCTCGCCGCCGCCTCGCCTCTTCCTTCCGGTGGCCGCGGTTGGTTGCGGCCTGCGCCCTCTCGCTTCTGGCCCTGGCGGCCGGCCTCGTCTGGTACTCGACGCGCGAGCCAGGGGGCATCCCCCAAGTCGCCGTCACGGACGAGACGAAGCAGACGCAGCAGCGGCAAGAACCGACGCCGCAACAGCCGCAAGTTCCCGACGCGGCCCAGAACCCGCCCGTGGCGGAAAATTCGCCGCAGCCGGACACGCCGCGGCCGAAGCGGCCCGCCGTTAACGGCAAGCCTGCCGAGGCCGCGCCCACCTGGGAAGTCGCGCGTCTGGCGGGCGCTCCCAAAGTCGGGAGCAAACATCTGGAAGGGAGCGGGCGGCTGGCGGTCGGGGAGTGGCTGGAGACTGACGCGTCCTCGCGCGCCCGCGTCAACGTCGCGGACATAGGCGAGGTCGACGTTGGGCCAAATTCGCGCCTGCGCCTCCTGAATACCCGCTCGACCGAGCACCGCCTGGCGCTTGAGCGCGGTCGGCTGCACGCGATGATAGACGCGCCGCCGCGCCTCTTCATAGTCGAGACGCCGTCCGCGACCGCCATCGACCTGGGCTGCTCCTACACGCTCGAAGTCGACGACGTGGGCCGCACTCGCCTGCACGTCACGTCCGGCTGGGTCGCCCTCGAACTCAAAGGGCGCGAGGCGATTGTTCCTGCCGGCGCGGTCTGCGTGACGCAGCCGGGCAAGGGGCCGGGCACGCCTTACTTCGACGACGCCTCGCCAAGCTTCCGCGCGGCGCTCACGCGGCTGGACTTTCAAGGGGGCGGCGCTGATGACTTGAGCGTCGTGCTGGCGGAGGCGCGCGAGTACGACACGCTCACGCTCTGGCACCTGCTCTCGCGCCTGCGCGGCGCGGACCGCGCGCGCGTCTACGACCGCATGTCCTCCCTGGTCCCCCCGCCGCAGGGCGTCACGCGCAAAGGCATCCTCCGCCTCAACCGCGCCATGCTCGAACTATGGAAACAGGAACTGGCATGGGTATGGTTCGACTGAAAATGATGAGCGAGGAATGCGGAATGATGAATTAAGGACGACCGGCTTTTCATTCATCACTCCGCATTCATCACTCCGCCTTCATCATTTCGTGCTCTCCTCGTTGTGCAGCAGACTTCGATTCTAAGGAGAAACGAACATGATTAGACGCATCACACCGAGACTCGTCGCGGGTTCTCTGACAATCTTCGCGCTCGCCGCGCTGGTCGGGGCCAAACTCCTGGCACAAAACGCGCCGGCCAGGCAGGCCGGAAAGAAAGCCGCCTCGTCCGAAAACAGATTGGTCGTGCACGAGTGGGGCACGTTCACTTCCATCGCTGGCCGCGACGGCGTGGCGCTCGAATGGCGGCCCCTGAACGGCCCGAGCGATTTGCCCAGGTTCGTGCACAGCATCGATGAGGGCGGCGGCGGCCTGCGCCACAACCGGAAAGAGAAGGGCGATCTGCGCGCCTCCGTCCGCATGGAGACGCCCGTCCTCTACTTCTACGCGCCCGCGGAGATGAACGTCTCCGTCAAGGTCGATTTCCCGAAGGGCAAAATCACAGAGTGGTACCCGCAGGCGCGCGCCGTCAGCACGGGCATCGACTGGGGCCGCTTGAAGGTCATGCCGGGCGCGCCGCTGACTTTCCCTGTCGAGAGCGCGGAGAGCCATTACTACCCCGCGCGTGAGGTGGACGCCGCGCCCGTGCAGGTCTGCGGGACGAGCGGCAAGCAGGGTCAGCAGGAGAAGTTCCTCTTCTACCGCGGCGTGGGCACTTTCGACCTGCCGCTCTCGGTCAAGCTCGAAGGCGAGAACGTCGTCCTGAAAAATCTTGGCACAGAAGAAATCCCGCACCTCGTCATCTTCGAGAAGCGCGGCGGGCGCGTGGGCTACCGCGTGTGCGACGCCTTCACGGGCGAGATGACTCACGAGCGCCCCGCGCTGGACAAGAGCATGGACGCGCTGCTCTCGGAGTTGAAGCAGGTGCTCATGGCGGGCGGCCTCTACGAGCGCGAGGCCGAGGCGATGATCAAGACGTGGCGCGACAGTTGGTTCGAGGAGGGGCTGAGGGTCTTCTACCTGCTACCGCGGCGCACGACAGACGAGATTCTCCCGGTGACCATAGAGCCGCGCCCGGCTGAGCTGGTCCGCGTGCTCGTGGGCCGCGCCGAAGTCATCACGCCCGAGACGGAGAAGAACGTCCAGCAGCAGATCGGCCTGCTCCGCGACCCATCGCCGCAGGTGCGCGAGTCGGCCAGAAAGGCGATTCAAAAGTACGGCCGCTTCGCCGAGCCGATTCTCAAACGTTTACTGGCACAGGAAACGGACGCCGGAATCCGTTCCGAGATCACGAAACTGATTGAAGCAGACGGGACGAAAGACGAGGTAGCGAAGAAGTGACGCCGTCGGACGGACTGCGGGCTTGAGGAAAGACGTTCGAGCGAATCTTTGCGCCTTTGCGTCTCTGCGTGATAAACCTGAATCACTCACGCTGGAGGCGCAAAGGCGCAAAGGGGTCGAGTCGTTCCGCTTGTGATTAGTAAAGGAGGTTGCCGTGAGAAGTCATCGGGTTGAGGACGTGAGCCGGAGGCAGTTTCTCAAGCGGGCGGTAATCGTCGCGGCCGCGCTCCCAGTGCTGCCGCTCGGCTGCGCCGCCACCCGGAGTTCGGAGGCGACGGGGCGCGCCCGGGAGGAGACTCGCCGCGCGCCGGGCAGGGAGTGGGCCGGGGCGGCAGACGGCCCGCCGGACCCTTCGTGGCAGACGACTATGGTCTCCGCGGACGAGCCGGGCGAGCCCCTCGTCCTCGCTGGCACAATTTTCCAGCCCGACGGCGTCACGCCCGCGCGCGGCATCACGCTCTACGTCTACCACACGGACGCGCGCGGTTATTACTCGGACGAGCAGGCCGCCGGCCAGCCGCCTCAGCCGCGACTGCGCGGCTGGATGAGGACAGGCGACGACGGCCGCTACGAGTTCCGCACGATCAAGCCCGGCGGCTACCCGGGCCGGCTCGACCCCGTGCACATACACACCACGCTCTCCGGCCCAGGCTACGAGGAATACTGGATAGACTCCTACTGGTTCGAGGGCGACCCACGCGTCACCGCAGACTACCGCGCCAGGCTCAGCGGCCGCGGCGGCTCCAACCCCATCATCGCCCTCAAGCGCGACGACCGGGGCGTGCTCCGCGGCGTCCGCGACATACGACTTGAGCGCGTCTGAGTTTATTTCTAGGGGCAGTGCTCGCCCCGGCCCTGCACTTTAGGAGCGCCGCCGCTGTTCAATTGATGCCCACTAGGTGCCTGGTGTCGTTGACGGCGTGGACGCGCACGAAGCCGTCGGCGCGGAGTTCGAAGCGTGTGATGCCGCAGTTGGCGGTGGCGACCCAGACGGGTTTGAGTTCGGGCGCGTCGAGCGCGCCCATCAGGTGCAGGGCGAGGATGCAGATGGTGCCTGTGTGGGAGAAGAGGGCGATGCGGCCGCCCCGGTGGTGCTCTATCGCCTGGTCGAGCTGGATGGAGGCGCGGTCGAGCATCTGGCGGTAGCTCTCGCCGCCCAGGATGACGTGCTCGAAGTCGCGGCGAATCAGCGCGGCGTACTGCTCGGGGTGCCGCTCGGCCGCCTCCTCGAAGGTCAGCCCTTCCATCACTCCGACGCTTCGCTCGCGGAAGGCTTCGGTCTGCTCCACGTCCAACCCCGTCAGGCGCGCGAGCGGCATCGCCGTTTCGACCGCGCGCGACAAGTCCGACGAGTAGATGGCCGTGACCTTTTCTTCAAAGAGTGTACGCGCCGTGGCTTCAGCCTGCCGCCGCCCGCGCGCTGAGAGCGGCGTCGCCGTGTGCCCGCCGAAGCGCCCCTCCGCGTTCCCCTCCGATTGGCCGTGCCGCACGAGCAGCACACGCGTTGCGTCCATAAAAAAAGGGATGGGGGATGGGGGATGAAAAGGGGACGTTTTACTTCACCCCTCATCCCTCATCCTTTTATGCCGCGACCGCTTCAGCTTTCAGCTTCTCGGCCTGGTAGTGCGTGACCAGCGAGTTGATGATTTCGTCGAGCGCGCCCTCCATGACCAGGTGGAGTTGGTGTATGGTCAGGCCGATGCGGTGGTCCGTGACGCGGTTCTCTTTGAAGTTGTAGGTGCGAATCTTCTCGGAGCGGTCGCCGCTGCCTACCATCGCGCGGCGCTCGGAGGCGACGGCCTCGTGCTGCTTCTGCTCCTCTATCTCTTGCAGGCGCGCGCGCAGCACCCTCATCGCCTTCTCGCGGTTCTTGATCTGCGACTTCTCGTCCTGCATGGAGACCACAGTGTTCGTCGGCAGGTGCGTGATGCGGACGGCCGAGTAGGTGGTGTTGACCGACTGCCCGCCCGGACCCGAGGAGCAGAAGGTGTCAATGCGCAGGTCCTTCGGGTCGATCTTCACGTCGACCTCTTCGGCCTCTGGGAGCACGGCGACCGTGATGGCGGAGGTGTGTATGCGCCCCGAGGTCTCCGTCTGCGGGACGCGCTGGACGCGGTGCACGCCCGACTCGTGCTTGAGCTTGGAGAAGACCTTGTCGCCCTCGATTAAGGCGATTGCTTCCTTGACGCCGCCGATGCCGGACTCCGAGGCTTCGAGGATTTCGAAGCGCCAGCCCTGCCGCTCGGCGTAGCGCTGGTACATCCTGAGCATCTCGGCCGCGAAGAGCGTCGCCTCGTCGCCGCCAGTCCCGGCGCGGATTTCCACGATCACGTTCTTCTCGTCGTTCGGGTCGGAGGGGATCAAAAGGAACTTGAGTGCTTGTTCGGTCTGCTCCACTCGCTCCTGGAGTGATTCGGCTTCGACGCGCGCCATCTCCCGCATCTCCTCGTCGTCCGCCGTGTCGAGTAGTTCCTGCGCGCCCGCGAGTTCGTCTTGCAGGGACTTCATCTCGCGGTACTTGGCGACGATCTCGCCGAGACTCCGGTGTTGCTTGGCCGCTTTCACGTAAGCCGCCTGATCCGACATGACATCCGGCGAAGAAAGCTCCTGCGTCAACTCCTCGTAACGCGCTTCGATCTGTTCCAGTTTCTCTAACATAAAATTTTAAGAAAGCGGCGCGGCCTCGGCCGTCTGGGGCTGCGGCTCCAGTTTCAAAGATTCTTTGAGGGCGATGAGCGCGACTTCGAGTTGCTTGTCGTCGGGCTCCTTGGTCGTGATGTTCTGTAGCCAGACGCCGGGCAGCGTGATGAGCTTGAAGATGATGCTGCCCTCCTTCTTCGCGGACAGGCGTATGACTTCGTAGGAGAGCCCCGCGACGACCGGCATGAGCGCGATGCGCACGAGCAGGTTGTAGAGGAGCGAGTCGAACTTGACGACCGAGAAGAGGATTATGGAGACGAGCATCACGACCATCAGGAAGCTCGTCCCGCAGCGCGGGTGCTGGCGCGGCTGCGTGCGCGCGTTCTCGACCGTCAGCGCCAAGCCGTTCTCCCAGGTGAAGACGGTCTTGTGCTCCGCTCCGTGGTACTCGAAGACGCGCCGTATGTCCTTAATCAGCGAGAAGCTGAAGATCATGGTGATGAAGAAGACCATGCGTATCAGGCCGTCTATCAGGTTGAAGCCTACGGTCGGCGTCACGGGGCGAAGGTAAGACTTCACGCTGCTCCACGCGCGCGAGTACCAGGGGGCGTCAGCCGTGGCGGGCGCTGTTGCGGCCGGGGCTGTGCCGGCCGCCTGACCCGGCGCGGCCTGCGTCTGCACGACGGCCGCAGGCTCCGCCGGGGCGGGCGGGTTGGCCCAGCCGGCGGCGATGAAGAGCGCGTTGGTCAGCAGCAGCGGGGCGACGATGAAGAGCAGGATGTTGAAGATGATGGCGAAGACTATGGAGCCTGCGGCCGCGGCGGTCGTGCCCTTCTTCATCTCGTCCTTGGCGCGCTTCTGCGTCGGGACGGGGATCAGGCCGGGCAAGCCCCCCGTGATGCCCGCGAAGTCGCCCTCGCCTTCGATGACCGCGGGCTTCAGGGCGACTTCGACCTCCGCCGCTTCGGCCTCTTCGGCGTCGGCGAACGCCTGGTTGGCCGAATAGTTGAGCGCCTTGATGCCGAGTCCCATAGACTGTACGAGCACCGCGCCGCCGCGCAGGACCGGCAGTTTCAGGAGCGGGTACTTGTCGCTCCACTTGGGCAGCGAGGCCGCCGTGTTGACAATCGTGCCGTCGGCGCGGCGCACGGCGATGGCGTAGGCGCTCGGCGTACGCATCATCACGCCCTCTATGACGGCCTGCCCGCCCACAATCAGGTCTCTCTCGTTTGCGCTCACAGTGAAAAATCCCTTCGGCCTTCGGAAAAGTTAAACAATAACGCCGACCCTTTTGGCTGTGGCCGGCGCGGTCGCTCCGCGTCTTTCATGATACACGAAAAGCGACCGGCCGAACTCCGCAATGAGTCGGCGTCCCTGGATTTTCAGGCTAATGCTGGCGGGCTGCGGCCCGTAAAGCTGGCATCTGGCGTCCGGCTGGCTTACTGCGCCGTGGTGTTCTCGGCCTGCGCGGGCTGCTCGGCCGGCTGCTTCTTGCCGTAACGCTTGTTGAAGCGGTCGACGCGGCCCGCCGTGTCCACGAGCTTCTGCTTGCCCGTGAAGAAGGGGTGGCACTCCGAGCAGATTTCGACGTGCAGCTCGTCCTTGCGCGTCGAGCGCGTGGTGAAAGTGTTGCCGCACGCGCACTGGACTTTGATTTCGTTGTATTCCGGGTGAATTCCTTGCTTCATGTTCCTCTCCTGCTTCCTTCCCTATAGAGGGCTATCCGAGCCTCTCTCGAAACATTTCATGATACGGTGGCGACGTATAAAGGTCAAGTTTGACGGGCGTTTGGGGAATCCGAGTAAGGCTCTGTGACTTTCTCGGCAAGGTTTATTGACAACGCCGTAAACCGCGTGTTACAACCCACCTGACCGTCCTTAGATGTACCCTTAGCATTAACACTTTGGAGAGCGGAAGCTGTAAGTTTTGCGCTCTAGCCTGCCGTAGACGCTGAGCGCAACCGTAAAGTCAGGGTGTAGGTTCGAGACGTGATGGCAGATGAGAACAAGCAGCCGTACGTTGACGAGACGGACGCCACGGCGGTAGACCGCACAGCGCCCGCGCCGCCCCGCACGGACGACAAAAGCCCCAGCCCAGGCTCCGAGATAGCCCGCGCCGGCGGCCTCCCGCCTCCGCCCGACAACCCGCGTCCAGATGTCCCCGTCAACCCCGAAAGCCAGGCCGCGCTCACCGGCAAAGCCCCTTCGGGCAGCTCCACGAGCGGCACGACCGTTCCGGCTTCGAGCGCGACGCAGAGTGACCCCGCGCCAACGCCCGAGGCCACAGGCGCGCAGCCTCCGGGCGGCGCGTCGCCCGCGGCCGGCGACCCTCTGAAAAGTCCTGCGCAATCGGATTTGGAGAAGGCCGCGAAGGTCGCGGAGGCGAAGGCGCGCGCCGCGGCCGCGAAACAGGCGGCCGGCGATAAGCCCGCGCCCCCGCAGCCCACGGCAGCCGCGGCCGGGGCGGGCGCGCCCAAAGCCCCCGTCAAGAAGAAAGAGGAAGGGCCGAAGCCCACGGACGCCTCGAACCACCCGCTCGTCAAAAAGCTCCGCGAACAATTGGACGGCGCGATCACGGAGGCCACAGAGTTTCTGGGCCAACTCTCCCTGCGCGTCGAGCGCGAGCGCATCGCGGAAGTCTGCCGGCAACTGCGCGACGACGCGGAGACGCCTTTCAACTTTCTGTCAGACTTAACCTGCGTCCATTTCCCGGACCGCGCCGACGCGCCTTTCGAGGTCGTCTACAACCTTTTCTCAATCAGCGCCAACGAGCGCGTGCGTTTGAAAGTGGGGACGGACGAGGAGACGTGCGTCGAGAGCGTGACGAGCGTCTGGCCGACGGCGAACTGGATGGAGCGCGAGGTCTTCGACCTCTTCGGCGTGCACTTCAGCAACCACCCGGACTTGCGCCGCATACTGCTGCCCGAAGACTGGGAGGGCCACCCGCTCAGGAAAGAGTACCCGCTCGAATTCATGGAGAACGATTGGACTGCGCGCCACCTCCCGGAGTTCACGGAGGTGCAGCAGGAGCAGTTGGAGCAGCGCCGCAACTACGGCCTGGAGATTCTCTCCATCCCGGCCGAGCGGCGCGTCCGCGAGATTTTCCGCGGGGGCAAAGAAGTGATGCCGAAGGATAAGTAATCAGTAGTCAGTAGTCAGCAAAGACAACTTGCTTTTACTGACTACTGACTACTGATTGCCGACTACTGACAATGAGTCCTAAGGAACTGGCCGCGCATTACAACGCGAAGGTTTTCGAGACGAAGGAGGCCGCGGAGGCGGCGGGCTTCGTGCTGACGGAGACGCACAGCCCGCGCAACACCTGGAACAAGGCGAGCGCGGCGCAGGCCATCATGTATAAGCTCCTTCAGCGCAGGGCGAGCGGGGAAGCGAAAGAACTAGGGCTCGTGCTTGAGAACTACAGCGTGACGGGCTGCTACCTCCCGGCAGAGGCGGGGGAGAAGACTGCCGAGTCCGGCGCTTGAGTCTTCACGTTATCTTTATGCCTGTAGACTGCACGTTTGAGGCCGAGGTGACGACGAGCGTTCTCGCCAGGTTGTGGCGGCGAGTGCGCCGCCTGTTCATCCGGCGCAAGGCGCGTAACGGGAAATACGGGCGGCGACTTTCACTGCTTTACCGGCGGAGATATTTAAAGCGGGCGAGTTAGCATTTGGGCGGAAATCCATAGCCGGCACAGTTGGCGATATGCACCAGGTAGAGATTGCGACAACCCGAGAGACGCTGCTCGACAGCCCCGAGATGATCTTGAACATGGGGCCGCAGCACCCTTCGACGCACGGCGTCCTGCGCGTCATCCTCCGCCTCGACGGCGAGACCGTCATCGACCTGGATTGCGACATAGGCTTCCTGCACCGCGGGATGGAGAAGATCGCGGAGAGCCGCCAGTACCCGATGATCGCGCCCTACTGGGACCGGCTCGATTACCTGGCGGCCGTCTCGAACGGGCTCGTCTGGGTCGAGACGGTCGAGCAGATGATGGGCCTCGACGTGCCGCCGCGCGCGCACTACGTACGCACCATCCTGACGGAGTTCAACCGCATCGCGTCGCACCTCCTGTGGCTCGCCACGCACGCCCTGGACATGGGCGCGTTCACCATCCTGCTCTGGTGCCTGCGCGAGCGCGAAGAGATTCTGAAGATTTTCGAGCGCCAGTTCGGCGCGCGCCTGACCTGCCACGCCTGGCGCATCGGCGGGATGCCGAACGACACCTACGACGACTTTGAAAAAGACGTTCGCCAGTTCGTCAGCAACTTCCCGAAGCGCATAGACGAGTACGAGACGGTCCTCTCGGAGAACCGCATCTGGCTGAGCCGCACGGTCGGCATCGGCGTCATCTCGGCGGAGGACGCCGTCGCGATAGGGCTCTCGGGTCCGGCCTTGCGCGGCTCGGGCGTGGCGTGGGACGTGCGCAAAAGCCGGCCTTACGCGGCCTACGCTGACGTGGACTTCGACGTGCCCCTGGGCGAGAACGGCGACACTTACGACCGCTACCTCGTCCGCCTCGAAGAGATGCGCCAGTCGCGGCGCATCATCCTGCAGGCGATTGACAATTTGCCGGACGGCCCCGTCAACGCGAAGGTGCCGAAGATTATCAAGCCGCCCGCGGGCGATTACTACCACTCGATTGAAGGGCCGAAGGGCGAGATCGGCTGCTACCTCGTGGCCGACGGGACCAGCAGCCCGTGGCGCGTCCGCGTGCGCCCGCCCTCATTCATCAACTTGCAGGCGCTCCGCCAGATGTGCATCGGCCACCTCGTCGCCGATGTCGTGGCAATCATCGGCACGCTCGACATCGTGCTCGGAGAAATTGATCGGTAGGGGCCGGGTGCCGGGTGCCGGTAAGAAACGGCCTTTACTGAACCCCCGGCCCCCGGCCCCCGGCCCCTATGAACGTAGTTCATCTCAAAGTTCAGCCGATGACGCGCGAGGCGTTCGCGCCGTTCGGGGTGTTGATTGACAGCCGCGGGTCCGTGGAGATTGACCTGGGGGAAGGGGGCCCGTCCCTGACGGGCGCGACCTCCGAGTGGCGGCCCTTCCGCTTCGACTTCATGGCGCGGCACAAGAGGACGATGCAGGTCTTCAGCCCGCTCGTCTCGTCGCAGTCCGTCATCGCGGTCGCGCCGCCGAACGACGCGGGCGCGCCGGACGTTGACAGGGTCGTCGCCTTCCTCGTTGACGGGCGCTTGCCTTACGCCTATCACAAGGGGACCTGGCACACGCCGCCGTTCCCCATCAAGGAGTGGGCCTCCTACCTCGTCGTAGACCGCTCCGGCACGCTCGACGACGACTGGGAACTGGTGGACTTGAAAGTCACGCGCCACACGGTTTTTGAAATCGAACTGTGAAAAGCAGTAGTCAGTCATCAGTCATCAGCTTTTTGCTTTTACTGACTACTGACTACTGATTACTTGACTCTTATGCTTGCGTATTTCGCGCCGCCGAATTTCATAGACAATTTTCTGCTCAAGTTCTTCGAGCAGGAGACGGTCAACTACGTCGTGTGGCCGTTCATACAGATCGGGGCGGTCGTCACGGCCGTCGCCGTCTACGCGCTCTACGCGACCTACGCCGAGCGCAAGATTTCCGCCTTCATGCAGGCGCGCCTGGGGCCAATGCGCGTCGGCCCCTGGGGACTCTTGCAGCCGATTGCCGACGCCATCAAGCTCCTGACCAAGGAAGACCTCGCGCCGGACAAGGCCGACCCGTACATCTTCCGCTTCGCGCCCTACATCTCGGTGGCCGCCGCCTTCATAGTCTTCGCCGTCATCCCGTTCGCGCCCGACTGGGGCGTCATCACGGACGTGAACATCGGCCTCTTGTTCGTCCTCTCGATTTCGAGCGTCGGCGTGCTGGCGTTGATTCTGGCGGGCTGGTCGTCCAACTCCAAGTACGCGCTGATGGGCGCGCTGCGCTCGTCTGCGCAGATGGTCTCGTACGAAGTCTCCATGGGGCTGGCGATTGTCGGCGCGCTGATGTTCTCGCGCACGCTCTCGCTCTCGGGCATCGTCGGGGCGCAGGGGTCGGACGCCGTCTGGTACGTGCTCTACCAGCCGCTGGGCTTCCTGACCTTCCTCGTCGCAGGCATCGCCGAGAACAACCGCGCGCCCTTCGACCTGCCCGAGGCCGAGTCGGAACTCGTCGCCGGCTTCCACACGGAATACTCGGGGATGCGCTGGTCGCTCTTCTTCATGGCCGAGTACGCGGCGATGGTCGTGGTCTCTGCGGTGGCGACGACGCTTTACCTGGGCGGCTGGTATTTCCCGGGGGTGCAGTGGCTCGTCGTGGACAAGTTGGGCGTGCCGTGGCTTTACCCAATCGCCAGCCTGTTCGTCTTCCTGCTGAAGCTGACCCTCCTGCTCTACCTCTATTTCTGGCTGCGCTGGACGCTGCCGCGCTTCCGCTACGACCAACTGATGGACATAGGGTGGAAGTGGCTGATCCCGACGGCGCTCATCAACATCGTGCTGACGGCGCTGGCCGTCTTCACCATGCAGGCGCTCGACGGCTGGAAGGGGTTCGACACGATTGAGAACACCGGGCAGGGGCTCAACCTGACGGCGACCGGGAAGGGCATCGTCATCGGCTTCGCCGTCGCCGGCGTCTTCATCGCCGCCGGGATGCTCTCGATGATTAACTGGCGCGCGCGCGATTTCAATTTGAAGAAGCAGCGCCGCAACATACGGCTCGTCAACTTGCCGAAGGGCAAGCCGGCGGTCGAAAAAGCAATAGCGAATGCGGAGTGATGAGTGGTGAATTAAAAAGCAGTTGCTATTAATTCATCACTCATCACTCCGCATTCTAAGGAGTTCGTTATGCCAGAAGTACCTGTCCCGCGGCCGACGTTCTTGGAGAAGCTGAAGCGCTTCTTCATGGTGGATTTGTTGAAGGGGCTCGGGCTGACCTTGAAGTACAACGTCGGGGCTCTGACGGACAAGGACGCGGTGGCGGGCAAGGGGATTTACACGGAGCAGTACCCGAAGGTGCGGCCCGACGTCGCGCCACGTTTCCACGGCGCGCCGCGGCTCAACATGGACCCGGAGACGCACGAAACGCTCTGCATCGCCTGCAACCTCTGCGCGCTCGCCTGCCCCGAGGACTGCATCGACGTGATCCCGATGGACATAGAGATCACGGTCGCCGGCAAGGCGCGCAAGAAGAAAGTCCTGGACGAGTTCATCTTCGACACCTCGCGCTGCATGTTCTGCGCGCTCTGCCAGGAGGCGTGCCCGACGAACTGCCTGGAGCTGACGCAGGACTTCGAACTCGCCACCTACTCCCGCGCCGGCTTCGTCTGGAACCGCGAGATGCTGGAGCAGGGGCGCGAAACCGTCAAATACGAATCCTAAGCACTGAGTGCTGAGGACTGAGGGCTGAGTAAAAGCAATCCCGACTCAGTCCTCTTACTCAGTACTCAGCACTCAGCACTATGACTTTAACAGGTTGGGAAGCGGTCTTCTTCTGGGTGTTCGCGGTGGCGGCGCTCGTGGCGGGGCTTCTGACGATCATGGCGCGCAACGCCGTGCACTGCGCGCTCTTCCTGATCTCGTCCCTGATCTCGATAGCGGCGCTGTTCATCCTGCTCGGCGCGGAGTTCATCGCGGGCGTGCAGATTCTGGTCTACGTCGGCGGCGTGATGGTGCTCTTCCTGTTCGTCATCATGCTCGTCAACGTCGGGGCCGAGGAGCGCGGGCGCGAGCGCATCTTCAACAGCCAGCCGCAGGTCATCACGACGACCGTCTTCGCCGTCCTGCTCGCCCTCGGGCTGGTCGTCGCGCTCAACCAGGGCTACAGGGGGCTCCAGGCGAGGGACCGCGACAAGATCAAGGCCGCGGCCGCGGCGCGCGAGGTCGGGCCGCCGAAGAATCAGCCGCTCGCCGCCACGGGCACCTTCGCGATTACGAAGGACACGGAGCGCGTCGGCGGGAGCCTCTACCGGTACGCCTCGCTGCCCTTCGAGATCGCGAGCGTGCTGCTCCTGGTCGCCATCATCGGCTCCGTCATGCTCGCGCGCACGGTCAAGCAGGAGGTCGCCGCGGACGACGTCGACCCGGAAGAGTTGAAAAAGCTGAGGGCCGAAGGCTGAAGGCGGCAGGCCGAAACGAATAAGGCTGTAGGCCGATTTCACAGGGTCTCTTTTCTCCTGACTTCTGTGTTCTGACTCCTGACTTCTGGTGGAGAATTTATGAGCAGCTTATTGGCGCCCGCGCTCCTCCTCTTCTTGCAGGACGAGTCGCGCGGCGGCTGGTCGCAGTCGGTGGGCGAGGGGATCACGCACCCCGACCTCTCGAAGTTTCTGGTCATCGGCGCGCTGCTTTTCATCATCGGCGTGGCGGGCGTGCTCACGCGGCGCAACATCATCGTCATCTTCATGTCCATCGAGCTGATCCTGAACGCCGCCAACCTGAACTTCATAGCCTTCTCGCGTTACCTGCAAGACACCGGCGCGATCAACGCCGTCGCCGGCCAGGTGTTCACGGTCTTCATCATCGTCGTCGCGGCCGCCGAGGCGGCCATCGGCCTCGGCATTGTCATCGCGCTCTACCGCAATAAAGAAACGATCTGGGTTGACGAGATTGATCTGTTGAAATGGTGAAACAGTAATCGGCAGTCAGCAGTCAGTAATCAGCTTCCGGCTTTTACTGACCACTGACTACTGACCACTGACTACTATGTATAGGTACATCTGGCTCGTTCCGCTTCTCCCTCTGCTCGGCGCGGCCGTCAACGGCCTGCTCGGGCGCAAGCTCCGCTTCTCGGAAAGACTGATCGGCGGCGTCGCCGTCGGCTCCGTCGCGCTCGCGTTCTTGATCAGCGTGCTGGCGGTCTGGTCGTACGGGTTCGGCGGGGACGCGCGCTGGCCCGAGCCCTACATTGCGCGCCAGTTCAGCTACACCTGGATTCCGGGCGGCGCGACAGAGATCACGCAGGGCGCGCCCGAGCGCGCGGCGGTCGCCAAAAGGCTCGCGGGAGAACACGGGGGCGAGGCGGGGGCCGCGGCAGGGGCGGGGGAGAACCGCGAGGGCATCGCCGGACAACTCTCGGAGATTGAGAGTCAGGTCGCTCTGGGCGAGCGCGCGGCGACGGACGACCGCGTCAACGAGCGCTCGGGGCAGGGAAGCTCGCTCACCGTCGAATGGAGCTACCAGCTGGACCCTCTCTCCGCCATCTTCATGCTCGTCGTCACGGGCGTCGGCCTGTGCATCTTCGTGTTCGCGACCGGCTACATGCACGGCGACGCGGGCTTCTACCGCTTCTTCGCCTACCTGGGGCTCTTCATGTTCTCGATGCTCGTCCTCGTGATGGGCTCGAACTTCCTGATGATGTTCGTCGGGTGGGAGGGAGTGGGCCTCTGCTCCTACCTTCTCATCGGCTACTACTTCGACCGGCAGGAGGCGGGCGACGCCTCGCGCAAGGCTTTCATCACGAACCGCATCGGCGACTTCGGTTTCACGCTCGCCATCTTCGGCATCATCGCCGCCTTCGGCTCCGTGCAGTACACGGACGTGACGGCCAGGGCCGCGCAGTACCCGATTGAGCTTCTAGGCGAGTGGAACCTGATGTCTTGGCTCGCGCTCGGCCTCTTCGTCGGCGCGGTCGGCAAGTCCGCGCAGATTCCGCTCTACGTCTGGCTGCCGGACGCGATGGCGGGTCCGACGCCCGTGTCGGCCCTGATTCACGCGGCGACGATGGTCACGGCCGGCCTCTACATGGTGACGCGCACCAACGTCATCTTCCAGCACTCGCAGACGATGATGCTGGTCGTCGCGGCCGTCGGCGCGCTGACGGCCATCTTCGCCGCGACCATCGCCATCACGCAGAACGACATCAAGAAGG
Organism: Pyrinomonadaceae bacterium; assembly: GCA_035563515.1. GTDB lineage: Bacteria > Acidobacteriota > Blastocatellia > Pyrinomonadales > Pyrinomonadaceae > QHXM01. The sequence goes on from DATMVE010000025.1 coordinate 232,957, forward strand.
TTTTGGCCTACTCGACCGTCTCGCAACTGGGCTTCATGTTCCTGGCCTGCGGCGTCGGCGCGTTCGCCATAGGCATCTTCCACGTCGTCACGCACGCCTTCTTCAAAGCGCTGATGTTCCTCGGGGCGGGCTCAGTCATCCACGGGATGCACCACGAGCAGGACATGCGGCGGATGGGCGGTTTGAAGAAGTACATGCCGAAGACTTACCTGACGTTCCTCGCGGGCTGGCTCGCCATCTGCGGCATCATCCCGTTCTCGGGCTTCTGGTCGAAGGACGAAATCCTGTGGCAGACGGCCTCGACCAGCTACATCCCCGGCGGCTGGCTGCTCTGGCTCGTCGCGACCATCGCCGCGACGATGACGGCCTTCTACATGACGCGGCTCGTCGCCATGACCTTCTGGGGCAAGGAGAGGTTCCGCGAGGTGACCGCCGGCGGGCAGGCCGACGAGGCGCACGCGCACGCCTACGACGAGGGGCGCGACGCGCACGACGCGGGCACGGATTCCGTCGGCTACCGACCGCACCACGACGCCGAGGAGCACGTCGGCGTGGCCCACGACGTTCTGGCCGCGCGAGCGGGCGCGCACGTCCACGACGAGCACGAGCACGGCTCGCACACGCCGCACGAGTCGCCGCCCTCCATGTGGGTCCCGCTGGCCGTGCTGGCCGTGCTCGCGACAATCGGCGGGTTCATAGGCATCAGCCCGGCCTTCACCGGAGGCCAGCACGTCGGCGGACGCCTCAACATCGTCAACTGGCTCGAACCCATCATCTGGAACCCGCAGACGCGCGAGTTCGGCAAAGAACACACGGCGGAAGGCGGAAGGCAGCAGGCGGAAGGCAGTGCGCTTCTGGCTTCGAGCGAGCCCGCCGTCCCGGCGGAGGCGGGACACGGCGCGGCGGAGGGCGGTGAGGCCGCGTCGCCTTACGGCGACACGGGCTTCAGCCTGGCGCACGCGGCCGAGAAATCTCTCGGCAGTCACACGGCCGCCGAGTGGCTGTTCATCATCATCTCGCTCGTCGTCGCGGGGCTGGGGATATTTTTAGGTCTTCTCTTTTACGTCTGGAGGCCGGGCCTGCCCGACGCGTGGGCCGCGCGCCTGCGCCCGCTCTACCGCGCGAGCTTCAACAAGTACTGGGTGGACGAGCTCTACGCCAAGCTCTTCACGCGGCGCACGATGGACTTGTCGCGCGGCGTCTACGCGGTGGACTCGCGCGGGATCGACGGCGCGGTCAACGGCACGGCGTGGCTGACGCGCTGGGCGAGCCGGATTGCGGGCGCGTTCGACCGCTACGTCGTCGACGGCCTGGTCAACGGCGTCGCCGGCTTCATAGGCAAGCTGATGTCGCGCGTGCTCCGCTCGGCGCAGACCGGGCTGGCACAGAATTACGCGCTCGTCATGGTGCTCGGCCTCGTCCTCGCCGTCGCCCTCTTTTTCGGCAGGGACCTGTTGTCGGCCGTGGGAATAATGAAACAGTAGGCAGTCGGCAGCGGGCAGCGGGCAGTTAAAAGCAAAACGCTTTTGGTCTTAACTGCCCACCGCCAACTGCCAACTTCTTTCCGAGGACACATGAGATACATTCTCTCCATCGTCACGTGGCTGCCCGCGCTGGGCGCGATCATTATTCTGGCCCTGTTCAAGAAGGACCAGAGCAACTGGATCAAGAAGTTCGCGACCGCGTGGTTCGGGCTCACGTTCGTCATCTCGCTCTTCCTCTTCACCTACGACAAGGCGAAGGGCGGGATGCAGTTCCTGGAGGACTTCCAGTGGATCCCCGTCATCGGGGCGCGCTACCAGATGGGCGCGGACGGCGTGGCCGTGCTGCTGATAGTCCTGACCACGCTGCTCGGCGTCATCGCGTCGCTCTCGTCGTGGAAGTACATCGAGAAGCGCGAGAAGGAGTATTACGTCCTGCTGCTCCTGTTGCAGACGGCCGTGGTCGGCGTCTTCGCCTCGATGGACTTGTTCCTCTTCTACCTCTTCTTCGAGGTCTCGCTCGTCCCGATGTACTTCCTGATAGGCATCTGGGGAGGCGAGCGCCGCCTCTACGCGGCGATAAAATTCTTCCTCTACACGCTGGTCGGCTCGGTCGTCATGCTGCTCGGCGTCCTCAAGATGTACTTCCTGACGCAGGACGCGGGGCTGGCCGCGCAGGTCACGCAGGAGACGGTCAACAACCTCGCCGGCAACTCCGAGGCGGCGACTCTCGTCTCGGCCACGCTGCAAGAGGCGGCGACGAACGGGACGGGCACTTTCAACATTCTCTGGATGCAGGCCATCGGCTCCGTCATGCCGATGGGCACCATGCAGGTCCTGCTCTTCTTCGCCTTCGCGCTCGGCTTCGCCATCAAAGTGCCGATGTGGCCGTTCCACACGTGGCTGCCGGACGCGCACGTCGAAGCGCCGACCGCGGGGAGCGTCATCCTCGCGGGCATCCTGCTCAAGCTCGGGACTTACGGCTTCTTCCGCTTCAACCTGCCGATGTTCCCCGCGGCCTCTGCCGACGAAAGCTGGTGGACGTACTTCGGCATCACGTTCGGGGTGCGCAGCATCATGATCCTGCTCGCCATCATCGGCATCATCTACGGCGCGCTGGCGGCGATGTATTTCGTCGTCAAGAAGAACGGCGACGTGAAGAAGCTGGTCGCCTACTCGTCCGTCTCCTCGATGGGCATAGTCATCCTGGGCCTCTTCGCCCTGAACCCGAACGGCGTGAACGGCGCGGTGCTGCACATGATTAACCACGGCATCTACTCGGGCGCGCTCTTCCTGCTGGTCGGCATCATCTACGAGCGGCGGCACACTAGAATCGTCTCGGAGTTCGGCGGGCTCTCGCACGTCATGCCGGGCTACGCGGCGGTCTTCCTGGCGATGGCGATGACGGCCATAGGCTTGCCGCTCCTGTGCGTCTTCATCTCGGAATTTCTGGCGATGCGGGGCGCGTTCGAGGCGAACCCGTGGTGGGCGGGCTGGGCCGCGCTCGGGATCATCCTCAACGCGGGCTACATGCTCTGGCTCTACCAGCGCATGTTCTTCGGCAACATCGACAACCCGAAGAACGAGAAACTGAAGGATATGACCGGGCGCGAGTGGGCGTACATGCTGCCGCTCGTCATCCTCTCGCTCTGGATAGGCGTCTACCCGAAGACGTTCGTGGACTACATACAGCAGCCCGTGGCGGCGGTCGTGCGCCACATCAGGCCGGACTACCCCATGCCCGGCCCGCGGCCCGCGGCGCAACCCGAAGAGCCGCGGCGGGCGGCGAAGTGAGTTCTTCTTTGCGCCTCCGGGGTGGGTGTTTTGGTTTCCTCTCGCAAAGGCGCTGTCGTCGCAAGGGGGTTGAGTCCGTTGGTGTCTTGAGTTTTAAAATCTTCCCTCGCTGTTCGGAAGTCTGATGAGTGAGCGTGACAGGAGACGGAAGAGGCGGCGCTTGATGAAGGGGCTCGTGGGGCCGCGTCTTTATCAGCGGCAGCCCCCGACGAAGCTACAGATTCTGGGCCGCCAGGCCCTCGTCGGCGGCGTTCTGTGGACGGTCGGGGTGGCGCTCCTGGGCTCCATCTTCGAGCGCTCGCCGCTCTCAATCATCGCGGGCGTCTTCGCCGCCGGGGGCTGGTTCGCCCTCCTGTGGCTCAACGTGCGCTACTTCTATTACTTCGTCTACAGAAACGACGACGCGGATTTGAAACGACAGTGAAGCACTGACAGAGGCCGATTACGAAATGCTCCTGCTCCAAGCCAACACCACGGGACTCTTCAACCTGAGCGACCTGCAACTCATCGCCCCGGAGATGATCCTGACCGTCTGCGCCTGCGTCGCGCTCGTGATGGAGGTCGTCCTGCCCTACAGGAAGAGCAAGTGGACGGCCTACTTCGCGCTCGCCGGCATCGGGCTCGCGCTGCTTTCGCTCGGCGCGCTCTTCTACAGCATGGGCGGCTTCGCGGACCTCAGCGCCCTGAGGACGCGCGACGGCTTCTACGGCATGGTCCGCATAGACGGCTTCAGCTTCGTCTTCAAGCTCATCTTCCTGCTCGCGGCCGCGCTCTCCATCGCCATCTCGACGCGCTTCCTGGACATCGAGGGCGAGCAGCACGGCGAGTATTACGCGCTGGTGCTTTTCGCCACCGTCGGCATGATGCTCCTCGGCTGCGGCTACGATCTGATCTCGCTCTACATCAGCCTGGAGCTGATGGCGCTGACGTTCTACGTGCTCGTCGCCTTCACCAAGCGGCAGAAGCGCTCGAACGAGGCGGCGATGAAATACTTCCTGCTCGGCGCGTTCTCCTCCGGCATCCTGCTCTACGGCATGTCGCTCGTCTACGGCATCGCGGGCTCCACGAACCTGGGCGACATCGCGGGCGCGGTCACGTCCGCGCTGACCGCGACGGACCCGACGGGCGAGGTGATGGGCCTGCCGCTCCGTCCGCTCTTGCTGCTCGGCATGATCGCGATGGCGGCCGGGCTCTTCTTCAAGATCGCGGCCGTGCCCTTCCACATGTGGGCCCCGGACGCCTACGAGGGCGCGCCGACTTCCGTCACGGCCTTCCTCTCGACGGGCTCGAAGGCGGCGAGCTTCGCGCTCTTCGCGCGCATCTTCATGGAGGCGCTCGGAGGCATGCGCGCCGACTGGGCCCCGCTTTTGGGACTCGTCGCCGCCGTCACCATCCTCGTCGGCAACTGGGCCGCCGTCACGCAGGAGAACTCGAAGCGGCTTCTCGCCTACTCGTCAATCTCGAACGCGGGCTACCTGCTGCTCGGCCTGATAGCGATGAACCAGTACGGCTACCTCGGGCTGGTCATCTACCTGTTCGTCTACGCGCTGATGAACCTCGGCGCGTTCGGCGTCATCATCAGCCTGCGGCGGCGCGGCATCATCGGCGACCACGTCGACGACCTGACCGGGCTGGGGCAGAAAGCGCCGTGGATGGCGATCATGATGACGGTCTTCATGCTCAGCTTGGGCGGGCTGCCGGTGACGGGCGGCTTCATCGGCAAGTATTTCCTATTCGGCGGGCTCTTGCAGCGCGGGGCGGCCGAGGGCAAGTCCTGGTACTACTGGCTGGCGCTCTGGGCCATCATCAACACGGTCGTCTCCTTCTACTACTACGTGCGCTTCATACGCGCCATGTACCTGAGCGACCGCGTGGCCGACGAACGCCCGCTCTCGCTCTCGCCCGCGCTGATGACGGCGCTCGTCGTCTCGCTCGTCGGCATCATCTTTATCGGCATCTACCCGCACCCGTTCATCAAAGTCGCGCAGGGGCTGCTGCCGCACTGACCGGCTTCGGAGCGCCCGGCCGAATGGGTCCGCCGGGCGAGCCTCACTCGGCCGCCTTCTTCACCTTGAACACGTCCCGGCCGTAGACGAAGACCCTGAACCGCGGGTCGTCTGGGCCGCCGTAGGGGATGCGGTCCGTCTTACTCCGTATGCCCTCGCGGGATAACTCCTGTGCCAGTTTCGCCGCCTCGGCCTCGCTCTCGAACATGCCGATCATGTGCGACCGCGCCCGGTCGTCTTTCGAGAGCGTCTCGTAAGCGAACCGGCACGCCTCCTCCTCCGAGGCGAAGACCTTTTCGGCCCGCCCCCTCTGGCCCCGCTCGACGTAGAACCACTCGAACGAGTCGCCCACTTTGTCCAGGGCGAAGCCGTCCCCCAAGCGACGCCAGCCCGGCCCTATGCAGTAGAACTGAGAATTGAATCCCTCCTCGTCGAGGCGTTCGTTAAGCTCTTCGCTGTTCATAAAGATTTGTCTTCGGCCTCCGCGACATCGGCCCGATTATATAACAGCAGTTCGAGTCACCCGGCGCTCAAAAGCGCGCGCCGCTTAACAAGCGCGGGCTTCCGTGCGTAGAATCCCGACTCGGACATTTATGTGGGTCTTCTACGTCTTCGCCTCGCTGCTCGTCATACAGGCCGCCGTCTCCCTGCGCGGCGGCGTCCGCTACCTCGCTTACTTCCGGCGCGAGCTGGCGAAAGGGAAGTCAAGCTTCACGCCTCACGCTTCCGTCATCGCGCCCTGCCGTGGGCTCGACCAGGGCTTGCGCGAGAACCTCGCCGCGCTCTTCCGCCAGGATTATCCCTCTTACGAAATCATCTTCGTCACGGACTCAAGCGCCGACCCTGCGCTCGCCGTCATCGAAGACGTGCGCCGCGAGTTCGGGGCTCGCGTTGCGTCGCGCGTCTGCGTCGCGGGCGCGGCGGCGAGCGGCGGGCAGAAGGTTCACAACCTGCGCGCCGCCGTGGCCGAGGCAGACGCGGAGAGCGAGGTTTTCGTCTTCGTCGATTCGGACGCGCGGCCCCGCGAGAATTGGCTGCGTCAACTTGTCGCGCCGCTCGCAGATGAACAGACAGGCGCGGCCACGGGCTACCGCTGGTTCATCCCGGTCAGGGGCGGGTTCAGCTCCACCCTGCGCGCCGTCTGGAACGCGTCAATCGCCTCCGCACTGGGCGGGCAACGGGAGCGAAACTTCTGCTGGGGCGGCTCGACGGCCATCGGCCGCGCGACGTTCGAGCGCGCGCGCGTGACGCAGGAGTGGGAGGGCGCGGCCTCGGACGACTTCGCGATGATGCGCGCGCTCCGCCGCGAGCGCCTGCCCATACATTTCGTGCCCGCCTGCCTGACCGCCTCGCACGAAGACTGCGGCCCGCGCGAGTTGTTAGAGTTCACCACGCGCCAGTTGAAAATCACGCGCGTCTACGCGCCGCACCTCTGGCAGGTCGTCCTCTACAGCAACCTGCTCTTCGTCCTAATCTTCTACGGCGGCATCGCGCTCGCAGTCGTGCGCGCCGCGCTCGGCTTACCGTTTCTCGCGCCGCTCCTCTTCGTCTTGACGCTCTACGCGCTCGGGACGCTGAAAGCCCTCCTGCGCCTGCGCGCCGTCCGTCTCGCGCTGGCACAATTCCGCGCGGAGTTGCGGCGCGACGCGCCCGCGCACCTCCTCCTCTGGCCCCTCGCCTCCGCCCTCTACCTCTACAACGCGCTCGCCGCCCTCTTCTCCCGCCGCATAGAGTGGCGCGGCATCACCTACGAATTGAAATCGCCGCACGAAACTGTCATCATTGCCCCCGCCCGGCGGCACTAACTCGGGAAAGCCATTCAACCCCTTTGCGCCTTTGCGTGAGGACAGTCTCTCGCAAAGAAAACTCGCTTAGCTTAAGGTTCTTCGTGACGAATAAAGCGGTCCAGTTTGTTCAACTCCTGCGCTCGACGAAGCGCGAGAAGCGGCTCGGGACGGTGATTCTTTTCGTCACCTCGCGCTGCAACGCCTTCTGCAAGACCTGCTTCTACCACGAAGAACTAAACCGCCCCGGCGACATGACCCTCGCGCAAATAGAGAAGCTCTCGCGGACGATGCCGCCCATCACGGACCTCTGGCTCTCGGGCGGCGAGCCCATGCTCAGGCGCGACCTGACCGGCGTCATAGACGCCTTCGTCCTGAACAACGGGGTCAGCCGCCTCATCATCCCGACCAACGCCCTCGTGAAGGCGCGCACGCTCGAAGTCGTCGAGCACGCCCTCGGCCGCCACCCCTCGCTCGACCTCTACCTGAACGTCGCGCTCGACGGCTACGGCACGACGCACGACCACATACGGGGCGTGCCCGGCAACTGGGGGAAGACGCTCGACTGCATACGCACTCTCTACCCCCTGAAAGAGAAGTACGCCGACCGCTTCCGCCTGAACGTCAACACCGTGGTCTGCGCCGAGAACTACGCCGAAATCGAAAAGCTCTCCGAATACCTCTGGCACAATTTCCGGCTCGACGGCCACTACTTCAACATCATCCGCGGCGAGACGCCCGACGGCGACGCGATCAAGCGCGTGCCGCCCGAAGTCTTACCGGCCATCTATGCGCGCGCCGCCGCGCTCACCAAACGTTACGGCGACCGCATGTTCGCCGCGGACGCGCCCGACAAGCGTTTCGTCAAGAACGCCGCCTACGTCGGCACCATCACGACGCACTACCGCACGCAGCACGCCAACTTCGAGACCCCCTCGGCCTGGCCCTTCCCCTGCACGGCCGGCGAGACGGCGGCCGTCATCGACTACAACGGCGACGTGCGGGCCTGCGAGTTGCGCGAAAAGTTCGCCACGCTCTCCGACTACGACTACGACTTCGGCGCGCTCTGGGCCGCCGAGGAGAGGCGGCAGGAGCTCGACCGGATTGACGAGGGCCGCGCCTGCTGGTGCACGCACGTCTGCTTCATACACGACTCCCTGCGCCACTCGCGCCGCGCCCTGCTCTACGAAGTCCCGAAGAACTACCTGACGCGGGGGAGATGGTAGGACGATATGCCCGAACGGGAGGACGACAGAGCGGTGACGCACAAGAGCGGGCTGATTTACGCCGCCGTGCTCTCGTTCGTCCTCTCGACGGTGACGATGCTGGGATTGGGCTGGGCGCTCGACCGCTGGCTCGGCACGGGGCCGTGGCTGGTCGTCGCGGGGATAGTCACTGGCGCGGGCGTCGGCTTCTACCAGTTCGTCCGGCTGCTTTCGCGGATTTCCTGAACGATACTTACCGAAAGAAAACGGAGCGCAAGCCGGCGCGGCCGCGCAAGTCGCCGTCACAGTGCGCGAGTCGTCTTAAGCGGGGCGAAACACGGCTCGCGCATGACGACAGAAGGCGAGCGCGGCGTGACAGAGGACGGATTCAGCACGACAGGCGACATGCGCAGTCGAACAGACGACTCGCGCAGCCATACAGCCGGCCCGCGCGGTCGAACAGACGGCTTGCGCGCGCGAACACATGGCTGCGCGGCGTGAGACTTCACCCGCGCAGCGTTAAACGCGGCGTGCGCGGCGCGGAACCTGATTCGCGCGGCGCGTTAGATGGCCCGCGCAGCGTTCGAGGTGGCCGCGCGGGACCGAGCGGCGGCAGCGACGCGAACGTCGGTGAGCGTGCTTGTATTCTCAGCCCGTGTAATCCGGGGCACGCTCGTTGACACTCGCGTTTCCGCCTCTCACTGACCTGCTACCCGCGGCCTCTGTGGCTCGACAGTGCGGGCGCGCGTGTGTAAAATCTTCTGCTTCGAGGATGAGTGAAATCGCGGACAGTGTTGGGGGCGGCGGTGTGCATAGTGCCGCGGACCCCGCGGCGATGGAGCGCCGTTTGGTGCGCGGGATGCGCGTCAGCGTGGCGCTTGCCGTCGCTATCAGCCTGCCGCTCGCGCCGTGGCGCGTGACGGCGGGGCTCGCGCTGGGCGGGGCGCTGTCGCTCTTGAATCACCACTGGCTGCGCTCGTCGCTCGCCGCCGTGTTCAGCACGGCCGGGAGCGGGCGGCGCGTCAAATTCAGCGCGGCGCGCTACGTCCTGCGTTACTTCGTCATCGCGGCGGTGGTCGCCGCCGCCTACTCGTTCAACCTGGTCTCAATCGTCGCCACGCTCGCCGGCCTCTGCTCGTTCGTGCCGGCGGCGATGATGGAGGCGTTCGCGCAGATTTATTTCGCAATCGTCAATCGAGAGGAAACGTAAATGTTTGTCTGGCTACTGAGCGAGCCCGAGGCGGCAGGGGCCGCCGCAGAGCACGGGGAGAAGGTCGTGGAGGGGGCCGAGAAGGCCGCGCACCACACGCCCTGGGTCGTCGAGAAAGTCAACGACCTGATAGGCGAGCCCCTCTACCACCTGCAAATGAAGTACACCAAGCCGTACTGGGACAAACTGCTCGGCACGGACGCGAGCCACGTCATCGGCGAGTACTCGCCCGACAACGCGGTCCCCTGGTACACGGTGATGTTCATCATCGCGTGCATCCTGAGCATCGTCGTCATCTGGCTGCTCAAGCGCAAGCTCTCCGAGGACGAGCCGTCGGCCGGGCAGCAGACGTTGGAAGTCGGCGTGCTGGCGGTGCGCAACCTGATCGTGGACGTGATAGGGCCGCACGGCGTGAAATACTTCCCGGTCGTCGCGACCTTCGGCGTGCTCATCCTGATTTCGAACCTGCTCGGCTTCATCCCAGGGATGATGGCCCCGACCTCGGCGACGAGCGTGACGTTCGCGCTCGGCATCTCGTCGTTCGTCTATTACAACTACATAGGCATTAAAGAGAACGGACTGTTCGGCCACCTCCGACACTTCGCCGGGCCGGTGCTCGCCATCGCGCCGCTGCTTTTCCTGATCGAGTTGATCAGTAATTTCATCCGCCCGCTGTCGCTCGGCATACGTCTCTTCGGCAACATGTTCGCAGACGAAAAGGTGGCGGAGAACATCGCGAACCTCTCGCCCGGATACACTTACTGGGTCGTGCCGATTCTCATCATGCCGCTCGGGCTCTTCGTCGCGTTCATACAGACGTTCATCTTCATGTTTCTTTCGATGGTCTACATCAGCGAGGTCTCTCACCCGCCGCACGACGAGCACGGCGACCACGAGCACGTCGACGGCGACGAGATCATCGCACCGGTTTTGACATAACGAAGTGCTGAGTACTGAGGACTGAGAAGAAAGGCGCTTGCTCTTACTCAGTCCTCAGCACTCAGTACTTCGTCTTCGCGCTTTGAGCGGCGCGGGCGCGCGTGCCCGCGCACGTTGAGGCGTTCGGCTCTTAAACTTTCAGGGCGAGTGGAGGAAAGGGCGGGGGAGGGAAGGACGCGAGGGCGCTCGGTCATAGCTTTCGGAGTTTGAAAGCAGAGAGGCTCCGCATCGCTGGCGCGCCGTTGTAAGAGGGGCGGCGAATACCGGAGGCGGGCGAAATAATTTATTGGGGCGCTTCCCGAGGTCCAGACTCTTTCCCGGTCCGATTTTCCGCCGACGCCTTTTGAAGTCACAACTTCTTTCGAGGAGGAATCGAGATGAGAAAATTGAGAATGCTGTACTACACGGTCTTCTGCGTGCTGATGTCGGCCGTGACCGTGTTCGCGCAGGACGCGGCGGACAACCCGGACAGCGTGAACAAGTACAAGGCGCTCGCCGCGGGCTTCGGCTTCGCGCTGGCGGCCGGACTCGGCGCGCTCGGCCAGTCGCGCATCGCCGCGTCCGCCGTCGAGGGCGCGGCGCGCAATCCCGGCGCGGCGGGCCGCATCCAGATCATGATGATCATCGGCCTGGCGCTCATCGAGTCGCTCGTGCTGTTCGCGCTCGTGATCGTGTTCGCCAAGCTCTAGTCATCAGCTCAACACCAAAAGGTGCGGGCGGGGCCGAAAACGGCGGCTTCGCCCGCATTTTCTGTATGTTTTCAAGGGCTCGGCGTATCGCGCCGATACGCAGCCCGGCCTTCTTACGCCCTTTAATCTCAATTTATTTGCAAATAAATTGTAGACACGATTTGCCGCCTCATCTGGCATACTCCTTGCCAACTCGCACGAGCGGTGATAGCTCTCCTTGCTCGAATATACCAAAATTTGCTCCGGCCGACTGGACGGCCGAGGAAGGTTAAGATAATGAGAAAATTAATTCTCGCTTTCGTCGTCACCATTATGGCCGCGTCGCTCGCGGCGGCCGACACCATCACCCTGCGCGACGGCCGGACCGTGCGCGGGACCGTGCTCGGCTTCGTCAACGGGCGCTTCGCCGTCCGCCTGTCGGAAGACCTGGGGCCGCCGACCACCATGCAGACTCAGCAGCAGAGCAACCGCACTGGGTTCACAGGCTCGGGCGAAACCGGCGACATCATCTTCATCCATCCGCGCTCGATCCAGCGCATGGAGATTGAGGGGCGCAACCTGGCCGACGCCCGCTACGTGATGCGCACCGTGAGGGTCGAGCTCGGGCCGAACTGGGTGGACACGGGCGTGGACTTGCAGCGCGGCGAAACCGTGCGCATCCGCGCCGGCAACTACATCACGATAACCAGCAGCAACACGCGCATCACGCCCGCCGGAATCACCCCGACCACGCGGAACCTGCCGCTGCCGGGCGCACCCGAAGGCGCGCTCATCGCCGCCATCGGCGAAGACCTGAACTCGCCCATCTTTTTGGTCGGGGAGGACAAAGAATTTACGGCCGAGCGCGACGGGAGACTCTACCTGACGGCCAACCGCCACAACTACAACGACGTCAGCCGCGCCTTCACGGCGCGCATTTACCGCGACATCAGGGTCATCGAGCGGGCCGGGGGCAACCGGAACGACGACCAGTTCTACGACAACGTGTTTGAGCCCGACACCACGCAAACGGGCCGCGTGCGGCGGCGGGAGCGCAGGGGCGACGACGGCCCGCCGCGACCCGACGGCCCGCCCGTGGGCGACCGCGCGCCGCGCGAAGTCAGCATCACCATCCCCGGCACGTCGCGCGGGACTGACACAGGGCTCGACGTGCGCGCGGGCGACCAGGTGAGCATCACCGCCACCGGCACGGTCACGGCCGGCCGGCGCATCGGCGACGTTTCGCCCGACGGCGGCCGCGTAGGCTTCGGCTCCATCATCGGGACGTACCCCGTGCAGAACCTGGGCGCGGGCGCGCTGATAGGCTACCTGCGCACGCCGAACGGGCAGATCACGCAGCCCTTCGCCGTCGGCAGTCAGCGGACGTTGAGCGCGCCGGTTGAGGGGCGACTCTTCCTGCTTATCAACGACAACGACTACGGCGACAACGCCGGGCAGTTCAACGTGAGAATCGTGAACACCGGCTCGCAAGCCACTCTGCCGGGCACGGACGGCACCGGCGGCCTCTCGGGCTCACAGGGTTTCGACAAGTACGTGACGGTCAACGCCAACTCGCGCGAGACGGACACGGGCATAGACGTGCGCGCCGGCGGCCGCGTGAGTTTCAGCGCGAGCGGCTCCGTCTACTCGCGCAGGACGGACGCCATCTCGCCCGAGGGCAATCGCTATTACGACAAGCAGGGCGAGAACTACCCCATGCGCGACGCCGCTTTCGGCGCGCTCGTGGGCTACATCCGAACTCCCTACGGGCAGACGCGGCCGTTCTACGTCGGGAACTCGCAGACGATCACCGCGCCCGAAGGCGGGAGGCTTGTCCTGCTGGTCAACGACAACGACTACAGCGACAACAGCGGGAGCTTCCGGGTGAGGGTTTTTTACTAAACTCGCCCGGCCCTCATCTCGTAAGTTAAGGGGAGACGGCGCGTCGTGTCGTCTCCCTTTCTTTCGCGCGAGGCGTTGGTTTATTGTCATTGCGCGGGGCGGAAGCTGTATGGTACGCTCGGGTTCAAACTCATTCAGGGGCGGCGACGAGGCGTAAACGAATTGATGAAAAAGTGTCCGAAGTGTGGCAGGGAGTTCGAGAACGCGAACACTTTGTGTCCGGCTGACGGCACGGTGCTGGAGAAGACCGCAGACCCACTCGTCGGTCAAACGCTCGCCGGCAAATACCGCATAGAGGAATTGATCAACGAGGGCGGCATGGGCGCGGTCTACCGCTCGACGCACGTCCTGATGGACAAGATCGTCGCCATCAAGGTCCTGCACCCCGCGCTTGCCGCCGACGACAAGATCGTCGCCCGCTTCACGCGCGAGGCCAAGGCCGCCTCGCGCCTCTCGCACCCGCACGCGCTCACCGTCACGGACTTCGGCGAAGACGAGACCGGGGTCGTCTTCCTCGTCATGGAGTACCTCAAGGGCCGCACGCTCAAGGAGGTCATCCACGGCGACGATACGATGCCGCTGCCGCGCGTCGTCGAGATCATCCGCCAAGTCTGCGGCGCGCTCGAAGCCGCGCACGCAGAGGGCGTCGTCCACCGCGACCTCAAGAGCGACAACATTATGCTCCTCGACATAGGCGGGGGCGACTGGGCCAAGGTGCTGGACTTCGGCATCGCCAAGATCACGGAGAAGGTCGGGCAGGACCCGGCGCTGACCGCGCCGAACCTGATTATCGGCACGCCGCAGTACATGTCGCCCGAGCAGTGCTCGCAGGCCGCCGAGATCGACTCGCGCTCGGACATCTACAGCCTCGGCGTCATCCTCTACGAGATGCTCGTCGGCCACGTGCCCTTCGCGGGCGAGTCGCCGACGGCGATCATGATGAAGCACTTGCAGGAGCCGCCGCCTTCGGTGCTCGAAGAGCGCAAGAACCTGCCGGCGGCCGTCGGCCGCGTCGTCGCGCGCGCTCTCGCCAAGCGGCCCGAGGACCGCTTCCAGACGGTCGCGGAGCTTTCCGAAGAGTTGGCCGCGGCGGCCGAGGAAGAGCCTGCGGCGAAGGTCGCCGCCAGCGCGAGCACGCCCGAGCGCTCGACCAACCGCATCGTCGTCACCACGGGGTCGAACGAAGCGCCGCGCAACACGCGCAGCGAAGACCGCGACGAGGAAACCGTCGTCAGGGCCAGGGTGGCGGAGACGCCCACGCCGTCCGTCGAGTCAGAGATAATAAGCATCGCGCCGGCCGGGGTCGTGGCGGACGCGCCGCCGTCCGACTTCAACCCGTGGCGCATCATGATTCCGGCCGTCGCCGGCCTGCTGGTCATCTTCGCCGTCGTCTACGCGCTGACGCGCAACTCGGGCTCGTCCGAGCCCGCGACGAACGACAACTCCCAGCCGCTGACGGTTGACCCCGCGGGCCAGCCCGTCCAGCCCTCCGGGACGCCCACGGGCGAGGACGAGCGGAACATCGCGCCCAACGCCACGCCGACGCCCGCCGCGGACGCGAACACGCAGCCGGACGTGAACGTCAACGCGAACGCGGGGCCGCCCGCGGGCGGCGAGAACGAGAACCGCAACGACCAGCCAGCGAACGAGAACACGGAGGAGCCGGAGCCAAGCCCGTCTCCGAACAAGAACGCGAACCAGCGACAAGACCTGCCGCCGCCGCGCAACACGCCCACGCCGGAGAAAAAGGAGGACGAGCCTCCGCCGCCTCCGCCGACCCCGAAGAAGGAGGCGACGCCGAAGCCGACGCTGCCCCCGCCCAGCACGAACCCGCCGGGCGCGAGCACCGGCGCGCCGTCGCTCCCTTGAGTCAGCCCCGGCTGATCGCCTCGCGGAGCATGACCTTCAACTTCTCTTCTTCGTCGAACGTGAGTTCGATTTCCAGCACGTAACAAGGAAGCTCGAAGCCGCACGAGCGCAGCTTGACCGCGTCCTTCGCCGTCGTCACGAGCGCGGCCGCGCCCAGGCGCTTTGCCTCGCCGGCGAGAGCGTCAACGTCCGCCTGTTTGTAAACGTAGTGGTCCGGGAAGGCCCGCGTGTGATTGAGCGTGTACCCGTCCGCGCGCAGGTGCGCGAAGAACGCCTCCGGGTTCCCTATGGCACAGAAAGCGGCGAAGGGAAGAGAGACGGGGGATGAGGGGTGAGAAGGAACTCCGAGAGCGTTACCTTTCATCGTCGTTTCATCTAGCAAGCGGATTGCTTTGGTGCGCGTGCGCGAGAGGATGACGGGGCGGCCGCCGCTCAGGCGTTCGGCCTGTTTGCGCAGCGAGTCGGCGTCCGCCGCCTGCTCCGTGCGTGTGAGGATGAGAAGGTCCGCGCGCTTGAGCCCCTTGAGCGGTTCGCGCAGGCGGCCCCGCGGCAGCAGCCTCCCGCCGCCCCACGGGTTCGTCGCGTCGACGGCGACGATGTCCAGGTCGCGCGCGAGGCGCAGGTGCTGAAAGCCGTCGTCCAGGATGAAAAGGTCGCTCTCCAGATGTTCCGCGGCCCAGCGCGCCGCGCTCACGCGGTCCGCGTCGCTGACGACCGCGGCAATCCCTCGCAAAGTCTCCGCCAACAGGCGCGGTTCGTCGCCGCCTTCCCTCGCGTCCGCGAGCACGCGCTCTCCGTCCGAGACGATAACTCTACGCCCCGCGTCCTCGCGGCCGTAGCCGCGCGTCAGGACGCATGGCCTGCGCCCCTCGCGCGCGGCCGCGCGGGCGACCCACTCGACGAGCGGCGTCTTGCCCGTGCCGCCCGTCGTGATGTTGCCGACGCTGACGACGGGCTGTGTGATTTTATGAACGCGGAGCGCGCCGCGGCGGTAGAGCGCGAGGCGGGCGCGCGTGACGGCGCTGTAGAGCGCGCCGAGCGGCGCGAGGATGATGCCGGGAGCCTCTTTCATGCGGAGACGCGCGTCGCGGCCCCGCGCGCGCCTTCCGCCTCGGGCCGGGACGCCGTGTCCGTGGGGGGCGCGAAAAGCTTCGCGAGGAGTTCGACCGTGCGCGCGGTCGCGCCGCGATTCCGCTCCAGCACGGCGCGCGCCTGCCTGCCCAACTCTCGCCTGCGCCCGTCGTCCGCCAGCAGTTCGCGCAAGGCGTTGGCGAGCGCGTCAGGCGCTTCGCTTTCGGAAAGAGCGGGAAGCTGCACGAGCGCGCCGGCCTCAAGGAAGGCTTCCACCACGGCCTTGAAGTTGAAGGTGTGCGCGCCGGTCACGGCGCAGACGCCGGCCGCCGCCGGCTCAAGAATGTTGTGCCCTCCGTTCGGCGCGATGCTCCCGCCGACGAAGACTATCTCGGCCAGAGAATAAACGGCGCGCAACTCCCCGATTGAATCCAGAAGCAGCACGTCGCAGCCCGCGTCCACAGGCGATGGCGCGGCGGAGCGGCGCGCCCACCGAAAGCCGGACGCATCCAGCAGCGCCGCCACCTCACCGAAGCGCTCAGGGTGTCTCGGCGCGACGAGCAGCCGTATTTGAGCGTTTCCCGGTGTTGCCCGCAAATGTTTGAACGCCTCAAGGAGGATGCGCTCTTCGGGCGCGTGCGTGCTGGCGGCGACGACGAGGGGGCGCGCGCCGTCGAAGCGAAAACGCGCGCGCAACTCTTCGGTCAGTTGACGACCATTCCCGTCATCGTCGCCGCCGTCGAACTTCACGTTGCCCGAGACGAAGACGCGCGCGGGCGCGAGGCCGAGGGCGCGCATGCGTTCGGCGTCCGCGTCCGTCTGCATGAGCGCCAACGTAAGGTCGTTGACGATGCGTTTGGTGAAGCGCCGGATACGTTGGTAGCGGCGGAAGGATTTTTCAGACAATCGGCCGTTGACGACGGCCGCCGGGACACCGCGCCTGCGGCACTCACGCAGGAAATTGGGCCACAATTCCGTCTCCATAATGAGCACGGCCGAAGGGTTGACCTTGCGGAGCGAGCGGCGCACGGCCCAGGCCCAGTCGAAGGGGAAGTAGATGACGGCCGCCGCGTCGTCGCGGAAGACTTCGCGCGCGACGCGCTGGCCCGTGGCGGTCGTGGTGGAGACGACGAGTGCGTGCGAGGGAAAGCGTTCGAGGATGGCGCGGGCTAAGGGGCGCGCGGCCTGCGTCTCGCCGACGGACACGCAGTGGAGCCAGACGACGGGGCGTCCCCCGGTCTCGATTGCGGGCAAGCCCCCCAGGCGTTCCCGCAAACCCGCCACGTACTTCCCGTGACGTAAAGCGTCAACTATGAATCGCGGCAGGAGCGCGACGACGCCGAGGGTCAGAAGGAAGCTGTAAAGGAGATACATAAGTGACGAGTGACGAGCGACGAGTGACGAGCAAAACGCTTTAACTTGTCACTCGTCACTCGTCACCCGTCGCTGCTTTATTTCGCACGCTCGATGTAGCGCCCTTCGGTGGGGGAGACGCGGATTCGGTCGCCTTCGTTGACGAAGGGCGGGACCTGTATGGTGACGCCGTTTTCGAGCGTCGCCGGCTTGTTGACGTTCGAGACGGTCGCGCCCTTGAGCGACGGCTCGGTGGAGGTCACGGTCAGCTCGACCGAGTCGGGCAAATCTATCCCGATGGGCGCGCCCTCGTAGAACTCGACCTGAATCTTGAGCCCAGGCATCAGCCACTGGGCCGCGTCGCCGAGGTCGTCCTCATTGAGTCCGATCTGCTCGTAGTTCTCCGTGTTCATGAAGTGGTGCTGCGAGCCGTCGGAGTAGAGGTACTCCATCTCGTGCTGTTCGAGCGAGGCGCGCTCGACCGTGTCTGCGGAGCGGAAGCGGTGCTCGAAGCTGGAGCCGGTGCGGATGTTGCGCAGCTTGGTCTGCACCATCGCGCGCAAATTGCCGGGCGTGTGGTGGCGGAACTCGACGACCTTGCAGGGCTGGCCCTCGAAGACGATGACCATGCCGCGCCTAATCTGTGTTGCGGGAATTGCCATAAAGGAAGATTAATCTCCGTCTCAAAGAATATCGCTTGGGCTACGACGCGCCGGGCGCGCGCGGTACGGAGAGCGCCGGGGCGTAGTCAGCAAACTGCGTAGTCTAGCGGGGGCTTACGGGGTTTGTCCAGTGCTCGGCGCTGAGCGGTCCGCGCCGCCCTCGCCGGCTGTGTCCGCGTCCTCGGCCCTGTCCAGCTTGAAGTAGACCTTGAGCGTGACCTGGTATTCGAGACGGCCCTGCTGCAACCCGCCGCGCTGCTCTGTGACGACGAACCAAGAGAGGTTGTGCAGGGTCTGACGCGCGCGCTTGACGGCGACCTCTATGGCGTGAGTGAAGCTCTGCTCGGAAGTCCCTACGATCTCGATGCCCTTGAAAACGTTGTCGGTCATTTGGCGGCTCTCCTGCTTTTGAGAAATTTTAAAATAAGTACGGGGACGCCATAGTGACACAACGCATGGAAAATTGTAAGGAGAGCGATAATCCGTATTCCCGAGCCGAGGCCGATGGCGTCGGTGGCGACCGCGCACGCGGCGTATGACACGTAAATGAACCACGAGACTACTGGCACGCCTGAGGCTCCGCGCCCTTTGATGATCCGGGCCAGCGTGAGGTAGAGGCTCAGTAAGTCCAGGAGGACGCCCGGCGTCAGAACGAGCAGCGCTGTCAGTTGTGGGCCAGTCATACGAGGTGAAAACGCGAGCGGGCCGGGCAGTCCGGTCAACGTCGGAGGGATTGACGTTTTCCATTGATGCCCGGCCCGCTCTCTCTTGGAGCCTACCTACCTGCCAGTTTATTACGCTTAACCGTTGCGGAAGTTCCGAAAATTCTCAGGCGGCGCGGGCGCGCGGGACGTGGCGCTTGAGGGCCACCATTTCGAGCCAGCGCTGGGCCTCCTCGTAGTAGGGGAAGCGCTGCTCCTCCGCGCGGAAGGCGTTGGTGTGGTAGCGGCGGCGGCCGTCTATGAGCCGCGCCGGGTGCTTGATGTGCAGCATCTCGTGGTAGAGCACGTACTCGACGAACCACTCCGGGACTTCGCGGTCGTCCAGCGTCTTGCTGATGACGATGGTGTCGTGCGCCGCGTCGTGGTGGCCCAGAATTCGGCGCGTGCGGCGCTGCGACCAGGTGAGCACGGGCTTCTCCAACTCGTCGTCGAAGTAGCGGCGGTTGAGCCTCTGGAAAAGTTTGTCCAGGTCGTAGACGCGGCCGCGCGCGGAGGAGACGACTTTGCGCCCGCGCTGGCGGCGGGCGAGGTCCTGGGCGCGCAAGACCTGCGGCGAGTAGGCGTGGGCGCGGTAGACGCGCTCGTGAGTCTCGGGCGTGCGCTTGCCGAGCAGGCGCGAGACGAGGATGTAGGCGAGGGCGCGGTGGACCTCGGCCGGGGCCTTCTCGAAGATGTCTGAGATGCGGACGTAAACGCGGCCCGAGCGCAGGCGAATCTTGTGGCTGATTCCGGCGTAGGGGTAGAACCTGACCTCGATTTCTGGCACAGGGCGGTTCCGGCCGAGCTGCCGAAAAGCCTCGGTGAAAAGGGCGCTGAGATGGCTCTGAGATGATGACATCGCCGAAACTTTGACCTACAGACGGGCGGCCGCGGCGCGTTCGCCGGGGAGACCCGAGCCGCCGCGAGACCTGCGGGAGCATGTCTTAATCGTGGAAGCTCGACTCGGCCTGATATTAAGGGCGGGCGGACGGGCGAGTCAATGAGGTCGTTCCGGCGCGCGGCTAAGCTGTTGAAAACTCACGGCCTGACCCGGCGGCGCGGTCGAAGGCCGCGGGAAGCGGAAATTTTGGCCCGGCTTAACCCTACGGCTGAGAAGAGGTTAAGTTGAAAAACGAAAATAACCCTTTCGCCGGGCCGGGCTAAACGCAAGGAGGGCGACGGATTAGACCGAGCGGGCGGGGGCGAGCTTCGGTTGGGCGCGGCCCGAAATAGTAATGTTTGCCGCAGCCTGACACAATCCGTTATACTCTGAATTGGAAGTCTACGCCTGCCCCCGCCGAGGATTCCACGAAGAATTGTTGACAGTCAGGGGCGGCGGTGATATTCAATTTTTAGTAGCCGGCGCGCTCCCCTAAAATTAATCGCAGAAGCCTTCGGCCGCGCCGCATCTGGAAGACGGATGGTCAGCCGCATCTCTACCTCCCAGGCAGGAAATTTATACCCGACCGACCCGCGCGGGCAGGCCGTGTTGTCCGCCGTTATCAAGGAGCATTTGGTGACGGGCGAGCCCGTCGGCTCGCGCACCATCTCCGACAGGTTCGCGCACGCCGCCGGGTGGAGTTCCGCGACCATACGCAACGTCATGGGCCAGTTAGAGGAGGCGGGGCTCGTCGAGCAGCCGCACACTTCCGCGGGCCGCGTCCCGACGGACAAGGGCTACCGCTTCTACGTCGACCACATGCTCGGGCAGACGCGGCTGTCCAAGGCGGACCTGGCCTCGATCAACTCGCTCTTGAAAAATTTGCAGAACGAGTCGGGCGGCGCGCCCGAGCGGCTTCTCGGCAAGGTCTCGCACGCGCTCTCTGCTCTTTCGGAAAACGTCGGCATCGTCGTCTCGCCGACGCTCGCGGACCACAGGCTGCAACACATAGAATTCCTGCAACTCGCCGACAACCGCATCCTGGTCATACTCGTCTCCGCGCCCAACCTCGTGCACAACAAGGTCATCCGCATCGACGAGGCGCTGACGCAGGAGGAGCTTGAGCAGACGGCGCGTTACCTGAACACGGAGTTCGGCGGCAAGAGCCTGCTCGCCATCCGCGCGGAGATCGTCGAGTTAATGCGCGAGGAGAAGGCGCTTTATGACCGGCTGCTGCGCAACGCCATCATGCTCTGCAACCGCAGCCTCGAAGGCGAGGAGGCGGGCGGCGCGGAAGTCTACGTCGACGGCGCGTCGAACATCCTCTCCAAGCCGGACTTCGCGGACGCCGAGCGCATGCGCGAACTCTTCCGCACCTTCGAGGAGAAGTCGCGCCTCGTCAAAATCCTGAACGAGTGCGTGGAGCGCGACAAGTCTCTGCCCGGCGAGGTGCGAGTCGTCATCGGGCGCGAGCACGCGCTGTCTTCGATGCACGACTGCGCGCTGATTACAGCGCCGTACTGGATCGGCTCGGAGGTCGCCGGCACGCTCGGCGTCGTCGGGCCCATGCGCATCGAGTACGCGCGCGTGATGGCCGTTGTCAACTACATGGCCCGCCAAATCGAGCAACTGCTGCGCGAGGACGCGGGCACGGCCTGAGCCGGAATCGAACCCGAAGCGCGCGGCTTCAGCGGGCGCGCAACAACCAGGGAGGGTAACTGACCAGTGATGGTAGATAAGAGAGGACAGAAGGCCAACCGCATCCCAGTGCATTTCGTTGACGACGAGAAGCTGCGTGCGGGGGGCGCGGGCGGCGACGACGACACGGCGGCCGAGGACAGTTCGGACAGGGGCGGGCCGACGCCGGAAGAGATGGGGCGCGAGTCGAGCTACGAGGGCGAAACGGAGATGAAACGTCGGATTGACCGCGGGCCGGAGGACGAAGGCGCGGACGACCGCGACACGGCCGGCGGGCCGCCGCGCGACGAAATGCCGGAGCGGCGCGAAGACCAGCACCAGGCCGCGCCGAACCAGCAGCAGCAGACGGCGGACGGCAACCCGCCGCGCTCGTCTAACGAACCGGCCGCGACGGGCAGCGCCGAGGCGACGGGCCCCGTGCTCGCGGAGTTGATCGCGACGCGCGCGGAGCTGAAGCGCGTCGAGTCCGAGCGCGCGGAGTTGCGCGAAGCTTTGGCGCGGCGGCAGGCCGACTTCGAGAACTACCGCAAGCGCATGGAGCGCGACCGCAGCGAGAGTTACAACCGCATGGTCGGCGACGTGGTGAGCAAGCTGCTGCCGGTCCTGGACAACTTGCGGCGCGCGCTCGACGCCGAGGGTTCTTTGCAGGCGACAGAGTCCGAGGAGTTTCGCCACTTCCTGAGCGGCGTCGAGCTCATCTACAAGCAGCTTAACACGGTCCTCGAAGGCTTGGGCTTGCAGCCCGTGGCCGCGCTCGGCCACCGCTTCGACCCACACGTCCACGAGGCCGTCGTCACGGAGCAGACCGAGGAGTACGAGCCCGACACCGTCATACAGGAGATCGTGCCCGGCTACCGCCTCGGCGAGAAACTTCTCCGGCCAGCCATCGTCAAGGTGGCTACCAGGTAGTAACAGGCGAACAGTGACAGGTGAGAAGTAAAAATTAGGCTCTTTCCTGTCACCCGTCACTGTCCACCTGTCACGCTGAAAAAATTATGGGCAAAGTCATCGGAATCGATTTGGGGACGACCAACTGCTGCGTCGCCGTGCTGGAGGGCGGCGCGGTCCAGATCGTCCCGAACAAAGAGGGCGGGCGCACGACGCCCACGGTCGTCGGCTTCACGGACAAGGGCGAGCGCCTCGTGGGCCAGATCGCCAAGCGCCAGGCCGTCACCAACGCGGCCAACACCGTCTACGCCGTCAAGCGCCTCATCGGCCGCAAGTACAACTCGCAGGAGGCGCAGCGCATGCGCGAGACCTCCGCCTTCGAGATCGTTGACTCGCAGAACGGCGACGCGCGCATACGCGTTCAGGGGCGCACCTACAGCCCGCCCGAAATCTCCGGCATCGTCCTCCAGCGCCTGAAAACTGCCGCCGAAGATTTTCTGGGCGAGGCCGTCACCGAAGCCATCGTCACCGTCCCCGCCTACTTCGACGACACGCAGCGCCAGGCCACGAAGGACGCGGGCAAAATCGCCGGCCTCAAGGTCGAGCGCATCATCAACGAGCCGACGGCCGCCGCGCTCGCCTACGGCCTCGGGAAAACGGACTCCGAGCGCATCGCGGTTTACGACCTCGGCGGCGGCACTTTCGACGTTTCGATTCTCGAAATCAACGACGGCGTTTTCGAGGTGCTCTCGACTTCCGGCAACACCTTCCTCGGCGGCGAGGACTTCGACGACCGCATCATTAACTGGATGGCCGAGCAGTTCCGCGAGGAGACGGGGATCGATTTGCGCGAGGACCGCCTGGCGCTTCAGCGCCTTAAAGAAGCGGCCGAGCGCGCCAAGTGCGAGCTGTCGTCGGTCAGCGAGACGAGCATCAACCTGCCGTTCATCGCCGCGGACGCCTCGGGTCCGAAGCACTTCAACAAGACGCTGACGCGCGACGAGTTCGAGTCGCTCGTCGCGGACCTCGTGGAGCAGACCATAGAGCCGTGCCAGAAGGCGCTGTGGGACGCGAAGCTTCAGCCGACGGACATAGACAAGGTGATTCTCGTCGGGGGGCAGACGCGCTCGCCGATTGTCTTGCGCACGGTCAAGGAGATTTTCGGCAAGGAGGCTTCGGCCGAGATTAACCCGGACGAGGTGGTCGCGATGGGCGCGTCGATTCAGGGCGCTGTGATGGCGGGCGACGTGAAGGACATAGTGCTCCTGGACGTGCTCCCCCTGAGCCTCGGACTCGAAACGCGCGGCGGGCTCTTCACCAAAATCATCGAGCGCAACTCAACCATCCCGCTCCGCAACAGCCTGACGTTCACGACCGTCGTGGACAACCAGGCGTCTGTCGAGATTCACATCCTGCAAGGCGAGCGCGAAATCGCCGAGGGGAACCGCAGCCTCGGCAAGTTCGAATTGGTCGGCATCCCGCCGAGCCCGCGGGGCACGCCGCAGATCGAAGTCTCCTTCGAGGTGGACGCCAACGGCATCGTCTCCGTCTCGGCCAAAGACAAGGCCACGGGCCGCGAGCAGCAGATGCGCGTCACGCCGACCTCGGGGCTCTCGCCGGACGAAATCAGCCGCCTGATCGTGGAGGCCGAAACCTCCGTCGAGGTGGACCGCAGGGCCAAGGAGATCATAGGGCTCCGCAACAAGCTCGACACGCTGGTGCGGAACACGCGCCGCGCCTTCGTGGAGTTCGGCGGCTCGCTCTCGGCCGAGGAGCGCAAGAGCGGGCAGCAGGCGCTCGCCATGGGCGAGGAGGCGGCGAACTCCGAGAACGTCGAACAGATTCAGCAGGCCATAGAGGTCGTGCAGCACTTCGCCGGCGAGCTGACCAACGTGATGATGAACTTCCCCGGCGAGTGACCGGGCCAAAAAATCTCGGCCTCTGAAAGTCTGAAGTCAAGCGACGAGCCTTTGACTTCAGACTTTACTTTGTCGGCGCTTTGTTGCTTATAATGCTTCGAGAAATTTGAAAGGGAATTATTTAACGACGGATGAGTAAACGCGACTATTACGAAGTGCTTGGCGTCAGCCAGACGGCCACCGAGCAGGAGATCAAGAGCGCCTACCGCAGGCTCGCGGTCAAGTACCACCCGGACAAGAACCCCGGCGACGCCGCGGCCGAGGAGAAATTTAAAGAGGCGGCCGAAGCCTACACGGTCCTCTCGGACGCAGACCAGCGCCGGCGCTACGACCGCTTCGGCCACGCGGGCGTTTCCAGCAGCGCGGCCTCGGGCGGCTGGGGCGCGCCCGGCTTCGGCGGCATAGAAGACATCCTCGGCGACCTCTTCGGCTTCGGCGACGTCTTCGGCTCGCGCTCCGGCTCGGGCCGCCGTGCGAGCGCGGCGCAGCGCGGGGCCGACCTGCGCTACGACCTGGAAATCTCGCTCGAAGACTCGGCCGCCGGGATGACGGCGCAACTGCGCATCCCGCGTTTGGAGACGTGTGAAAAGTGCAAAGGCAACGGCGCGGCCGAAGGCACACAGCCCGAGACCTGTCAGACGTGTAGCGGCGCGGGCCAGGTGCGTTACCAGCAGGGCTTCTTCTCGGTGGCCCGCACCTGCGGCTCGTGCCGCGGGACGGGGCGCATCATCAAGACGCCGTGCGAGGCTTGCAAGGGGGCGGGGCGCGTCGAGCGCGAGAAGGCCATGGAGGTCAAGATTCCCGCGGGCGTCGAGACGGGCTCGCGCCTCCGCATCGCGGGCGAGGGCGAGTCGGGCACGCAAGGGGGCACGGCCGGCGACCTCTACGTCGTGATACACGTCGCCGAGCACAAGCACTTCGAGCGTCAGGGGAGCAACCTCTACTCGTCTGTGCCAATAACTTTCGCGCAGGCCGCGCTCGGCTCCGAGCTTAACGTGCAGACGCTGAACGGCCAGCAGCAGGTGAAAATCCCCGCCGGCACGCAGACCGGCACGGTCTTCCGCCTGAAGGGGCACGGGATGCCCGTGCTCGGGGGGCGCGGCCGCGGCGACCTCTTCGTCTCCGTCACGGTCGTCACCCCGACCACCCTGACGCGCGAGCAGCGCCACCTCCTCGAACAGCTCTCCGAGGTCGAGACCAAAGACCTGGAAGACAAAGGGTTCATGGACAAAGTGCGCAACATCTTCGGCTGACAGCGAACAGCCGGGAACCACGAAGACACGCGAAGAGACACGAAGGGGTTTGAGCTTACTTCGTGTCTCTTCGCGTGTCTTCGTAGTTCGTCCATTTTTGAGCATCGACAGACCCCCGCCACGGCCTTCCATCCTGGATTCTGCTTTCCCGGCGTTCCGCAATCGTACAAGCGGACGGGACAGGCGCGCGGTCGCCTGAACTATTAAAGTTCACCGCGCGCTCGGCGGCCTTTCCGCAAGAAACAGACTTTTCCTTTTGGCTTCAAGCATTAAAGCCCGCGGGCGTGGAAACACCGGCGCGCGGCATATCGGTTGCAGTCCCGTCCAGGCGTAATCACCCTAGCAACGGTGCGGACGGAAGGAGCAATGATGAGACGCAAACCCCTGGCGGTCCTGACGGCGGCAATGCTGTTAGCGTTATTTTCAGTCGGGATTCAGGCCGCGCCTCTCGGCAGCGACGAAGACACGGACACGCGCATCGTCGAGGCGAGAGTCGTGGAGGTGGCAGAGGCACGCGTCTCCGTGATGGCGCGCACGGGCGTGGAGCACGTCATAGCCGTGGACCGCGAGGGGACGAAGGTTTCGATTAACGGTGAGGTCATCTCACTCAAAGACCTGCGCGAAGGCGACATAGTCACCGTCGAGCTGGATGCGCAGAAGCCAGTCAAGTTCGCCCGTAATATCTTGCTGCGATCTGAAGGGTCACAGGTCGCGCGGGTTCGCCGGTAGGAGCATGGTGCTCGTTTGAGCGTCGCCTCGCAGCCCACCGGCACACAGAGCCGCTTTGCCCCTCGCAGGCAAAGCGGCTCTTGTAATTTCGCACAGAAGAATACTAACTAGTCGCAGAACGAACAGCGAAGAGACACGAAGAAAGGTCAAAACCCTTTCGTGTCTCTTCGCTGTTCGTCTTGTTATTTACCCAACGCGGCGGTCGGCAGGAAGCGCGGCGGGCGGCGAAGCTTCGTCGCCTGCTCGTAGGCGTAGGCGAGTTTGATTAGCGTGGGCTCGCTGTAGGCGCGGCCGAAGAAGGAGACGCCGACGGGCAGGCCGTGGACGTAGCCCGCCGGGACCGTGATGTGCGGGTAGCCGGCGACGGCTGAGGGGCTGGAGTAGCCGCCCGTGAAGTGGTCGCCGTTGAGTAAGTCGGTCGGCCACGGCGGGCCGCCGGTCGGCGCGACCATCGCGTCGAGCCTGTGCTTCGTCATCGCCGCGTCAATTCCTTCCGGGCCGGCTAGCTTTCGGTTCTTGGCGAGCGCCTCACGGTATTCCTTGCTCGTCAGCGGCCCCTTGGCCTCTGCCTTGATGAAAAGGTCCTGGCCGAAGTAAGGCATCTCGCGCGCGGCGTTCCGTTCGTTGAATTCTATGACCTCTTTGAGCGAGCGGACGGGCGCGCGCGGGCCGAGCGACGCGAGGTACTTGTTCAGGTCGGCCTTCAATTCGTAGAGGAGCACTTCCAATTCCGTGTCGTCGAACTTGCCGGCCGTCTCTATCTCCGTCGGGTCAATGATCGTCGCGCCGGACTTTCTCAACACCTCTACGGCCTCGTTAATCAACTTGTCCACGTGGTCGTTGAAGCCGAAGAATTTGCGCGGCACGCCGATGCGCGCGCCCTTGAGGCCGTTCGCGTCCAGGAACTGCGTGTAGTCCGCGTGCGACTTGCCCCGACTCTCAAGGGTGACGGCGTCGCTTGGGTCCGCGCCCGCGAGGGCGCTCAGGAGGGCGGCGGCGTCCGCCACTGTGCGCGTCATGGGGCCGGCCGTGTCCTGGCTGTGGGCGATGGGGATGATGCCGCTGCGGCTGACGAGGCCGAGCGTCGGCTTGATGCCGACGAGCGAGTTGGCGGAAGAAGGGCAGACGACCGAGCCGTCCGTCTCCGTGCCGACGGCGACCGCCGCGAGGTTGGAGGCGACGGCGACGCCCGAGCCCGAGCTTGAACCGCAGGGGTTCCGGTCGAGCGCGTAAGGGTTGCGCGTCAGGCCGCCGCGCCCGCTCCACCCGCTCGTGGAGCGCGACGAGCGTATGTTGGCCCACTCGCTCAGGTT
>DATMVE010000026.1:0-31219 GCA_035563515.1 Pyrinomonadaceae bacterium
CGCCGGGACGACGACCGGAGCTACGGCAACAATGGCCGCCGCAACCACAGGCGCGGCGACGGCTACTACCGACGCGGCGCGGGATCGCCCACGCACCCCGTCTTCGGGAATCGCGACCGGCGGCGTGGCCGGAACTAACCGGCCGCACCTGCTAAGCAATTAAAGAGAGCCCGCGCCCGTCATAGAGTGCGCGGGCTCTTTCCTTAAGGACTCATTTAATGTTGAAGGTGCGGCCGGGGCTTCTTAACTGATGCAGTTGTGTCTGGGTGTGCCCAGGCATTTTTGCCAACGTGGGATTGGCCTTAACACGGCCGAGAAAGGCGTACGAATGAATGAAACCGGGCCGCTGATGGAGGAATACCCTGCCGTTTACGAGGCCGCCAGAAGTCTGGTCGGACCCGAGGATGCGCCAGGGCCGGGAGGGCCGAGCCGCGTCCTGGTGGAGGGGAGGCTGAAAGTCTCACGCACCGGGGAGGACGAGTACGAAGTCAGGCGGGACGGCCTGCTGGTCTTCCGCTGCGGAGGCGGCGGCCGCCCGGAGGTCTTCAAGCCGGGCGAGTGGATCGTGCGGCTCATGCACGCCGCCCGCCCGCAATCGCCCGGGCCGGCGGTCCCTTGATAGGGAGAGTCCGAAAGGGAGGCGGCCCTGCATCCCCACATGACAACCCGCCCGGGGGCCGCGTCGTCATCCGGCTGGCGAGTCTCCTCGCACAGCCCCATCGCAGAGACGCCGGGCAACTGGTCGTCGATGATGTAGCGGCTGAACTCCTCCCTCCTTATCAACAGGAGTGTCGCCTTTGTGTCCTGCACGGCTTTAGGGTAGCTCAATCGTCATTGGCGATGGTGCCGAGGCCACGCGCGTCCGAGATGGTGGCGTTCGTGGCCGCGCTCAGGTTGACGAAGAAGGTCTCGTTCGACTCCTTCGCGAGGTCGCCCTTGACCTGCACGGCGACGGTCCTGGTTATCTGACCGGGCAGGAACGTCAGGGTGGTCAGCGCGACGGCCGTGTAGTCGGTGCCGGCCGCCGCGGGGTTGGTCGTCCCGTTGGCGGTCGCGAATTTCACAGTGACGGTCTGCCCGCTCGGGGCGGACATTTTCACCGTGAAGACGATTGTGCCCGTGCCCGCGTCGGGCTCGGCGACGGTCGCGTCCGTAATGGTTATTGAGGGCGCGGGGTCGTCGTCCGTGATCGTGCCCAGACCCTGGGCGTCGGCAAAGGCCGCATTGACCGGCGAAGACAGATTCACGAAGAACGTCTCGTCGGCCTCGTCCAGCAAGTCGCCTCGGACTGCGATGGCGATTGGCTTGCTCGTCTGCCCCGGACTGAAGGTCAGAGTCGTGAGCGGTCTCGCCGTGTAGTCGCCCGGCGCTTTGGCCGTGCCGTTGGCGGTCGCGTACCTCACCGTGACCGTCTTGCCGCTCGCGGCCGAAAGGCTGACGGTGAAGGCGGCGCCCGCCGCACCCGAGTTGCCCTCCGTGACCGTCGCGTTGGTGATTGATAATGTGGGCGGCAAGTCGTTGTCAACGATCTTCAGCAGGGCCGTGCTCGGTGTGCCGAGAGACACTCCGCCGGTCGGGCTGCCGAGCGTCAGCTTGACGGTCTCGTCCGCCTCGTCGAGCGTGTCGTTGGTGATCGCGACGGTAAAACTCTGGCTCGCCTGGCCGGCGGCGAAGGAGAGCGTGCCGGATTTGGCCGTGTAATCTTTCCCGGCGGCGGCCGTGCCGTTGCTCGTGGTGTAGCGGACCGTGGCCGCCAGCTCGCGGCTGCCCGTGCGCTTGACGACGATGGTGATGGCGGCAGTCGCTTCGTTGACAGTGTAGGCGGCGCTGCTGAATTGTACGGCCGATTGTACTTCGTACGCCCCGATGTCTGTGCCGTCCCCGCCGGCAGCGTTCGGGATTAACGAGTCGTCAATGGTGCGCGGGAAGCCGGTGCCGCGCTGGTCTGTGGAGAGCGGGCCGGTCAGGCCGGCGCCGGTGGCCTTGTCAATCGCCGGACTGCCGGTCAACAAGGACATGGTCATGGTGCGGCCGCCGTTGTTCTGGAGGGGGCCGAGCTTCGGGTCAACCCCGAAGAGGTCGGTGGTCTGCTGAACGACCGTCGCCCCGGCTGTCTTCTCCAGAAGGTTAAAGCCGTGCGAGGTGAGTCCGCCGGCAGCATCCGGGCCGGAGGTAACGGCCGTGTTGTTGGCGACGATGGTGCTCTTTAAGTTGACGATGCCCGACTGGTTGAAGATGCCGCCGCCACGGCCCTCTCCGTTAGCAGGCGAGGTGGCCGAGTTGCCGGAGAGCGTACTGCTGGTGATGTTGACAGTGCCCGACGAGTTGAAGATGCCGCCGCCTTCCGCTGTCCCACCTGAACCGGACGAGCCGCCGTTAGCCGCGACGGCCGAGTTTCCGGTGATTGTGCTGTTGATGACGTTGATCGTGCCGGAGGAATTATTAGCAATGCCGCCGCCGTGGGCGTCGCTACAGCAGCCGCCCCCAGCGCCCATGGCCGAGTTGCGGGCGACCAGGCTGTCTTTGACGTTCACCGTGCCGTCGTTGAAGTTATGTATACCGCCGCCGCTATCGCTGCCGACATTATCGGTAATGGCGCAATCATTGACATTCACCGTCCCACCAAAGGAATTAAGAATGCCACCGCCGGGATTGCTTCTTTCAAGGTATCCGTTGCTGATGGTCATGCCGGACAGGGTCACTACACCTGTCGCGGTCACGTTGAAGATGCGGTAGAAGTCATCCGTGTTGCGCCGCACCGTCAGCTTGTCCGCGCCGGGGCCGTTGATCTCGATGGGAGTATTAAGGTCGGGCAGTGCCCTCGTCAGGTTGATGACACACCTGCCGGTCACAGGGTCGCAGCCCGGGTCGGACGCCGGAATGAAGATGTCTATGCCGTGCTGGCCCGGATTGGCGTTGGCCGCCTGAATCGCCGCCCGAAGCGTGCACTGGTCGCCGGCCGTCGCCGCGTCTGCGTCGCAGCCGGTGACGGGGCCAGTGTTGTCGCCGTCACCCGCGCTGTTGACCTCGAACAGTAATCCTAGCTGCGCGGGCGGCGCGGTGGCGGCATGAGCATTAAGCTTACGCGGTGTTGCCGACACGGCGGGCGGCAGCGCGAGCAGCGTAACGACCGCGAAGATCACAGACTTTGACCCCGCGAGGCGTTTGCGTGGCGACATCATGGCATTCAACTCCCGGCACAAAAGGAAAGGCCGCGCTCGGTGTGCGCGGCCGTGGTCGTTTGGGGCAGGTGAATGTCGGCGTCTGGAGTTCGGGCCTGCCGTGAAATTAGACAGTATGCCTATTCCGTCGTGCGGTCAATGGGTGGGGCAAGACGTGCCGACGCGTTTTCTATCTCGGCGTTAACTTTACCGCCGGCCAGAATCGCCGCGCCGGTCAGGTAGAACCACAGCAGCAGAATAATCACCGCCCCGAGCGAGCCGTAAATCACACTGTACGTGTTGAGGTAGCGTAGATAAATGCGAAAGCATAAAGAGACGAGTATCCATATACTGATGCCCACCGCCGAGCCGGGCGTGACCCAGTGCCATTTCTGATGATAGAGGTCGGGTGCGAAGTAGTAGATGAGGGCCAACGCGAGGAGCATGAAGGCGAGCACTATCGGCCACTGGAAAACGCCCCAGGCAAACGTGAATGCCTTGCTCAGACCAAAGTAATTCGAGACGGCCTGGCCGATCTCACCGCCGTAGAACATAAAGATCAGCGCGGAGAGAATGAGGACCGCGAGCGCGACGGTGAGGCCGATTGCTATGAGGCGGACTTTCCACCACGGGCGCGACTCCTTGACGCCGTATGCGGAATTCAGCGTCTCGCTGACGGCTGCCATGCCGGAGGAGGCGAACAGGAGGGCCACTATTAATCCGAACGAGAGTTTGGCGCCCCCGGCGCCTTTGTTGATCTCGCTGACGGTCGTGTAAATGAGTTCCGAGGCCGAGCGCGGCACGACCCCGCCGAGATAGCTGTGCAGGTTCTCGCGCAGTTCGGTCCCCGAGTCCGCGAAATAACCGAGGAGCGCCGTCAGGAAGAGGAGCAGCGGGAAGAGCGCTAGAAGAAAATAGAAGGACAGGGCGGCGGCGCGGGTGAAGAGATCGCTCTCAAGAATTTCGACCCACAGGCGCTTGCCCAACTCCCGCCACGTCAGCCCGCCCAGCTTCCAGATTGAGGGCTTAACCTTACGGCCTTCTGTATCCATTGAGCCTCAAACTATCATCCGGCGGTTCCCCTCACAAGACAAGCCTGGGCGGCCGCGTGCTACTCGTTTATTCTTCCAGGCCGCCGCCGCAGGAAGAGTCTGGGGCTCAACGCCGGGGGAGGAGCTACGAGGCGCGCGCAACGCTCGTACTCTTCTTTGACTACACCACAGCACTCAGAGGCGGTCGCCTCCAGCCCGCGCCGGTCGAGGATGATCACTTGCCCGCGGGTATAATGTAAAAGCCTCCGGCGAAATACTCGCGCCGGAGGCTTCGTGTCAGAGAGTCGCCGGTAGAGGCGACCGGCTGATTAGGAGCGACTGTTGCTGCCGCCGCCATTATAGCGATTCTCGCGGGGCTTGGCTGCGTTGACGTTCAACGCGCGCCCGCCGACCTCATGGCCGTTGAACTGCTGGATGGCCGCCTCGCCCTCTTCCTTCGAAGACATTTCGACGAAGCCGAAGCCGCGCGAGCGTCCCGTGTCGCGGTCCTCGACGACCGAAGCCGTCTCGACCGTGCCCGCCTGCGCGAAGAGCTGTTGCAGGTCGTCGCCCGAAGTCTGGTATGCGAGGTTGCCGACGTAAAGTTTCATAGTCATAGATGTGTACCTCTCCCCGATAGGGAGTATCAAAAGAAGCTTCGAATAGAAGTGGCTTCGGCGAAACGGTAGCGGCAGAAGGCTCGTGTTCGTGTGCTCTCAAGGAGCGGCTTCCGGGGTTAAGATCGGCCCGCTCTCGAACAACCCAAACGCCGACGCCATTTTCAGGCGGCAGGGCGCATCACCGATGATGCGCGAGAGAAGGAATAACTAACAACTCCGATGCGGTGGACAGTAGGTTAGTTGTAAGGTCTGTTTGCCATCGCCCCTTATTTCTCCGGCGGCTTAATATCGCAAGAACGTCCCGATAACATTATTAACTTTATTTCCGTCAGGTGTAGCATTAAATTGCAAGCGGCAATGATTGTTAAGAGTAGGCCGCCAAGCACAAGAGCGGGAGCGGACAGGTGAAAACGCCGCAACACTGTATTGGTGTCCGAAACCTGATGACTATCAGTCCTGTTACGGCGGCATCGCTAGCTGCGCTTCTTCACACCAGCTTGCGTCGGGACCTCTTCGCCGCTTTCGATCAAGTCATTGACTACAGCAGCTATCACGCTTTTGAGCGCACGAATGCTGCCTCCGCGGCTATCCCCGTGGGACTCTAACGACGGAAACTCCTTGACGCGGGCGATGAAAGCCCGGTCCTCTTCCGACCACGTGGCCTCGTATGTGTACTGAGCGGCGCTCATTTCTTTAATCTCTTACTCCTTGAAACGGGAATGTTGTAAGGATGCCGTGTAAGGTGCTACACGCGGCTCGGACACGAGTTGGTGGCGCTACGCCTGCCGCCGCCTGTCGTCAAGCACTGCCTGGACCGTTTGGTCAAGGATCGCGTCCGGGTGTGAGAGCCCTTCGCTGCGGTGCTTCCTCATAAAATTAATGATCTCTTCCCTGCGCCGCCGCGTGTGAGACTCGGCCATGGACTCCGGCGGGATGTGCTCCGCGCGAATCCTCTCCGCGACCTCTATTCTCCCACCGACGAACTCTTCCATCCTGGAATGTATCTCGGCTATCACAGCCCCCTCGATGTGGTGCACGGGCGTGTCCGCGTCCCAGCCCATCGCGGCGACGTGCGCGGGGTCCGTGTAGATGCCCTTCACCACGTCGCATAATTCCTTAAAATTCTGATCAGTGAATGTATCCATACTTAAGTTTGATTATCGAGCATTGGGTGAGAAAGTAAAAGGCGAAGTTCCGCTCCAGTCGAACTTCACCCCTCCCATGCCCCTTGCTAGTAGCGGCCACTTGCCGCCGGCCGGTTGCGAGGTAAGGGGGAATCAGCTACAAGCGGGGCCGCATCCAAATCCTCGACCGCGGGGAACTGGAACAGTCAGCCTGCGAATGCTGCCAGGTAGTTAAGGACGAGCACGACCGCTTGCTCAAGTAAGCCGGCCCTCTCGATCCGCCCCTCATTTTCTTGCCGGGGTCCTAACCACTTTCATGCTCACTTCTCGCCCCCGTCCCTTACCCGTCCCCTTCTCGCCGGCGAGCCTCAACACGTCGCCCGGTTGACAAGTTAGCATCCGGCAGATCCCCTCCAGCGTGGCGAAATTGATGCCCACCGCCCTGCCCTTCTTCAACCGCCAGAGCGTCGAGTGGCTGATGCCGGTCTCCTTCGCCAGCCAGTAAAAAGTCCGCCCGCGCTGCGCTAATAACTCATCGACTCGAATCTCAATCAATGTCCGCCTCGGTTTTTCTGATAATTATTATTATCGTACCTGAGATATATCACCTATGAAATATATCCTACACTTGACATACACATTTGTCTAGCGTAAGGTCGTACAGAACCGAGTCCGCTTACTCTCTTCTCAGCTCCTCCGGAATCCTCCGGATCAACTGAAGCTCGCAGCCCAACCAGTTAAGGAGCTAATCAATGTTTACACGTCACGTCATCATGCAGCTCAAAGCAGATTCCGCCTCCGAGTTTACCCGCACCATCGAGAAAGAGGTTCTCCCGCTGCTGCGCAAGCAGAAAGGGTTCCGCGACGAGATCACCTACATCTCCACGGACAACTCCGAAGCCGTAGCCAACAGCTTCTGGGACACGAAAGAGGACGCGGCGGCTTACGACGCCGCAGGCTATCCGCTGGTGTTGAAGACGCTGTCGAAAGTGGTTGAAGGGACTCCGCGAGTGGGGACGGCAGTGGTCTCCAATTCGACGGTCCACAAGATCGCCGCTCAGGCTGTCTGAGGCGAATAGAGCTTCTGATTTTGAGAGGGGCAGACATTCCTCTGCCCCTCTCGCAGCACCGCCCTGAAGCCTGGGTGGCACCAGGCTTCCAGCTACGCTGGCGGACAGGCGAGGAGAATTCACGATGGCGAACTTTAATATCAAAGAGCGTCGCATCGGAAACGTAGCCGTTCTGGACATGGACGGCCAACTGAGAACCGCGGGCAGCGGTGCCGCGTTGACCGATACCATTGGCCGCCTGCTCGATGAGGGACGGAATCAGATTCTTTTGAACCTCTCGGGCGTCGCCAGCACCGACGCGAACGGGCTGGGTGATCTTCTTGCCAGTCACAATACCGTGAACAAGAAGGGCGGGCAGATTAAGTTCCTTCACCTGACACGCAGAGTCCGTGAACTGATGATGAACACGAGGCTCCTGACTGTCTTCGATATTTACGAAAACGAGTCGGCGGCCCTCGACAGCTTCAAGAGCCCTGCCTCGGGCCTCGCTGAGCCTACGCACGACGCTCTTGAGGACACACTTCAATGAGCCTCATTTTTGAAAAGGACGAACTCCGTATCACTTGCTGGACACGGGTTTGGTTAGGGAATTAAGAGAGGGTTTGAGATGAGTAATTTGTACGCCATGCGACGCGCCAACGGCGACTGGTTCGCCTTCGAGGAGCAGGGACGTCTGCGTATGCCGGTGTTTGGCAGCAGCCGCGAAGCCGCGCAGGCGCGTGAGCGTAACTGGGGGATGCTGCTCTTCAAACCCGTCGTCTTCGACGAGCGCGCGCTCGACGATCTCGACCCGATAGGCAGGGTGACCAACGCCTACTTTTGGCTGGCGAACGGGTCGTCCACCAAACCGCGCCACGGCCAGTCGATTGACCGCGCGCAGCTCGCCTTGCTCATGCGCGAGCCGGCGGAGCGAACGCCGGCAGATCAGGGGGCTTAAGAAGCTCATCATGAAATACATTCTTTAATTGGTAGGAAAACCTTAACGGGAGATTGAAGTAAGTTATGACGACAAACATCAGGCCATTACATGACCGCGTGATCGTGAAGCGTATTGAGGAAGGCGAGCAAATTCGCGGGGGCCTCATCATTCCCGACTCGGCCAGGGAGAAGCCGCAGGAAGGCGAAGTGATCGCCGCAGGTCTTGGCAAATACAGGAAGGACGGCACGCGACAGGCTCTGGATGTTAAGACCGGCGACCGCGTCTTATTCGGCAAGTACACCAGTTCTGAAATCAAGCTCGACGGTGAAGAGCTACTGATCATGCGCGAGGACGAGATTCTAGGAATCATCAGCCGCGCGGGCGCAGCCGCCAGTTCAACCGGTGGCGGCGGCAAGAAGCGCGGCAAGTAGCTCTTCGGACGACGAAGGACTGACATCCACGTGGGTAGTCACTCAGGAAATTTAGATTCGGGTAAGAGAGAAACATTATGGCAAAACAGATAACTCAGGGCGGGGAATCGCGCGCGGCAATTTTGCGCGGCGTCAACCAGCTCGCCGACGCCGTGAAAATCACGCTCGGCCCGCGCGGGCGCAACGTCGTGCTTGATAAGAAATTCGGCAGCCCGACCATCACCAAAGACGGCGTCACGGTGGCGAACGAGATCGAACTCAAAGATTCGATGGAGAACATGGGCGCACAGATGGTCAAGGAAGTCGCCTCGAAGACTTCGGACGTGGCCGGCGACGGCACGACCACCGCGACCGTGCTCGCGCAGGCGATTTTCCGCGAAGGGGTGAAGACCGTCGCGGCTGGCGCGAACCCCATGGCCTTGAAGCGCGGCATAGACAAAGCGGTCGAGCGTGCGACCGCAGAGATCAAGAAAATGGCGAAACCGGTCAAAGGCGAGATGATCGCGCAGGTCGGCACGATCTCGGCCAATGGCGACGCGACCATCGGCGAGTTGATCGCGGAGGCGATGAACAAGGTCGGTAAGGACGGCGTCATCACGGTCGAAGACTCGCAGACGATGGAGACGACGCTAGAGTTCGTCGAGGGGCTGCAGTTCGACCGCGGCTATCTTTCACCTTACTTCGTGACCGACCCGGAAGGCATGGAGGCGGTTCTTGAAAATCCGGTCATTCTCATTAGCGAGAAGAAGATCTCTTCGATGCGAGACATCCTGCCCGTGCTGGAGCAGGCCGCCAAGCAGGGCAAGCCGATGCTGATCATTGCGGAAGATGTCGAAGGCGAAGCGCTCGCGACCCTCGTGGTGAATAAACTGCGCGGCACAATACACGTCGCGGCGGTCAAGGCCCCAGGCTTCGGGGACAGACGCCGGGCCATGCTCGATGACCTCGCCGTTCTGACGGGCGGTAAAGTCATTAGCGAAGACCTCGGCGTCAAGCTTGAGAGCGTCAAGCTCGAAGATTTGGGAAGCGCCAAGAAGGTGACGATTGACAAGGACAGCACGACGATCATCGACGGGGCGGGCAACGCAGACGAATTGCAAGGCCGCGTGAAAACTCTCAAAGCACAGATTGAAGACGCCTCGTCGGATTACGACCGCGAGAAGCTGCAAGAGCGGCTGGCGAAACTCGTAGGCGGTGTCGCCGTCATTAAAGTCGGCGCGGCCACAGAGACGGAGCTGAAAGAGAAGAAGGCGCGCGTCGAGGACGCCATGCACGCGACCCGCGCGGCGGTTGAGGAAGGCATCGTGCCGGGCGGCGGCGTGGCGCTGATTCGCGCAGGCCGGTCGCTCGACAAATTCAAAATCTATGAGCCCGACGAAAACGGCAAAGCGGCCGGCGACGTGGACGAGCAGATCGGCGTCACTATCGTCAAGCGGGCGCTCGAAGAGCCGTTACGCCAGATAGCACAGAATGCGGGCAAAGAAGGCGCGGTGATCGTCGAGAAAGTTCGCGCCGAAAAGAACGCCAACTTCGGCTACAACGCGGCGACCGATAAGTTTGAAGACCTAGTCGCCGCAGGGATTATTGACCCGGCGAAGGTCACGCGTTGCGCGCTTCAGAATGCAGCTTCGATTGCGGGCTTGATGCTGACGACTGAAGCCCTCATCTCCGAAATCCAGGAAGATGATAAGTCCGGGGGGATGGGCGGGGCAATGGGCATGTAAGCCCATGCGCAAGGTCTCGGAGTGGGCAAAAACTCAAGGTTAACTTGAAGGAGAACGGTTATGACAAAGTCTACAGACGAAGCTGATCCCAGGCTGCCGCAGCGCCCGAAAGGCAGTGAGAGATGAGCCTGGCACAGGTCAATATTGCGGCGCAAACATGCGCGTGGTGCTCAGGGACTGGGACGCGTGCCATCTCGCTGGGCCACGTCATCTCGTGCCTGGTCTGCGGCGGGAAAGGCAAAGTCTCTGTCGCACAGCCGGCCGGGCCGTGCCGCCAGTGCGGAGGCAGCGGCCGGCGCAACGAGATTAACTCGTGCCTGACCTGCGCCGGGACGGGCTGGGGGCGTGTTTTCGCTCAAGCGTAGATGAATAGTCGCTGCTCGGCTAGGCCATAGCTTTACGGCACAAAAACATTGGAGGTCTAACATGAAAAATTTAAGTAATAGCCTGTTATGGACGGTCGGTCTACTGATGGCTGTGATTGCGACCTGGCAGTTCTACCTCTTCGTCGCGTTCAAAGATTCGCAAGGTTTTCTGGAAGCTCAAGGAGGAACGCTTCATTTATGGCTGGCTATCGGAGCGGCCGCTCTGACCTGCCTGTGCGCGTTTGCGGGCATCTTCCGTCGGATCAATAAGGCGGAAGAGCTTCACATCACCTCCTGATTCGAGAGCCTCGTGGAGAAGGCGAGAATGACTACGCGGGGACAAGCAATTGATGGGAGAGCAAAGGACGGAGCAAACCATGCAGTACATTAAGCCGAGCACAACGAAGTTCGTGGCGGCGTCGGTCGCCACGATGGTGATGGCGCTGGCCGCGAGCCGACAGTTGTACCTGTTCGTCGCCTCCCGAAATGCGGACGGCCAACTGGACGCGCAAGGCGGAGAACACCATTTATGGTTGGCCGCGGGCGCGGCCCTGTTGGCAGCCGTCGCCGCCTGCCTGATGTTCCTCTTCTTCCTCGGGCTCGGAAAGAGTGAGCCTTTTGAAGCGCCTGCCTCTAAACTCGGGCCAAGCCCCGCTCCTATCGACGTTAAGTCGAATATCAACTCGCCTGCGCCGGGCCAGTTCAACGCCGCGCGTTGGGGACAATTGAACGAATGGTGCGTCGGGGGGCAGGCCGACGACCGGAGGCCCATGAACGGCGGCGTCTTGAAGGGCGTTGGCTCGGCGTCGGCGCAGCGGGCCGCAGCCCGCCTGACCCATCAGGGGATGTATAAGGTGTGGGCGCAGGAGAGGCATGACTAACGCGCCCGCGTTACCGCCCGCCGCGAACCATCACTAGCTTCGCCGACCGCGGCATTATCATCTGTCCGCTCCTGCTCTTGACCCGCCTGCTGTTCGTGCAAGCCTGCCGTAGCAGCCGCCTGCGGTACTGCTGATTGGCGGCCGCCAGATCAACTTCTAAATTCTCGGCGAGTACGGGCAATGACGATGCTAACCAGGGCGCTGCCCCCGCCCTCGGCCCTCAGCGAGTACGAGCTCTGCGTCTCGGCCGGCAGCTTCTCCAGCCGGGCCGTCACCCTGGCCACGACCTTCTTGCCGTCGAGGACTGTGAACTCGCCCGTGGCGTCGTCGAACCTGACCTTGTAGATGCCGGCCTCGACGGGCGTCCCGTTGACCGTCACGGCGCGGTTGAAAGTCACCCGCCCGGTGGTGGTCGCCGCCAGCGCCGCGGCACCCGCCAGCGCGCAGACGGCGAGAAGGATAAGAGTCCGCTGATAGAGATGTTTCATGTTCGGCCCCCCTGGAATTTGAGCTGTGGACTTCAGGCAGTCTGGCGGATTCCAGTGGGGCTGAAAAGAGAGTGAGCAGGACCCGGTTCCCGAAGACCACATGTCATATGTGAGATATATGTCAAACCCGGGTGTAGCGCAGGTACAGCCGGCCTGCGGCGACGACTACGGCCTATCGATAGGCTCTCGCCCACGGACGTTGTCGGGTGAAGCACTCATTCTCCAGGCCCTTCCCCGGCGCACGGCCGCCCGCCCTCACTTGTGCCCGGCTCTCAGCGCCTCGGCGCACTTCCGCAGGTCACGCGGCGCGCCGGTCATCGCGCCCTCCAACTCCTTCGCCAGTTTTCCGTTCTCTAACTCTTTCTCCAATAGTGTCCCGCCCGCCCCGGCGAGATACGACCAGCCGCAATGGCGCACGACATCCAGGACACGCTTCCGCCTCTCGTCGCCTTTCATCTTCAGAACGGCTGGCGGCGCGTTGCCGAGAATATCTCCGTTGGCGAACTTGTCGGAGCCCATGGCCCACCGCGCGCCGTCCTCCCCCCAGCAGAACTCGCCGCCCCACGGCCCCGTCCACCCTGAAAGATGCGCCGCGTCCATGGCCTCGACCACGGACCCGTACTGGTCGTGCCAGAATCCGAGGCAGTCGAAGCGCAGCCCGATTGAGGCGGCGCTGCCCCAGATGGTCCTGAGCCGGTGCGCGGGGTCGTCCGTGTTGCGCATCCAATTCATCGTCACCGACAGCGGCGTGCGGCGGAAGTTCTCGACCCACGGGCGGGCCAGCGCCTCGCGCGTTTCGATTCTAGGGACGCAACCCGCCGGGGCCCCGTCAATATGCCCTTCGCCCCAGAAGCCGTAACTGCCCGGCTCGACCCAGGCTACACGGGGGTGGCCGTCGAGGGCCGAGGCGAGGGCCTTGACCAACTCGGCGTGCGCGGCCAGTTGCTCCGGGTCGGTCCACGCCGGGAGCTGCTGGTCCGCCGCGGTATTGCACAGCGGCGGGGCCCGCCACTCGGGCTTGAACCAATCCGGCAGCGGCCCGTTTTTGGCGTGGCCCGTGGCGTTGAAGCGGATTGCGACCTGTGGCTTGTCGGTTGAGAGGGGGCGGTTGAGTCGCTTTTCGATGGCGGCCAGGACGGACTCTTTGGTGAGGGGCGCGTCCGCCGTCGGCTTGAAGTCGCGCCAGTAGACCAGTAGATATTCGGCGTTCGGCTCGTGGATGACAGGCTTCTCCTGTAGGGCTCCCGCGTATGGAACAATCCCCCGCGGCTTTGCGCGATCAGGCATATTCCCGGCTTGCGCTCCATCCCCCGCGCCCTGAGAAGCGTTGTTAACCTGCGGCTCAGGTCCATCATGCCTGCCGCAGCCGAGCCAGAGCGCCGAAATGATGAGTAGAATCGCGGCGCGCTTCGAACATCGGACGATCATTCTGGTGCCTCCCTCAGGGCGTTTGCGCGGCGGCCCGCGTCTTGCGGCCACGCCCGGCACTCCCCAGCCGCGCGCCTTTACATCGGCCGCCCCCTTCATCATACGCCTCGGCCCCCTGCGCTCAATTCTCCGACGGTCACTTACTCACGGGCGATTCATTCCCCAGCCTGTCGACGGCCGTCACCAGCACCTTCCTGACTCTTCTGCCGGCGGAAAGTGAGACAGACTTTTCCGCCGCCGGCAGGACGGAGTAATGCCACCCGCTTCCGTCTTCGACGTAAACGACGAACCAGAACGCCTTGCCGGGCCCGCGCTCGGTCCAGACGGCGCGGACGAAGCCTTCGCCGCGCGAGACCTTCACCCTGGGGGAGAGAAGTCTCGTCGCCTTCACCCAGGGCGACCTGGGGACCAGCGCGTCCCTCGCGTAGACCTCATCGCGCAACACCTTCTGAACCCCGCCCAGGTCGTTGCGGAGAGGCTTGAGGCTGAAGTGGATGACGCCGCGCGTCAGCGGCGAGGCGCGCGTCAGCCTGATCTGATTCGCGATCTCACGGGCGGTGAAGTTCTCGTTCGAGCCGATACGGTAGGGTGCCACCCCGACCCAGATGTGGCGGCCCTGACTGTTCTGCGACTTCCACCAGTCGAGCAGCACGGGAAACGACTGGCCCTTGCGCGCCGTCTCCCAGTAGAGCTGCGGCGCGAGGTAGTCGACCGTGCCGTCGCGCAGCCACTTACGGGCGTCGGCGTAGAGTTCCGCGTAGGCGTCGAAGCCCGAGATTCCTTTCGACGGGTCCGGCCGCCAGGTGCCGAAGGGCGACACGCCGTACATGACCCACGGCTTGATTCGCCTGACCTCGCGCCCGACGGCCGCGATGAAGTCGTCGACGTTACTCCTGCGCCAGTCGCCGCGCGAGAGTTTTCCGCCGCGGCTTTTGTACTTCTGCCAGTTGGCGTCGTCCGGGAATTCGATTCGTGCGCCGGCGGCGTCCCTTTCCGGGTAGGGGTAGAAGTAATCGTCGAAGTGGA
Organism: Pyrinomonadaceae bacterium; assembly: GCA_035563515.1. Taxonomy (GTDB): domain Bacteria; phylum Acidobacteriota; class Blastocatellia; order Pyrinomonadales; family Pyrinomonadaceae; genus QHXM01. Next base: position 14,269 of record DATMVE010000026.1, read on the forward strand.
CGCCGTCTACGTCGTACCTCCTGACCACGTCCCTGACCACGCCCAGGCTGTACCTCTGCACCTCCGGGTCACTCGGGTCGAGCCAGAGGTAGTTTCCGTACCGCCTGACCAGGTCAGGGCGGCGCTTCGAGACGTGACCTTCGGACACAGTCTTCGCCGCGGGGTGCAGCGCGCGGTACGGGTTGAACCAGGCGTGGACCAGCACGCCGCGCCTGTGCGCCTCTGCGACCAGAAACTCCAGCGGGTCGAAAGACTGTGCCTTGCCCATCTCGCCTGTGAGGAACTCTGACCAGGGCTCTATGTCAGACTTGTAGAGGGCGTCGCACTGCGGGCGGACCTGAAAGATTACCGCGTTGAGCCTTAGAGATTTGGCTAGCTCCAGAGCCTGTATAAGTTCGGCCTTCTGCTGCTCCGCCGTGAGAGCCTTGCGGGTCGGGAAGTCTATGTTGTCGACCGTCGCGACCCACGCGGCGCGGAACTCACGCTCGGGCCTGGGCATCTGCCGGCCGTGCGCGGCGGCGGCCAAGATGATGGCGACGAGTAACATTAAGGGCGGCTTCGCCATGTTCATTTCAGCCCGGTGCTGCTCGGCTTTGCACAAATATTCAGGCGGATTACATCATTCACGGGCATTTATTCATCACGCATGAATATTAATGCAAGGCCAATGAAGTTGTTGGTTTGCGCCCCGCCTTACCGGCATACCGCCTGCCCTTTAGCCGCCTTCGGCCACGGAATTCAACGGGCGCTTCTTCTTTGCGCGTGATTCATTGAGCCCGGCCAGGGCGAGAATCACCACGGTAAATAATGTGCTCAGCAGCGCAACACCCAAACTACCTAACCCGACGGCGACGCCGATGGCCGCCGTCATCCAGACGCCGGCGGCCGTCGTCAGCCCCTGCACCTCGCGCTCGTCGTTCAGCTTGAGGATGGAGCCGGCCCCGATGAACCCGATGCCGGTCACGATCCCCTGGATGACCCTGGACAGCCCGTCCAGAGACATGCCCACGCCGGAGCAGGCCATCACGAAGACGGCCGTGCCGAGCGTGACCAAAATATGTGTGCGCAGCCCCGCAGGCTTGCCGGCCCGCTCCCGCTGGAGCCCGACCAACGCGCCGAGCAGCGTGGCGGCCACGAGCCGGATAATCAAGTGCGCGAGCTGCCTCGCATCCGGCAGCCCCGAGGTTAGTTCCTCCCAGAATATATCCATCGACAGTTCTCTCCAACAGTAACGACCCGGAATTTTTCAGCAAGCCGCCGCTCGCCGTAAAGTAATACGGTATATAAACACATAATTCGGTTTTATTGTCGAAAGCGCGCTTCCATTACCCGGTCGGCGGACGCTATGACCATCACCCAGACGAACCCCGCCGCGTACCCGGCCGCCACGTCGCTCGGGTAGTGGACGCCGAGGTAAATGCGGGAGAAGCCGATGAGTGCGACCAGCAGGGCCGCGCCGGCCCAGACGCATGCTCGCGGTCTGATTCCTTTAACGCGCGCGGTTATCGTGGCGGCGATGACCCCGTAGAAGCAGAACGAGAGCAGCGCGTGGCCGCTCGGGAAGCTGTAGGACTCCGGCAGCGGCGTGTCGAAGAAGGGCTCCGGCCTCTCGCGCCGGAACATTAGTTTAAGCGCGACGTTGAGCAGCGCCGCCCCGGCCATAGTCACAAGGAGGGTGATGATTGCGCGCCGCCACCGGCCCGCTACGAAAGCGAGCACGGCACAGACGCCTGCGCCCGTCAAAAATGTAACCGAGCCGAGATAAGTCACGGCGCGCATGAAGGAAGTCAGGCGCGGTGAGGCGAACCTGTTGATGAATTCCAGTGCCGACTCATCGAACTGCCGGGTGTCGCCTTCGTACACCTCCTCGGCCAGCCCGTAAAAGAGCAACAGAGTGCACGCCGCCGCGACCAGCCCGAGCGAGAGGAGCCACCCGAGCGAGGGGAAGAACTGCGTGAGGAGGTATCTGAGGGCGTGGCCGACGCGCCTCGCGAGGGCCGCGTAAGGCTTTCCCGTGAAGAGATTTTTACTTCGGTGTCGAGTCACTCCGGCGGTTAAAAAATTCCACCCAGGAAGCCGCTTATCGCGCCCGGCGACCTGCGTAAAAGACGCGCCCCGACCTTCCGCGCCCTGAATGTCTTCCTCTCCGCGATTCGCACGCCGGCCCCGATGCGGTCGCCCAGATCGTCGTCGCCCATTTGATGTTGAGCCGCGGCTTCAGCGCCTGACCCGCGGAGACGACGCCCGTAATCCTCGACGTAGTCGCGCATCCAGTATTGAACCTTGCGCATACCGCGGCGGTCGGCCTCGGCGAGCGCGGCACGCGACGTCCACCCTTCCCGGCCGATGCGGAAGAGCGCCACGATTGTACCCGTGCGATCCACCCCGTCTTTGCAGTGGACGAAGACTGGCCCGCTCTCCGGCGCGGAAATGATTTCGAGTATGCGCCGCACGCGCACGTCGTCGGGACGGCCCCACGCGGGCAGCGGCACGTTGAAGTAACTCAGCCCCAGCGACCGAGCCTCAGCTTCGTCCGAGCGCGTGCGGCGGCCCTCGCCGCGCAGGTTGATGATGGTGTTGATCCCGAGTTCGGCCAAGCGCCGGAGGCCGCCCGGGCGGGGCTGGCCGCCGCGGAATAGCCTCTCGCTCACCCGGTGGAATCTGGGCAGGTCAGCATTTTCAGGCACGTCCGCCTGCGCGGCCGCGAAGGTGGTCAGAAGCAGCAGGATGAAGATTGCCGCCGGGAGTCTAAGAAGAGATGTACGACCTAGCGTGCGCATGTGAAATTCCTCCTGCGCTGACCCGGACGTAAGTTGGGGTTGCGCGGGAGGGAAACCTCGGGCGGCCTGGACGACTCCCTAGTCCGTCGCCGTGTAGCCGCTCGTGTCGAAGACTATGAAGGCGAAGTCTCCTCCGCCCGAAGAGACTCGCGTGATGCCTTCGGGCTTGAGCTTGCGGTCGAACGTGCCGACCTCGCGCAGCACGGGGCTCGTCGCGTCGCCGTCCCATTCCAGAAGTCTGAAGTCCAGCTTCTCGGAGTTCGGTCCCGCGCCCGTGATGACGCGGAACGCTTTGGCGCGGTCGTCGTACTCGATGCTCCTGATGCCCGCGCCGCCGAGCGGCAGCCTGATGGCCTTCCCGCCCTCCACTTCGAGGTTAGCGACGGAGAACGCGCCTTGCGGGTCGCGCAGCCGCACGGGCACGACGAGCGCCTGCCCGTCCGCGACAGGAGAGCGCAGGCCGAGCAGGAGCCGACGATTGCGCGCGTCCCAGGCGATGCCCTCCACGTTGATGCCGCCGTCCTTGTACTTCCTGTTCTCCATCCCGCGCAGCTCCGCCACGTTCTCCGCGAGAAAGCGTTTCAGCCCGGAAACCGACTCCGTGTTCGAGACTCGCCGGCCTTCAGCGTCGAACCGGAAGCGCACGAGCCCCGTGAGGTCGCCGCCAACAGACTTCGACTGCGAGCCGACGACGTAGAAGTAACTCCCGTCGGTCGTGATGCCTTCGAGGTCTATGACGCTCGCGCCGAGCCTGACCGCCTGAATCGCGCCCGACTGTTTGCGCTCCTGCCCGAGCTTCATCCAGAAGATTTCGTCGGGGCGGCCGTCGTCTACGAAGAGCACGCCGTCCGTGCCGGGGACGTGGGCCACCCCGGACGCCTCGAAGTGGCCGCCCACGAAGGCCGTCTTCGGCACGGCCGACTCCACGTGGGTGGAGCTTCCAGAAGTGTCAGCGTGCGACGGGCGTAGCAGCAGCGCCCACGCGGCCAGCGTGAGCGTTAGGATTAAAATGAGAGTCCCCTGACGACCCTTCAAGTTGCGGACCCCTTGACGTCTGCGCATAGCCATACCCTCTCTGCGAAGTACACTTCAAGACTGCGGCGCTATTTTCAGCTCGAAGGGCGGTTCGTCATCTCCAACTCCGCCGCGCCGCGCGGGTCGGTCGTGAAGACGGCCGCCTGCTTCCCGTCCACGAACAAGTTGTAGCTCGTGCCGGGGGCGAGGTTGCGGACCTCCACCTCCAGCTCCTTGCCCACGCTCCCGTCCTTCTTCGTGGAGACTTCGACCTCGACCTTGCCTGCGGCGTCGGCGTCAACGCCCGTCGCGGCTAAGGCCGCCTCCCCCTCGACGTGCCCGTTCTTCTCTGTAACCACGGTTAAGTTGCCGCCGAGGACGGTCTGCCCGCCGGCATCCTTGACCTCGATTACCCTGACCGACGCCAGATCGTCCAGAGACTGCGGGAGCGGCTGCTTGATTTCGCGGCTCTCCCTCCTCACCGCAAAGACCACCACGCAACCCAGCAAGAACATGCCGACGAGCGGCAGAATCATCTTCACCCTGTAACTCATAAAACTTCGCCCCTTAATCACAGAAATCCCATCACGCCGAAGCTTATCAAAACCTCGGTAAACGCACGGTAAACGCCTGAACTGTTGAGCGGGCGGCCGGTTATGCGTGTGGAAGGGGGAGCCGGACGGTGAAGGTCGCGCCGGCCGCGCCGCCTGAGCCGGCCAGAAAGAGTTCGCCGTCGTGGGCCTCGGCGATCCAGCGGGCGATGGCGAGCCCGAGTCCCGCGCCGCCGTCCCCCGCGCGCGAGCGCGCTTTGTCTTCGCGGTAAAACCGCTCGAAGAGGTGTGCGCGCGCCTCGGCGGTGATGCCGGGTCCCGTGTCCGAGACCGAGAGCAGGTATTCGCCGTCGCCGCGCTCCAGACCGAGTCTGACGCTGCCGCCGGGGGGCGTGAACTTGACGGCGTTATCCACCAGGTTTAAGACCATCTGGCGCAGGAGGTCCTCGTCGCCGTGGTAGGCAGACTCCGGCAGGTTGGAAAGCTCGATGGTCAGTCCCTTGCCGGAGGCTAGCATTTCGCCGGCGCGTGACACTTCTTCGAGCAAGTCGTTCAGGTAGAGTGGCTGCTTGCGCAGCGGGTAGCGGCCCGCGTCGGCGCGCGCCAGCGTGAACATGTCCTGCACGATGCGGGAGAGCCGGCGGGTCTGCTCGGCCATCATCTGTAGCGCCTCACGGTACTCCTCCTCAGCGCGGTGTCCTTTCTTCAGGGTCACGCCGGCGGCCGTGCTCATCACGGAGAGCGGGGTGCGCAGCTCGTGCGAGGCGTCGGCCATGAACCGGCGCTGCTCGTCGAAGGCCGCGTTGAGGCGCGCGAGCAGCTCGTTGAAGGCGGTGGCGAGTTGGCCCAGCTCGTCGCGCGGGTCCGCGACCGGCAGTTGTCTGTCTGGCCCCCCGGCCCCGATCCGGCGCGCGCTCTTCGCCATGGCGGCCACGGGCGCGAGTCCCTGGCGGGCCAGGAACCAGCCGCCGAGGCCCGCCAGGAGCAGCGCCGCCGGCGCGGCGAAGTAGAGTATTTCGCGGAGCGATTCGAGCTCCTCCTCGACCGCTTCGAGCGGCTGGCTGGCGAGGATGATGTACGGGGTGTTCGCCGGCGGGATTCTGACCCGACGCACGGCGAGGCGGTGGCGGTCGTCCGCGCCACGCTGCTCCGTCACGGTGTAGAGGTAGACCTCGTCGCCGGGTATCGCGGCCAGGTCGGGCAGGCGTATGTGTAAGTCCTCCTCGTAAGGGTGCTCGGCGAGCAGCCGCCCCTCGCCGTCGAAGATCATCATCGCCTGCTGCGGGTGGGAGAGCTCGGCGGCCGTGCTCTGCGCGGCGCTCTGGCTCGACTGGCCTTCCTGCGTGTCGTGCGTGAGCGAGGTGATGGAGATTTCGAGGGTCGAGCGCAGGGCCTCGTCCACGCGCCTGTGCAGCGCGCGCGACAGCATGACGTAAACGGCAACGCCGAACGTGGCGAGGATCAGCGCGAGCGCGCTCACGTACCAGAGCGTCAGCCGCCCCCTGAGCGTGTTAATCATCCGCGCCCGCCCCCTTCGCAGTCAGCACGTAGCCTTCGCCGCGCCGCGTGCGAATCAGCTTCAGCCCGCGGCCCTCGTCAATCTTGCGGCGCAGGCGCTGGATGAAGACCTCTATGACCTTCGAGAAGGGGTCGTAGGAGTTGTCCCAGACGTGCTCGGCGATGTCGGCGCGTCCGACCACCTCGCCGGCGCGCCGTGACAGGTATTCCAACAGCGCGTATTCCTTGGCGGTGAGGTCAATGTCTTTGCCCCCGCGCCGCGCGCGCCGGGCCCGAGTGTCGATGGATAGGTCCGCGACGTTGATGATTTCAGGATACAGAGCGGGCTTTCTGCGCAGCAACGCGCGCACGCGGGCGAGCAACTCTTCGAAGTCGAAGGGCTTCGACAGGTAATCGTCGGCCCCCGAGTCGAGCCCGACGATTCTGTCCTCGACCGCGTCGCGGGCCGTGAGCATCAGGACGGGTGCGGCCGAACCCGCCGCCCGCAATTCGCGGCAGACCTCGAAGCCGTCCTTGCCCGGAAGCATGACGTCGAGGATGATCAGGTCGTAATCGTTGATGTACGTCTGCTCAAGCGCCCGCTCGCCGTCCCCGGCGACGTCCACGGCGTACGCTTCCTCGCGGAGTCCCTTGGCGAGCATCCTGGCGGCGTCCGGCTCATCCTCGACCAGCAAAATCCGCAAACCTTTATCTCCTCCAGTCAGGGCAAAGAATAAAGGCGGCCTGCCGCTAATTGATAATCGTGTAGCCGCTCGCGTCGCAGACGATGAAAATAAAATCGCGTCCGCCGGCCGACACCCTCGCCACCCCCTCCGGCTTCAAGTCGTTGTCGAACCTTTTCGTCTCCGTCACGGCGGGCTGCAATTCGTCCCCGTTCCACTCCCAGAGCCCGAAATCCGTCTGGCCCTGGTCTTCCGTCGCCCCGCTGATTACCCGGAATACTTTCGCCCGCCCGTCGTATTCGATGCCACGGACGCCGACCCCCCTCAGGGGCAGGCGAATCGCCTTCGAGCCCTCCACTTCCAGGTTCCCGGTGGAGAAGGCGCCCCGCGCGTCCCGCAGCCTGAGCGGCACGAGCAGGGCGTGTCCGTCGACGACGGGCGAGCGCAGGCCCAGTAGCAGGCGATTGCGCCGCGCGTCCCAGGCGAGCCCTTCGATGTTGAGGCCGCCGTCTTTACCCATTCGCTCGCCCTCCGAGCGGAGTTCGGCCACGCTCTCCACCAGAAAATTCTTGAGCCCGCCGAGCGACTCGACCCCTTCGGCCCTCTGAGTCCGCGCGTCGAACTTGAACCTGACGAGCCCGTCTTTCTCGATGGCTTTCGGCCTGGACTGCGAGCTGACGACGTAGAAATATGTCCCGTCCGTGGTGATGCCCTCGATGTCTTCGATGCTGACGCCGAGGTCGACCGGTTTAATCGCGCCGACTTGCCTGCCGCTGCCGTCGAGGCTCATCCAGAAGACTTGCCCCTCCCGCCCGTTGTCGACGAAAAGGACCCCGTCCGCCCCCGGCACGCCGGCGACGCCCGAGGCGTCGAACTTGCCCCCGTCGAAAGCCGTCATGTGCTCGGCCACCTCCCCGCCGGGCGGGGCCGGCCCTCTGTCACAGGACAAAAACATGAGGCAGAAGAGAGACGGGAGAAGTAATGAGCGCCGGATTTTTGGAAGTGAAACCATGTGCCTGATATAACACACCTTTTTCAATTGTAGCCTCGACCCCTGTCTGACACCCCGCGTCGTGGCCCTCGCCGAAGCTGATAGCATCACATCTATAACATCATCCTGCTTCGCGGTCATCTTCAAGATTCAAATAATCCCCGGACTCGGGCGCTGATTACGCGTCGGGCCTAATCGGAAAGTTAGGCGACGCTTCTCATCCGCGAGGGAGTCGAGTCTCGGGCGTTGAGGCCCGGGAAAACAAGCGGCGGGTCGGATGGTATAATCCGGGGGCGGTCCAACGACTCGTGCAACGGGAGCGGAATCAGCGCGCTTTTCATTCGCGGGGATTGAATGCCTGATGCAATCTTAACCGCCCGGTCAATCCGGGCGTCATGCGGCGCGAGACGCCGCGGTCTAGCAACACTTTTCTCGGGCAGCCAGACCGGAGGGAAACACTAACGGTGACAGACCAAATCCGCTTCGACGACGGGGCCGCCTACGAACGATACATGGGCAAGTGGAGCCAGCTCGCGGGCGAAGCTTTCCTCGACTGGCTCGCGCCGGAATCAGGCTTGCGGTGGCTAGACGTCGGCTGCGGCAACGGCGCTTTCACCGAGATGCTCGTCGAGCGGTGTGCGCCACTCTCGGTCCAGGGGATAGACCCGTCCGAGGGGCAACTCGCCTACGCCCGCGCGCGGCCCGCGTCTCGCGTCGCACAGTTCCGCCGGGGCGACGCGATGGCGCAGCCTTTCCCCGACGACACGTTCGACGCGGCCGTCATGCCGCTCGTCATCTTCTTCGTTCCAGACCCGGCCAAAGGTGTTGCCGAAATGGCGCGGGTGGTCCGCCCCGGCGGCACCGTCACGGCCTATGCGTGGGACATGGTCGGCGGCGGTTTTCCTTACGAGGCGTTGCAGGCTGAAATGCGCGGGCTGGGCGTCGCGGTCCCGGTGCCGCCGAGCCCTGACGCGTCCCGGATGGACGCGATGCGGGACTTGTGGATTGGTGCGGGCTTGGATTCGGTCGAAACGCGGGAGATCACCGTGCGGCGGACGTTCGCTGATTTCGACGACTACTGGGCGACCGTCCTGGGGGGGCCGAGCGTCGGCCCGCAGCTCGCAACGATGTCGCCCGAGAACCTCGCGCTCCTCAAAGCGCGGATGCGAGCGCGCCTGCCGGCGGATGACACCGGCCGCATCACCTACGGCGCACGGGCCAACGCGGTGAAGGGTCGCGTCCCGAACTAATGTTAGGGCCTTGCTACTCTCTTCACGCCGTCCAGTGCCGCCTGGTCGAAACCAGTGCGATTGGCCCGCGGGTCCAGATGACTCGGGCGGCGAAGACTCGGGAAGAGAACTGCCGCTCGAATCATCTGAGGGCGGGTGATAAAACCTCAGTCGTCATTCACGATTGTCCCGAGGCCCTGTCCGTCGGCGATGGCGGCGTTGGTGGCCGCGCTCAGGTTGACGAAGAACGTCTCGTTGAGTTCCTTCACAGTGTCGCCCTTGACCTGCACGTTGATGATCTTCGCGGTCTGTCCCGGCGTGAACGTCAGCGTGGTCAAAGCTACTGCCGTGTAGTCCGTGCCCGCAGCCGCCGCGCTGGTCGTGCCGTTGGCGGTGGCGTACTTCACGGTGACTGGGCGGCCGCTCGCGCGGGAGAGCCTGATGTAGAAGACGGCCCCGCGGACGCCTGTGTCCGGCTCCGCCACACTGGCGTTCGTTACGGTGATACTCGGCGGCGTGTCGTCGTCCACGATTGACAGCGCCGCCACGCTACGCGCCCCCAACTTTGCCCCGCCCGTCGGGCTGCCGAGCCTGAGGTTGATAATCTCGTTAGCCTCGTCCAGCAGGTCGTTTTTTATCGTCACGGTGAAAGTCTTGGGCGCAGTGTCGCCGGGGGCGAACGTGAGTGTGCCCGTGGCCGAGGCGTAGTCGCTGGTGGCGCTCGCCGTCCCGTTGCTGGTCGCGTAAGCGACGGTGACGGCCCCGAGACTGCCCCCCGTGCGCGTGACTGTGATGGTGGAGCTGGCCGCGGCCTCCGACACGGTGTAGGCCGAGGCGCTGAACTGTAAGGTGCCGGCGAAGTCGTCGTTGATGATGGTCCCCACCCCCTGTGCGTCGCCCATCGCGGCGTTGGTGGGACTCTTCAGGTTGAGGAAAAACTTTTCGTCCGGCTCGATGTTCAAATCGCCGTTGACCTTCACCAAGACCGTTTTGCTGGTGACGCCTGGGTTAAATGTGAGTGTGCCGCCGGCAGCGGCGTAGTCGCTCGTGCTGCCGGCCGTGCTGTTGGCCGTCGCGTAGTTGACCGTCACGACCTTGCTGTTAGCCTGCGACAGTTTGACGGTGAAGACCGCGTTGGCCGTCCCCGCATTGCCCTCCCTGATTTTGACGTCGTTGACGAAGACGGCCTGTGGCGGATTTCGCTGCCAGTTGGGCTGCTTGCTCGCGTCAGCCGCCAGGGCGCTCGCCGCGAAGCTCGGGTAGGCTTCTTTGAGCGCGGCGGCCGGGGCGTTCGTCAGCGGCCTCTGGTCCGAGCCGTCGGCGTTCATCACGTACAGCTCGCCACTGTCCGAGCCGCCGACGAGGAAAACTATTTTCGAGCCGTCGGGCGACCACGTCGGCTGCCAGCCGAAGGCATTGGTCGGGAGCGGCCCCGCGTTGCTGCCGTCGGCGTTCATGACGAAAATCTGGTTGCCCCTGCTGAAGGCTATCTTCGAGCCGTCGGGCGACCAGGCGGGGAACCTCTCGGGCTGCGTGCTGCCGGTCAAATTCTTAAGGCCGCTGCCGTCCGGGTTGATGGTGAAAATATTGAACGTCCCTCCCGGCACGACGCGCATGAAGGCTATCTTCGAGCCGTCGGGCGACCACGCCGGGGCGTTGTCCTGCTCCGCGTCGTTGGTAATGTTCGTCTCGCCTGTGCCGTCGGAGTTGACCACGTGTATGTCGAACTTGAAGGTGGTCGGGCTCTGGGAGATGAAGGCGATTCGGTTGCCGTCGGGCGACCAGGTGGGGTGCTCGGCGTACCCGTGCGTGAGCGGCCTCTGGTTAGAGCCGTCGGCGTCAATCAAGTAGAGGCCGCTGATGTTCTGCTCGATGCTGAAGATGCGGAAAGCGATGCTGCTGCCGTCGGGCGACCACGCGGGGAAGTCCGACTCGGGCGGCATCTCGCCCGTGCTGTTGTCGGAGTTGTAGGTCAGCCTCGTGGGGTATTTGCCGTCGGAAGTCATCACGAAGATTTCGTACTGCTGGTCCGGGACGAAGCTGGCGAAGGCGATCAGTCCGTCGGGGCCCGGCGGGGGCGGCGTGGGCCTGGGAGTCGGCGACGGCGTCGGCGTCGGGGAAGGCGGCGGCGGGGGCGGCGGGTCGCACGAAGTATTGAGCAGGATCGAGGCGCTGTTCGCCGCGTTGTTGGCCGTCACCAGGTCCGGCTTGCCGTCGCCGTTGAAGTCGCCGAGCGCAAGGCCGAGCGGGTTCGACCCGACCTGGTAGTCAGCAATCCCGCCGAACCTGTAATTGCCTCCGCCCAGGAGCCTGGAAACCTTCGTGCCGTTCTCGTAAGAGACGGCGACGTCGGCGTTGCCGTCGCCGTTGAAGTCGCCGGCCACGACCGCGACGGGGTTTTGTCCGATGGTTGTCGCCACGGGATTGTCCGTCATAAAGGGGATGGTCGGGACGGGGGGAGGCTTGATGGGCTGGATTCTGAGTTGGTTCGAGTTGCGGTTGACGACCGCCAGGTCTTGCCAGCCGTCGTTGTCGAAATCCGCCACGGCCACGGCGCGGGGTTCGGTCCCCAGGCTGCTGGTGTAGACCGCGGACGGGAACGTCCCCGTCCCCGAGTTGATAAAGATCGTGGCCGTTATAAAGCCTTCGTTCGTGACGACGAAGTCCTTGTTGCCGTCCCCGTTCATGTCCGCGACGGCGACGGCCGTCGGGCCCGTGCCGCTCGCGTAGTTGACCGCGGCGTTGAAGGCGCCCGTGCCGAGGCCCTTCAACACGCTGATGCTGTTAGACCCCTGGTTCGCCACCACCAGGTCGCCCTTCCCGTCCTTGTCGAAGTCGGCCACGCCGACACCGCGCGGCCCCGCGCCGACGCGCACGTCCGTCCCTTTGACGAAGGTGCCCGCGCCGGTCCCTATCAAGACCGAGACGGAGTTCGAGGCGTAGTTCGTCACCGCCACATCCGGGAAGGCGTCCGCGTTAAGGTTCCCGACGGCGACGGCGCGCGGCGTGCTCCCTACCGTGACATACGTGGGCGCGCCGAAACTGCCGCCGCCCGCGCCCAGGAGGATGGCCACGCTGTTGGACGTTTGATTGGCGACCGCCAGGTCATTCTTGAGGTCGCCGTTAAAGTCGGCGACGGCGACGGCCGAGGGGTTGCCGCTGACAGGGGCGGCGGGCGCGGCCGTGAACGTCGGGGTCAGGCATTCCGCGGCTTCGCCCGTCGCGCTCGACAGCCACATCACCGCGAAGGCGACGAAGACGACGGCTGAAACGACAAGGGAGGGCTTCTGGAAATAGAATGGGCGGTGCATTTGATTACTTCGGACTATTCGGACTTAGCTGGCTTGAATCGCGTTTTGTAGTGTTCTGTGCCGGGCGCTAACGGGCCGGAGGTGTTGGGCGCATCCTGCGGGGCCAGCCGACGATTGAATGTAATTGTAATAAGGACTCCCGGAATATTCCGGGCCGGGAAGGAGCGCCCTCGACGATGCTCAACAGTACCACAGCTCACGGGCGCGGGCAACGGACCAGAGTAAACGGCGTCATCATCTTACTTATTTGAGGCTTGCTCTTTCGAGCGCGACGGCCGAATAATTCGGCCCTGCGCCTCGCGAATTATGTTAGTTATCCTCCAGAGGCGCCAGCGCGACCAATAAATAATTTCTACGCGCCCCTTCCGGCTTCCCCAGGAACGCGACGATTAATGCCTGCCGGTCAAATCTCCCGCCCCTGCTCCAGCCCGTCATTTCGTAGTAGCCCTTCTTCCTTGAGAACCTCGGCTCAGTCTGCCAGTCCTTGCCGTTCAACTGCTCCGCATAAAACTGTGCGACCTTGGCCCAATCCGTCTCGGCAGGTAGGGCGTAGATTTCTATCCGCGGCTTCCCGTGACTCTCTCGCACGGCTTCATAAATATCGCCCTGGGTTAAATCAATCGGCACCTCCTCCGGGCCTTCCAGTTTCGCCAACTCGGCCGCCGGCGGGATGGGTATCGCCGAGAAGGGAACGCGCGCGGGGGTGCAAGCGACTGTTATTAGCGAAGCAGTTAGTATGATGGCCTGGATAAGTCTCATAGTTTTTTTAGTCGAGCGGGTGAGCCTTAATGCGCTAAATCCGGGGCCGCTTCCGCGCCCAGGGTCCTGGATATTTTATCTAAGTTCAGGCTCCGGGCCGAGGCGTCGAATATTTCGCGGTAAGTCCCGTCCCTCTCGTACAACTCGTCGTGCGTGCCGTGCTCCACGACGCGCCCCTCCTTGAGCACGAAGATTTTGCGAAATGCTGTGCGAGATGTCGGCGTCGATGAGTCGATGATTTGCGAAATGCTGTGCGAGATGACGACCGTGGTGCGGTCCTCCTTGATGGCGTCCAGGCTGTTCTTAATCTGCTCGGTCGCGACCGCGTCGAGGCTCGCCGTCGGCTCGTCCAGGAAGATGACGGGCGGGTCCTTGAGGAACAGCCGCGCGATGGCGATGCGCTGCTGCTGCCCGCCGGAGAGCAGGTGCGCCTCGGACTCGTACTTGTTCGGGAGTTGTTCGATCTGGTCGTGCAGGTAAGCCTTGCGGGCGGCCTCGACGACTTCCGCGGACGACGCGTTGATCTTGCCGTAGCGAATGTTCTCCTCAATCGTGCCTTTGAAAATGTGGTTCTTTTGCAGCACCAGGCCGATTTTCCGGCGCAGCAAATCGGTCTTGTATTCGGAAAGCTCTTTGCCGTCGAGCAGAATCTTCCCGCTCGTGGGCGCGTAGAACCTCGTCAGGAGGTTGAGGAGCGTGGACTTCCCGGCCCCCGAGAGGCCGACGAAGGCGACCGTCCGGCCGGGCGGGATTTTCATGTTGACGTGGTGCAGGGCCTGCGTGCCGTTCGGGTAAGTGAAGCTCACGTCCACCAACTCGAAAGCGCCGCGCAGTCGCGACACGTCCAGTTCGCCGGCCGACTCGATCTGGTCGTCGGCGTCCAGAATCTGGAAGTAGCCTTCGGCGTAGGTCAGGGCGTCGTTCATCTCGTCGTAGATTCTGTGCAACTGCCTGATCGGCGCGGAGACGTTACCGAACAGCATGATGTGGAACATGATCGCGCCGATTGACATCCAGCCCCCGAGGACCAGGTAAGCCGTCAGAATGATGATCAGCACGACGCCGATCTGCTCGACGAAGGTCTTCAACCCGTCGAAGATGAAGTTCGTCCGCCTCTGCTTCAGTTGCGCGTCCACGAGGTTCTGCTGGAGCCGAAGCTGTTTCTCTTTTTCGTACTCCTCGCGGACGAACGACTTGATGACGACGATTGACTCGATGATGGTGTGGAGCCCGTTGTTCTTCTGCTCGCGCAGGGCGCGCAGGCCGCGGCGCGCGCCCTTGAGCATCGAAGCCTGCCTGTGACTCAGCAGAAAATAGACGGGCATGACGGCCGACGCGACCAGGCCGACGTAGACGTTCGCCAGGAACATGATGACGAGCGCCAGAAGCGCGCTGGCGAAAAGTGGCAGGATGTCTATGAACGCGCTCTGCACGAGCTTGGTCAGACTCTCCGCCCCGCGGTCTATGCGCGTCTGGAGGATGCCTGTCTGGTTGTCGGAGTCAGTGTAAAAGGAGAGGCGGTAGGTGAGGATTTTTTCGACGGCGAATTGCGCGAGGCGGCTCGACACGTTGACACGGATTTTCTCGCCGAACAGATTCTGCCCGTACCTCACTCCCATGTTGACGAGTTCTTTGCCGAGCAGGACGGCGCTGATTAGCATGAGGAGCGAGGCCCCCTGTGAAGCGGTCCTGCCTTCCCTCATGAGTCGCTCGATGGTGTCCACCGTGTACCGCAATACCACGGGGTTGACCTGGGCCGCCAGGGCCCCTATGAGGGTCAGCGCCAGGGATAGAGCGACCCAACGGCTGTATGGTCTGACGAAGGGTGTTAACCGCCTGATGATTTGCCAGATGCTCATTCCCATCGGTATGAGGTCCTCTCCCGAACGCCGCCGCTATGAGCGCCAGCGCGCCGTTCTGGCACGTGGCTTCAGAACGAATACGAGCGCCGCACGAGCGTCGTGCCCGCGACCCACGAGCGGGCGTACATCGCGTCGGGCCCGAGCCGCGCCGCGACCGGGTTCTCGATCCCTGGGGACTGGTCGACGACCGTGATCCGCACCGGGCCGCCCGCCGGGTCGACGACGAGCTTCAACTCGAAGCCCTCGTCGCCAGCGCCGATGTGTCGGAACCCCCAGACGGCGCCTTCGGCCGCGCCAGCGCCGCCGGCCCTGTTCTCGAACGCAGTGCCGTCCACCGCCGCGCCGATGACTTTGCCCGTTTCGACGAACACGTGGAGCCACGGCGCCCCCCGGCGTGATCTCACACGGACGGTCAGATCGCGACGCCCGTCCCCGGCCGCCTCGCCGACGAGTGCGACCTCCGGCCCGGGAACCACAAGCGCATCCGCCGCCGCGGCCCGCGCGAGCGCGTCGTCTTCGCCGAGGAACCGTGGGAGCGCTTCGAGCGGCAGCGCGTTCGCGAAAATCGTATCCTCTGGTTCGCCCGCGGTCTTGCGGTCCGAGACCCAGAAGGCGCGACCGGCGTCCGCGTCGAGCGCATAGGCGACCGAGACGGGGCGCGGCGTCTCGGTCGAAGCGCCGGCGCGCGAGACTCCAACACCCGCCGCGACGGCCGCCAGCGCGACCAGCACCGCCGCGACGCGGCCGTCGACCGCGAAGCGCGCCCGTTCGAACACCGACGCGCAGAGAAGCACGGCGAACGCCGCGACCGCGCCGGCCGCCCAGGCCGCCGAGAGCCGTAGCCCCGCGAGCAGGACGTATGGGACCTGGGCCCAGACGAGTACGACCGGGAGTGACGCGGCTGCGGCGCCGAGGGCTCGCGCTACCGGCGCGCCGCGGCTGCCGCCCGACGCGACCGCATGCAGCGCAACGAACGGCATCGGGACTGAGAGGAGATATGCCGCTCCGGGGAGCCAGAGTACGAGCCCCCAGAGCACGGCGACGGCGATGACTGGGAGGCCGGTTGGCGCCGTCACGCCTATTTGCCGCGCGGCGCGTGCAACGCCGAGTGCCGTCCCCGCCGCGAGCAGGATGGCGGCGAACCGGTACGGGTTCGGCTCGTACGGATCCGCCAGCCCGGGCGCCGGCCCCGCCCCGAGCGCGCGCACGAGCCACCACCCGGCGTAGCACGCGACCGCCGCCAGCATCACGGCCGCGACCGCGGCGAGCCCAGACGCCCCGAGCCCGGCCCAGGACGAGTCTCCGCGCCTGACCGCCGACACGACCCAGAACGCGACGAGCACAGTCGCCAGCGCCGCCGCGACGAAGTCAAGGAACCGCGGGTAGACGACGAGGCCGGCCCACGGCGCCGTGAAGTAGGACACGGCGCCGGAGCCTTCGTCGGTGCCGTCGCCGAGCGCGCGTACGAGAGCGACGGCCGCTTCGCCCTGTCGCTGAACGCTCTCCCGGTCGAGCGCCGACGGCGTATCGGCCGGCGTGTGGTAGCGCGCGACGCCGTCGACAATCGCGAAATTCAACCCGCCCGCGCCCGCCTCGCGGAACGGGCGGAAGTCTGTCCCGACACCGTGGAGCCGCGCGAGCGTCGGCGCGAGCGACGCCGCCGCGACCGGCGCGCCCGAGCGCTCCAGGGTCCGCACGAGCCTGCCCTCGTCCCCCGCCGTCTCGATGAGCGCGCACGGCCCTTCATTGCCCCGCGCGTCGAAATTGAGCACCGTCGTCCGCCCCGGGTCGAGGCCGCCGGACGCGAGGAACGCCTCGGCACCGAGGGCGCCGACCTCCTCTGCGTCGGTGAAGAGCAGCGTCACTTCGGGCGCGCCGCCGTACTCGACGGCGAGCGCTCGGCCCGCTTCGAGGAGTGTGGCGACGCCGGCCGCGTCGTCACCCGCGCCGGGGCTCGTGAGCACGGTGTCGTAGTGAGCCATGAGGACGATCCGGCGCGACGGGTCGGTCCCCCGGATCGTAGCGACGACGTTGTGCACGCGCGCCGCGTCGTACGGCACGCCGTAACGTGTGCTCGTCGCCGCGGCGCTGCGGACCTCGGCCTCGAGTCCGGCCCTCTCGCGCAGCGCCGTCACGATGTACTCCCGGGCGGCGCGGTGCGCCGCCGAGCCCGCAGGCCTCGGCCTGGCCGCGAGCGCCTCGACGTGCGCCATCGCGCGCTCGGCCGAGAAGCTCGCCGGGCCGCCGCCGGGCGCCGTCGGGGGCCACAAGCTC